>DATKYR010000170.1:0-22493 GCA_035528395.1 Sedimentisphaerales bacterium
ATAATTGATGAGACTTAAAAAGGTTATATTAAACGGATTTAAGAGTTTTGCCGACAAGACGGAATTTGTTTTCGATTCGCCTATAACAGCCATTGTGGGACCCAACGGCTGTGGCAAGAGCAACGTTGTCGATGCGGTCAAGTGGGTCCTCGGCGAGCAGAGTGTCAAGAGCCTGCGAAGCGGGCAGATGGCGGACGTGATATTCGGCGGCAGCAGCAGCAGGAAACCTCTTGGGGCGGCCGAAGTCAGCATGGTCATGTCAAATTCCGACGGTGCCGGATCGCGGCAACTGCCGATCGAAGCCGACGAGGTGCAGGTAACACGAAAGATATATAAAAGCGGGGAGAGTGAGTACCGGATAAACAATAAAATTTGCCGGCTCAAAGATGTCCGCGAACTGTTTATGGACACCGGCGTAAGTGCCAAGGCCTATTCGATTCTCGAACAGGGACAGGTTGAGTATTTGGTAAGTGCATCGAAGACAGACAGAAGATTTATATTTGAAGAAGCCGCCGGCATAAGCAAGTACAAGGCGCACAAGAAAGAGGCGCTGCGAAAGCTGGACCGGACGGAACAAAATCTTCTCCGGCTTGCAGATATTCTGGGCGAAGTCGGCAAAAGGCTGCGGAGCGTAAAACTCCAGGCGGGCAAGGCGAGAAACTACCTGCAATATACGCAAAGGCTCAAAGAGCTGCAGGTAAATTACTCGCTGGTCGAATATGCCAAGCATAGATCGCAGATAAGCCGGAAGCAGGAGGCTCTCAGTCAGGTGACCGAGCAGTTCGAGGCCCTGTCGGCCGAAGTGGCAAAAGAAGACACTTTATTAAGCAGGCTGGGCGAAGAAATAATCGAGACCGAGCACAAGCTAAGCAGTGCCGGAAACAGTCTTGTCTCGGTTCAGAGCAAAATCGAGCAGAAACTTCAGCGAATCGATTTTTTGCGTGACAGGGTTTCGGAACTGCACGACAGGAAGCAATCGGCTTCCGATAAAATCGAAAAGCTGCGCGAGCAGATGAGTGTCTTCGAGGAAAATTCCGACAGGTACAAGACCGAGTCGGCGAGCTGTGAAAAGATGCTCGAAGAGAAAAGCCGCAACGTCGAGCAGGTAGCGGCGGCTATCGGGAAAGTCAACGCCGAATGTACCTCGCTCGAAGCGCATCTTGAAGATGAGAAATCGGGAATTATCGATATAGTAAGAAGGACCGCGCAGCTTCATAACGAGGTCCAGAGCATTTCGGTTTATCGCAGCAATTTATCCAGCCAGAAAGACCGTCTTGCCGGCAGGGCCCAGACCGCCCGGGCCGAATTGGAGGGACTGCTGACTGAAAAAGCACAGCACAGTGCCCGTTTGGATGATATTGAAAAAGTGCTTGGCGAATTGAAGGACAGCCTGGAATCCAAACGCAAAAGTGCCGAAGATATCGAGAAGTCTCTGGGCGAGGACAACAAGCGGCTGGCCCACAGCAAAGAGGCGGCAAGTGCGCTCAACAGCGAACTGACTATATTGACGGATATGGAAAAACGCTGTGAGGGTCTTAAGCCAGGAGTCAAGAGCATCCTGAAGAGTCGTTCGGTTGAAAATAACAGGTTCGATTACGTCGAAGGAATGCTGGCCGATATCATA
This sequence comes from Sedimentisphaerales bacterium, assembly GCA_035528395.1. GTDB lineage: Bacteria > Planctomycetota > Phycisphaerae > Sedimentisphaerales > Anaerobacaceae > NIOZ-UU13. The sequence goes on from DATKYR010000170.1 coordinate 1,625, forward strand.
GAAGCCGACGTCGAGTACGCCAACGCCGTCGAAGCCGTTCTCGAAGGCCAGACCGACTCATTAGTGATAAACAGCACGAGCAGAATGCTGGCCGACAGCGAACAAATCCAGGCTCTTGACGGCAGGGTGAATTTCATTTGTCTTGATAAAACCGAGCCTTTCGTCGACAGCAACGATTTGTCCAAACACGAATGTGTGAAAGGCCGGCTCGTCGAGTTTGTCAAATTCGAAGGCAAGTACGCGCCGTTGGCCTGGAAACTGCTCGGCAAGACACTGGTCGTCGATTCTCTCGAAGAGGCCGCCGAACTGGCCGGCCGCGGGCCGAAAGGTTACAAGTGTGTCACTCTCAAGGGCGAATTCGTAAGCGCCGACGGGGTGATAAAACTCGGGCCCCTCGGCAAGGCTACCGGCCTGATATCACGCAAAAGCAGGCTGCGTCAACTGCAGGATATCATCGCAAATATCACCTCTGAAATCCATGAGATTGAAAACCAGGTCGAGAAAAACTGTCAGACGAAGATTCACCTGGATAAGCTGTGCAAGGAACTGAGGACAGCGGTTTATGAAGCGAATACCGAGCAGATGCAGGTAAGTTCCAAGCTCAGCGTAATAGAACAGAATATAAAGCGGCTGAAAGATGAAGAACCACTGATAGCCAGTGAAATTGACCTGCTGGCCGAGCAGATAGCCCAGTCGGTACAGAAAGAATATGACTCGAAGCAGAAATTGCACGAGTTGGAGGTAGTCAACAACCAACGAACCGAGCACATAGAACAGCTTCAAACGAGACACTCCGAACAAAAACAGCAGCAGCAGGCGTTGTCGGACAAGCTGACCGATTTGAAGATTGCCTTAGGTCAAATTACCGAACAAGGCAAGGCATTGGAACAGGCAATCTTTAGTCTGGACAGCCAGGTACGGGAGAACCGGACTGCCGCCGGCGCCGCCGAGATGGAATCGGCAAGCTGTGCCGAGCAGTTGACGTCCGCCCAGAGGGACATTCTTGGCTGCGAAGCATCGGTCTCGGAACTGTTCGTTGAAAAAGAGAAGAACCAGGAGTCCAATCGGATGCTGCAAAAAGAACTGCAAAGTTTATCCGAAGAAAAGCAGCAAACAGAGGAGCTTATTCGGGCCAAACGTGCCGAGAAGGGCCAGAGCGAGCAAAAGACCAATGAGCTAAAGATAGAATTGAGCCAGTTGGAGGTAAGGAAGCAAGACCTGGTTGAGAGGGTCAGGGATGAGTTGCAGATAGAACTGGCCGAGGCCTATAAGGACTACACGGACCAGCAGGTCGACTGGGAGGGGATAAGAGAAGAAATAGCCACGCTTCGGGGCAGGATCGAACGGATCGGCAACGTAAACGTGGACGCCATCGACGAGCAGGAAGCCCTTGAGAACAGGCACGAGTTCCTGAGCACCCAGGTCCAGGACCTTAACAGCAGCAGGGCGCAGCTCCAGCAGCTAATCAATCGTCTGAACAAGAAGAGCAGGGAGAAATTCCAGCAGACATTCGAGGAAATAAGGGGACATTTCCAGGAAATCTTCCGTAAGCTGTTCGGCGGAGGCAAGGCGGATATTATACTCGAGGACGCCGAAGATATTCTCGATGCCGGCATAGAGATAATAGCCAAACCGCCCGGCAAGGAGACGAGAAGCATATCGCTGCTGAGCGGCGGTGAAAAATCGATGACGGCGATGGCCCTGCTGTTTTCGGTATTCAAGACGAAACCGTCGCCGTTCTGCTTCCTCGACGAGGTTGATGCCGCACTTGATGAGGCGAATAACGAGCGTTTCAATATGCTGCTTCGCGAATTTCAAAAGGATTCGCAATTCGTGGTAATCACGCACGCCAAGCGCACGATGAGCATTGCCGACGTGCTGTTCGGTATTACGATGCAGGTCCGCGGAGTGAGCAAGAAGATAAGCGTCCGATTCGGAGAGTACGAAGACGAAACCGCCGCCGTGGCGTGATTTGTCGCTCGTATCTCGTGACTCGTGACCCAACCGTTTAGCCCCCAGGCCTGTCCTGGGGGTAATCTTTGCGAATAAATCTATGCTCCTGTCGTTTATAATCCCCACCGCAGGGGTGGGGGCTAAGCGTGGGCGTGTGTTTACGAAAAGACGACTTCTCTGCCGTCGAAGACCGGGCCGTCCTGGCAGCACATTTTGTAGATGGTTTCGTTTGAATCGCTAACTTTGCATTCAACGGCACAGCTCTGGCACAGGCCGATACCGCAGGCCATTCTCCGCTCCATACTGACCTGGCAGTCGATGTTCTTATCGGCGGCGATTTGTGCCACTCTCGCCAACATTGGCTCGGGTCCGCAGGCACAAATGATAATATCATCAAAGCTTAAATCTGATTTTTCGAGCCATTCTGCGAGGCAATCGGTGACAAGCCCGTGGTAACCGGCCGATCCGTCGTCTGTTGCGATCAGTGATTCGATGCCGTATTTGGCGAATTCCGGTACAGAGAATCCGAGTGTCTGTGAAATCTCATCCAGCCGGCCCTCGAAGGGCAGGGCCTCGGCGGTTTTCGCGCCCGAAAGCGAGACAATGTCGATGCCGTTATCGCGTGCAGTCAGGCTCTGCGCCAGGTGCTGCAGCGGCGGTGTACCCATTCCGCCACCGACGAGAAGGACCGTTTTCTTGCCGTCCGGGATTCTGTAACCACGGCCCAGAGGTCCGATAACGCCGAGATGGTCTCCGGCCGATAGTGTCGTCATGCGCAGCGTAGCCGGCCCGACCACGCAATATAGAAGCTCGGCGAACGTCTTACCGCCCTCGGGAGTCACTTCGGCGAAACTGAAGGGCCGTCGCAGCAGTATCTTTCTGCCGGAGGCGTCACGCAACTCCTGCGGCACGGTGTCCGGCGAAGGCAGGGCGGTCTTTGAGAGGTCGAATTGGGCGAACTGTCCCGGCTCGAAATTGGCAAAAACCCTCGCTCCATCTTGCGTGAACTGAAGCCTGAGCCGATGGAATCCGGGTCCGATCCGCCTGTTGGAACAGACCTGCGCCTCGAACTTGCCCTTTGCCGATGACGAGCATCCTTCCGACATAAATCGTAGCCCCTGTTATAATAAGTGTTTTGCAAAATTGAAGTTAGGCATACTTTTGGAAAGAAAAAATCTTCTCTTTTGATTTTTTCTTTCTAAAAAAAGACAAGTAACATTTGACTCGACAACATATTAGGATACGGTGTCCAATTACTTTCAGAAAATCGCGAAACCAATTTTCTGAAAATAATATATGCCTAACTTCAATTTTGCAAAATTTCTGCTACAGCAGGCCTTCGTAAACCCTAACGCCGTCCACAACTTTGCATACGTGGACGGCATATTTCCCGGCGAAATCGGGGCAGCTTCGCGGATAGGCCGTATCGACCGCGGCTTTCACCGCCTCGACGGATTCGGCGCGAACCAGGGCGCCGGACGCTCCCTTGTCACCGCCTCCCAGCATCCGCTCACCCAGGACCCCCGGCACCGTTCTGACCATGTCGCACATCGTTTCGAGCTCCGGGCCGGATATTTTGTAATCGTCGCGCAGCCCCAGGCCGTCAGTCCGGAATATCTGCCCGACCGTTTCGATGTCACCGGCCTTCCAGGCTTCGAGCATTTTGTAGAACCGCTTCTGGGCGCTGAAAATATACTTCAGCCGGCCGCACAAATCCGGATATTTTGTCCCGAATTCGTTCATAATCTTTTCGTAGAGCTGATCATCTTTGATATCCGCGAGGCACGAAATCTCGTAGCCCGCTTTCTGCAATATCGAAACGAGTTTTTCGCATTCGTCTCTTCGGATCTTGTAGGTCGATTTTTCCAGGCCTGGGCGGTCCGTGCCGGTATCGAGGACGACGATACGAAAATCGGTTGCTCCGGCACCGATCGGCACATAGTCGATCGAGCGGTCCTCGGGATTGTAGTACGTGGCCATTCCCTCGCGTGCGAAGAGCACCATTGTCTGATCGAGCTTTCCGCAGGGCGAGCCGATGTAGTCGTTCTCCACAGCCTGGGCCAAATCGACTATCGTATTCTTGTCTTCGACTTCGATTCCGTTTGCGTCAAAGAGCGACAGAATCAAATTGTTGCAAAGCGATGCCGACCGGCTCATTCCGCCGCCGGGGATGTTCCCGTAAAGAACGCCGTCAATACCCTGTGAGAGTTTGTGGCCCTCCCGCCTTAAAATATATTCAACGCCGTACGCGAACCGCCCCCACGTCTGAGCTATTTCGGCCGACTTTGGCTCAGGGACATTTCCCAGCACAAATTCAATGAATCCATCGTTGGGGAAATTCCCGCTAAAGAGTCTGACTTTGTTAGAGCCATTAGGCTTATAGGCCAGCCAGATGAACCTGTCAGTTCCAACGCCGAAAAGTTCAGTGCCGTTGTAATCACCATGCTCGACACCCAGACAGAAGCGCGATGATGTCCTTCTTATTTTCCCACCCTTGATGTCAATGCCCTTGTCCTTCGAAAAGCTCAGGATCTTATCTAATGCTGTGCGCCCTTGGGCTGTTAGTTGCATTCTTAAATCCTTATCAGTAAATTACTCGTGAATCCTGTCTTACCAGAATATGATGTAAAGCACTACTGTCAAAAGTATCACGAGCACACCCAAGTACACGGAACCCTTAGACCAGTTCAACTCAATCTTCGTCTGTTCCGGCAGCACAATCTTTTCCTTCATTGGGTTGATCAATGTCACTAAGAGCAGGATGGCCGCAATAGCACCTACTGTGATTGCCATACGGTTAAGAAATGCCATCTCACCCCAGCCGAAGAACAGAATTCCATAGATAATAGGGCTAAGAATCAGCCCCAGGACTCCACAACACCGCGGCGTCCATTTCACAAACAATCCGAACAGGAAGATGGTGAGCACGCCGGGTGATACGAATCCCTGGAACTCTTGAATGAAAGCGAAAGCTCCCCTGAACCTGGGATTTGCCAACACCGGCGCTATCAGACACCCGACGATTACGCCTATCGGGACACAACATCGACCTACCCACACCAGCACATTCTGCGCCGCATTCTTATTAAACCATTCCCTGTAAATATCCATCGTGAAGATGGTGGAAGCTGCGTTCAACATCGATGCCAGGGAGCTAATCACTGCTCCCATCAACGCGGCCAATACAAAACCCCGCAGGCCGGTCGGAGTCAGATACCGAATCAACAGCGGAAATGCACCATCGTAGTCATAGCCGATCAACTCTTGCCGGACTTCAATATCGGGGTGAGACTCGTCCACGCCCTCGAGCAGCTCTGCGTTAATTGCACTGAGGTCCTCGTCCACCGGGACAACCTTGCCCAGTACTGCGGCATTGAATGACAGCACCTGCGCAGCAAGCTGCGGCTGCAACCGAGCAAAGTCACCATTAAACGGAATAACCATATTAGCCTGGGCCGGTGCCGTCTTTGCCTGCTCAAATGCCTCCAACACAGGCTTGTTAAATGCCTCCTGGTTCATTGCATCCTGTTGCATCTTTGAGCCATAAAGGGTAAATGCAATAATCCCGGGAATGCACACAATAAACGGAATAATCAGCTTCAGGAAAGCTGCAAACACGATGCCCCTTTGTCCCTCACGTAAAGAGTGCGCTCCAAGTGTTCTCTGCATGATATATTGGTTCAGGCCCCAGTAGTAGAAATTCGGAATCCAAATCCCCAGCATCAATGCCGTCCAGGGCAGAAAGTCGCTGGTTCGCGGCAGGACCATGTGCATATTAGCTTCTTTGAGCGTCGAGAACTTTTCTCCAAACGTTGCAGCGTCACCCAGACCGAGTGAGGTGTTCACCGCTGCGGCATTGATCCCTTCGAACCTGCTCGGGTCGTCCAGTGCCATAAACGACAGCACCATGATTACCGCCCCACCAATGATTAACGCTGAACCCTGAATCAAATCCGCCCAGGCACAGGCTTTCAGACCTCCGGCTGCAACATAGACGCCCGCAAGGATACCCACAAACCAGGAAAGCGTTGTGATGTTAATAGGGATCCCCATCAACTGTTCTTTAAACAACGGATTTAACGTCCTGGCTCCAAGATAGATTACGGTAGGGATTGTCACACCCATATAGATAATCACCATTAATAGTGACATCACCAGACGGGACGTGTGATTGAAACGGTACTCCAGGTACTCAGGTATGGTGAAAATTCCACTCTTGAGAAACTTGGGAAGGAAGAAAAACGCTACCACAACCAGAGTTATCGCGGCGATCCATTCGTAGCTTGCCACTGCCAAACCAATCGAGCCTTTAGCTGCCTGGCCCGACATTCCAACAAACTGCTCGGCGGAGATATTCGCTGCGATTAGTGAAAATCCAATCAACCACCATTTCAGGCCCCGACCCGCCAGAAAGTAATCTTCGCTGGTTTTTTCTTTTCGGCTCTTGAGCAGGCCCACGGTAATTACACAAACAAAGAATACTGCTAATACTCCAATGTCTAAGCCGCTTAATTCCATTTTTGAGCTCCTTAATTTTAAATCTTCCCTGCCAAAATTCCTTCCTTAGTTTTATTATGTTTTTGAAGTTATTTTATTGTTTTTGCTCCGGCCTGCAACAAAATATGGCTTTAGAGAGCTAAAGCTCAATTTTTCGTAAAGGCGTCACTTAGTGCCTGGATTATATCGGTAGTCATCAGGCTGACCTGGCCGATTTTTTCTGCTGCGATGTCACCGGCCAGGCCGTGGATGTAAACGCCCAAGACGGCGGCATCAAAGTCGCTCAAGCCCTGACCTGCGAGCGCAGTTATAACACCTGTTAAAACATCACCTGAACCGGCTGTAGCCATACCGGGATTGCCGGTCTTGTTAATATAGACTTTTTCGCCGTCGGAGACGACGGTTCCCGTTCCTTTGAGGGCCACGACGGTTTTGGTCTGCTGTGCCAATTGCAGGGCTTGTTGTTGGCGGTCAGGTGGCAGTTGTTCTCTGAACAGGCCTGACCATAGTCTTTTCATTTCGCCGGGGTGAGGTGTCAGAATCAAGTTTGCTTTTAGTTTAACAGGCCAGTCTTTTATACCGGCCAGATTATTCAGGCCGTCGGCATCTATTATCAGCCGGAGCTGGTCTTGTTCGAGAAGCGCTTCGAGGACCGAGCGAAGTGCGCCGCTGATGCCAACACCCGGGCCGAACGCCATGACATCGTTTTCGGTGAGGGCTTCAAGGATAGGATTTATTGCCTTTGCTGATATTCGGCCGAGGCTGTCTTCAGGCAGGGCGATAGTGGTAAAGCACGGCTCTATTGAAGCGACTATTGGTAAAACACTCTTGGGTGTTGCCACTCGCACAAGGCCTGCGCCGGCCCGCAAGGCACTTCGGCCTGCAAGGGCAGCAGCTCCGCTCATGCCGGTACTGCCGGCAATAATACAGACTTTGCCGAAATCGCCCTTGTGGGCATCAACCGCTCTCGGCTTTAATTTCGGGATGGTGTCTATTACCTGCATCGTACCTTTTGTCCTTTATGGCGTGTTGATAAAGGAAGAAAATTTTTTTAAATAGATTTAGCTGTCGCCACTTCGTGTTTCGACTCCGCTGCGCTTCGCTCGAAATGACATAGAGATAATTTTGCTTGGTGCTCATTTGTTAAACGTTCTATTTGCTATTTGCTTCTATTTTTTTGTTTATCAAAGTTGCGGTGACGGCTGCGGAGAAACCATTGTCGATATTAACGGCGGTAACGCCGGCAGAACAGCTATTGAGCATCGTCAAAAGGGCCGAGAGTCCCTCGAAGCTGGAGCCGTAACCCACACTGGTTGGCACTGCGATAACCGGGCAGCTCACCAGGCCGCCCACGACACTGGCCAGCGCTCCTTCCATTCCCGCTACGACAATTACGACATTGGCACTTTGGAGTTTCGGCAGATGTTTGAACAATCTGTGCAGGCCGGCCACTCCGACATCGCAAATCAGCTCGGTGCGCTGGCCCATAATCTCGGCGGTAACTTTGGCTTCGCTCGCGACGGGCAAATCGGCGGTGCCGGCGGTAACGATAGGCAGGACGGTCTTTGAGGCCGGAAGGTCTTTCTGTTCGAGGACGATTGCCTTAGCCATTTTTTCGTATCGGGCCTTGGGGAATTTGTTGGTTTTGGCCAGCTCGTCGAAAACTTCCTGCTCGGCCCTGGTAGCTAAGACGTTATTGCCTTTTGCAGCGAGGGTCTCGAAGATTTTGATAATCTGCCCGGTGGTTTTGCCGGGGCAGAAGATGACCTCCGGGAAGCCGCGGCGGATTTGCCGATGGTGGTCGATGCAGGCAAACCCCAAATCCTCGAAGGGCAAATGGCGGAGTTTTTCTATCGCCTCGTTTATGTTTAGCTCGCTGTTTTTGACCTGCTCTAACAATTCTTGTAGTTGTTCAGTCCGAATATTTCACCTTTCTTTACGTATTGCATAAGGCCCGCCAAAGTTTAGCCGGTTGCTTTCGGCTCAAGGGTCAAGTCTGCAAAAAGTCCGGCCTTGAATTTATAATACGCCAGAGAAGCTACCATAACTGCGTTGTCAGTGCAATAGTGTTTTGGCGCGACCAGCAGTTTTTTGGGCGGAACATCCGAGTCGCACATTTTTTGTAAGGCGATTCGCAATTGGTTATTTGCTGCTACGCCTCCGCCCAACAGGATTGTTCTGGCTCCGATTTTTTCAGCGGCCCGCTGTGTTTTTTTAACGAGGACATCAATCACAGCGGCCTGGAATGAGGCCGCGATGTCGGCGATTTGCCGGGGGGTCATCGAATCGACTTTGTTTTCGCCTTTCATATTCTGGCCGCGGCAGTAATACAGCACTGCTGTTTTGATACCGCTGAAAGAAAAGTCCAGCGAATCGCGGCCGAGCATCGAACGGGGGAATTTTATCGCATCCGGATTTCCTTTTTCAGCGGCTTTTTCAATATTAGGGCCTCCGGGGTAGGGCAGCTTGAGGATTGTGGCAACCTTATCGAAGGCTTCGCCGGCGGCATCGTCGATGGTGGAACCCAAAAGTTCAGGTTCCAGCGGCGAATGGTAATCGTAAAGGCAGGTATGTCCACCGGATACTATAAGGGCGACAGCAGGTAATTGCAAATCGTCCTCGGACAGCATTGCCGATTGCAAATGGGCGTGCAGGTGATTGATTGCTATTAAGGGCTTTTCCCAGGCGAAGCTGAGTGTCTTGGCGGCGGTAACGCCTACGATCAGGGCGATGGTCAGGCCCGGCTGATTGGCAACGGCGATTGCGTCGATATCATCTTTAGCAACATCGGCCTGCGCCATTGCCTCTTTTATGACGGGATATATTTTTTCGATATGTGCTCGGGAGGCGATTTCAGGGACAACGCCGCCATATTTTTCGTGCAGCCTGGTTTGCGAGGCTATTACCGAAGATTTGACGATTCGGCCATCTGCAACCACAGCCGCGGCAGTCTCATCACAACTGGTCTCGATACCGAGAATATTTATGGATTTATCCTGCATAGAACTGGATATTAGTCAAATAAGCAGCGACTGTCAATGTTGCAGGAATTGGGCTTGCAGTATAAAGTGTGCCGCAATCTCTTGTTGTGGAAACTATAGTATGGTATGCTATTTTTGCCGATTCATAACTTCGTGCTAAACAAAGGTTGTGTATGAGTGAAGAACTTGAAGTTTTGAAGATAGTTACTCAGCGTTTAAAAGAAGCTGACATCAATTATATGATTTCCGGCTCTATAGCCGCAAATTATTACACAATACCACGGATGACCAGAGATATAGACGTGGTAATAGAATTAAAGCAGGATGATATAGATAAATTTATCGGTCTTTTTGAGGGTGATTTTTACGTAGATAGAGAAATGGTTGCGAACGAGGTTTCTCGCCAGGGAATGTTTAATTTAATCTACGATCGATATGTTATCAAAATAGACTTCATTATTAAAAAGTCCTCCGCATATCAGAACGCTGCATTTTCACGCAGAAAGCAATTTCTGATAGAAAAAAGTCCGATGTGGTTTGTCTCTGCCGAAGATCTGGTTATATCCAAGCTGCTCTGGGCGAAAGACAGTCACTCCGAGATGCAGTTGAGAGATGTAGGAAATCTGATGGAAACGGTGGACAATTTAGACTCAAAATATATTGATAATTGGGTTCGAGAACTGGATTTAGAACAGATATACAAAGAGGCAAACGATGTTCGACACGCATCCTGATATTGCTGTTCGATATCGAGAATTAATGATGCGCAAAACCGGCCAGGAGCGTTTGGTTATGGGCTGCTCTATGTACGATACCGCCAAACGGATTGTGCTCAGTGCTGTTCGTAATCGCCGGCCCGGGATAACGGATGCGGAAATTAAAAGGGAGATTTTCTTAAGATTTTATGGGCAGGAGTTCAGCGAGGCCGACAGGGAGAAGTTGCTTTCGGCGCTTGGGGCGGATAGCGGATAGGTTAGCTTTTGTCGGAGTGGAGTTTTTTGATAGCGGCTTTGGTGAGGAGGAGGATTTGTTTGCAGATGCTTTTGCAGACGTGCAAGAGTGAGAAACGAATTGGAACCATTTTGGGTAGTTGGAAATCCGTGCATATACTTTGTGGGAAGTCATCGCCGGCGATTTCAATCTCAGTGATGTCTGAGCAGCCAAAACCGATTTGTCTTGCAGTCTTGATAATCGGTATGTCATCCGGCTCGATGCCGATTAGTTTGGCGCAGATGGTTTCACAGGCGATTGGGTCGGTTCCGCCGATGAGCCAGCCGAGGGGCCTGGTTCTGCCGCGAATTGGGCCGGAGCCATCCATTGCTACGACAGCATCGATGATAGTGAAGGCGGGATTTAAAAATTTGAATATGTCGATAAGCAATTCGCAAAAATCGTCGGCATTTCCGCCTTTTGCAAAGTGCCACAGGGCTTTTCGTTTGCCGCTGACACAGCCGAACATATTTTTAACGGCAAATGTCGCTACTAATTGCTGATGCGATTTGAACTTCGGCAGATTAATGATTACATCGGCGTCGAGAGCGACAGAACTTATGCCGACTATGGTGTTTTTCGCTCCAATCCGGCACTTTTTTGGTTTATCGAGCTGCTTTACCGGCACTGATAATTTCTTCAGTGGTTCTTCGAGCTTTAGAGCCTTTACGCAGGTAAATACATTGCTCCACGCTGGTGAATCGCCGACAAAGGGTTTTGCGCCAAAATCTTTTAAGAGCCGGGCGGTCTCGATAATTACTGCTGGATGAGTCTGAGTGGCGTGACGGCGAGACCTTGGGGCGATGAAATTCGGCTTAAGCAAGACGGTATCGCCCGGGGTTACAAAATTTTCAAGTCCGCCGAGGAGCTCGAACTGTTTTTGTAATGCTTCGGCAATCCCGGGCGGGCTGTAATCACTGCATCGAGACAATATCACTGTTGGGTTGGGCATGGGGCGGTCAAAAATTTGTCCGGGTACAAACGAGTAAGAATATTCTGACGGCAGGCTTACGTTCGGGCGGTTTACGCTCGGTTTCGCTGAAGAACAGGCTTCCTTTGGGATTACTGAAGAACAGGCCGCCTAAAGCTGTTTGGTCGCTGATGTATTCTTTCGGTCCGAGCAGGACAAAATCGCCCGGGCCCATTTTGAGTGCGAAGGCGGCGGCGCTGAAGGGAAACTCTCGCATTTTTGTCCGAGCGTCCAAAAGTGGGATTGCAGCTCTCCTTATCGGTGGCGAAAATACCGGATAGGCGGTAACGTTGCATACGCCTCTTGAGCCGGGTATTGTTTGGGCCGTGAGTTGTAGGGCAAGGATACCGGGCCCAATGTTTGCTCCTTCCCTTGAGCCGTAAGTTGAGATGAAGAAGATGGTTCGTGGGCCGTCTAATCCGGTGATGGCAATGGACTCGGACTGTCCGTCAGCCAACATCAGCGAAACTTTCGTTAATATTTTACCGCTGGCGGCAAGCAGCAAATTATAGATTTCGTCCAACATTCGGATTTGGCCGAAGTGGACCGAAAACGAGTTGGCGCCGAAGGCATAAAGACTGTTAAATCGCAGAGGCTTTGTGTACAATTTCTTGCGAGTATCATCCAATTTATCAGTGTTCTCGGCGGGTATTTCAAAAATATGGAGGTCAAAATTTATCGTCTCAATCAAATGCGATGAAGGCGGCTTGCCGTCCTGACGGGGGGCCAGGTCACCGATTTGGATTTTCTCCCATATCGGCTCTTCTTCAGGGCTGGTACAACCTATCAGGCAAAAACTTAACAAGACCAAAGACACAAGACACAAGAGGCCAGACCTAAGACGGAAGAAGGAGGACAGAAGACAGAAGGCAGAAGATGGAAGACGGAGGACAGAGGACAGATGCTTTGCCTCTGGCCTTAGTAGTCCGGAGTCTGATACGGCCGCAATTTTAAGAGAACGAACCATAAAAATAGATTAGCAATTGTGTAAGTAGCTGTCAATAAATTCGATGCCCCATCTTGTAGAATATGGTATCTTCTTGACTGGTTTTGTTGTTTTGTTTTTAATAGTGCGGTTGGTTAGGTAAATCTCGTTAGAGAATTCTCCTTGACGGGGTAAAGAAGGTTCAGATTTGAAAGGTACAAAGAAGATGAAAGTCAGTAAGAGGGCCCGGGAGGTACCGCCATCGGCAACTTTCGCTGTTACTGCACGGGCGCAGGAATTAAAGGCGCAGGGTGCGGACGTAGTTGGTTTTGGTGCAGGTGCGCCGGATTTCGATACGCCGGATTATATCAAGGATGCCGCTATCGAGGCGCTGAAGGCGGGTAAGACGAAATACACAGCCACAGCGGGAATAATTGAGCTGCGAACCGCCATAGCCGATAAGCTCAAAAAGGAAAATGGTATCGAATACAGCCCCGGCCAAATCATTGTCAATATCGGCGGTAAACACTCGGTCTATGAGGCGATGCAGGCTGTGCTTGACCCTGGTGACGAGGTTATCTTAGGTACACCATACTGGGTAACTTATCCGGAGACAATAAAGCTGGCCGGTGCTGTTGCTAAAATTGTTCAAACCGATAAAGATAACAGCTATAAAATTACACCGTCGCAGTTGAAAGAAGCCATCACGGAAAAAACGGCTATGCTGTTGATTAACTCGCCGAGTAATCCGGGTGGTTTTACTTATACGCCCGAAGAGCTAAAAGCTATTGCAAAGGTTCTCGAAGGAACAAATGTAATGGTGCTCTCGGATGAAATCTATGAAAAGCTGGTCTACGGCGATACCAAATTTGTGAGTTTTGCTTCGCTGAGTGAGGATGCCTACAACAGGACTCTGACTCTTAACGGTTTTAGCAAGACTTTCTCTATGACCGGGTGGCGTATGGGGTATACGGCCGGGCCGCTGGAGGCGATAAAGGCGATGGGTCGTCTTCAATCTCATATGACCTCGAACCCTGTAACCTTCTGTCAGTATGCGGCCATTGCGGCTTTAGGGGAGCAAGCCGGGCAGGCCATAGAAAAAATGAGAGTAGAATTCGAGCGTCGGGGCAAGTATATGGTAGAGCGGCTAAACAGCATCGAAGGCGTGGAATGCCCCGAATCGACCGGCGCTTTTTACTGTTTCCCTGATGTTTCCAGCCATTATGGCCGAAATATTAATGGTACGAAAATTAACGGCAGTATGGATTTTGCAAAAGCGCTTCTGGAACAGACCAATGTGGCGCTGGTTCCGGGGCTGCCGTTTGGCTGTGATAATAATGTCCGTTTGAGTTTTGCCTGTTCGCTCGAGCAGATTACCAAAGGATTAGACAGACTGGAAGAATGGCTAAAGCAATAGAAGACAGAAGTCAGGAGTCGGAAGACAAAGGTCAGAAGTCAGAGGTTAGAAGTCAGATGTCTTCAGTTCTCTGTCGTCTGTCGTTTGTCCTCTGCTGGCTGGCGATGCTAATTTTCACATTTCACGCCTGCACCCATATGGTAGCAGCGGGTGACACGTGGGTTGCGATGGCTTGCGGGCGGCACTTTGTCAATCACGGGGTGGACACAATTGAGCCGTTCAGTGCAAACTCACATAAAGCGGGACCGACGGAAGAAGAGATTAAGACTTGGCCAAATTGGGCCCAATGGATTGCAAACAAAGTCGGCATCGAGACAGTCAAATACTGGCATCCGACCGGCTGGATAAACCAGAACTGGCTGACGCACGTTATCTTCTATTCGCTGGTTCCCAAATCTTCCTATGCAGACGGCGTGAGTTTTCCCTCCAATGCGCTGGTCTATTGGAAATTCGCTATTTACATATTGACCGTGATTTGTGTTTATTACACGGGCCGGTTATTGGGAGTTCATCCGGCACTGTGTGCGGTCTTTTCCTGCTTTGCAATGTTTGCGGGCCGTTCTTTTCTCGATATCCGTCCGGCGGGTTTTTCGAATATGTTAGTGGCTGTCTTTTTGCTGATACTTGTTCTTACTACATATCGACATGTGTTGTATATATGGCTTATTGTGCCGGTGACAGTTTTCTGGTGCAATGTCCACGGCGGATATATCTACGTATTTATAATGCTCATTCCGTTTATAGGTTTGCACCTGCTGACCAACTGCAGTAGAAAATGGACTGCGATTTTATACAATGTTACTGCCTGGCCATTCTTGTATTTAGTCTTTTCCAAAGCCGGCCTTACATTGGCCACATTTCTATTTTTCATCCTGGTGATAGTTTTGGATATTGTCCTGATTTTTTTCAAGAAAAATCTTGTCTGTATTGGCTGGAAGGGTGTTTATCATACAATCGCCGCTTCTATTGTAGCTTTCTTAGCTATGGTTTTGTTCAATCCTTTTCATTTAACGAATCTGACTCACACTTTTGCCATCAGTGTAAGCGAACACGCTGCGAGATGGCGTAACATCCACGAATGGTGGCCTGCTTTCGACTGGGACAATCTGGTCGGTGATGAAAGACCTTTTTTGGTAATGTATATTATTGCCTGGGTAACTCTTGTGGTTTGGGCTGTTGTCCTGGTAAAAACTTCCAAATCTGCCAGCCGGCAATCTAAGCGAAAAATAAATAGTACGGAGGAGTATCAACGGCCCAAAATCGATATCTCGATAATTCTTATTGCCGCCCTTACGATTTATATGGCCATTCGTTCCCGCAGGTTTATTCCAATAGCAGCCATTGCAGCCTGCCCGGTTATAGCGATGTTTATCGACCAGCTCGTTCGTGCAATTTGGGCAGCGCGAAACTTGCGGAAAAACAATCGTCTGATTGTCTCGGCGATGCCTTATAATCTACAATTATTTTTTATCCTTGCCGGTGCCGGTGCGGTCGTGTTTTTTGGGACATGGTGGGGACTTAAATTTAAGCATATTTATCTGGATTCCTGGCCTCGCGATCCAAAATTAACTTCGATGTTCATGCGGATAACCGATTCGGGCCAAAAGCCTTTTTACGCCACTAAGTTTATAAAAGATAACAAGCTACAAGGGAATATGCTTAATTACTGGACTGAGGGAGGTTTCATTGCCTTCGGTCAGGAACCGGACCCGAATACCGGCCGAACACCTCTGCAATTATTTATGGATGGCAGGGCACAGGCGGCGTATAACCGCGAAGCCTTTGAAGAGTGGTCTACTATTATGGCGGGAGGTCTGATTACAGGCCAGATAGCCGCACGTGCCGAGGCCAGAAGACAGAGTGTAACCAGTGACGATTATGTAAAAATCGGCCAATGGATGGATGAGCAGCTAAGGAGTTATAATGTCTGGGTGGTTTTAATGCCCCAGTCAGAGTACCGTACACCTCCGCCACAGGAGTATTATCGAAAAATGTCCTATCACGCTATACAAGGTATTGAACGTAATCCCAATTGGCCTCTTGTTTTCTTTAATAATAAGCAAAAATTGTACGTCGATGTAAGAACTCCACGTGGTAAGGAACTTTTCGATGGCATATTTGACGGAAAAACTATTTACCCTGATGATTTCCACCGGAACCTTATTTGTGCCCATAGCTGGCTTTTCTATCGTCGTGGAATAGATGAAAAAAGGAAGGGCTTTGATTTTGCCGTCAAAGCCTTCAAATTGAATCCATCGCCTGCCCCTATGCGTGAGATAATATTTGTTGCTTCGAGGTTCGCCGAGATAAAACCTGATGTTAATGAGTTTTGTGAAAATTATGTTCGCGAATTCACAGAAAATGAGGCTGCTTGGGCCAAGCTGGACGGCTATCGTGACAGAGTTGAAGCCGCACGGTTAGCATGCTTCTATTTGGGGGATATTGCCCGTACACAGAGAAACACGAAACTCGTGAACTTTTACGCCGCTCAGGAGGAAGAATGTTTAGGCGAATTACTCAGGGTAGCTCAAAGCAAGAGGTGGTAAGTAAGTGAGGGAAAAGCACGAAACTCGAAGTTCGAAACAAATCCGAAATTCAAATTTTCAAATTTTCAAAACTTACTGTTTTGGTCATTAGATATTGTTTAGGATTTCGAGACTCGGATACCTGCTTTCGCAGGCACAAGTTTAATAACGTAATTTATTTCTGATTATGGCTGAGCTGGTAAACAATGTTTCTATCAGTGTTTTTTTCCCCTGTTATAACGAACAGGACAATATCACCCGCGTAGTAGAACAGGCACTTACGGTACTGGAAAAGCTCAACGCTGACTTTGAAATAATAATCGTCAACGACGGCAGCTCCGACAGCACGGGCCAAATTGCCGGGGAGATTGCCGGCCAAAAGGACAAGGTAAAAGTCGTGCATCATCGGACTAATCTCGGATACGGAGCGGCCCTGCAATCCGGCTTCAAAGCGGCAACAAAAGAGCTTGTCTTTTATACCGATGGTGACGGCCAATTTGATATTAACGAAATGCCGCCGCTGCTGAGATTGATGGAGCAATACGATATTGTCAGCTGCTATCGATTGAACCGTCAGGACAATCTCATACGCAAAATCAATGGCTGGTGCTGGACGAAACTGGTTTGCCTGCTGTTCGGTATGAAAATCCGCGATATCGACTGTGCTTTTAAGTTATACAAAAGGGAAATTTTTGATAACATTAAGTTAGTAAGTACCGGTGCCCTTATTGATGCTGAAATCTTAGCTCGTGCAGTTAGCAAAGGTTACCGTGTAACTCAACAAGGCATCCATCATTATCCACGGACAGCCGGGGCGCAAACCGGTGCGAATTTGCGTGTGATTCTTCGTGCGTTCAAAGAGCTATTGAGATTGCGAAGCCAAATACGAGAGCACAGATCACACAGATTGAAATAGATTAACACAGATTATTAAATACGAAACATGAACGAAGAAAAGGTCAATCTGTTCATCTATGGCTCGCTGCGGGACAGCAGAATCTTCAAGTCGGTCAGCGGTTTAAGTTTTACCAGAAAGGCCTCTAAAATTAGCAGCAATACGCTCTGGACCGAACCAGCATTGCTTCCGCATTACCGAAAAATCAGCCCGGACAATGTCTATTTCTATGCCGTTTCAGCACCATCTTCGAAAATTGAAGGTCTGGTGGTCTATGATGTTCCGGCCTGGGCAATGGCTGAAATCGACAGGTATGAAGGCAAGCGTTATAAAAGAGAAATGGTGCAAATCAACACGGCCAATGGTCTGGTCGAAGCACAGGCTTACCTTGTAACTCACAGTTCAATGGAAAAGCATTTTGGTGACAGGTTCCACGTTAATCTGATACACGAGCTTTGGCTGCGAAAACGTATTGAGAAATTCATCAAAAAGCACACTCGGCCCGGTGAACGCACGGCAGATGCGGACTCGGAACGGCGAGCCGACCGGGAGCTGCTCGCAACCACAGAACGTGACCTTGTTATGAGCCATTATCGCAGCGATGCCGTTAGTGATTATTATCTTGAGCACGAGCTCGACCGGCCTCGGCCGAGCATAAAACACTTATACAGCGACCCCCAGGCCAGGCCGTTTATGAAAAACTATTTAGCTTTAGTTCTGAAGCAGGTCCTGCTCAGTCAGCTCGAAGAACAAATCCAGTCCAGATACCGCTTCGAGCTTGAGCATATGCGTATTTCAGAAAGATATTTTAAGCGGTCGGTTAGTGTGCTTGCAGCTTTGCAAATGGTAAATGCAAACGGCAGAGCAGTTGATATGATTATTGAGAGAAGCCTTCAAACCATGCCCCGTGACAAACACGACCTCATTGACTATATCAAATACGCCGTACGCGCGGCGAAAAGTATGTTTGATGCTCGCATTGTCCGGGCAAGGCTGGAGCGAATTCGTTCGAATCTCCGGCCCGGGCTGGTTCCATTAGGTACTGAGATTGAACTGAGTAATCTTGGTCCAGCGGCCGTCGAACCGCAAAGAAGCATTCAGAACAAGGTTGACGCGGTGTATGACGGATTTAAGTATTTTTATGATTTTCGCCTGGATGTTTTATCCTGGAAGCTCGGTGGTTATATCGATGACCACACAGGCTCGACCGACCAGGCCCGGCGGTCCGGTTTTTTGGAGCTTGCTCCTGGAAGGCTGAATATCCGCGGCGAACTTTCTCGACCGGCAACTGCGGACCCCTGGCTTCTTAATCAGCTGATACACGAGATTGTCAATTTCTATGACGTCCACCCACATAGTTTGCATCTTTCTTTCCAGCTTCGAAAAAACCAGCTCGGCAATCAAAAAATTCTACCTTTGGGTTTTGTCAAGTGCCTGCTTGTGCTTGGCGGTGGTCCGGAACTAAAGGGCACCGGCAGACTGTGGGTTTCCAGAATGGGCTATGATGAGATAACCCAGTACCCCGATGCTGCATTTGGCAGCACCGAACGTCGGGATGAAGAACTGGTATTTGCCAGAACCAGCAAGCGCAGATGGTACCTGGGTGCAGACGCCATTGCAGACAAACCTCCGGCACAGGCAACTACGTATGTCCAGCAGTATAAATTTATTCGTTTGGAACAAAGGGCCAACTATGAGCCGTTAATCTTGTGTCTTAAGGGTCTCCAATTAGCCTATAATCCGGCGGATTATTTGACTGCCGAACAGTTAAGGAGCAGCCGAAAATTGCAGCGGCAGTATGAGCAGTTAAAGCAGTGGGCTGCCGAACCTGCAGAAATCAGCCCACAAACAATAAGCAAATTCTTAAAAACCATCCAAAGCGGCTTGATGAACGAAGGACACCACCGGCCCACTCACAAATTGCATTACATAGATTGGGCACTAAGCGCTATCGACGTGCAGCTGCGCATGTTTAACAAGGAAGTAAGACTCAAGAACTAAGACTCCGGAGACAAGACTTTGGTCTGTGGTCCTGGGTTTGATATTCTGAAGGCCGTGGGCCTCTGGGGACCCACGGCCAGCCAATGTTGCATATACGCACGCCCCCCCCTCTCAAAGATTTCGGCAACGTATATACCAGTATAAGTTAGCAATTAAGAACAGTAGAGCTATTAGCTGTCAGTTCGAAGCTGCCTTTCGTCAATCTTTTGTTTTATGAACCTGGCTGTTCGCCAGGCAGCATCCTTGCCGAAGTCAATGCACTTGTGTATCCCAGAATTAAAAGATTGTGCGAACTCTTGACTCGTAATCCGTGACTCGTGGCCTGTGACCTGAGCGACGAGCGACGGGCGACGAGCGGCATTATTCTCCGGTACGGGTGCCAAAGTGTAAATCGCAGTTGCAAAGCCGCCGAAATAGACTATCAGCAGAAAAATGAATTTAATTCTCCAACCTCTCATAAAGATTCTCCCTTCCCAAGACACATTTTATCGGCCTTTCCCCCACTGGCCTTTTGAATTTGCCTATATTAAAATTTAACAAAAAAAGCCGTTGATGCCAAGCGCAAAGTGCGAAAACTGTGCTATTTATTTATTTATCTTCAGAATTATCTGACCAATTATACCAATTGTAATTAAAAGTAGCGCTTTACATAAAGAGCAGGTGGCCGGATTTTTTGGCAAGCGATTTTGGCCTTTCGGAAATCCGCCTACGGCGGACAAGATTGGCTTTGTTTGGGTTTGTTTTTTTGGGCCGGAAAGCGGTTTCATTTTCATAATCCTCTATAACATATAAGTTTGCGTTCATTTTGGCCATTTCGGAAATTGGGTTTGTTTATTCGGACTAAGAAAGTGTCGTTTTTTCTGTAATCCTTTGTTAAAGTTAAGTTTACATTCATTTGGGCTTTTCGGGAATTGGGTTTGATTGGGTTTGAATTGGGTTTGTTTTTTCTGGAGCCTGAGGCGGTTTCATTGTTATATACCTTTGTATAATAGATACTTACGTTCATTTGGGCCTTTCGGAAATTGGGTTTGTTTTGCATAAAAAGTAGCTGATTTGTAGAGGGTTCTCGACAAATGTAGAGGGTCGAGGGAGTGAAAAGTGAGCTAAAGTGCCTAAAGTGAGCTAAAGTTGGATTCTCGATGCTGGATTCTCGATGGTTGTGATAGTTCATTGGTTAATTTAGTTAATATGGATAATTTGGTTAAATGGTTCCGTCCAAGGAAGGCCGGATCTTCGATATTTACGAACGATGCTTTTTGGCGTGTATCTGCTGATACGAAAACGTGCGGTTCTCCGCTATATCTGGCGCCTGCTGGCGGTTTATGTTTGCCTGCTGGCAAACATACGTGTATTTTAACATAGTTTCAAACATAGTCAACAAAAAAATGACCAAAAAGCAACTTTTTTTGGCTGCCCTTTTTCTCTTGAAATCCGAACTATATGACCTATAATCTCCCTAAAGCGTGCGGAATTAATTGCTTTGGTGAGAATTGAGGTTTGACCTTGACGAATTAGAAAGTTTTGGGTAGTGTATGGTTTGAAAAGGAAAGGGAAAAAGTGACTGTGGGGCTGTACCTAGCACATGTTCGTCAGTTGCGCTCGTAAGTCCTTGTAAAATAAGGACTCGATTTTGAATTTGTCACTACATTGGCATTTGTTGCTCTCATTAGTGCCCTTTCAATGACCTGGCGGATTGATTTCTTTAATCCCCAAAG
>DATKYR010000171.1:0-42117 GCA_035528395.1 Sedimentisphaerales bacterium
GAAGTATATTCTGTATCCGGTTCATATCAGCGACCTTCAACGTCGGGACTGGGCCGAGCAGCGTAACAACGTGCTGGAATCAGCCGTTGATGTTTATAGACGTAATAAAGCTTTACCAATATCATGAGGTAGGACCAAAAAGTTAAAAGGGGCTTATACCGAATCATTCGATATAAGCCCGGATTGTCTGCACTTGCGTAACAGCAAGTACAATTGATAAAACATTAACCTTTCCATCCTCGGAAAGGACGATGTCCCTTCTGGATGAGCAGTCCAATCAGTTCGACTTCATTTCTGCATCCTATTCACAACTTTGCCTACTCGGGCGCCGATACCGAGAAGCTCCAGACCGGGCCTGTAACCCACGTGCCGTAGAACACATCGGCTCGCCAGTAGTATGTCGTGCCAGGCTCCAGTGGTCCGGGATCAAAGCCGACCTCCATGGTCGGAGGAGCCCCTGCTGCGCTCGCTACCTGGTCTGCGTCGGTCCCAAAGTAAACGCCATACATAACCGGGTTCCAGTCTGCGGACCAACTGAGATCTGTCTCAGTGTCTGTGACTGCCTGACCGTCGGCCGGCTCGGGATTGTATGCCCCCCTGGGGGGAATCCAGAAGCTCCAGACGTCACCGGTGTGTATCGTGGTCCCGTCCGCCTCGACATCGTCAACCCGCCAGTAGTACGTCTTGCCTTCGACCAAACCGGTGGCAAAATGCGTCGGCTCGCTTACGCGGCCCACAAGCTCCTCCGCATCCGGCTTCGGATTAACACCGAAATAGACATCGAATTCAACTCCGAAGGGGCCGGGCGTCCAGCCCAAGATGGCGAAGTTGTCCACGACCTTTGCGCCGTCGGCCGGTTCCGGGCTGGTGGACTCTAAAAGACCCGATATTACCTTCATATCGAGCTCCGTCAGTTCCTTGTCGTAGAGACGGACATCATCAAGACTTCCGATGAAAAGTCTGCTGTTGTTATGAGCCCTACGTCCAATACTCATATCGTCCCCGGCCGTGATGGCGAACGCATCGGGGTCCGTACCTTCCCTTGTGTCATCTTTGCCGTCCAGCCAAAGTTTCACATCCGGATATGAAATCGTAGCACCTTCCATCATTGTCAGTGCAGCATGGTGCCATTCGCCGTCGTTCAGATTGGTGTCACCCTGCATGTTGCCGGCCCCATGCTCAACGCGAAGCCTGCCCGAGAAAAGCCGGAAGTCAACTCTTATTCCGTTGGTACTCGTACCCCAGCTTGCAATTGTCCGGTCGCCACTGTCCGTGGTATTGACCCAGGCAGTTATGGTTAATGGATGCTGCACGCCGTCGGTAGAGAGAACGCCCTTGTAGCCGTCTATGTTGACATAATCACCATCGCCATCGAAATCCAGGGCACCACCGTCATAGCCTTCAACCAACTGCGGGTCACCACGGAGCGTGCCATGATGGTCATAGCCGGAGTAATCGATGACATAACCAAGATCGAAATATTCACCATCAAGCTTCCACCAGCCGACAAGATTCGCGTCGGTAATAGCTATATCGGGCGGTGTTTCAAGGCTCCAGACATCACCTTTATGAGTGTCGGTGCCATCAAACTCATCGACCCGCCAATAGTAAACCGTCCCTTTTGCAAGCAGGTCAGGAGTATAAGTTGTTTCTGCCTGGGGCACACCATCGGCAGCATTGTTCACATCGTCAAAATTGTCGCTGAGGTACACAGTGTGCGTGGTAGCATCGAGACCTGGCGTCCAGCTAAAGGTTACAGCGGGGCCTACAAATTTAGCTCCATCAGCCGGACTTGGGTCATAGGCAGTCTGGGGTGGGATCCATAAGCTCCAGACATCGCCTGTGTGTACTGTCGTACCATCTTCCTCGACATCATCAACCCGCCAGTAGTAAGTCGTGTCCGGAGCAAGGTCGCCAACGGTAAGTTGTGATATAGCTGGGCTGCCCTTCAATGTGTCCTCGGTTCCGGCGGTCACATTGTCAACATTGTCACCCAAATACACATTGTGTGAGGCGGCATTAATTCCGGGCGTCCAGCTAAGGTCCACCGAAGTGGCCGTATGCACGGCACCATCAACCGGGATGGGGGACCAGGGCTTTGGGGGTGCCGCCAAATCCGCTACTTCGTCCGCGGATAAAACGTGGTCATACAGCACCACATAATCTATAAGGCCGGCAAAAAACTGGGTTGGCGTGGTGCTGACTCCGAAGGCATTCTGCTCGGTAGCGCCTAATCCGGCGCCATTGCTATGGCTGCTAACTTCGTTGTCGACGAAGTCGGCCATTACCGAGCCTGCTTCGGCCCCGTTCACATACAACACTAACAAGCCGTTGTCGTACGTCACGGCTGCATGTGTCCACTCTATGCTGTCAAAGGGTGTCGACAGCGTGTACTGGACACTATCGTCACGCACGGCAACCATCAGAGCACCGTCGTTGACGTCAATGGCCAAACCATTGGTCGCACCGCCCTCATCGTACAGCGTTTGCACGCCGCTGGTACTGGCCGCCTTGAACCAAAGCGCCACCGACTTCTCGGTGAACGCATCGATGAGTGGTCCGACGGCATCCTGCCAGCCATAATCGTCTATTCCATCCAGACTCAGCGTGTGACTACCCTCTTTTCTGTCTATCCAGTAGGAGTAGTCGGCCCCATTTTCCAACGTCCAGTTCAGGTCCCCAATCGAGTCGTTTGGGTCGTGATTGAACGTCCAGTATGCTACCAACTCTGCCGAGGCGCTACTGGCCAGACCCAGCACCAAAACAAAAGAAAGCAAATAAATCAATTTCTTACACATAATATTCCTCCTTCAAAAGAAGTTAAAATAACCATGCCTTGGCCACACACCAAAACACTTGTCGTTTCCGACAAAAATCGAAAATCAAAAATTGCAAATCATAAAATGTTTATATTTTCCCAGGATAAATTTTTACGATTTACCACTACCTCCTTTATTTCCGTCGTGGCTCGGCCACGCCGAGACAGGCAAAAGCTCAATAGGAGCTGCTAATTGAAATGGAAAAATATTCACTTGCGAAGCACGTAGTTGTTAAAACTCTGTGCTTTGCCTAATAACTCCTCCTCTAATGAAAAACCACAAAGATTCTAAACCTCAGAGGCCAAAAATCATAGACCTTAACAATTATATTTATACCAAATTAGTCACTTTCCCGTCAAGAATAATCTCTCGAATTACGCATCCTTTTTTCAACAGCCTCAAATAAAATCGGCAGTTCATTCTTCGCAGAGCAATCTTCCCTGACTGGTCGCCGCGGCGACTGCTACATTAACCACGCAATCTTAATTAACACTTAAATCTTGGCTTACGGTGCCGGTTCTGGTTCCGGTCGATACAGCCGAATATCATCGAAGTACATCGTACCTGAACCGCCAGTCTGCGGATTCTTTTTGTCGCCGAAACCAAGGGCAATCGTATTGACATTGGCCAGGTTCACGCCCTGGTCTGCAAACGCCTGCAGGTCAATAGTCCATTCTGTCCACTCACCTACCTGCGCTGCATTAGGATTATCATGAGTGACCACGGCGCTGCCGTTAAGAGCAACATACATCGGCTCAGGGTCGTTGCTGAGCATATCTGCACCGATGGCTTCGTGCGACCATATCATCGGAGTAACCGTGCCGGTAGTCTTGACATTGGAGAATTCGGCGGTGCATGTCACACCGGCGCTATAACTGGTAAGTGCCAGACCTATATAGACATTCTGAGGCATCGAGATGAGCCGCGGCGTAGCGCCCTGTATCGGCTGCCAGGTGAGGCCGTCAGCCGAGTGGTAACCGGTAAAGTTACCTGCAGCGTCACGCTCTAATTTCACCCAGTACGGCGCGGTAATCCCGGTCTGGTTCGTGCTGAAACTGCTGGCGCCAGTAGTATTACGACCCTGGGAGGCGACACCGTTAGCGGGTGTAACACATACAAATGCATGTTTCGAGCCTGGCTCCAGTGTTTCACGAATCATCACACCTGCCTTGGCCCAGCCGTCTGTATTCTCGACGCTTTCCACTCTGGTTACAATCGAGCCGGCACCGGACAGTTGCTTGAAGGCGTAGCGGAACTCATCGGCAGTGTCCCCGATATCCGTACCGGATGCAGTCATCGTGTACGTGCCGGCCGGCTCTTCCAAGAAGCCTGCCGGATTGCCTCTGAACCACAGCGACAATACTCCAACACCTTGCTCCGTCCAGTCACGCGGATAAGTCAACGTCAGCTCCGCCTCCGAGTACCCAATACTGTCGTCGTAGAAAAACGGCATCGACTGGTTGCCACTATGAACGATAGTTTGCTCGGTAAAAAAGGGATTTTCATAACCGACGATAGAACCGTTTGCCGGGTCGTCGAATCCGTCTAACCACACATTAAATATCCTGTTGCTCTCGGGGTCATCGGGGTCAAGGTAATTGTAGCTCTCAAAATCATCTATCCCAATGAAGTCGGCCACCGTAAAGGTCCAGATTCCGCCTTTGCTGATAGTCTCGTCGGTATTATATTCATCGATACGCCAGTAGTATGGCCCGCCGCCCCATTCGAGGCCTTCGGGTGGAGTATAGCTGGCAGCACCCTGTCGGCCTCGATATATGTCAGCCGTTGATGTGTCGGCATTATCCACAGCATCTTCATCCGTGCCGAAATAGACATCGTGCTGAGATGCGTTATCTCCCGGCGACCAGGTGAGAGGTGTTGCATTTTGGATGTCCGGAGTTGACCCGTCAGCCGGGCCTGGATTCCAGGCAAGTAACGGGTCGCCTCTCATAACCTGTATGATATCTTCCTGTGTCAGGGCCCTGTTGTAGATGCGCATATCATCTATATCGCCCGCGATGGGGCTGCCGATGCCTCGATTGCCGTTGAAGCTGGCGGCCTCGGAGTTGGCGCCCAGTAAACCGAAGCGAGTGTTGCCTGTTCCAAATGTCCTGCCTCCACTGACCGAAGGCTCTGCCGAGCCATCGATATAGAGGGTCATCCGTCCGTTATCAAAGACACCGCAGACATGATGCCAGCGTCCGTCATCCACCCGTGTAGCACTGCCGTAGTCAACCTGTCCTTCACTGGTCATCACATGCCATCCGACGTGGCCGGCCCCGACGTCATTGAGATTGATACTCAGGCGCCAGTACTGGTCGCGATCAAACGAAGCAATGTACTGCTCGTTCCATATACTCGTCCGTAGCCAGAGACAGACCGACACCTCGGCATAGTCCGTGCCGGCGTAGCTGAGGTTTTGAATGGCCATATATGAACTACCGGTGAAATTCAGGGCTGCATCGCCAAGCAAACCAGGCGTAGTCCATCCCGGGCCAAAGAGCGTTCCGTGATTGCCATTGCCTGACCAGTCGAGAGCGGTCGTACCCATACCTTCATCAAACGTCCACCAGGCGAGGAGATTGGGGTCCTCAGCTACGGCTATGACCGGCAGGGTCGTGTAAGTCCAAACATCGCCTTTATGCGTGACGGCGCCGTCAAACTCATCGACCCGCCAATAGTACGTCTTCTCGAATTCGAGTGTACCAGGAGTATAAGTTGCATCTGCCTGGGGCAGTCCTCCTGTGGCATTGTTTACATCATCAAAATTATAACCAAAATATATAGTGTGTAACTTTGCGTCGTAACCCGGCATCCAGCTAAGCGTCATATCCGCATCTACGAATTTTGCCCCATCAGCCGGAGCAGGCCCATAAGCCTCCCTGGAGGGGACGAGAAAACTCCAGATATCGCCTCTCCACGGACTATTGGGCTCGGCATCATTGACCTCATCGATTCTCCAATAATAGGTTGTGCCCGGAACAAGACCGTCCGGGAAAGGAAATCCGGGAAAGCCGACAACTATAAACGTTCCGGGCTGGTTACCCTGGAAAGTGCCTTCGGCTCCGGCGTTTACATCATCGAAATTCTCGCCCAAATATATATCGTGCGAGACCGCAAAATCACCGGCCTTCCAGGAGAGATTGACCCACGTGCTCTCGAGCAGGGAACCATCTTCCGGGTCAGGACCTCGAGCGGGGGGGTAGCCCGCTGCCCCCAACATAGAAGCCTTAATCTCATCCTGTGTGCGCACAATATCTGAAATACACACCTCATCAATGATTCCGTGGAAACGTCCACCACCATCAGCCTTGTAGCCGAGGTAGAGCACGTCAGCGGTTTGGTCGATCGTTGCGGTCACGGATCCCTCGATATTGAGCTCGCCATCCACGTAAATCTGTGCTCTCTCAGCGGCAAGGTTGAATGTCGTCGTGACATGATGCCACTCGTCCAGGTGCTCTTCGAAATCGTAGCTGCCTATAGACTCAAGCCGCCCTCCCCAGATGCCGAGCCACAGGGCACCATTGGTGTTAACCACCCATTGATAGGCATTGGCCTTAAACACAATCGCTCCACCGTTGCTCCAGCCCTTGGGATTGGAAAACACCTTAATCCAGGCTCCTACCGTGATGTCGCCTGTGTCCGGATGAAGGCTCGGGCTGTCATCCACAACGACCTGGGAGTTTTGCCCATTGAATTCCAAAGCCGCTCCTCCGGTCATTGCTTCTGTTACCCACACTGCATTTTCGACAGTACCGTGGTTACCGTACGATGAGGAATCCTCGACAAAGTCCCCACTGCCTTCATCAATTTTCCAGTACGCCAATGTGTGCTCGTCCACGGGCTGAGCGAATACGATATTAGCTTGCAATAGAAGAACTGCCATAACTATCTTTTTCATAAGTATTCCTCCTAATTTTTCTGAACACTGAGCTTTTCCGACAATAGTTCGCGTGCTACATATCAATGGCCAATTGAGAAAAAAAAATGGAAATCGTAAATTTTTTATGGCTTGCCACTTCCTCCTTCCTTTCCGTCGTGGCTCGGCCACGCCGAGACAGGCAAGAGCCCCATATGTGCCCTTAGTCGAGATGTATAAATTCCAACTTCGGAGTACAAAGCTCTTGATTGAAATAATGTACTTCGTTCATTGACCTTTCAGCTAAGCTAATAACTGTAAAATTACCAGAAATTCGCTCGCCGAAAGGGCAAAATCCACACATCTAATCAAGTCTATTTATATCAAATTTGCCATCTTTTCGTCAAGCAGAATCTTTAAACGAAATTCCCCATATTTTTATGAGATTTTGGAAAGGCAATAAATTGCTTACTTGTGCTCTTATGTAATTGCGCCCACTTGCCACGAATTATAAATTACGAGCATTGAGTATCGCGACAGACATCGCTCTGTTTATCAATCCCCAACATCTTAAGAAGTTGAGTCAGTTAGGTGTCCCCTTTCGACGGTTGATAAACAAAGTGCACATTTTAACAAATTTTTGTGAGTTTTTACGAAAAAATCCGAAAAAATGCCCAAAAATATGAAAAAAGCTGATTTTTAGAATCCCCAGAAGCCGTTGTAAGCGTTTGTAAACCAGAGGCTTATAAAAGATATTGCCTAAAATCTGAGAAACTAAATGTCGGAACGTAAGTGAAGAGCGGCCCTGCGGAGTGTCCAATCGTAGCCGATGATACGACCTTCGGCCAATGCGAATCCCCAAAAAATATTTACACCTTAGGCCCGCTGATGTCCGATATAAAACGCCATATTTAACATTTTTTTGAAAAATTTAAGAATTGCCTGTATTTACAGCCACGCAGCCAACTGTCTCAGCAATCGAACCAAACGAGTTTATTTCACCAGATTTACGTAAATTGCCTGCGATTAGGATTTTAATTCAGTTCTTAATCGCTTATAATATTATTGTCATAGCGATTTTTTTTGAATGTAAAAATCATGAATCCTGGTTTGAAAAAATTGACGGATGGAGATCTCCTCGACCGCTATACAGACGGCGAGGAAGCTGCATTTCGTGAAATCGTAAATCGTTATAAAAACGGCCTATACGCCTTCTTAAGGCTGTTTCTAAACCGCCATGAGCTTGTCGAAGACGTTTTTCAGGAAACCTTTTTACAGTTATTTACCAGCAGAAATAGCTTCGATAGAAACCGACCGCTGCGCCCGTGGCTTTTCACCATAGCCGCCAACAAAGCAAAAGATGCCCTTCGCAAGTGGCAGCGAACAAATGCCATTCCCATCGGCACTATGGGGGATTCGGAGGATTTGTCGTTTGATGATATCCTGAATACTGTTACTTATGATGGCACAATGCCTTATGAAGAGCTCCAGAAGAGCGAAACCTCTTTGCGTGTTAGACAGATTATAGCAGATATGCCGGAAAACCTCAGAGAAATATTGATATTGGCTTATTTTAACAGATTTTCCTACAAACAAATGGCCGAGATTTTAAGTATACCTATCGGTACAGTTAAAAGCAGACTGCACACGGCGGTTGGTCGTTTTGCCAAAGAGTGGAAAGCATCGATTGGGAGCACAGAAACTAAATGAGTCCGCTGAACAACGAGCAGAAACAGCTATTATTTGATTATTGTATAGGCTTGACATCACAGAAAGAGACCGCTGAGGCGGAGGGGTTAATTTCAAAAAACAAAGAAGCTGCCGAAATTCACTCCAGGCTCAAATATGCAATTGCACCGCTCGATAGCTTAGAGCCTGAGTCCTGCCCGAATAAACTCGTAGAGCACACTATTTTGCGAGTTAACAATCTTGCTGATTCAAGCCAGCTTCAGCTCCAGCAATTGCTTGCCAGCGAGCAAACCCGAAAGGTTTTCACTAAGAGTCAGTTATGGTGGAATTTGGGCAAAATAGCAGCGGCGGCTGCGGTGTTTATGCTTATAGTCGGAGTTCTGGTTCCAACGCTGGGCGTTGCGCGTCAAAGATACCGGCGGCAGCGGTGCCAAATGCAAATGGGCAGTATCTTTCAGGGTTTAAGCAATTACATTTCCGACCATGATGGTCAATCACCTAATGTTGCAACTACAGCAGGAGCGCCGTGGTGGAAGGTTGGTGACCAGGGCAACGAGAATCAATCCAATACCCGTCATATATACCTTTTGCCAAAGGGCGGTTATGTTGAGCTAAGTAACTTTGTTTGTCCGGGCTGTAAGGGCGAAAAACCCTTGAAACTTAACGACTCACAAATCAAAAGATTAAAAGATTTTCCCAGCAGAAGATATGTAACCTACAGCTTCCAGATAAGATGCCATCAAACCGGAAACGGCAAGCTGCTGTGCCGAAAAGTTTTAATGGCTGACTGGAATCCGCTCTTTGAACAACTACCGGTGGATTTTTCCAGAGGGCTTCAACTGCAATTAAACAGAAAGCTATTGACTCTTAACAGCATCAATCACAATCGCCGCGGGCAGAACGTGATGTTTGGTGACGGCCATGTCAAGTTTATAAAAACCCGTTTTATCGGCATCGCAAAGGACGATATATTCACACTGCATGACACTGACGTATATGAAGGCTGCGAAGTTCCCTCCTGCGAGACCGACTTTTTCCTTGCCCCGTAATTTGTTTCGCATTTCACATTTCGTATCTCATATTGGGTAAGTAGTTAAGATCTGTGCGTTAATAGGTTACTACTGTTCATTTCATTCACAAGTGAGCTGATTGGCATTTTTGGTTCTTTCCGGCCGGTCTGTATGATAGACGTGGCCGATAGTAACGCGGTGTACTACTACCACTTCGATGGTCTGGGTTCCGTGGTGGCCTTAAGTAATTCTAACGGCGATAGCTGCCAGAGCTACGAATACAGCGTCTATGGCCAGGTTGCGGCCTCAGACCCCAACCATCCCAATCCCTACATGTTCACCGGCCGCAGATTCGATATCGAAACAGGTCTTTACTACTACCGCGCCCGTTACTATAATCCACACATCGGCCGATTTATGCAGACCGACCCGGTCGGCTACGGCGATGGCATCAATTGGTACCTGTATTGTTGGAACAACCCATTGCGCTGGGTGGATCCTTCTGGGCTTGCTTGGGTAGGTGATCCAAACTATCCGATCTGGATTCAAGAATATGCAACTTCATGTGGGCCAGCAACAGTTATGAATGCACTTGCGGAACTTGGTATACAATATAATGATGAGGCGGCAATTCGCGGAAGGTTTGAAGATTTAATTGGACTAATCCGGCCGAGAGGAGTTAATAAGGGGTACGATGAGAGGATCTGGGGACAGAGGCTTACAGGTAATGGAGTCACTGGCACTGAAAGGCCTGGTAGCGGAGTCACAATGGAACAAGTACAGACGGTCTTGAATCAGTTACTAAAAGCTAATAATAGAAGTGAGCGGTACGGAATTAAAAATGGTGGTTCATGGGACTTAAACGACATGAAGGCTGGTGCTCATAGAGGACCTGTTATCTACGCATCGAGTTTTAGGGGGTGGGCACATTGTCAAATGATATCGAAAGTAGAAGAAAACACCACAAAAACAATAAATGGAAAAACAATAACATCAGACTTTTACTGGACTGTTAATCCTCTAAATCCTTATGCTCAGATGGCTTGGGAAGGTCCGATGAAAAATATTTTAAGCGCATCATTTATTTATCAAAATAGTACGACAAACTCATGGCAGGTACCCATACTAGTCCTTAATTGATAAAAGGAGGTAATTATGGTTTCAACAGGCATGTTGATTTATAAAGAGCAAGGCCAAAGAACAAATTATTTTTATATAATTAGAAATTTGTTCATTGCTTTTCTAGCTTTTAGCAGTTGTTCAAAAATCGAAGAAAATGACATTAAAGATATATCTACTCAGGAGCTAAACATTATCAACTATAAATTGAAAGACTACATGTTTATGAAGCGTCACTTTGATGATCAAGACAGGCTTTGGGCTTTCTTACAGGAATTAGCGTCCCTGCATTATGATTCATACCCCCTTGTCGCTTCAGGCGGAACACTGTGGTCAGTAAAACGAGACGATATTTCATCTTGGCTACAGGCAAAAGAGAAAAGCGAGGCAGTTTTTAGAAAACTGTGTTCAGATCCACAGCTTACGTTAGAAGCCAACAAGTGGAAGGTTATATTCAACGTTTTCAAGAGAGACGGCGGTGTCGATAAGTGGCAAGTTTTATGTGAGCATTATCCTGAAAAAAGATACAACCAAATTGAAAAGATAAAAATAAGTACTCTTAAACCAAAAGGAACATTTTTCTGTCCTTTAATGGGATAAGAAACTGTAAAAATCTGTATGGCCAAAGAAATCCAAAAAAATGTGTGACTTTTACTACACGCTCCTGCCTTATTATTAGGAGGTAACAAAAAATGATGTCTAAAAGAACTTTCTGCTTAATTGTAATGTTAATGTTCATATTCTTCGGGTGTAAGAAGAAATCAACTGTAACTACAACAACAATTCACAGAGCTGCAAGAACTGGCGATCTCGATCAATGTCAATCGCTAATCGCAAACGGTGTCAACGTTAACTCTAAGAATGAAAGCGGCGAAACTCCATTACACCATGCAGTAGGGTATGGTAATAAGGATATAGTTGAAATTCTTATTGCCAGTGGAGCCAACGTTAACGCAATTAACAAATACGGTCAGACAATACTGCATGAGGCAGCTTCAAGCAACCGAGGTGATTTGGTTATACTACTTTT
Source organism: Sedimentisphaerales bacterium (assembly GCA_035528395.1). GTDB lineage: Bacteria > Planctomycetota > Phycisphaerae > Sedimentisphaerales > Anaerobacaceae > NIOZ-UU13. Next base: position 11,527 of record DATKYR010000171.1, read on the forward strand.
GGCTAAGGGTGCTGATGTTAACGCTAAAGATGACTTTGATAGAACACCTCTGCATACTGCTGCCTTAACGGCCAGCAGTAATGTGGTTGAGCTTCTTATTAGTGCTGGGGCTGACGTCAATGCAAAGAAAAAATACGGTGATACACCGCTACATGAGGTGGCTTCAAGTTTTGGAATCTACGAGTCACTCAACGGACGAAGCTCCACGAAGGTAGCAGAACTACTCATTACTAAAGGAGCTGACGTCAATGCGAAGGATTGGAACGGGGATACACCACTGCATTTTATTTCAGCTACCAATTACAATAGCACCAAGGATGTGATTGAGTTGCTCATTGCCAACGGAGCTGATGTCAATATGCAGAACGATGCTAACAGTACACCACTACATGTTGCCGCAAGTTTCGGCTCAAAAGAGGTGGTTGGATTGCTTATTGACAAAATTGATGACATCAACACAAAGGACTGGTACGGCAAAACGCCACTATTATATGCGCTTAAGCATGACAATAGAGATGTAGCTAATCTGCTGATTGCCAGAAACGCCGACATTAACTTAAAAGACAAACATGATAATACAGCTTTATTCTTCGCTCTGAGCAATAATGATGCAGATACAGCAGAGCGGCTTATTGCTAAAGGCGCCGACGTAAAAATTAAGAATGACGTCTGGGAAACACCGTTATTAATTGCGCTCCGCTATCAGAATATAGATGTAGCGGAATTGCTTTTAGCCAAGGGTGCTGATGTCAACACAGAGGATTCAAACAGTATGACGCTATTACACTTTGCGGCTATTGGAGGTAAAGTAGATTTAGCTAAACTTCTTATTTCAAAAGGAGCTGACGTTAATAAAAGAGACCGGAACAAGCGAACACCATTGCATTTTGCTGTTCGGAAACAAAGTAATCTGGTCGATCTACTTTTAGCAAATGGTGCTGATATTAATGTAATGGATAAGAACAACTGGACGCCGCTGCATGCCGCCGCCCGACGCGGACACACGAATATCGTTAATCTGCTTTTGGCCAAAGGAGCTGATGTTAACATTAAGTCAAAACGTGGTCGAACTGCTATGGACTATGCGCATGAGGCAAACCACACGGATGTTGTAGAGCTTCTAAAAGCCGCAGCTAAGCCCTAACAATTAATGACCAGCCGGTAGAGAACAGAAGACAGTTCGTCGGGGCAAAGGCGCCTCGCCGCAGCACGGAAGCCAGTCCACAGTCCACAGGATGCTTTCCGGCAAAGGCAGATAAGAATAAAATTCTACTCACCTAAGTCCACAAATAACACGTTACGTAGTAGTTCCGAGTGCTATATGGCATTGACAGGTAGTTTGCAATGCTATGTAGTGAATATTCTGAATGTTGTAATACCCCAAATTCAGTGGCCATTTATTTGCTTCCAATTTAAGAGAGAAAGTTTACAGCAAAACGATTGAGGGGAATAAGTGAGGTTGTTAGAAGTGCTTATCCGGAGAATCGAATCCGGGTCGGACGAAAGCTCTTGCATCGGGAAATAGTGTTTCAGTTTTCCTTCGTAATCGGTCAAGGTGGACAAGGACATCGAGGATGTCGTCCCTGCGCTGCGGGAAATGTTCTCGCATTTGTCCCCAGGCGGCAATGGAACGGTCTATCGCAATTAAAGCGACTTTTGCCGAGCCATCAGAGTCTTTGGGAAATTCGTCGAGACTTGGTGGGGTTTCTTCCAGCTTGCCCCGGACTGCTCTGATGAGTTTGACATAAATAAAATGCTGGTACCAGCGGATGATGTCCAAAGAGTCTTTGAGATTGTCTGCTTCTTCAGCCGGGTCGTAACCGGGCAGCTCAAGACGTACTTGCAAGCCCAGGTCATCCGCCTTTTCCTCAAACAGGTCTTTTGCCGAGTCAAACCAATCGTTCACCATTTGCCCATAGACCTTTGCTGCACAGGGACATTCGTGATTTTTGGCGGAGTTCCGGATGGATTCACGCTCGTCAGCAGCCTGCTGAAGGTCGAGGGAATCGAGGTCAATACCCTGCTCCTGTGCGGTTTCTTTGACCATTTCAAGAGTGAGCTGGAAAATTTCAGACAGTTTCTCCCAGAAGGCCTCGTTGTTTATGTCGTGGGTCTGTGGGTCGGCAAATTCCTCTTCGCTCAATGCGAAGTTCATACAGCGGGAGGTGAACGGACAGCGTTCGCACCATCGGTCACAATAGTTATAAATGCCCGTGATTAAGTTCGGGTTTTCAGCAAGTTTTTTGATGTATTCTTTGTCCATAAAAATATATGTGTGTTTTATATCACACGGTTTATATTGTCAAGGCAGATTCGGGCGTTTCTTTTCAATCGGTCAAGGCCTGAACGTCTAATCGTGGAATCGGCGAACTCGGTGTCGAAGTCCTGCTGTGTTAAATTCAAAATCCAGCCCAGGTCAAGTTTTGCCCTGTCATTATAGAATTTGAACTGTTTATTTTTACATACGGGCGCATCTTTTTGATAGGGACAGGCAAGGACACAATCGTCACAGCCGAAGAGTCGGTCGGCTATTTTTTCAGCTATGTCGGGAAGTATCCGGCCTTTGTATTCTATCGTCAGATAGTTTATACATTTATTGGCGTCGAATCGGTCGTCAGGCATCAAGGCGCCTGTCGGACAGGCACTGAAGCACTTATCGCAGTTTGAACATTCGGCTTTTTTAAATAGATTCCTCGACTCCGCTTCGCTTCGCTCGGAATGACGGTGGAGGGGTGCTTCGCTTCGCTCGGAATGACGGTGGAGGGGTGCATCGCTTCGCTCAGAATGACAGTGGGGAAGCGCTTCGCTGCGCTCGGAATGAAAAATAAAAGGCTCGTCAGTTGGAAGTTTTAGAGTCGTTATGATTTCACCCAGGAATATCTGGGGGCCGAGTTTGGGATTGATTAGCATGCGGTTTTTTCCGATGAAGCCCAGTCCGGCCCTTGCAGCCAATGCTCGTTCAGCCAGCGGTACTGAATCAACACAAATTTTGAATTTGTGGTCTCGGCTGGTGACAGAGATAATAAAGTCAGATAACTTGCGTAATCGATTCTTTATGAACGGATGATAATCTTCGTATCGGGCGTAGTTTGCTACTTTGCCTATTGGTGCAGTGAAGTGTGAAGGCGTCAGCTTATGTTTTGGTGGTTTATAATTCAGGCCGACACAGATTATTGATTGTGCGTTTGCCAAAAGTTTGGCGGGCTGAGTACGTTTTTCAAAATTTCTGTGCAGGTAGCTCATCTGCCCGGCATAGCCGGACTTTAGCCAGTCAGTAAACATTTCGACCTGCTCAGTGTTTAACGGCGAGGCGTCTGTTATCCCAATCAGGTCGAAGCCTAATTCAAGCGCTTTGCGTTTTATCTCTTGAGACAGACTCATAAAAGCGATTATACTAAATCCGGTTGTGAGTTTTTAGTTTCATTGTTGCAATCAGGGGATAAAATGTATGGTGCAATGTCCATTGAAGCTTGCCAATTGATAAGCTATATTGCGCCTGCGTCACCTGCCACTCGGCGGCCGGCGACGGGTGACGAACCGTTTCTGCGTCCGGAAATCGGCTTTACGCCGAATTGGTACCGGGCCGCGGTTGGGATTGACTTCGGCCGGCGGTGGCATACCGACCCGGCATACCGGCGTCAAACGCTCCTGGTTATGCGTAGTGAATTAAAACGCCGATTCCCCGAGACAAGAATCGGCGGCATCGACCGTCCCGATAAACCTCTGGATCTGCTGACCGGCACCTACGGCTGCAATAGTGCGGCCGCGATTTATGGGGTTCCGATTATATATGCTGAGGACAACTGGCCGAACTGTGAACATTGCTACCTCAGCGATGATGAGGCTGACAATCTCGAACCGCCTGACCTTGACGGGAATCCTTTTTTTCAGGAGCTTATGGCGCAGGTGGACTGGATAGCCGGTTCCGAAGGCCGGGTTGAAGGATTCATCAACTTCCAGGGTGTGCTCAACAATGCCTACCGCCTGCGCGGTGAAAAAGTTTTTTATGATATGGTTGACTCGCCGCAGCGCTGCCGCCACCTCTTCGATTGTATCTGTACTACAATGAATGAGGCGGCGAAGCGGCTTTATGAGCGACAATTAGAGAGCGGCGTAAAGGTTGATTTCTTCACGGTGAGCAACTGCATGGTAAATATGGTGTCACCAGAGCAGTATCGTGACATTCTCCTTCCTTTCGATTGTCGGATTGCCGAGGCCTTTGGCTGCATCGGCATCCATAACTGTGCCTGGAATGCTGACCCATACATCGATGATTATGCCGGCGTTCCTCACCTGGGCTATATTGATATGGGGCTGGATTCGGACCTGGTCAGGGCGAGAAAGACGTTTACTCATGCGCGGCGTGCGCTGATGTACAAGCCCACAGACCTTGTGAATAAATCGCTGGAGACGATACAAGCAGAGCTGGAAAGGGTCGCGCGCGAATATGCCCCGTGCGATGTTGTTGTTGCAGATATTGAGGCTGACACGCCGGATGAACGGGTCCTGGCGTTTCTTGAGTTGTGCGGCCAAATTAATAGTGGTCTGTAAAACGATAAATGCGTGGTGGTTACTGGTGGTTGCTACGAGCCATCCCCAAGCTCGTCCCGATTTTTCGGGACTCGCTTGAGGCTGCCACCCATCAAATTAAATGTTACAGAATAATAGTAAAATGGAGAACTAATAAAGATGGAATCGAATACGAGTGTATTAGCGAGGCCGCTGCGAGGTATCATTCCGCCTCTGATTACGCCGCTTCTTGACAGGGATACGCTTGATGTAGCCGGCTTAGAGCGGCTGATAGAGCATGTTCTTGCCGGCGGTGTTCACGGTCTGTTTATCTTAGGGACAACGGGTGAGGCGCCGAGTCTTAGCTACCGGCTGCGGTATGAACTTATTGAACGCATCTGCAGGCAGGTTAAGGGGCGGGTGCCGGTGTTGGTTGGAATAACCGACACATCCTTTGTGGAATCGGTTAACATTGCCCGCAAAGCCCAGGATGCCGGTGCCCAGGCTGTTGTGCTGGCGCCGCCATATTACTTTCCCGCGGGGCAAGCTGAACTTCTCGAATACCTCAGACACCTAACGCCTGAATTGCCGCTGCCGGTGTTTCTGTATAATATGCCGAGCTACACCAAGCTGGTTTACGAGCCGGAGACCATAAGGGCTGCGGCTGAGTTTCCGGGTATTGCAGGTATAAAGGACAGTTCCGGCAACATGATTTATTTTCGCCGGCTTCAGTCTCTGCTTAAAGACCACCCGGATTTTTCGCTTCTTATGGGTCGAGAGGAACTGCTGGCTGAGGTAATATTGTTGGGCGGGCACGGCGGTGTGTGTGGGGGGGCCAACCTGATTCCAGAGCTTTATGTCGAGCTTTATAATGCAGCATGTTCAAAAGACCTGCCGAAGGTGGATGTCCTGCATAAAAAGGTAATGCAGCTCAGCAACGCCATCTATAATGTGGGACAGTATGAATCGAGCTTTCTGAAAGGCCTGAAGTGTGCGCTTTCGTGTATCGGTATTTGCAGTGATTTCATGGCTGAACCGTTTCATCGTTTTCGCCGAGCGGAGCATGATAGGATTCAGCAGTACGTAAAAGAGCTGGGAATTACACCAGAAAGATAAAACAGGTTTTGGATAGGTTGAAAGATTATGCAGGGAAATCTTAGTGCAATTGATATAGGCATCCTTATTCTCTATAGCTGTGTGCTGATTGGCATGGGTGTCTATTACACCCGTAAATGTCGGACGGCGGAACAATTCATGGTTGCAGGCCGTTCTATTCCTGCCTGGGCGGCCGGCCTGGCCGTGATGAGCGCTTATACAAGCAGCATTTCCTATATCGCCACGCCGGGCAAAGCCTTCGATAGCAATTGGCATCCTATCATTTTCTCGCTTTGCATTTTGCCGGTGGCCTGGCTGGTTTGCAAATATGTTGTGCCTTATTATCGAAAAACACAACTGATTAGCGTTTACAGCTTCCTGGAGGAAAGACTCGGATCCTGGGGGCGAATATATGCAGCACTCGCATTTGTACTGTATATGATAGGGCGGGTCGCCGTAATTCTTTACCTGGCCAGCCTGTTGTTAAGTACATTTGTTTCGTGGAACATTGCTATTGTGATTATAGTCATCGGCCTGATTACTATTATTTATACTTTGCTTGGCGGGATGGAGGCCGTGATTTGGACAGATGTTATGCAATCAGTGATTATGATTGTAGGTATCCTTTTTTGCGCCGTTAGTTTGTCAATCCAAGTTTTTTCGGGGCCGGAACCGTTAATACAAGCGGTTATTGACAATAATAAATTCAGCTTTGGCAGCTTGAAATTTACTCTGGCTTCCCAGGAGCATCTGTTCGATAGAACGGTATGGGTTATGATTATATACGGAATCACGGAGGCTCTGCGGAGTTTGCTGGCCGACCAGAATTACGTGCAGAAATACTGCTCTGTTCCTACGGAGCGTGATGCGAAACGCTCAATCTGGATTGCGATGCTGATATATATTCCTCTGACTGCGGTTTTTCTTTATATCGGGACAACACTTTTTGCCTTCTACTCTCGTGGCGACGAATTAGCACAGGCGGGCATAGTCAAGGGTGACGAGGTTTTCCCATACTATATCGCGACACAGGTTCCGGCTGGTCTCAAAGGATTGATTATCGCTGCTATTTTAGCGGCTGCAATGAGCACGGTGGATTCGGCGTTGAACTGTTCGGCGACGGTTTTGCTGCTGGACTTCCATAAGCGATATTTTAAACCGGATATCGGAGAGCGGGCCAGCATGGTATTTCTGCGTTTAGGAACGGTGGTATGGGGCCTGCTTGGGACCGGAGCCGCTCTTTTGATGATTCGAGCGAGAAGTATTTTGGATATTTGGTGGCAGATATCGGGAATCTTTGGTGGCGCGCTTTTGGGCCTGTTCCTTTTAGCTTTTATGCGAGTTCGCCTTCGCCTGTGGCAGGGTCTCGCATCAATCGGGGTAAGTATCGCCGTTATCAGCTGGGGGACTTTCGCGCGCAATTTACCCGCTTCGTGGCAGTGGGCGCAGTGTAATCTTGATGGTATTATCGTAGGCGCAACAGGAACAGGGGCACTGATGGTGGTCGCCTGTCTTTTCGGACTGACGAACCGGAACCGAGATATTCAAACGTAAAAGAAAATCGTTGTCACCAAAATACTACTGCCGAAAAATATCCACTTAAACAAAATCTAAAGGAGGTTTTTATGCCTGTTACTAAGCCTGGTAAAAGCTCCGGGACAAACGACAGAGGAAAACGTTGTTTGGCCGGAACAAATTTGAGAGTGTTTCCAATACTGTTGGGACTTATGACGATTTTTGTGGTGCCGGTTTCAGCTTATGCAAATACTGTAGCCGATTGGGACTTCACTAAGGGTACACAGGGCTGGACAGGAAATAATAGGGTGGAAAAGCTCATTTCGTCTCAGGAAGGGCTTCTCGTTAAATCCAAAGGGCAGGACCCGTGGATAGAAGGGCCGGTGATTGATTTGGCCGGCGAGAAAATGATTAGAGTAAAAATACGATTGAAATCGAACGCGGATACTTCTGCGGAGCTGTTTTACGGCAGGGCGTTTAGAGCGGGACATTCCGTTCGATTCACCGCCCAAAACGATGGTCGATGGCATGATTACAGCCTTGTTATTCGGGAGATATTAGGGAAGGGGACACGCTTTCGCCTTGACCCATGTACGGGCGAGGGACAAATTACAGTTGCCTTTATCAAGGTAGAAGCTATTGGTGAAATAGTTGTTCCATCATTAGAGAAACCTGAAAGACCAATCAAAATCGGAAGTAACGGACTGTTGGTAAAATCGGGAAGTTTGGAATTTGAACATTACGGAGGCGGATGGGGAAATTTCATTGTTAAAGTGGACAGCGTGGAAATGGCTGTGGGATACGAGTGCGAATTGCTCGGGGTGGTGTTGGACGAGTCTCCTGAATGGCTCAATCTGAAAAATGCAAAGGTTACATTTAGGAGTAAGCCGGAAGGAGAATTTAGAGGTATCGCGGTTATCACAGACAGCAGGGGGGCAAAGTGGGAAATTCAAAGAAGTATAAGGCCCGCGAAACAGGAAGGGACACTCATAGTAGAAACCGAGTTGAAAGTAAATAAAGACAGGGACATTGTCCACATTCCGTGGCTGACGATTTTTCCGGGTCTTGGCACGTTCGGCGAAAGAAAATCCCAGGGCCTGTTCGCGGGTGTGGAATATCTCTGCGATGAGCCCAGCAGCAGTACGGCGGATATAGAGATACCCGAACATGTCCGTCGGATTCCTGAACCGGTCAAGATAACATTTCCTTTTATGGCTATTGCACATAATGGTAATTATATCGGTGTAATCTGGGAGCCGTGCGATATGGTGGCGGCCACTTTTGATTCGCCGGACAGGATTTACAATTCTGGCGCGCACGTTATGTCACTGTCAGGTCCCGCCGTGGGGGAGCTTCGTTTCGAGAATGAATTTTGCGCCCATACTCCTTTTAAGTTGGAAGCGAACAAGCCGGTAAAAGTTTCTGTGCTGATAGTCGGCGGTAAGGGGGAAACTATTGTACCTGCGATTAAGAAATATGTAGAGCTGAAAGGTTTGCCCGCTGTGCCCGAATTCGAAGGAGGTTTCGGCGCTGCGGTCAATCTGCTTACCCACGGCTGGCTGGATTCGCAGATAAGTCACGATGGTCTTTTCAGACACGCGGTTTGGGGTGATAATTTTCCGCCTGCTCCGGCCGCGGATGCCGCAGTGTTTATCGACTGGCTCGCTAATAATACGAAGGATGAAAAACTTTGTGAAAGACTTAACAGTGCAAAAAATAGGGCGCTGATGAAAATACCAACAGGACAACCTTTCTCAAGCAGTGTTGGGCACGCGCACCTGCCGACGGCACCTTTTATTTTCGGGCGTACCTATGAATTTATGCAGCGAAGACACAGCGAAGCATTAGGCCTGCTTCGGAATTTTGACGAAGACGGCATAAAACTCTACAAGCCGGGCAAAACAGACTATTCAAGAACTCATTTCGCAAAACATGCTAATGGTTTATCAGGCCGGGACATGGTTAGTATTCTTGAAGGCGCAGCTTTGTCGGGGGATAAAGAGCTTATCAGTAAAGCTCTTAAGCTGCTCGATAAACAGACCAGCCTTTACGCCGATACAGTGCCGCGTGGAGCGCAAACCTGGGAGGTGCCGCTGCACACACCGGACATATTGGCCTCGGCACATATGGTTAAGGCTTATACCCTCGGCTATATTATTTCAGGCGGAGAAAAATATCTTGAGCAGGCACGGTACTGGGCGTGGACGGGTTTACCGTTTGTCTATCTTTATCCGCCGACCTCCGGTAGGGTGGGGCCATACTCAACGATCGCCGTATTAGGTGCAACCAACTGGCGGGCGCCGCTGTGGTTGGGACGGCCTGTGCAGTGGTGCGGGCTTGTTTACTGCTCGGCGTTGCAGATGCTGAGTGTTTGCGATACGAAGGGGCCGTGGGAGAAAATCGCCAAAGGAATCACGACCGCCGGCCTGCAGATGTCCTGGCCTGTAACGGACAAGGAGCGTCAGGGATTGCTGCCGGATTTCTTCGATTTGAAAGCGCAAATAGGTGCCGGCCCTGCTATAAATCCGGGGACGGTGCAGGCACATCTGTCGGAGCTTTACGATAAAGGTAAAATATATGATGTGAAGAAACTGACAGGTAGCGGGTGGTTCATTCATGCGCCCTGTGCGATAAGTGGTGTTCGGGAAGATAAGAAGACGGCTGCGTTTGTGGCGGATGGCTGGGGTGATAAACAGTATTATGTGCTGGTTTCGGGGATTGCGCGGGAGCCGAGAGATGTTCTGGCGCGTGGAGTTGTTCAGGAATCGGCAGAGCCATCAGCTTTTGAGTCTGCTGAAAGGGAATTTCACGGCGAATACGGAAGTCTGGTAGTCAGACTCCAGGGTAAATCAGAAATTAGGATCAGGTAGGCATCCATAATTTGAGAGATTTTCCTTGACGGGAAGGTAGATAATTTGGTATAGATAAGGTTAGTGAAGTTTGTAGCTGCTCAGTGGGACATCGGTGGCTTCGAGGTCAAACAGCTTGGCTCGTTAAGTCTGAGTGAGCCGGAGCGGGGTCGCCGGGCTACGGCGGGCTTCGCCCCGTCGAGAGCCAAGACGGGCGGGCGCAATTCTTGTAGTTTTTGGACAGAGGAGGAGTTATTATGTATTTTGAAAGGCACGGAGTTACCGGTAAGAACTTTGTGCTTCGCTTCGCGAATTTAAATTCATACTTCTCGTCAATTAGCAATTCATATATTGAGAATACTCCCGAGATGTCGGGATTTTGGTGTGTGGCCAAAACCTAATTAACCTTAACTTTTTTGAAGGAGGATTATTATGTCTAAGAAATTGATCTATTTAACTTCTTTTGTTTTGTTACTGGCTCTGGCCGGTACAAATGTGACGCTTGGCGATGTGTGGGAGGGCCGAGTCATCGAGGATACTGACGACACCGAAGAGCTGGACCCGAGCGGAACTCCGGAAGCCGGCAGCGGCGACCTGGAGATGCCCTATGAAGACCCGGGTATGGGCGATAAGCAATTAGTAGCTATCCGCTGGCAGAATGTCGGTGTTCCGAAGGGAGCCGCGATCCTGGAAGCGTGGATTGAATTCACGGTGGATGAGGTAGAAGAGGATCTGCACGTTAGTGTCATCATCGAAGGTGAATTGAATCCCAATCCTCCTACGTTTACTGAAACGACCCCCTCTGAAATTGCTGACAGGCAGCCCAGAACCACAGCGCAGGCGATATATGAGCCGGAACACTGGGCTGCGGAAGGTGATAAACATCGGACCTCGGATCTCTCCGCTGTCATCCAGGAGATAGTCAACCAGGACGGTTGGGTCGCAGGCAATGCCCTGGTGCTGATAATTCGCGACAACCCGGACAATCCCTCGAAAGGTAATCGAACTGCCGAAGCTGACAGTGGGGGTTCGGATATTGCGACGTTGCTGCACATAGAATACACGCTTGGAAATGCTGGGGCACCCAGCCCGGCTGATGGAGCGATAGATGTGTCACGAGATGTGGTCCTTAGCTGGAAGCCGGGATTATCCGCCGCGCCAGTTAATGGGCACACAGTTTACTTCAGTAAGAACTTCAACGACGTCAACGACGGCATTGGCGGTATCACCCAGAGTGACAGCAGCTATACTCCTGGACGCCTTGATTTCGGCACGACTTACTACTGGCGCGTCGATGAGCTCAGCGGCCCACCAGACAATCTGCTATTCGAAGGTGATGTCTGGAGTTTTACGACCGAGCTACATGCTTATCCCGTCGAGAACGTAACCGCCACAGCTTCCAGCGCATACCAGGCAGATATGGGTCCCGAAAATACCATCAATGGCTCGGGAATGGATGCTATTGACCTCCACTCGACAGAAGAGACGGCTATATGGCTTAGCGGCACTGAGCCGATGGGGGCCTGGATCGCATATGAGTTCGACAAGGTTTACAAACTGCACGAGATGAGGGTATGGAACTATAATCAGATGATTGAGTCTTTTGTCGGTTACGGATTCAAAGATGTTACGGTTGAGTATTCGGCCAATGGCACCGACTATACAACTTTGGGTACGACTCACCAGTTTGCCCAGGCACCTGGCGCGGATGGTTACGCTAACAATACGACTATTGATTTTGGCGGCGCCGCAGCAAAGTACGTCAGGCTCACAGCTAACAGCAACTGGGGAGGCATCCTGCCCCAATATGGTCTCAGTGAGGTTCGCTTCTTCTACATACCTGTGAATGCAACAAAGCCCTACCCGGATTCCGGGGCAACAGGTGTGGACGTGGATGTGGTCCTTGGCTGGCGTGCAGGAAGAGAGGCAGTCACGCACGATGTGTATGTTAGCGCAGATGAGCAGGCTGTAATAGACGGTACTGCCCCTGTCGCTGCCGTGACCGAGACCAGCCATGGTCCCTTGGCCCTCGATTTAGATACGACTCACTACTGGAAGGTTAATGAAGTCAATGAAGCCGAGATCCCAAGTACCTGGGAAAGTGCCATCTGGAGCTTTGCGACAACCGACCATCTTATCGTGGACGATTTTGAGTCCTACAATGACCTTGACCCTGAGGATCCCGAGAGCAACAGGATATTTAACGTGTGGATAGACGGGTACGAGGTGCCGACAAACGGCGCTCTCGTTGGTTATGAAAGTGCTCCTTTCTGCGAGCAGACAATCGTTTACAGCGGTAATCAGTCGATGCCGGTCTTCTACAGCAACACCGACGGTGCAGCATCATCGGAGGCTGAGCTGACGCTGACACCGGCTCAGAACTGGACTGAATCTCAAGTTAAGACGTTGGCGGTGCACTTCCACGGCGCTGAGGGCAACACCGGGCAGTTGTATGTGAAGATCAACGGCACCAAGGTTCCGTACGATGGCCAGGCCTATCATTTAGCGCTAACAGGGTGGCAGGCATGGAATATCGACCTTGCATCGTCAGGCGCGAGCCTGCAGGATGTCACGAAGCTGGCTATTGGGATTGACGGCAATGGTGCCAGAGGTACATTGTACGTTGACGATATCGGGCTGTATGCTCGTAGCCGTGAGTTCATCTCACCGTCCGAGCCCGACGACAGTCGTCTGATAGGGCACTGGAAGTTTGACGGCGACACGCAGGACTCTTCCGGCAGGGGTAACCATGGCACGTCTGGTATTATTCCCGCGGTTTTCGTAGCCGGTAAGGTTGGCTCGAACGCAGTGGACCTCCAGGGCTCCGATTATGTTATGATTGACGGCGTAGTTAATGACATAACAAGCACCGATATTACGATCAGCATATGGATCAAAACCACGCAGAGCGATGAAGGGGAATTGGTTGCAGCTAATACCGCCACCAGCGATCACCCCTTCATGTTTGGCCTTCAAATTGGCAATCCATATGTGAATGACGGTGGTGACACAACGTTCGGCCCGCCTGTCAATGACGACCAATGGCATCTGTTGACGTATGTCAGAAGCGGCAACACAGGACACGTTTACGTCGACGGAACTCTGCGAGGTACTTATCCTGCGGGCTTTAGTTTAGACTCGATAACACGGTGGTCTATAGGACAGGAGTGGGACACTGGTCCAAGCGACGAATACGAGGGCGCGGTGGACGATGTCCGCTTCTATGACTATCCTCTATCGGAAGGTGAGATTGCCTGGCTTGCCGGCAGGACCCAGCCATTTGACAAGCCGTTTTGACATTGCGTGAAGACGGTGAAGATAATGGCCCCGTGGTTTTGCTTGCTTCGCACCTGCGGTGACGCCGGTTCAGGCGCAAAACGAAGCAACGGGGTAGCCTGGTTTTGGTACGTCGGGACTGTGGCCAAAATATGATTATCTTGACTTTTTTAAAGGAGGACTATTATGCGTAGAAAATTAATTCTTTTAACTTCTTTTGTTTTGGTGATGGGCCTGGTTCTCACAAGAGCGGCGGATGGTGCTCTGCCTCGTCTTATTGGATGGTGGAGGTTTGACGGCGACACGCTGGACTATTCCGGTTTGGGTAACGACGGCACCGCTGCTGGCAATCCGACTTTCGTACCCGGTAAGGTTGGCTCGGGAGCCATAGAGCTTGATGGGAAGAGCGATTATGTGGCAATGAATGCTGTCGCAGATGATATAAAGAGCAACAATATTACACTTTGTGCATGGCTCAAAACAAGTAGCGATAGGAACACAGAATGGTTTTCCTGTAATACCGCAGGTCGCGATGACGTGATTAAGTTTTGTATTCAGAGTAACAAGGCCGCTTTCAGAATAGAAGCCGTATATGCACCGTCCACCACGGCGGTCAATGACGGCCAATGGCATTTCCTGGCGCTCGTCTTGGACGGATTAGCCGGACATGTATACATCGATGGAGTTGAGGAGAACTCAGACGCGGCTGACCCCACTTTTAGCGCCGATGACCTGTGGTCAATAGGACAGGAGTGGGATAGCGGCGGCCCGGGCGCCCATTTAGCCGGCACTGTAGACGACGCACGGATCTATGACCGGGCACTAACTGCCGAAGAAGTTCGGAAGGTCATGATGGGTATACCGCCTGGTGCGGCTTTTGACCCAGGCCCTGCTGATGAGACGACAGATGTGCCAAGAGATGTGGCCTTTAGCTGGATGCCGGGAGAATATGCTTCACTGGTGGACGGGCACAAGTTTTACCTTAGTGATAATTTCAACGACGTCAACGATGGCATTGGCGGTATCACCCAGAGTGCCACCAGCTATGCTCCCGCCCAACGCCTTGATTTCGGCACGACTTACTACTGGCGCGTCGATGAGGTCAATAGCCCACCAGACTATACGGTATACGAAGGCAAAGTCTGGAGTTTTACGACCGAGCTATTTGCTTATCCCATCGAGAATGTAGCCGCCACAGCTTCCAGCGCAAGCCAGGCAAAAATGGGTCCTGAAAATACCATCAACGGCTCAGGACTGGATGATAATGACCTGCACTCGAACAAAGAGATGGATATATGGCTTAGCGGCACCGAATCGCTGGGGGCCTGGATCGAATACGAGTTCGACAAGGTTTACAACCTGCATGAGATGTGGGTATGGAACTCTAATCAAACGGTTGAGTCTCTTCTCGGTTTTGGGGTCAAGGATGTTACGGTCGACTATTCGACCAACGGCACCGACTATACGACATTGGGTACTACTCACGAGTTTGCCCGGGCGCCTGGCGCGTCCGGTTATGCTCACAATACAACTATTGATTTTTCCGGCATTCGAGCAAAGTACGTCAGGCTCACAGCCACCAGCAACTGGGGAGGCATCATGCCCCAATATGGTCTCAGTGAGGTTCGCTTCTTCCAAATACCTGTGAGTGCAAGAAAACCCTATCCGGATTCCGGGGCAACAGGAGTGGACGTGGATGTGGTCCTTGGCTGGACAGCAGGAAGAGAGGCAGCTAAGCACGATGTGTATTTTAGCGCAGACGAGCAGGCTGTAATAGACGGTACCGCCCCTGTCGCTACCGTGACCGAGACCAGTCATGGTCCCTTGGCCCTCGATTTAGATACGACTCACTACTGGAAGGTTATTGAAGTCAATGAAGCCGAGACCCCAAGTACCTGGGAAAGTGCCATCTGGAGCTTTACGACAACCGACCATCTTATCGTGGACGATTTTGAGAGCTACAATGACCTTAATCCTGAAAACCCCGAGAGCAACAGGATATTTAACGCGTGGATAGACGGATACGAGGTGCCGACAAACGGCTCTCTCGTGGGTAATGAAAATCCTCCTTTTTGCGAGCGAACCATCGTTCACGGAGGTAAGCAGTCGATGCCGTTCTTCTACAGCAACACTGGTGGTGCAGCATATTCAGAGGCTGAGCTGTCACTGAGTCCGCCGCAGAATTGGACTGAAGCCGGCGCTGCGATATTCGTGCTGTACTTCCACGGCGCTGAGGGCAACACCGGGCAGTTATATGTGAAGATAGACGGCTCCAAGGTGGTCTATGACGGTGAAGCGGGTGGCATAGCGAAAGTAGAATGGAAGCAGTGGAATATCGACCTTGCATCGTTAGGCGTGAACCTGCAGAATGTCACGAAGCTGGCTATTGGGATTGACGGAAATGGTGCCGGTGGTACATTGTACGTTGACGACATTGGACTGTATGCGTCGGCTCCATAAGCGAAGGACCGGAAGCTATAAGTGACAATTGCTCGTTTGTGGTGACAGACGATAGTCATCTCGGTGGGGCAAGCCCCACCTTACAATTTGTGAAGCATGTATCGAGTTATTCTTTAGCGTCGTGCTTGCGGAGGAGGTCGGTTATTTCAGTGTGGCCTTTAGCTTTGGCCAAGGACAATGGCGTCTGGCCGATGTTGCTTCTGGCGTTTATGTCGGCGCCTTTTGCAATAAGAAGTTCTACTATGTCCATCCGGCCTGTGTGGGCTGCGCTGTGTAACGGGGTCATATCGAACTTGTCCTTTGTGTTGACGTTGGCATCCTTATCGATAAGCCATTCGGCTATATCTTTGCGACCCTCAGCGACCGCCAGGAATAGGGGCGTGTGGCCGAATTTGCTCTTTGCATTGATGTCAGCACCATTAGCAACAAGCAGACCGACCACGTCCCTGCGGCCTGCTCTGACGGCAGTGTGCAAGGGCGTCATGCCGAAGTTGTCCTTTGCATGGACGTCGGCGCCCTGAGCGATGAGCTGTTCGGCAACGCCCAAGTTGGGTGCCAAGTGCAAGAGTGTACGGCCTAACGCTGCTTCTGTTCTCTTAGGTGGTGTAATTCTGACTCTTTGAGAGGCCGATTCATTCTCCCGGCACCCGGGGGCAGTAAACATCAACGGCAAGAGAAGGTAGAATAGTGTTAGGCGTTTGATTATCATGAAACACATGACGGATTTTTTCCTTCTTTTTCAAAGAGGGTCATTCAAAGCGACGAATTTCACCAAATATAATGGGTCACGCTGGGATGCTTATCTGCCATAATTATAATACAACCGGTCGGGGTAATGCAAGCTGTTGACTGACTTTTAAGCAGAATACCTGTCATTTCCACATATCTGCGCAATCCTGTCACAAACACATTCCCATTCATAATCAAGGGATTTTCCTTGACGGGAAGGTGGATAATTTGATATATAATATTAGTGAAGATTGTGCCTGCATAGTCGGGCATCTGTGGCTTTTAATCTTTCTGCGAGCACAATTCTTGAAGTTTTCATAAATAGAGGAGGAACTGCTGTGCAAGAAGCAAAGTTAAAGCGAGAACTATGGGATGCGCAGTGAAAATTTCTATGTTTCAATTAACATTTCAAACTAATTTTGAAGGAGGATTATTATGTGCAGGAAATTGATCTATTTATTTTCTTTTGTTTTGGTGCTGGATTTTACCGCCGGCGTTACCCGTGCGGAATTGAGGCACCACTGGCGGCTTGATGGCAATCTGGCCGATACCAGAGGCTCGCTGGACCTCACGTCCACGGGTGGGACCGTCTTTATAACGGGCAAACATGGCGGCGCCGTGGAGTTCGACGGGAGCGGTGACTACATCTATGCAGAACTGGCAGTGTTCATGCCGAGTCAGACGACATGCGTGTGGGTCAAGACCGATAACACCGGCCAGTCTATCTTAGGCTGGTCTGGTAATCACCCGACCGATGGCCTTCACGATAGAGAGCTATATGTCAACGCCGATGGGACGGTAACTGTCCGTGTCTGGACCGGAGTGGCAACAACGGTCACATCCCAAACTCTGGTTGATGATGGGGCGTGGCACCATCTGGCCACAGGGTACACAGAGGGCGGCGAAACGTGGCTTTATGTAGATGGTGTGTCACAGGGCTCCACGCCATCGAGCAACATATACAATAGTTATCCCACATCGTACCTGACCGTTGGAATAGAGAGCAATGTGAACAGCTACCTCACCGGTGCCGTCGATGATATCCGCGTCTATGATGAAGCGCTGTCACAGGGTCAAGTCCTGGGGGCCATGACAGGCGGAGCTTTCCCATTCGCCTTCGGCCCCGTGCCAAAGGATGGGACTCTCCATGAGGATACATGGATAAGCCTTAGTTGGCGACCGGGAGATATGGCTGTCTCACATGATGTGTACATAGGTGACAATTTTGATGATGTAAACGCTGGCGCCGAAAGCACATTCCATGGCAACCAGACCGCGGCCAATTTTGTAGCCGGCTTTCCCGGATTTCCTTATCCGGATGGTCTTGTCCCCGGTACAACTTACTACTGGCGTATCGATGAGGTTAATGACACTGAGCCGAACAGCCCTTGGAAAGGCGATATCTGGAACTTTAGTATTCCCCCCAGGACAGCATACTTTCCAGACCCAGCTGATGCTGCCGAGTCTATAGACCCGGATGTAGACCTTCGCTGGACGGCAGGTTTCGGTGCGGTACTGCATTATGTGTACTTCGGTGACAATTTTGACGACGTCAGCAATGCCGCCGGAGGACTCCCTCTGGGATCTGCAACCTTTGACCCCGGCCCACTTCAATTGTCTAAGACTTATTACTGGCGTGTCGATGAGTTTGATGCCATCGAGACGTATAAAGGCGACATCTGGAGCTTTACTACTGAGGGCGCCGTCGGGAACCCGAACCCGGCTAATGGCGCTATGGATGTAAAGCAGACACAGATTATTACCTTCTCGCCGAGTGTCTTTGCTGCTTCGCATGAGTTATACTTTGGTACTGATAAAGATGCCGTGAAAAATGCCGATACCGGCTCGCCGGAGTACAAAGGCACCAGGGACCTTGGTGCTGAAACCTATGACCCCGGAATGCTTGAGTGGGATACTGCTTACTACTGGAGGATTGATGAGGTCAATAACACCAATCCAGACAGTCCGTGGACAGGCATCCTCTGGAGCTTCACGACCGCTAACTTCCTTATCGTGGACGATTTTGAATCTTACAATGACCTTGACCCCGCCGACCCCGATAGCAACAGGATATTTAATGCATGGTTGGACGGATACGACGACCCGGCAAACGGTTCTTTAGTTGGTTATGATAATCCTCCATTTGCAGAGCAAACTATCATTCATGGAGGCAACCAGTCGATGCCGCTTTACTACGACAACAGCGTTGGTTACTCTGAGGCGACATTGACATTGACTTATCCGCGTGACTGGACCGAGAAAGGTGTCAACACGCTGACGATCTGGTTCAGAGGCAATTCGGATAACGCTGCTGAGACTTTATATGTTGCTCTCAACGGCAATGCGATCGTTACTAATGATAATCCTGACGCAGCGCAGATAACTACCTGGACGGAATGGACTATTGACCTGCAGGCGTTCGGCATAAACCTGGCCAATGTCAATACGATTGCCCTTGGCCTTGGTAACAGGAACAATCCGTTAGCTGGTGGTTCAGGTACAATGTACTTTGACGATATTCGTCTGTACCGGCCACCAGAGTAGGAATCTTAAGTTAGGATTTAGCCGGCCCCCATTGCTTCTTGCCTGCACCCCCGTGCTTTCTTGCGAAAGCAAGAACGGGGGTAACGCAGGCACTGGTGCGAAGCAAGATATGGGGGTGTGGCTGATACAAAGCTTTCAAAGTTTGAGATTGCCGCGTCCGCTTTTGGCGGACTCGCAATGACAAACGAGAGAGCCAGGGATTTACGTCAATTCGGGGCTTATACCAATTGATTCGGTATAAGCTCCTTTTTTATTGATTCCGCCGCTCCGGAGGCGGGCTTTCAGCACGGGTGGAACTTCGACTCTTCGACTGCGCTCAAGGCAGGGTTTCTTTCGCTTAGGACAGGGTTGGAGGCTATTTGGTTTTGGTTATCTCGAAGATTACTGTGCCGCCGTGTGTATATTCGCAAGGGTCGGGGCAATGTATGTAAGCCTTGGTCTTGTCTTCTTTGCCGTCCAGGCCCCATTGCGCAGGTTCAGAGACGCGCAGAGCATTATAATAAGGCATTAAAGAAGCCAAGCCATGCATGCAAACGGGAGTATCGCTTACAAGCTGGTAGCCTGCCTTGAGGGTGAAAGAATCGCCGATCTTGTATGTTGGGCAGTGGCCTTGAATTTCTTTTACGGTAATTATTAGGTCCATATAACCCGGTCTCCAATAATGATTAACCCAGATACGTTATGCTATTATGGTGGTTACGGCAATTTGTTCAAGGAATTTTATACTTATGTGGTGATTTTCATACAGCGCTGACAAAAGGATTGTAAATGGGCGGGAAAGGAATTACTATAGTCGGCAATCAGAATAAAGGAGACGAAAGACTATGGCAGAAGAACTGGTCGGGATAATAGGTGGTACGGGCCTTGGCGAGGTGTTAGCTGAGCATATAACCGATGCGGAGTTTTGCAATATCAACACGCCTTTCGGCAGGCCGAGCACAGCCATTATGGTCGGCGGGATAGGGCAAAAGCGGGTTGCATTTTTGAATCGTCACGGCAAGGGACATAAATTTTCGCCGAGCGAGGTGCCGTTTGCGGCTAATATTTTCGCTTTGAAAAAACTCGGCGTTCATACGGTGCTTAGCAGCGCAGCGGTTGGGTCGCTTCGAGAGGAAATCGCTCCCGGAAATCTGGTTATTGTTGACCAGTTTATTGATAAAACATTCAAGCGGGTAAATAGTTTTTTCGACGGTTTCGGGACGGTACACTGCGAGATGGCTCAGCCGAGCTGCGGGCGAGTGAGAGAGATACTTATCGAGACGGCAAAAGGTATTGATACAAAGACACATCCGAAGGGTACATACGTATGTATGGAAGGGCCGCAATTTTCAACTCGGGCCGAATCGCTTATGCACCAAAGCTGGGGTGCTGATTTAGTTGGTATGACCGGTATGCCGGAAGCGAAATTAGCCAGGGAGGCACAAATCTGCTACGTATTGGTGGGATTGGCCAGTGATTATGACTGCTGGAAGCCGCACGAGGCACAGAAGAACAAGCAAACTCTGCTCAAAGAGATAATCGGGAATCTGCAGGCGGCAACAAATAATTGTCTGGAACTTATCAAGGCCGTTTTGACAAACGAATGCGAGCTTGTTTGTGATGATTGTCACTGTAGAAAGAGTCTCGAATTGGCTGTCTGGACGGACCAGAGCCAAATCGCGATGGCTGATAAAGAAAAATTGAAAGTGCTTTTCGAATAATTCAATTATTTAAAAAGGATAACAAGGATGAAAAGAGCAGTTCGAAAAATATTCGTTTTGGCAGTTGGCGTTGTTGTTATGTCGATTGCGGGCTGTGGGGAACAGGAACCACCCAGTATGAAAAAGAGCAGACTCATAGCCGTTGAAAATATGCAATTAAAAAGAGAATTAGAGCAAAGCAACCGCGAAATCGAAAGATTAATAGAGCTGCATAACAGAGAAAGCAGAAAACAAGAAAAGATTCTTGCAGAATGTGTGCAGGAAAAAGATAGCTGGAAACAGAAGGCACGGCAAAACGTCAAAAACCAGGTAAAAGGGGTCTTTGATGCTGTTATGGAACAAAACGCAAAACTGCTTGAGGAAAACAAAAAACTCAAAGCAGAAATAGAGAAACTCCAGCAGTAACTCGATCTTAGGCCAAGAACACCACCAAACAAGTTTGAGGGTGCCACCCTGTATTTCATTAATAACTCAAAGTGCTTCGTAGAAAACATTGTAGATGTCATTTCGAGTCAGCCTATGGCGGAAAGGCACATCTAAGGCGAGTCGAGAAACCAGTTTTTTAATAGATTTCTCCACTTCGTTCGCTCCGCTCACTTCGGTCGAAATGACAAGGTTTATAAGAGTCACTTTTTATAGTAGCCGCTAATCAGCGTGATTTCATACTCTTTGGATAGCTTTTATGCAATCGGGCAGTTTTTCATCGGGGTAATGTTTTTGCATTGCCGCTGCGACGAGACCCATGAACATAGGCTGTGGTTTTAGTGGTCTTGAAGTCAGGCAGGGATGGGCCTGTGTGCCCATAAAAAATGGATGAGATGGAAGCTCGAGGATTTGCATAATCGGCTGATTTGGTGCTTTTCCGGAGAAGACAAGGCCGGCCTCTTCCAGTTGTTCGATATAGCGCGGGTCAACTTCGTAACGGTGCCTGAATCGCATTCTGACCGAATCTGTTTTGCCAAAAAGCTCCCACGCCAAGGTCTGAGGTTTTAATTCTATATCACTTCCGCCGAGCCGCATATTTCCACCCAGACCTTCTATTTTTTTCTGCTCCGGCAAAATATCGATAACCGGCTCGGCGCAATTCGGCTCAATCTCTGTGCTGTTGGCCTGTGTCAGGCCGCAAACGTTACGGGCGAATTCTATAACAGCCATTTGAAAGCCGAAGCATAATCCGAGATAAGGCAGATTATTTTCTCTGGCATATTTTATGCAGATGATTTTTCCTTCGGCGCCGCGGGTTCCGAAGCCGCCGGGGACGATAATGCCGTCAACATCAGCTAAGTTGTCGGCTGCGTTTTCATTGGTGATTGAGGTCGTTTCTATCCATTTTATTTCTGTCTTGCAAGCCAGAGCAATGCCGGCGTGTTCAAGGGCGTTGATTATCGAGGCGTAGCTGTCACGGACGGAAGTGTATTTGCCTGTGATGCCGATGGTAATTTGGTGTTTGGTCGAGCCGATTTTGTCGGTGAAATCGCACCACTGTGCCCAGGCCTTTCGTTCGTTTCGCAGATTGATTCTGTCCTCTATTTTTAGCAGTCTGGCGACCTCGAAATCCAGCCCGACCTCTCTGAGCATAGCCGGTATCATATAAATACTGGCTGAATCCGGAAGACTGATGACCCTTTCAAATGGAACATTGCTGTACACACTTATTTTCTGTCGTACCTTTTCAGTGGCAGGGCTGGCAGCTCTGCATGCGATGATGTCCGGCTGAATACCGCACTGCATAAGCTGTTTGATTCCCAGTTGTGCGGCCTTTGACTTCTGCTCGCCGAGTGTTTTGGGTTCCAGGATATAGGTCAGGGCGACAAAGCAACAACTGTTGGGGCCTTCCTCATAAGCGAGCTCTCGCATCGCCTCGATATAGTAGGCATTTTCCAAATCGCCGACGGTTCCGCCAATCTCAATAAACACAATATCGGCGTCGGATTCGATTGCCAACTGACGCAATTTCAATTTGACCTCGCCGGTAACGTGGGGGATCATCTGAACGTCTCTGCCGAGATAGTCGCCATGGCGTTCCTTGTGCAGGATTGAGCTGAATATTTGCCCGCTTGTGGCGAAATTCGCTTTGCTTAAATTCTGATTGAGCATCCTCTCGTAAGTGCCCAAATCCATATCGCATTCCATACCGTCATCGAGCACAAATACCTCGCCGTGGCGAAATGGATTCAGCGTGCCGGAATCTATATTCAAATAACCTTCGAGCTTGATTGGAGCGACTTTCAGTCCTTTGTCCTGCATCAGCTTGGCAAGACAGGATGAAAATATCCCCTTGCCCAGGCCGCTCATTACAGTCCCCATCACAAAAACGTATCGAGTTTTACCCTTTTTGTAACCTTCGGGTATCGGCGAGAAAAATTCACTGTCAGTCGAAACATCACTCACGGAAGCCAATAAATCGTTATCATTTGACATAATTTTCACCTTTTAATTTTGCCACAGAGAAAACCGAGAACAAAGAGAATTTAATTTAAATATTTTTTCAATAGCATTAGGCAATCTATATCGTTAATTAGGGTAGAAGTAGGCGTCAAGTAAATATCTTTATCACGTGCTCTACCACCATGCAGCCCAGAATATAAGCGGTTTACTTCCTCTTTTATCATATTGAATGCTGTTCCATAAACTTGGCATCTAGGAGGTATCGACTCAGGTAGCCCAAGGACCTCCATATTTTCTGGTGCGTATCCGAACCCAAGAAAAAAAATCTCTTCAGCTTGCTTTAGCAGATTTTGCGCTTCTATCAATTCCGGATTTCTCTTTTCTTCATATATTGTTCTGATGTTCTGAGAAGCTTTCTGCAAAAGTTCCTCATTGATTTGGGGGGCATAATCAACACCTTCAGAAGACTGCCATTTCAGAGGTGCAATTTGCCCATAAACGTGTAAGATTTTCAACTGTTCCATGACCAACTGTATAAGCAGTTCACGATTTTGTGGTGATATTTGCTCATTAACAGGTAAGTTTTTCTGTTTAAAGTATTGAACAATTCTATCGTCACAAACCTCTGCAAATGAATTGCAGAGACTTTCATAGAAGAAGTGCTCCAGCGATCTGTCGTAGTTGAACGTGATAAATACAATCTTGTCATTAGAGAAATCCGGCAGTGCCTCTTTACCGACCAGTCCCTCAATAAGTCGGTTATAAAGGTAAAAAATCCAATCCCCACCCTGGAAGAAATCTTTTCTCAATAAAAAGTCACGGTCACGTTTAGGATCGTCGCATTTCCTTGAATACCATAACTTGCTTTCCATGGCCTTTTCACGGAAACGGCTCCGTTGTTCAGCCCTGAAAACTTCAAAAGCAATTATATATTTTCCAACCGGTGCGAGTCTAGGATTATTTGATATGAAAACATCTATTGATTTAATGCTAGACTTGTCAAAGGCTGTTTTAAAGTGATTAACGTTTTCTATACTATATGCAGAACTGCCACTTTTTAGATACTCCTTGTAATGCTTTATAAATCCATCGTTGAGGCATATCAATTTTCGGAGATGAGCACCAGAAGGATAACCATAGGGGCAGCTTGCCCCAGCACCCAAAACAAAAACCGTTCTTTTATCTATCACTCTCAGTGTCCTCATTGTTCTCTGTGGATTTTTTATATCTTTTCACAAATTCTTCATACTGTTCTGGAGTGTCTATGCCGTCGCAGGTGTGTTCGACTTTGCCGACCAGGATTTTAAAGCCGTTTTCAATTGCCCGTAACTGTTCGAGTTTTTCGATTTTTTCCAGCGGCGTCTGCGGCAATGCGGTGATTTTCAGCAGGAATTGCTTGCGATAAGCATAAATGCCGAGATGCCGTAGATACTGCTGTACGTTTCCTACGCCGGATTTTTCTCTGTCATAAGGAATAGGGAAACGAGAAAAATAAATTGCGGCATCGTTGCAATCCGTTATAACTTTGACGATATTAGGGTCGGCGACCTGCTGGGCGTTTTGGAATTCAGCAGCGAGGGTGGCCATTGGGTAATCGGGGTTGTCTATCAGAAGCCGGGCAAGATAGTCAATATTGCCGGGGTCGATTTCCGGCTCATCGGCCTGGAGATTTATGACAATATCGACGTCCATATCAGCAACGGCTTCAGCGATGCGGTCGGTGCCGCTTTTGTGCTCGACTGAAGTCATAATACATTCGGCGCCAAATGTCTCGGCGGCGGCGACAACCTTTTCATCGTCGGTTGCAATTATTACCTTTTCTGGTAATTTAGCCAAGCAGGCCTGCTCGTAGGTGTGCTGAATGAGGAATTTGCCTGTGTCTTTTGCGAGAACTTTAGCGGCGAATCTGGTAGAGCTGAAACGGGCCGGTATAACTGCTACAATTTTCACCCCGTTAGAAACTTTCCCTTTCTGTATCATATCGTTTCTTTTCATATGATTTCTAACGGGGTTCACTCTGGTCTAAACCTTTACGCTGATATACTCTTTTTTCCGGGTAAATGGTACATATTCAGGGAACTCAATTACCGCAATGCTTGTTCGGCGACGAAATTCCAACTGGATACTTATAATAAAGAGGAAATACAGGTTTGTCAACAGGCCCCGTTAGAAATTTTCCCTTTTTATCTTATATCACTGAGACCGGCCGGTTTTGAGTTGTCATGCCGAGCAAAGCAGATATACTTTATTGACTATCGGATATTGACTTTTTATTATTGTTGTCGAAAACGAAAATTCAGGGAGTTAGAATTATGAAAAAGGTCTTAGGAGCCATTGTTATCGTTGCTATATCGGTTGTTTTTATTGCAATCGGATGTAAGCAGAAAGAAACAAGCGAAGATAAGTATCGTATTGCCGTGATTCCGAAGGGGACTACGCACGTTTTCTGGAAATCAATCCACGCAGGAGCGGTCAAGGCCGAGCAGGAGCTCAAAGAAGCGGGCATAGATGTTGAGGTTATATGGAAAGGGCCGCTGAAGGAGGATGACAGGGAGTCGCAAATCAGGGTAATGGAAGATTTCGTAACACGCGGTGTCTCGGGAATAGTGCTGGCGCCGTTGGATGATGCTGCACTGCGAATGCCGGTCAGGGACGCTGTAAACAACGGGATTCCGGTTGTGATAATCGACAGCGGGCTAAAGAGTGAAGATTACGTCAGTTTTGTGTCGACGGACAACAAAATCGGCGGCAGAAAGGGCGGTGAACGTCTGGCCGAGATTTTGGGCGGAAAAGGCAAGGTGATTATGCTGCGTTACCAGGAAGGCTCTGCCAGCACGATGAACCGGGAACAGGGCTTTCTGGATGTGTTAGAAGAAAAATATCCTGAAATTGAAGTGGTCAGCGCCAATCAGTACGGCGGGGCAACCACTGAAAGCGCCTATACAGCAAGCGAGAATCTGCTGGCGCCGCTGCGTAAGCCAGACGGAGGGTTGACGATTGACGGGATATTCTGTCCGAACGAGTCAACGTCGTTTGCAATGCTGCGAGCGCTGGAGGACAGCGGCCTGGCGGGCAAAGTTATGTATGTGGGTTTTGACAGTTCCGACCGGCTTGTGCTGGCGCTGGAAAAAGGGTATATCAAAGGGCTGGTGCTGCAGGACCCAATCAATATGGGTTACTTAGGGGTAAAGACAATAGTGGCGCACCTGCGGGGTGAGCAGGTGGAAAAACGAATCGACACCGGCTCAGAGGTGGCGACTCCGGAAAATATGGATGAACCGAAGATGAAGAATCTGTTGGAGCCGGATTTCAAAAAATGGCTGAACGAGTAGATTCGGACCAATTATCGATACGGCTCCAGATGCGGGATGTTTGTAAGCGTTTTGGGGCGACGGTAGCGCTGGAAGATGTGAGTATCGAGGTAGCTGCGGGCGAGGTGCTGGCGCTGGTCGGCGAGAACGGCGCCGGCAAGAGCACACTGATGAAGGTCTGTTCGGGGGCGGTCAAAGCGGATTCAGGTCAAATGTGGCTTGACGGCGCTCCGTATCGGCCGAGTAATCCACTCGAAGCTCGTCGGGCCGGGGTGGCGATGATTTATCAGGAGCTTTCACTAACGCCACATCTTAACGTGCAGGAAAATATCATGTTGGGTATGGAACCGGCGACATTAGGCGTTGTGCGCTGGAAACAGGTGCGGCGGCGGGTAATCGAGGCGATTAAGGAATTCGATAATCCGGAACTGACCCCTGATGCTCGTGTCAGTAATTTGTCGGTGGGTTCGCAGCAGTTAGTGGAGATTGCACGGGCTCTGGCTATCGGCTGCCATGTGCTGGTGCTGGATGAGCCTACCAGTAGCTTGACACAGCAGGACGTGGAACGGCTTTTCGAGATTATTGGGCGGCTGAAACGGCAAGGCAAAGCTATAGTTTATATTTCGCACTTTATTGAAGAGGTCAAGCGTGTTGCGGACAGGGTGACGGTTCTGCGCGATGGAAGAGTGGTCGGCAGCAGTGATGTGGAAGCTATTACAATCGACGAGATAGTAGCGCTTATGGTGGGAAGGCAGGTTGAGGAGCTTTACCCTCGCTCTGCCCGTCAGGCAGGAGAGGTCATCTTGGAGATTGAAGATTTGGCCGGCCTGGAAAAACCCAAATCGGCGAGTCTGGAGCTGCATCGCGGGGAGGTATTGGGCATCGCCGGGCTGGTTGGGGCCGGGCGAACGGAGCTGCTGCGGAGCTTGTTCGGACTGGAGCCGGTCAAGCGGGGGCGGATTCGATTAGGCGTTTACACGGGGCCTGCTTCACCGGTGAGGCGGTGGATGCAGGGAGCCGGTCTTCTGAGTGAGGACCGCAAGGAAGAGGGATTGGCGGTTTCTCTGAGCGTGGCGGACAACGTGACACTTTCCAAACTGAGGGGCTTTGGCCCGCTGGGGCTTGTGCTGCCGAGTCGACAGGATAAAGCTACGCGGCGCTGGTTGGAAAGGCTGGATATTCGCTGTCTTGGACCACGACAATCGGTATCGTCTCTATCAGGCGGCAACCAGCAGAAGGTTGCGCTGGCCCGATTGTTACAGCACGACGTAGATGTGCTGCTGTTAGACGAGCCGACGCGGGGTATTGACGTAGCGGCCAAGGCGCTGGTTTACAAGCTGATAAACGCATTGGCGACGGGCTCGCCGGCAGAGGGGCGAAAACCCAAAGCGGTTCTGATGGTAAGCAGCTACCTGCCTGAGCTGATGGGTGTGTGCGACCGGGTGGCGGTTATGTGCCGCGGAAGGTTGGGGCCAACACGCCGGATTGACGAAGTGAACGAGCATAATCTTATGTTAGAGGCAACCGGCCAGGAGGTCAGCGCATGAGCGATAAGCTGATGACACCAAAGGGAAAAAGGACGTTCAATTGGCGAAGCTGGTTGAATACTATCGGGTCGGTATTGGCCCTGGTGGCGGTGTACGGTGTGTTTGTGCTGATTGCGCCGCCGAGTTTTGCGACCGCACGGAACATGGAAATGATTGCCCGGCAGACGACGATAGTAGGCGTGGCGGCCCTGGGTATGACAATGGTGATTATCTCCGGGGGGATTGACCTGTCCGTCGGCTCGATAGTGGCGCTGAGCACGGTGGTGATTGCATGGCTGCTGCGATATACCGGGGTGAGTCCACTGACGGCGGCAGTCGGGGGGGTGGCGGCGGCGGCATTTTTCGGATTAGTCAGCGGATTGCTGATAACGCGGCTGCGAGTTGTGCCGTTTATCGTTACCTTAGGTATGATGTTGGTGGTTCGGGGGGCGGCCAAGGGTATCGGACGGGAGCAGAAAATCGACGTTGACCCGGAGCGTTTGAGATGGCTGGAGGAGCTGCTGGCCACGCTGCCGAAAGAGCGAAGCTGGATGCTGCTTCCGCCGGGGGTGTGGGTGCTGATTATTTTAGCTGTGGGGATGGCGGCACTATTGCGGTACACGCGGTTGGGACGGCATACCTTTGCCATCGGCTCAAATGAGCAAACGGCCCGGCTGTGCGGGGTGGCAGTGGAACGGGTCAAGGTTTTGGTCTATACTATGTGCGGTGCCTTTGCCGGATTGGCTGGACTGATGCAGTTTTCGCGGTTGACCGTGGGTGACCCTACGGTGGCGGTAGGGCTGGAATTAAACGTGATAGCCGCGGTGGTAATCGGCGGCGGCAGTTTGAGCGGCGGAGAAGGGTCGATTCTCGGTACATTGGTTGGGGCGCTGATTATGACCGTTATCGCTTCGGGGTGCACGCAGAGGGGGTACCCGAACTGGGTGCAGGAGATTATCACCGGTGCGATTATCGTCCTGGCGGTAGCGCTGGACCGCCTGCGGCACCGCCGAAGTATTTGAACAATACTCGATACTCGATGCCGGATTCTCGATGCTCGTCGAGGATCGACTATCGAAAATCCAGATTTTCGCGCTGTTTTCGTTGTTTGTTTAAGAAAAAAATCATCTTTCCGCCAACACTTTAGTACCTTCGAGCATTATACTGATAGACGAACGAAGACCGATTCGGAGTTGATGCAAAGTGTGAATGAGATAAATCCGGATTTTGCAGCGAAAGCGGGCCAGGCAGCCGGCGAACAGTCATCAAAGTCAAACCTGGATATATTCCTGGTGGAGCTTGGACGCCTTAAGCGGATTGTGGCCGGTTTTGGATTGAGCGCCTCGGACGGCGAAGATGCATTGCAGGATGTATCAATTCAGGCGTTGAAGAACTCCGGGAAGTGCCGAACCAGAGAAGATGTGGTTCGATGGCTGATAAAAGTTACAGTCAACAGATGCTTGATGGAACATCGACGCCGGAGAAGCTTTCGCAGGCGAGTGGGCGAAATACTAAAACGGCGGGCATAAGCTAAGACGCACTCGACGAGAACAGACGAGAAAGTAATTGTGGCTGAGGAGCTTGAGATTGTGCGAGAGAGCTTGCAAGAATTAGATAATTCATTGCTTGGGCCTACGATATTGCGATATTTTTGTGATTTAAATTCCAAAGAGGTGGGCCAAATTCTGGGATTGAATCCATCCACTGTGCGAAGCCGGCTGCGAGAGGCACGGACGATTCTTGCCAAACGATTATTAGAACGAGGTGTTGAACCATAATGGAAAAAACGTGCGAAAAGATTGCAGAGATGCTCGTTGATTACGCCGATGGGCAATTATTGCCGAGCGACTCAAAGAAGGTGGCTCATCATTTGGCCGAGTGCGCACATTGCCGAAAGATGCTGGATGCACTGCAAAGGTCGCTTGAGCTTGCAGAGGTTGTTTGGGATGACGGCCTGGCGGAAATAAACAAGATTCGCGCTCCAATCCCGGGTAAGGCCCCGAAAATTCGTTGGCCCAGATATGCCGCAGTTGCAGCGGGCATTTTGCTTGTGATAACAACTTCTTTCCTCTGGCGTGCATTGGTGAGACCAGCAAAGAAAGAGCTAACTTTTGCAGAGATAGAACGCAAGATAACCGAATCGGCCAGCGCTGCTCGATTGTTAGCCGCTGCGGAACTCTTGGCCGATTATTCCAATAACGAAGCTATTGTAAAGGAGCAATTTCGTTATATTGTCGAGACATATCCGGAAACGGCCGCAGCAGCCAAAGCCAAATCAAAGATACAATAATTTAGTTAAGGAGATTAGAAAAATGATTAAGTCAGGAAAACACCAATTTGTAATCGCAATGATTTTAGCCTTTATCTCTTTCTCTGCATCGGGCGTCGAACATAATCTGCCCAAAACGAAACCGAGGTTTGAGATAAATAGCGAGGAACAACAATGGCAAGTGGAGGGCGATAAAATCGGCAAAGGCCCTATCAAACCAACACACGTTGCCGAACTGTTCCTTCCATACTCAGATGAATACGTATCCAATTCCAATTCTCGACGTTGTCCCTGTCGTAGTTGGAGGTTTATTGGCTACTCCCTTGGTTCATAGTTTATGCTACCTGTGATTTTACGTCAACCATTTCATCTTCGGCCATGTCTTTCAGCTTTGCCTCCAGTATCCACAGTTGCTGATAG
>DATKYR010000172.1:0-8208 GCA_035528395.1 Sedimentisphaerales bacterium
CTATCAGCAACTGTGGATACTGGAGGCAAAGCTGAAAGACATGGCCGAAGATGAAATGGTTGACGTAAAATCACAGGTAGCATAAACTATGAACCAAGGGAGTAGCCAATAAACCTCCAACTACGACAGGGACAACGTCCCGAATTAGCCTGTTTATGACAGGATACTTCTTCAGAGTTACCTGCTCCATTAAATCTTCGTTATTATTTGGCTCCGTGCTTGAGGAGGAGTTCAACGATTCTCGGCAATTCAGGGCCACCGCTCCAAGTCTCTCCATCAAACCGCCTCCCGGCTGTCGCGGGTTGGGGGAGTGTACTTACAGTTGAACGAGAGAAGAAAGAATTCTTGATATTGTGGAAAATGCCAGTATGCTATTCTTTGATCGGCCAATCTGTATGAGTCTCCGCACAAAACGTTAACAAGATGATCGTGACCGGAGACTATCGGGCGAACGGCATACAAGAAACAACAAACGCCAGTAAAACATGACAAAAAAAGGAGTCTACCATGAGTACATCAGATCCAAAGACTTGCTCTGGCGCGAAGTCACGCCGGGAGTTCTTGAAGTTGTCGGGACATTTAGCCGTTTCCTCGGCCGTGGCGGGTGTGGCTATTCCCCGGTGCTACGCGGCGGAAGACTCGACGATCAGGCTGGCCTTGGTGGGCTGTGGAGGAAGGGGAACCGGTGCTGTCGCCGACGCTTTTTCGACTACCGGTGGGTCGGTTAAGCTCTATGCTATGGCCGACCTGTTCGAACAGCGCCTCCAGAATAGCCTCGATAACCTGAAGAAGGGTTTTCAAAACAGGATTGATGTGCCGCCGGAGCGCCAGTTTGTCGGCTTCGATGCCTATAAGAGGGCAATCGACTGCCTGCGGCCGGGTGACGTAGTGCTGTTGACTACTCACGCGGCCTTTCGCCCCCTCCATTTTGAATACGCAGTGGAAAAGGGCATAAACGTCTTCGCAGAGAAATCGTTTGCCACCGACGCGCCAGCTGTTCGCCGTTGGCTTAAGGCCGCTGAAGCTTCAGAGAGAAAGAATCTGAAAGTCGCAGTAGGCTTCATGTGGCGGCACTCCAAGGCACGACGAGAGGTCATTCAGCGAATTCACGATGGAGCCATCGGCGAAGTGCACACCATGCGAATCTACCGGGTGCATGGACCAGTCCATTGCCCGCCCTTGCCCCAGAATGTCAATGAGCTTGTATTCCAGCTTCAATACCCAAACAGCTTTACATGGGTCTCGTCTGGATTCTTTATTGACTGGCACTGCCACAATATTGACGTGGCTTGCTGGACGAAAGGCGCCTGGCCGGTCTCGGCGCAGGGCTTCGGCGGTCGCTGCTACGAACAGGCGGGTAGTCAATTCGATCACTACACTGTGGAATACACCTTCGCAGACGGTACAAAGCTGTTTGCCTTCTCCAGGCACATGCAGGGTTGCTGGAATACCTACTCTGACTATGCCCACGGGTCCAAGGGCTCGGCCGTACTCATGGCGACCTTAGGCCAACCGGAGCCGAAGATCTATAAGGGTCATAATATGGTGGCCGAGAATCTTGTTTGGGAGTTCGGTCAACCCGACCCAAATCCCTATCACGTTGAGTGGCAAGTGCTCTTGGATGCTATCCGCCAGGATAAGCCCCACAATGAAGCCCGACGGGCCGGCATGGCAGATGTCGCTGCGCTAATGGGGCGCATGGCAACTCACAGCGGCCAGTACATCACTTGGGACCAGGCATTGAACTCCGATTACCAATTCGTCGAGGACATTGACACCATGACCTTTGACAGCCCTGCCCCGATACACTCGAATCCGGACGGCATCTATCCGCCCCCGCAACCAGGAATCACAAAGGAGTGTTGACAATATGGTTAACAGGGAAGTCGCCAAGTCCAAGGCTACCGCTCCAGTTCTCTCCAACAAACCGCCTCGTGGCTGTCGCGGGTCGGGGTGGGGTGGTTATTTGGTGGCGGTGGTGGTCTGGGGGACTCCTTCGGATTTCACAATTTGAAGAATATCTTATGTCTATATATAAACCAGAGAAACAACCATTTCAGAGTCACAACACCGATCGGAAGAACAAGGGGCATGAGTATTCCCGTCTGTTCGGAGATGCCCTTGAATAGGAGGTTCGCAATCTCATAGAAGTCTATAATCTGCTGCAGGAAATATATGGTAATTGCATTCATTCCTATCACGATGAAGAAAAATGCCCACCTGCGGTACTTCTTTACGTCGATCACCCAGTAGAACATTGCCAGCAGCAGTAGACTCCAACCACATGCGTAAGTGACGTAAGAACTTGTCCAGAGAACTCTTTTTATGATCGGCAATGAGAATCCCCATAGATAGCCCAGGATAACACTTGCGATACCCGCCAGAACTAAACCCGCAGCCTTACGGTTGCCTGATCGGTTGGATCGCAACCAGTCACCCACCAATGATCCCCACAAAATGATCGAAATGCCAGATAGAACAGAAGTAGGACCTTCATTCCAAAGCTTGTCCGAAATAAAGAGCCGATCAACATATGATGCCAGGTTTCCCTCCTCGGTGAAGACACCGCTACCATGACCTGGAACTGGGATCAAGATGAGCGCCAGCCAATAGAGCACGAGAAAAGCCACTACAATAACCGCCCTCGCTCGCCATCTCGTATGCATCACCAACAGCGTGGCGAAGAAATAACAAAGCCCAATGTGTTCTAACACCCCTCCCATGAAAGGCCAGCGTGCAAAACTCAAAACGCCCCGTGGAATGGAACCTAACAAGATCAGGATAAAGGATCGCTTAAGAACGTGCAGGTAGAGTCTGCAATGGCTCTGGCTTTGCTCCCTTCGACGGGCTAGAGAAAAGGGCAATACTACGCCGATGATGAACAGGAACAAAGGATATATCAAATCCTCGAAATGGAATCCTTCCCAGTTAACGTGTTCGAGTTGCTCTCGAACGGTTCGTGTGACTGGATTCTCCCACACTTTTGCCGTGTTGGCGAGAACCGTGCCCCCTCCTATGATCCAGAACATATCAAACCCACGAAGTGCATCAATCGATGCCAGTCTATCTCCAGATGCTCCATGTGACTGTTTGTCTTGTGCCACATCTTCCATACAACATGTTCTCTAAACGGTGTAACTCCTACTTGTCAGTTATGTTCTATCCCGCTCTCGGTGTCAATGACGTCTTCGGTTCAGTAGTGCCCGGACACACGGCCGAGTGTCTTTGTTGCTGACAATACCCAAATCCCCTTGGAAATGCAAGAAAGCAAACAATTGGATAAGGGCCCATCTTTTCGGCATTAATCGACTATATTGAAAAGATGACAGGGAAAAAGCTTGAGTGATTCAAGGCTCCGCGTGTTGGTCCTCCACACAAACCGCCTCCCGGCTGTCGCGGGGCGGGGTGGTTGAGGCCGATTGTTGTTTTGACTGTAGCGACAAAAAAAGTATAGAATCAATTAGTCATCATGTTTCCGCACTTGCCCCTGCTTGCACTTCCCTCGGCTCGCTTGTCAAAAGGGCCGAGTCGTACTTTATGAGAGCTTTCAACGGTTACCCTTTCCGGTTGTACTGGTCAAGTTCTCCCACAATTGAACCGCTTGAAATGAGCCGGCATGGTTCGCGCCTACGATGTCGACATCACCGTCAGCGCCAATGTCAGCAAGAACGATATCGTGCGAACCCGTAGTCGAGAGGACCTCCCTCGTCCACGTCAATCCGCACCCTTGGTTCAAATAGACCCGAACTTCATCGGGATCGGCTCCTTGATGCATCTCGGCTATCACCACGTCGGGCTTGCCATCGTTGTTCATGTCAGCCACGCCAAGCGCGTGGACAACCGTCTCCTGTACTTCTTCAATTACGTGCTCTCGCCAGTCTGGCGTCTTGGCGTCCTCCGGCGCCTCGAACCACGAAATATGATACATGCCTCCCTTCAGTTCAGCCGGTGTGAGCACGATATCCAATCGCCCGTCGTTGTTCAGATCATGGCATTGAACCTCGGTGTCTGCGTGCTTCCACAACGGCGAATAGACATGCTCAGTCCATGGCCCCTTGAGGATATTACCCGTGTTCTCATACCAACGCGCGCCGATGACAACGTCCAAGTCGCCGTCGCGATCGAGGTCAGTAAGCTTGATTCCTTCGCCGTGAGGGCATTCTACCTCAAAGCCAGACCAATTGTCTGGAGTCTGCTGTTTCCACACGTGAAACCGGTTCCCGGATGGATTACCAAATGAGGACTGATCGCGGGTGACAATGTCGAGCTTACCGTCGCCATCAAGGTCGCCAACCTCCACGTCATGCGTGCGCAGGTGTGCAACTCGATGGGCAGTCCACGGCCGGGCAGCAGATTGGTTCGTCGCCCCTGGGTTCTCATACCAAACGATACCGCCCATGACTATGTCCTGGTCGCCGTCGCCATCGATGTCAGCGGGTTCTCCTTCAACGGTTTCGTAACCGCCTTCTGCAATGAGCCTCTTCGTCCAATTGGGATACGCGTACCAGACAAGCGGCCCTTTCGCGCCACCGATCGCTATGTCCGGCAATCCATCGCCGTTGAAATCGGCCGCGATTTTCGCATAGGGCCTTTCAGGCGGTTGCTTGTCGATGATCGCCAGTCGCACAGGAAGTTCATCAGCGAACGTTGTCGCCGCGAGGCAACAGATCATCACGACAAACATGTGAATTTCAGACTGCTGTGGTTTTGCCATCAGAATGTCCTATCAGCTATTCGGTTTGAGTCCATTTGTCTTCATCCCCGTTTGTTAACACCAAACTGGAATTTCCCATAACGTATCGCATCATCAT
The DNA here is from genome assembly GCA_035528395.1 of Sedimentisphaerales bacterium. Lineage (GTDB taxonomy): Bacteria > Planctomycetota > Phycisphaerae > Sedimentisphaerales > Anaerobacaceae > NIOZ-UU13. Next base: position 4,812 of record DATKYR010000172.1, read on the forward strand.
TCATTATACTGCGAGAGCAGGTGTTACTGCAAATGACGAAGAATTAATTGTTTTTATTACAGATATATTAGCATACACTTTTCATTTACACTTTTGGCGGTTATTTTGAACAACGGAATGTTGAAAACTTGTTAAGATGCTACAAAGAACAGGAAACCTATAGAAATCCGTATAATGGAAATTGAGGATTCAATGATAAAACAACCAACCTCCAGAACATGTTTTATGTGTGGTCGTGAGAATAGCTACGGGCTCAAAATGGTATGGTATAACAATCTTGAAGCAAACCAAGTTGAAGCAACCGTGACTATACCCGAACAATTCAACGGATACCCCGGAATTGCACACGGTGGAATTGTCGCTGCGATTTTAGATGAGACCTCTGGTAGAGCCGTCATGTTGGATGGCAATTTTGACAATCTGTTTGTTACTCTAAGGCTGAACATTACGTACAGAAAGCCGACGCCAACTAATACCCCCCTAAAAGCACTTGGCTGGCTGGAACATAAAGGGAGTAGAGGTATGAAAGTCGCATCAGAATTATTGTTACCCGATGGAACAATTACCACGGAATGTAAAGCGGTTGTCGTAAGACCAACTGGTGAGATATCTAAGAGTTGGGAGCATGAAAGGAAATTCTGGCGAGTGGAAAAGGATTAATGGTAGTTCGCAGGATGGTAAGGTCTGATGAAATTGTCAATGTCAGAGAGAGTTCCAAAATGCCAGAATTCTTCAAAAAGTCACCTCTTTCAGGCGCTGAAAAACACCACAATTTTCAGGTGACATCGTGTCACCAAAATGTCTCCACAAATGTTGATTTTACCTATACTAAGTCCGAATAAATGTCAATTTTTTGTGAAAATACAGATATTTTATAAAATTTTTAGTGTGAAATCGGATTAAGTATCCGGATGAAAAGAAACGTATCAAGCATATAATTCTTTTGGGGATATCGGTGGTGGTTTGACGACCATAGTGAGTCAGATATAGAGTATAGGAAGAAGATTGATAAGGCGCTATAGGCGTTGTTGTGAAATACCCTACGGTTCGTTCACTTACACTTTTCTTGTTTTTCAAGTTTTTGTACTTGAAAACTAAGCATTCGTGAAAGGTCGGTATAAATCTTTTCAAGCACCTCTGAAGATTGCTGCTGTGAATCATGAACTGCTTCAAGGAGTGTCCGCGCCTCTTCAACAGAAAACAAAACTTCTGCTCCAAGTGATGATGCCTTTACCTTAAGGGCCAGATCTTCAGAAATCTTATCTTTAAATATATCCATCAGTTTTTCAGGATTGCTCATGGCAGAATATTTTAATGGCAGCGACTGCCTGACAGGGAGTTCAGGACACAATTTTTGTATGCACTTATAAAAGTCATTTACCGGCCAGACAGTTTTCCCCTTTAAACTTCTTGGGGCATCATTGATTTCATGTTCCAGCCGGGTTAGATCTAATTTGTTACCCCTGACAAATCTTACAGGGCATTCCATTATAGCGTCTATATCTTTTATAATGGTAGACAGATTGGCCACAAGGCTTCGCGATTTAGTTTTTACAAAAATAGCATGGCTATTGTAAGAATTCATAATTTGCTCAGCATTTTTACGCGGAACCTCTAAACGTAATATTCGCAAAAGCAGATTGGCAAACACTGTATGAACAAAATCTGCTGAATCCATGTTCTTTTCTATTGGCACCAGTATGGCATAAAGACTTTCTGCGTGCATGACAGCCATAAAAAGGTTGCCCTGGTTGACCGAATTAATGGTATTGACATACCATTCGCCAAAGTCTTTATAAGCTTTATCGACTTCGACCAATTGTGGCTTTTTACCGAATTTTTGAAATGCTTTGGTTGTAAACCTTAATATCATCATAGCTGTTAATCATAGCAAAAGCTTCTTGAAAATTAAATTTAAAATTATTTCGGTTTGCTAGGGATTGAGCAAACCGTCACAAGATTGTTTAGCTCGGAGATGGAAGAATGTCAGGACAAAAACCTGTAGCTAAATTTAAGGCTGGTCAAGTCTTAGCTGCGATTTGGGCAAATTCGATACCGGTGAAAAACGGTAGGACACCATTCTTAGACAAATATTGCGCGAAAATCAGATTCAATGTCCGTTTCCAGGCACCAGCTGCTGCTTGTCCTTTACGAGCTTTCTTTCTCGCAGATTTCTCTTGTCGTTTTTGATACATCTGGCGAATCCAGTCTTTGACGGGCAACTTCCACTGCTCGGTCTTGGAGGGGATATTCTTGATGAGGCTTCTGGGATTTAGCCCCATTTCTTTGGCTATCCGAATGTCTTCAGTGTTCAAGCGACATCTGCGTTTAGCTTCCGCCCATAGCACGTCTTTTTTATTCAGTGGTTTCTTCTTTTTCTTGGCCATAAATCGTAAGACTATCTTATTTTCATGTAGTTCGCAAGAATTTGATAAACCACTTATCTTGCTATTCCGTATCCTGTAGGATAGTAAGGATTTAATTTGTGGCAATTTTGTGGCAGTTTTAGTTCCAAAACAGTTCTAAAACCAGTTCCAAGCCAGTTCGAAAACAGTGTCTAAGTCCTTATATAGCCTTTAGTAAGCTCTTTATTGACAAGGTATTAGAAAAGCGTGGTCCCTGCTCGACACGCAGGAGGTCACTGATTTAATTTCCGTATAAGGAATATTATGGATTACATGAGCCAGCGAATTGCACCAAAATTTGCACCAAAGGTGTACGTTTTGCCTACGGTCACGCTTCGGTTGCGCTTCGGCCAGCATCATAAGTTCTTATTTAACAAGTATAAACCATTTATTCACAATCACTTACAAACGCGATTAACGGACTGAAAATCCGTTAGTCAAAACTCGTCGAAAAACAGCGCGCCTTATCAGCCAGTAGAGGGGGCCTTGCCAGTATCTAAACGTACTCACTCCGACTCGACAACCAGTCAACTCCGATTCTGTTGGCAGTTTACCTGTTTCGATTCAACGAAAATGTTCGGACGTGCTCCGATTCATATATGTTGTGCAAGATTTGTGCAAGAACTACCACGAAAACAGTCCTGAAACCAGTCTAAGGCCAGTGCAAAGACAGAGAATAAAGCTTGCTACAGACAAGGTTTAACGTATGTTAATGCAGTTTTTTGGCCTCTCCTTCGCAGCTTGGGAAGCTGACATTCTACCACTGAATTACGCCCGCAGAAAAGCTTATATCTTCTTTTGCAATAAGTTTATACGATTTCCCTGCTTCTTGTCAATACCTTTCTTTTAGTATAACTGTCCCAGCGATCGTGGCAGAACTTTTTAGAGTAGGCCCTAAACTCTGGCTTTCAAACCACTTCTCGCAAATCACATATCCCATTGGCGCCTCGTAAATATTCCGACAAGTAGCAACGACCTAATATTTTATCATC
>DATKYR010000173.1:0-10724 GCA_035528395.1 Sedimentisphaerales bacterium
GCGGGAAGAAATAGCGAAAACAGTTGAAAGCAAAAACAATTCTTGAAAGGAAAAGAATTAACTGTAAAATCATTGAAACCGGAGCTGAGATCGTCTCCTAATTTAAAGGTAAATTTGTCTCATTATTGCTGAAGACGTACAAGTCTTTCCAACTGATTCAGAGCTTTATATAACTGCCGTTCTATCGCACCTTCATACCTTAATAGCCTGTCTAATTCGTTTTTTGACGGGATATTACCTAATTTCTTTATTACTTGGAGCTTGAGCTTATTCTGTTGTTTCTGTTTCTCTAAATCAGCAATCTCCTTCTTGTGTTCGTCGATCTTCTCATCACAAAGCTCGATATGGGCTTCCCAAATTTGCTCATCACTCCAGTCTGCACTATTATTCAAGAACTCTCTGAAGTTCTTCGGGTCGAATCCTTCATAGTCCTCATGGCCGCTCAAAAGATATTTGAACTTATCTTCAAGCCATTCCCAATTTTCTCCCCAGTCGTAAATCTCTTCAAGAGGCTTACCGTCCTTATGCATCTTGGTGAAATCCCTTTTGTCTTGCTTCCAGGATTCGATAGCTTCCTTATCTCGTTCTATCTCCTGGTCTATTTCCTCATCTGTCTTATTTATCTTCTTATCCTCGTAGTTTGTTTCGCTGTAGAAATCGTCTGTAGCAGTATCTAACTCTTGCCTAATAAGGCCAACCTCGTATCTGTAAGCCCGTCGGAGTCGCCAGTAGGCAACTGCTACTTTCTCTACCAGCATTTCTTCTAGGGTTCCTGCCGGAGCAAGTTGCGTTTTCAGGTCTTCCAAGAGAGCGTTAAACTCTTCTGGGCTTTCCGCACCTTCCCCTACGGTAATAACGGCCTCCTTAGCAAGCAGGCCAGTTTTTTAGGGCATTGTATTTTACGATTGCCTTACCCTCTGGAGTTTTCACGCCGCCCTTTTGGGCGTTCTTCTTATTAGCTTCCAACTGCTTTTTCGATACTGTCATTGTTAATCTCCTTGAATATTAGTTTGGACTAACGCCTTGATTGCTGCTTTGATATATTCCGGTAGCTCTGTCCACACGGCTACTATTTCAGCCAATTCGGTGGGTATATCTTGAGGCTGATTCCCGGCAGTTTCTTGAAGTTTTTTGTAAGCTGGTTTGTAAGCGCCTTTTTGGGCACCTTGTAAGTCTTTTATGTTGCAAGACTTACCGTTTTTAGGTAGCGGATACTTAATCCGATGTTAAAAAAAGTGCTTTTTTGTCCGTTTTCCTTTGACTATTGTTTGATAATATGTTATAATACGCCTATGTTAGCCAGCAGGCTAACATAAACCGTCAGCAGGCGAAGATAACATTTCAGTTTGCATGTCGTAAGCTGCAGCGCAGCAAGGACTTAGAGCCAGCCGGCCCAGCCAATTAACCAATGAACCATGAACCATTAACAATGTATCACGATCTATGCAATACGCAATACGAATTCCCCCCCCTTGTCCCGAGTTTACCCCCGATGTTAGCTCACTTGCTTTTCTGTCGGGGGCGATACGCAATACTCGCCAACCGTCTTCTGTCCTCCGCCATCTACATCTGTCGAGAACCCTCTACAAATCAACTCTTTTTATGCAAAACAAACCCAATTTCCGAAAGGCCAAAATGAATGTAAGTATCTTTTCAACAAAGGCTTATAAAAATAAACACAATTGGACACTTAGTGAAAACAAACCCAAAACAAACCCAATCAAACCCAATTTCCGCAACGCCCAAATGAGCGCAAACGCTTTTTCACAAAAGGATTATGAAAATGAAACCCACCTTCAGGCCCCAAAAAAACAAACCCAATCAAAACCAATTTCAAACGAATGTAAGGCAGGCTATTGCCCTGGAGTTTTTTGACAGTACCGGGTTGTTAGTACCGACGGCCACCACCACCGCCGTAACCACCGCCGCCGCCGCCACGGCCGCCGCCGCCACGACCGCCACCGCCGCGACCGCCTCTGCTATCATGGCGGTCAGTTTTGGGGCGAGCTTCATTGACATTTACAGCGCGTCCCATCAAGTCCTTGCCATTCATCTCTTCGATAGCTTTTTGCGCTTCCTCCTTAGAGGGCATTTCCACGAATCCGAACCCTCTGGATTCACCGCTAAATTTATCCTTTATAATGTTGGCGGATTCGACTTGGCCAAAAGCTTCAAAAGCCTGACGCAAGTCATCTTCGGTTGTCTGGTTCGACAAATTTCCTACATAAATATTCACTTCGATTTCCTCTTTCATACTTTAAACTTAAGCTTAATTGTTTATTCCAGCATTCCGGCTACCATCGTTCGCCGCATTGCTACATCCATATATTTTAACAAATGCCCTTCATGAACACACTGACAAAGATTATTTTTCTCTACAAGCTAACATTCCTGTACTTTCCAAGGTAAGAAACTGAATTTATGCCGAGTATAGGCCAAAACAGCGCCTTTGGGAAGCTAAAAAAATATAAAAAACGGAAAATAGAGGACAGAGGACAGATAATCTGATTTCTGACTTCTGACTGTTGAGGTCAAAAACAAAAGAAATTACAAAGCAGTTACGACATTTGATTCCAAAACTAATAGTCTCAGCTCACGCTTCTTGCAGCGCCGTGCCTTCAGACAGCAAGATAGCTCTTTACGAAGAGTAGCTCCCGAACGGTCTTTTGACAACAACCCCATTTAATGGTAGGTTATCTGTAAGGTTACAACAAATTCTGCTGATGGTGTAAAAAGACGCAAAGACGACCAAACACATCAGTGCAAATCCTGAGCCAAGTACATGTACTTGGGCGGGCACTCGTGCTGAAAATTTCGGATGATGTTATCCAATCACAAGATAAACCAAATACTCCGGAAAGCCGGTTTCAACGGCTGCACTGTCAGTTCCATTGGAGCCGGCCATTATAACGATTCATACTATGTCAATTTAGACAGCGACAAATTTGTACTTCGAATCGCACCTCCGGACTGTACACCAAAACTGTTCTACGAAATCGATATGATGAAATCCGAAGTCAATATCCACCGGCTGGTAAGAGAACACACTGACATTCCCATCCCGGAAATTGTCTATTATGATTTTTCGCAGGATGTCATAGAGAGGGATTATCTCATAATGGAATATCTCCAGGGCAATTCCGGGCTCTTCGACGAAAAAGAGCTGGGCATATATGTAAGACAGATTCATGCCATCAAATCAGACCGGTGCGGATACACTGAACGCGCAGCACCTACCGGAGAAAGCTGGCCTGATATTTTTTACACCTATGTTGAGCTGATTTTCAATGACTGTCTTTCGTGCGGAGTCATTGATAATAAAGAATACGAACATTTTTTATCAATTTATGAAAAGCACAGGGACGTTATCAGCGAAGTTTCTCCATCACTCCTTCATCTTGATTTATGGACACAGAACATTCTTACCGTAAACGGCAGGATTACCGCGATACTTGACTTTGACCGGGGGCTGTACGGCGACCCGGAGCTTGAATTTGCAGTGCTCGACACATATGGGTACAGCAGCCTTGAGTTTTTTGAAGGATACGGAAAGCCCCGTCCTGTAGATTCAAAGGCCCGGATACGCCGGAAACTGTATATTGTGTATGAACTTATAAAATACGCATTCATCCGCTTTGCCCGCGGCAAATGTATGTCAACCGGCAGAAGTCACGTTGCACACTGCAAAAGAATACTGGAAGAGCTTGAGTAAATGATGTGTCATTATTAAGAGATTAGAGACTATGGATTCAGTAATCACAATTCCCGCACTTGGCGATAATTTTATTTACCTGTATCGTTATAACCGAAGCAACGCGCTTGTCGTTGATCCAAGCGACGCTTCCCTGGTTCTGGACACCTTAAAAGAACACAGCCTGGACCTTACAACGGTTCTTGCCACACACCATCATTGGGACCATACGGCCGGTACTATTGAACTGAAGGAGAAGACCCGCTGTAAGGTCGTCGGCTCCGACAGGCAAAGAATACCCGGAATTGACTGTGTCGTCGAGGATGGACAGGTCCTGACGATTGGTAATGTAAGGATAAAGGTCATTGCAACGCCGGGGCATACTCGCACCGCGGTTTGCTATTATGTGCAGCCATCGAACGATAACAAAAATGGCGTTCTCTGGACGGGGGATACATTGTTCATTGGAGGCTGCGGCAGACTACTGGAGTGCGATGCGCGGTCGATGTGGGATTCACTGCTCAAATTGGCATCTTTGCCTGATGATACGCTTGTCTATTGCGGGCACGATTACACAGTGGAAAACTATCAATTTGCTTTGAGTATTGAGCCGGATAATCAAGCTGTCAAACGATGCCTGAGCGAAGTCGGACAGGCCCAAAGGGCAGGCAGGCAAACCGTTCCTTCAACAATGTCACGTGAAAGGACAACCAATCCCTTTCTACGGGCTGATACTCCAGAGCTTAAAACCGCGCTAAATATGCCTCAAGCCCAGGCTGTGGAGGTCTTTGCGGAGCTGCGGCGGCGCAAAGATTTCTTTTAGAATATCAGAACTATGCTTCTATCCATTCTAAATTTAATATCTTCGCTCACAATTTTCGAGTCGTTGGAATAAGTTGCGGATACTTAGCTTATTTGGTAAACTCCAGAGTGAATTTCAAAACCTATAAGGAGAACGTTATGCTAATCGTACACGTTTTCGTCCACGTTAAGCCTGAGCAGGTCGAAGCCTTCAAAGCAGCCTCACTTGAAAATGCTCGTAACAGCGTACAGGAACCAGGTATCGCCAGATTTGATGTTATCCAGCAGCAGGATGACCCCACGCGTTTTGTACTGGTGGAGGTCTATCGCACTTCTGAAGACCCGGGCAGGCACAAGGAAACAGCGCATTATCAAAAATGGCGAGATACAGTGGCTGAAATGATGGCTGAACCACGCACAAGCATCAAATATACCAATGTGTTCCCTGACGAGCAGGGCTGGGATTAGTTGAAGGGACCCCCCCGCTGCTTCGCTTTTGCGAAGCAAAACGACGGGGGGAACCCAAGCATTTCGTCTCAAGAAGGAAAACCATGAGATTTGAATTTGCGACAGCCAATCGCATCATATTTGGCCCAGGTACAATCTGTGAAGTTGCATCCTTATCAGCCGAGATGGGAAAAAGTGCCTGTGTTATCACAGGCCGTACCACCGAGCGGGCCAGGCCGCTCCTCGAACAGCTCGATCAACAGGGAATTGAATATGTAACGTTCAATGTGGTGGGGGAGCCGACGACGACAATAGTAAAGGCAGGAGTGGAACTGGCCCGTAAGGCCAAAAGCAATTTAGTTATCAGCATCGGCGGCGGAAGTGTCCTTGATACCGGTAAAGTAATAGCAGCGATGCTGACCAACAGCGGCGAACTGGAAGATTATCTGGAGGTAGTTGGTGACGGTAAACCACTTTCACATAATGCCGCCCCGCATATCGCGATCCCGACTACTGCAGGAACGGGCGCTGAGGTTACACGCAATTCGGTATTGAGTGTGCCCGAACACAAGGTCAAAGTAAGCATGCGCAGTCCGTTGATGCTGCCCCGTCTGGCAGTAGTTGATCCTATACTGACTCATTCGATGCCGCCATCTGTAACGGCAAGCACAGGCCTGGATGCACTGACACAGCTCATGGAAGTTTATGTCTCCAACAAGGCAAATCCGCTGACAGATAGTATCTGCCGAGAGGGCCTGAAACGTGCCGGGCGTTCTCTACGTCGAGCTTATGAAGATGGTGGCAATCAAATCGCCCGTGAGGACATGGCCTTGGCAAGTCTCTTTAGCGGATTAGGTCTGGCTAACGCGAAGTTAGGGGCGGTGCACGGCTTTGCCGGCCCGTTGGGCGGTATGATTTCCGCTTCCCATGGAGCTATATGTGCTCGGCTATTGCCGTTTGTTATGGATACCAATGTGCGGGCATTAAAGAGCCGCGAAGCAAACTCAGCAGCACTTGCAAGGTATGATGAGATAGCCCAACTGCTGACCGGCAAGGCTGCTGCACAAGCGGCTGATGGCGTCGCATGGGTGCAGGACCTTTGTGCAGCATTAAAAGTTCCGTCGTTGGCTGAGTTCGGATTGAAAGAACAGGATTTCCCAACGGTAGTAGCAAAATCCCAAAGGTCAAGCAGTATGAAAGGTAACCCAATCGAATTGACAGAGGACGAATTACTGGAAATCTTGAAAAAAGCCAATAAGCAAATGAAGTAATAGAACTTGGTAAGCTCCGGGGACAATCCCTAATTCCGACAACATTAGTATGAGGCTACCATACTATGGCTACATGTAAAAAATGTGGCAAGGTCTCAGAAGAAACAGCTAAAGTATTGTCGCTTTGCGTTGAGTGTATTCGCAAGGCGGACAAGAAGTCTCTGGCCGAGCTTGAAGCAATCCACGCACGAAGCCGCCAAGAATTCAACCTACCCGCTTCACCCCCATCCAGTCCGAATGGTATTCAATGCAGGCTCTGCCGAAACAAATGCCAAATTCCGGTTGGCGGGCGAGGCTATTGTGGTGTGCGGAGAAATGAAAATGGGCGTTTGAAAGGTGGCACTCCCGCGGAGGCTGCGGTTTCATGGTATAATGACCCGCTGCCAACAAACTGTGTTGCAGATTGGGTATGCGCGGGCGGCAGCGGCGCTGGATATCCCCAATGGGCATACAGACCCGGCCCGGAGCAGGGCTACGTGAATCTGGCAGTATTCTATCAAGCCTGCACATTTGATTGCCTGTTCTGCCAGAATTGGCACTATCGAGAGCATTCGACAACGAATCAAACACACACTGCCGCTGAGCTTGCAGAAGCAGTAACCGCCCAGACATCGTGCATTTGTTTCTTTGGTGGTGACCCGACGTGCCAGTTACCTCATGCACTGGCGGCTTCAAGACTGGCACGCAAACAGAACCGGCAGAGGATATTACGTATCTGCTGGGAGACAAACGGTTCTATGAGTCCGGAGCTGCTGGAGGAGATGATGAGTTTATCTGTAGAAAGTGGTGGCTGTATCAAGTTCGATTTGAAAGCTATGGATGCCAATATCCATCGCGCTCTTTGCGGCGTTGATAATAGCCGTACGTTTGAAAACTTTGCTGCGGGAGCCAGGCACATTTCGGAAAGGCCGGAACCACCTCCTCTTGTTGCCAGCACACTACTGGTGCCAGGTTACATTGATGCCAAAGAAATCGAAGCGATAGCATCATTCATCGCTGAACTGGACCCAAACATACCGTATGCTCTTCTTGGATTCCACGGTGATTTCCTTATGACAGATATGCCCTCAACGTCGTGGAAGCAGGCGGAAAGCTGCCTTGAAGCTGCAACAGAAGCAGGATTGAAACGTGTGCGAATAGGTAATGTTCATATACTTCGCTAAGCTAAATGAAAACAAGTGCTGAAAAGACATTACGGATATTCACGATTGGCCATTCTAACCTTTCTTTCGAGGATTTTGCATCGCTGCTTAAGGAATTCGGAATTTGCCTTGTAGCTGACATAAGACGGTATCCCAGCTCGCGAAAATTTCCGCATTTCAATCGCCAGGTCTTGAGCAAACTGCTGGCAGTTGAAAACATTGAGTACCAGTGGCTGGAAGCCCTTGGAGGTCGCAGGCACGCTGAAAAAAACGACAAGTCTCTCAACATTGGGCTTAAAAGTCCCGGATTACGCAACTACGCAGACCATATGGGCACAGATGAATTCCGCACGGCTGTTCAGGAGCTTCTGTCAACCGCTGCAATATCACGTACTGCTGTTATGTGTGCAGAGAAGCTTTATTGGAAATGCCATCGCAAACTTCTGGCTGATTATCTGGTTGCACAAGGTATAGAAGTAGTACATATAGTAGGATCGGACAAACTCTCAATCCATAAGCTAACATCTTATGCCATCGCGACCGAGACCGGAGTTATTTATCCTTTGCTGGAAACTGACGATATACAAAAGAGCTTTTTTGACCTTGACGCACAAACTGAACAGGGATAACTTTATTACGGTATGGTCTGTGAATTGATGCCGGTTGAGCAGTATGAGAGCGACCTTTTGTTCTATCACGGTTTTTTTGGCTTTCTTAGCGGCTTTGGCCATGAATTTCAAACCACCCACTGCCTCAGAAAGGCTTGAAGCAATAGGTTCAACAAAAGAGCTTCCGACAAATCTCAGGAAGGCACTCGAACCCGGAGCCGACTTTGAGTCCATATCTGTTCCACAACAGAGCGACTGGCTGGCTGTGCATCAAGAGACTGGGCAGACTTACGATCAGTTTGTAAAGTCGAAGCCGAACCGGCCGGACAAAATCCGCAGAAAAATTTACCTGCAACCTCTCGGTGAATTTCCCGAAGGCCAAATTCCTCTGGCTGAAAGGTTGAGAGAGTATGCCGGTGCTTTTTTTGTTATGCAAGCTGAGGTGCTCCCCGGCCTGACCCTGAGCGGTGAAAATATCACAACACGAACCAATCCATATACTCGAAATCGACAAATCTTAACCGGTGACGTATTAACTATTCTAAAAAGGAATATACCTTCAGATGCTTTTTGTGTCCTGGCAGTAACGATGGAGGACCTTTATCCTGAGCCTTCATGGAATTTTGTATTCGGACAAGCTTCGCTTCGCGAGCGGGTTGGTGTCTATAGTTTTGCTCGTTACGACCCTGCCTTTTATGACCAGAAGCGGGGGAAAGACTATGAAAAAGTTCTGCTTCGACGAAGCTGCAAAGTTTTGGCCCATGAGACAGGCCACATGTTCGGTTTAAAACATTGTATATACTTTAAGTGCTCTCTTAACGGGTCCAACCATTTGAAAGAAAGCGATTCCCGACCTATGAACCTTTGTCCGGTTTGCCTGCGCAAGCTTCAATACAGTATCGGATTCGATGTCGTTAGCCGCTATCGCAATCTTTTACAATTTTACCGACCCGCCGAGCCGCCGGCTCGTCGCGGCTGGAAGGTCGGCTTTGAAGAAGAAACGCAATGGATTATAAAGCGTCTCAGATGGATCGTGGGAGATAAAGCAGCAAAAGCGTTTATTGAGGAGAAAAATCCAGATTAAGACAGATTTATGTCCTGCACGTATGTAAAAAGAGCCAACCGCAGGCCCGCAGAGGACAAAGGACAGATAATCTGACATCTGACTTCAGCACCCCCGTGCTTTCTTGCCTGCACCTGTGTTTGCCTCGACACCTGTACCCGCGTTTTCTGTGCGGGCAGCACAGGTGCGGGCACAGGTGGCGCAGGCACAGGTGCGAAAGCAAGAACGGGGGCAACCAAAAAAACAAGAATTCTTCATTTGTACTATGGCGATATCGACCCATCGCAGTATAATGCTGTCTTTTTCTGCGTTCTCCGAAAGGAGTCCTTAGGACTATTATGAGAAAAACGTTTTCTAAACGCGTACATCAAGCTCTCGAAAACGTCTGGCCCTTATACGGGGCAGCGTTTGCGATGGCGATAAGTCTAAGCGTGTTGTGGACGGCCATGCCGTTTATCATACGCAACATCGGCGGGACCGAAGAGCACGTTGGATACATCTGGGCCGCCAACATGCTCGGTTATATGTTGTGCCTGTTGTTTGCCGCAGTGATTTTGGGTCATATCAATCCCCGCCATACAACCCGCACAGCCGCCGCCGTTATGTTCCTGGCAACCCTCGTGATGGTCATTGTGGTTTACGACGCAATAGCCCACGACCAGCTAGGCAGGGGCACCCTTATCTGGATGATGATTGCCGCAGGCACAGTCGCCGGAGCAGCAATGTCACTTTTCTGGCCTTTTCTTATGAGCTGGGTCTCGGCCGACTACGAGGGCGCTACCCTGAACCGCCGCCTCGGAACCTACAACAGCATGTGGTCCGCTGCCGCAATCATAGGCCCTCTGATAGGTGGTGTGCTCGTAGATATGAGCACCCTGGGGCCGATAGTGGTGGGTGTGACTTGTCTTGCGATTTGCTTTCTGCTGCTCTGTCTCGCTCATGACGGGTCCGCCGGAACCGCTGCTTCTGTTAGACCTCTCGATGCGCAGGAAATCTCCTTTGACAAGGGGCTGCTATTGTGCTTAAAGTGGATGGCCCGCATTGGGCTGTTCTGCTCCTGGGTCTGCCTGGGCGTGTCACGGTCGCAGTTTGCACTGCTGTTTACCGGTATGGGATTTTCGGAAACACAGTTCGGGATAATTATCACGATATTTGGAATCTGCAACTTCCTCGTCTTAACCGGCGCAGGCCGCCTCGGCTTCTGGCATTTCAAACCGGTACTGCTTCTCGGCGTTCAGATAGTCCTTGCCCTTTCTCTTGTTCTGATTATCTTCGGCCGCACGCTCTGGGCTTTTGTCCCGGCATTTATGATTATGGGCTCCGGCTTTGGCTTTGCCTATAGCTCTCACCTTTATTACGGTGCCTGCAGCAGCAAAAAACGCTCCTCCCAGATGGCAATACACGAAGTCACTCTGTCACTCGGTGTCATCGTCGGCTCCGGGGCCGGGGGGTACCTGTCCAGAAACTTCGGAATCTACTGGCCCTACTGGTTCGCCGTCATTGTTCTTGCTCTTGGTCTGATTGCTCAAGTGGTCGTATGGGTCGTACTCCGTAAGTCCGCTTAGGACTGGTAAAGAAATTAGGTTTCGTTTTTGGCTGAGCGAGGACAAGGCTGGCAAGGAAGCAAAATGCAGGCCTACTGGTTGGTAGTCCGAGTTTTGCTGACACCGCCAGCCGAAGCCGCAGCCAGCCAAAAATGGA
>DATKYR010000174.1:0-63027 GCA_035528395.1 Sedimentisphaerales bacterium
CTATCAGCAACTGTGGATACTGGAGGCAAAGCTGAAAGACATGGCCGAAGATGAAATGGTTGACGTAAAATCACAGGTAGCATAAACTATGAACCAAGGGAGTAGCCAATAAACCTCCAACTACGACAGGGACAACGTCACATTTGAAGCGCCATACTTGGCCGCCAGCGCAAGTATCTGCTCTTTCTTTTCCTGAATTATTTCCGAAATACCCATAAAAAGCCTTATCGATAAAATAGAACCATCTTAAATGTAAATGCTAATATCAAATATGTCAAAAAAGAAATCCGAAATTAGTTAACCTGCGCAGTTGATTTTTCTCATAAATGTTGGTTAATTTGTGATGAGTTAATTCGTGAGTGGAACAAGCCTAATTAACCAATTAACATTTAACGAGCATCCAGCATCGCTTGTCCGCCGTAGCTGGTTTCTACGTAGCCTTTGTCGAAGTAGAACAGCGAAGGCGGTAGCATCTAACATCGAGCATCAAGTATCGAGTATCGAGAATCCCGCTTCTGTTATCCAACTTTAGCTCACTTTAGGCACTTTATTTTACTTTAGCTCACTACTTACTACCTCATCCGTAATACAATCTTTCAACTCCTTGTTTTTTATGCACGAATTTTGTCTTAGCTGATCGCAACCTTTTTATTAGTAATATCTTATGAAGTTTTCTTTTTAGACGAACTTTTTGGTTGCGGCCGATGGGCGAAGCCCGTGGCTGCGCCGGGCCCTCTGTGGCTAAAAAAAGTGCTTTTTTGTCATTTTCTTTTTGACTATTGTTTGATAATATGTTATAATACGCCTATGTTAGCCAGCAGGCTAACATAAACCGCCCCTAAGCGGCAGATATAGCGGAGAACCGCACGTTTTCGTATCAGCAGATACACGCCAAAAAGCATCGTTCGTAAATATCGAAGATCCCGACACCTCGGGAGTCAATATTGGAGCGAAACGGAAAACCCTTAGGGGAATTACCAATCATGAGCATCGAGAATCCAACTTTAGCTCACTTTAGGCACTTTAGTCACTCCTCACTAACGATGGATGGTATTCCTCCCGCAAATTTTTGCGTTTTACCGAATCAGCAAGGAACTTCGTGCATTCTATTAAACCATCGAACCGCGCGTAACACTGGGTATCACCGGTGGTAAATGGAGCGCCAGCTGAATCCCCGTCTGTTTGCATGCCGTTGTTATCTGGCTCCTTTCACTTGTTCTTATACTCCAAGAACTACAGGATCATGCTGTAACTTTACTTCTGAGGGAAAGCCATCCTCAATTATTTCCTCGTGATTGATTGTTTCGAACTCTAATATTGACTTACCTGACAATTTACCTAAAGTATAGCGATCTCCCCGCATCCATACAGCTTGGGCAAACCTTTTGCCTTTTGGGAATGTTTGCGTTATCGTCTTGGTCTCTTCTTTCATTTCCGTCTCACTGGTTGAAGTGGTGACCTTTATTTCCTTAGAAAAGGAAGCACTTATGTCGGCCTTAAATTTGGCACACAATCCGCCATAGGAAAAACTTGCGTGAGCAGTAACTTTGATACCCGTAGTATCTTCAATGGTTTTCGAAGATGTTCTTATTAACCCAGTTTTGGTTTCTTGCTTCTCTTCCTTCTCTGTATTACCAGCGTGTTCATAATAAAATACACGTCGCCAAAATCCTTCTCGTTTAAATTTGTAGTATGGATCAGTCGTGATCTGTGAACTGGTGCTATCGTCCTTAACATAAAAGAAAGGGATTAGAACTTCCCCAATAACCACAGGATCCGTTTCCTCTTTAGGAATATGTCCGAATCTTGTTATTCGATCCACATCACCTATATTGTTAGGTTCGGTACCAGGTTCGGTTGTTAGTTTAAAAGGCAAGACACTCGTGAAATCAATATCCCAAAGAAATCCTTCAGCAACAAGTCCAGTTTCTGAGAGCGGCATTTGCCGAACAGCTCTCTCCCTTAGACTTGGTCCCGGAGTATCAGCAAATAAGCCGAACTCACTAACTTTATTTATGATTTGGTATACTCTTCCATTACTTTTCTTAATTTTCCACAGAAAACCATTAGCGTTCTTGCCTGTTTCTGATAGCGGATATTGCCGAACCGATCTATCATTTGGATCAGTTCCCCAAGCTCCGGCAAGCAGACCATAGCCACTGACTTTGTTTATAATCCAATAATAGTCTTCTTCGGCAGGTATCAAGAGCCACATAAATCCATCACGGTTCTTGCCAATTTCTGATAGCGGATATTGCCAAACATTTCTATCATTTGGATTAGTTCCCCAATCTCCAGCAAGCAGACCATAGACACTTACTTTGTTTACTAATCGATAACATTTTTTTCGTTCGAACATTTTTTCTCCTTTCTGATTATCAATTTGACTTATTAGATTTTTATATAAGCAATATGACCACTGATTATATGATTTGCGCATAACATCCCGAACTTCTCGTCGTTCAGAGGAACCCCAGTCACTGTTGCATCCTTTAAAATACAAACACACCTTAATCTGTCAAACAAAAAATGACAAAAAAATAGGTAATTTCTTCTCGCTTGATACAGTGATTTGTCTCAGCCAAAGCTTTACTCAACCGTTTTAATTCTTCGATTATCACTTAATTTTTGTCAATTCGTCAAACCGGCTGCATATATGGTGAGTTCTTGACCCTGCTACATAGGGCGCTAATTAGCAGAGTAGCAAAGGTCAGGATCAACTCGGACTCTGGCGGGAACTGATTGAAGACAATTCACATGTTTCTGCCGAAAATATGACGAAACTGGTACGAAACTCGCTTAAACCCAAACAACCGCCCAAAACATGAACCGCGAATCAAAGATGTTCCCGCTCAGTAATGAGGAATTTACACTATTTAAGTAAAATTTTCAAGAAAAATAGTTCATTCGTTTGTCGTTTTCTTTTGACTTATGTTTGAAAATATGTTAAAATATCCACTTATTTGCCAGATGGCAAACATAAACCGCCCGCAGGCGATAGTTTTAGCGGAGAACCGCACGTTTTCGTATCAGCAGATACACGCCAAAAAGCCCGGTCAAATTAAACATTAGTCTTTCGTCTTGAGTTTTGAGTCTATTATGAATCATTCATCATCCATAGTCTTTGGTCTTGTGTCTTTAGTCAGCTGTCTGCAGTCTGTTATCTTTTGTCTTGAGTCTTGTGTCTGTTGTCTGTGGTCTGCCAACGGCCCCGCTACATCTGTCGAGAACCCTCTACAAATCAACTCTTTTTATGCAAAACAAACCCAATCTTGTCCGCCGTAGGCGGATTGCAAATGAACGTAAGTATCTTTTCAAAAAAGGCTTATGAAAATAAATCCAATTGGACACTTGGTGAAAACAAACCCAATTCAAACCCAATTCCCAAAAAGCCAAAATGAATATAAACTCACTTATAACAAAGGATTACAGAAAAAAAGATGATTTCGCAGTCCGAAAAAACAAACCCAAAACAAACCCAATTTCCGAAAAGCCTAAAATGAGCGCAAACTTATTTACCACAAAGGATTATGAAAATGAACCGCTTTCAGGCTCCAAAAAAACAAACCCAAACAAAGCCGAGGGATTAAAAGGGTCAGGAGCATTTTTCGACGTTTTATTCTTGCCATTCTTACCCAAGCTCCGCACATTAACATAACAACCCACATTTTTGACCAAAAAAAAGGACCCCTCCCAAAATGAAAAACCAAAAGTTTATGTTTTAACAATGGGTATGGGTATATTTAGTAGTTTCTTTTTTGCAGCAGGAATGTAAAATTGAAACAATATTTGAACGTGTTTTGTACATTTTACTGATTTGATGGAATATATGGGTGTTTTCAGAGATGAGTGAAGGTAAATTGAAAACTGCGGTACTTGGTCTCAATGAAGCTGGTCAGCTTCTGCTCGAAGCGGCTGGAGGAGTCGATTATTTCCAGATTGAGGCTGTTGCGGACAAAGATACCGCCCTTGCCGAAAGAATCGCCGAAAAATACCAATGCACCGCCTTTGATGATTACCGACAGCTGATAATCCAGAATGAGCTTGATTGTCTGCTGGTTGCCGCCGGTATTCACAGTTGCGATGAATATGTGCGGATGGCGATGAAAAAGAAGTTCAATATACTTAAATTAGCACCGGCGGCGAGGGATTTTGAAGAGGCGGTGGCATTTGTCCGCTTGAGCGAAGAAGAAGATATAAAATTTGCCATTGCCAATCCGGGGCGATTTGCCCGGAGCTTTCTTGCTTTGCGTGAGTATCTGCAGCAAGGCCGGGTGGAGCAGGTTTTTCTGATAACTGCTTTCTGCAGTGTTGGTGAGCAGCAATACTCCGGTTGGCAAACCGACCCGAAGCTGGCCGGCGGGGGGGTGCTGTTGCACAACTGTTACCGGCTGATTGACCGGATGACTTGGAATTTTGATATCCCACAGCAAATTTACTCGTTAAGCACGAACCAGGCCCAGGATAAACAACAGAGATTGTATCTGACGGAAGATACGACTGTGGTAACGATGAAATTCAGCGACACGCTTATTGGCAACCTGATAGCGTCGCGGCGGGCGGGGATTGGTCCCGAAGAGGAATTTTTGAGGCTGTACGGGAAAGATAAAATTCTGACAGTCAATGATAAGCGATTGACGGTCAGCGATGGTCTCGGACAGACCAGCGAGGAACTGGAATACGACGATGATGCTGTTTTCTGTATGAAGGAACAACTGAAGAATTTCGCATTGAGTATATTGTCGCCCGATGAAAACAAGCTCTGCAGCAGCGGCAGAGAGAATCTAAGGAATATGGCCGTTATTGAATCAGCTTATCTTTCCGCTCGGACAGGGTTCCCGGAGGAGCCCGACAGGATTCTGCAGATGGCATTGGGACGAACCGAATAGTGGTCTGTAATACGACAAATGCGTGGTGGTTACTGTTAGCTGCCCTGATCCATCCGCAAGCTCGTCCCACACCCCGCTTTCACGGGGACAGGGTTCCCGGAGGAGCCCGACAGGATTCTGCAGATGGCATCGGGGCGAACCGAGTAGTGGTCTGTAATACGACAAATGCGTGGTGGTTACTGGTAGTTGTCCTGAGCCATCCCCAAGCTCGTCCCGCACCCCGCTTTCGCGGGGACAGGGTTCCCGGAGGAGCCCGACAGGATTCTGCAGATGGCATTGGGACGCTGCCACTATCGGCCTCAAGTGTCTGGCTGCGGCGGAATAACCTATCAGATCAAATTTGACAGCATATTAGCAATGTGTTTCACAAATTATACGACTATTTGAAAAAGGAAGTATTTCTGAAAAATAGATTTCTCCACTCCGCCCCCGTGCTTTCTTGCCTGCACCTCCGGGCTTTCTTGCGAAAGCAAGAACGGGGGTAACGCAGGCACAGGTGCGAAAGCAATCCGCAGGAAACCTTGCGGTGGAACGGGGGCTTCGGTCGAAATGACAATATAGTAGCGGAACTTATGAAATGCTTTATTAGCCGGCCAATAAAATAAATAATAAGCAATTGACAAATAATACAATAAGTAATAATTTGTTGGTTTATGTTTGTAATTGAATTTTAGTTTAATTGTTTTGGAGAAATTGATATGGAAGAGAGTAAGAAAAAACCGATTATGATTATTGTTATCGTTGTGTGCCTGGGTGCGGCCGGCGCAATTTTCTGGGGGACAGGAGGCGGAGGCGGTGATACCGTGGACAGCATTTCGGATGCGGAGATGATTTGGGCCAAATGCAACAATCCAGCGTGTAAGGCCGAGTACCAGACGGGTAAGAAGGCATACTTCAAATATGTAGAGGAAAACGCCAATCCTATGGCGCCGACTGCCCCGCCGATGATTTGTGAAAAGTGCAGCGAGAAAAGTGTTTTCAGGGCTGAAAAATGTATGAATCCGGATTGTGGTCTCGTCTTTTTGAGGGGTACTGTTCCTAATGATTTTCCGGATAGATGTCCGGAATGCAAACGCAGCGAAACAGAAGAGATTAGAAAGAGGCGAAAAGCCGCCGGGTAACAAGCGGTGTTTATTGTGTAAGCGCTGCGATTTCTTAGGGTATCAGTGGCCGGTTGTAGATGCGGAGGTCGTCGATCAGGCCGGAAAAGAAGGTTCCAGGTTGAATAGCTTTGACGGTGCCGGCGTAATGGAGCTTTACGCAGGCAGGTAGATAGGGCTTTTTTTAGCATTTCTTGACGGAAATTGGGTTTGATTGGGTTTGTTTTTTTGGAGCCTGAAAGCGGTTCATTTTCATAATCCTTTGTGGTAAATAAGTTTGCGCTCATTTTAGGCTTTTCGGAAATTGGGTTTGTTTTGGGTTTGTTTTTTCGGACTTCGAAATCATCTTTTTTTCTGCAATCCTTTGTTAAAGTTAAGTTTACATTCATTTTGGCTTTTCGGAAATTGGGTTTGATTGGGTTTGAATTGGGTTTGTTTTTTCCACTTAGCCCAGTGTCCAATTTTTCATATATACTTTTCATATGAGAGTTTACGTTAATTTGAGCGTCCTTGACATTGGGTTTGTTTTGCATAAAAAGGAGATGATTTGTAGAGGGTTCTCGACAGATGTAGAGGGCCGAGAGAGTGAAGAGTGAGCTAAAGTGCCTAAAGTGAGCTAAAGTTGGATTCTCGATGCTCATGATTGGTAATTCCCCTAAGGGTTTTCCGTTTGGCTTCTTATTGCCAGAGGGTAGAAAAACACTCCCTCTATAATTAGAGCTATCTGCACTTTTGATGCGAAAAAAGTCCTCGAATATCGGTTCGTGATTCTCTTAACTCTATTTGGGAAAGTAAGTTAAAATTTTTTTAAAAATTTTGATTTTTGCTCTGAGGTATCAGCGTTTTTGATTGATTTTTCACTGAATTCTTGCCTATCTTAAACCACCCCCGACCCCCGGCAGACAAGCAAGTAGGCACACACTCCCCTGCTGCGAGTCAGGTGAGCAGCTCTCGGGGATAAACTCAGGGTAAACTCCAAAGCAAGTGAGCATACACCGGGGACAAGCTCTGGGGGTAAACTCCGGGTACAGAGGGCTATTAGCCACGAATTGACACGGATTAACCTGGCGCAGCGTAGCCGCAACCAAAAGTTCGTCTAAACAAAATATTCCATAACCTATTGTAATTACAGACGATACAATCGCTTAAAACAAAATACACGCATAAAAAACAAGGAGTTGAAAGATTGTATTACGGAGTTTTGGGTTTTGTTTGACAGAGGTTAACAGTTTTGGGTATAATGGTGATATGTTAGGTTGAGGGTAGATCGAATTAAGTGGGGGCTTGGAGGATAGGTGTGAGATTCATTGTCAATATTTTCAAATTTTTTCGGAATAAATTTGACAAATCATAAGAAATAAGCATATCTTTTGTTTTGATCATATGATCAAGTGCAAACATATGAACAAAAGTGGAGGTTTTTGTTATGGAGTGGCGGAATGGACGAGTTGACCGAATTGCAGGAACGAGGGCTTCTTCTAATAGATGGTTATATCAACGAACACGGCCAAGCTCCTACCCGCCGGGAACTCACGGAACTACTGGAACAAAAAAGTACTAACGGTGTCAACCAAATCCTGCAGCAGTTGCAGACGAAGCATTACATTAAGCTCGAACCGCCAAGGCGAAGAAGAAATATTGTGATTCTCAGACGACCCCACAGACAGATGGAACTCTTTGATGATGGCGGAGAAGCGTAGAGTTCAGGGATAGAACCATGACAGAAGATAAAAATGGCAAAGAAAATAATAGTCGTGGCGGGATACTGAGTGTTGTTGATTTACGTGGCCGAATCGTCCCTGCCAAGGATGTGGAGGAGTATCTGAGTCTGTTTGAGAAACGGGATTGGGATGGAATAAGTAAGCTTGGCAAGGACGGAGAGAATTACGAAAAAAAGTTTGTGATAACAGATTATAACGAACTTAACTTAACACCATTCTCTTACGATCTTTCTATCGGAGAACAGGTGTTTTCAATTCAGAAGCCAGAGCAGGAGGTATATGAACTTGAGCCCTCTGCGAATTACCTACTCGAACCTGGAGAGACTGTTGTCGTATTAACAAAGGAGTTGATTGCAATACCTCATGCATATTCAGCTACCGTGTGGCCTAGATTCAATATGGTGCGATCAGGGGTATTTCAAAGCATGGTTAAGATAGACCCTACATGGTATGGCAAGCTTGCTGTCGCCATGAGTAATCTTTCACCCGCTGTCAAAGAACTTAAGGCTGGGGAAGCATTCGCTACGCTTCTGCTTTACGAGCTTTCCAAACCCACCGATGTTGATCTTTGGAAGCACGAGGACATAAAAAACATAGAGATAGATGTGACAGTTCCACCGGAGTTTAAAGAATCACTTAGGCGGTTAGATGACTTCCTATTTGAGACAGGTGATCTCAGGAAATTTTGTAGGCTTGAAGAATCTATCTTGAAAGTAAACGCAATCAAGAGGAGTCGCACAGACGCCTTGATGCCTTTCGACAAAAGCGACAAATGGAAAGAGTTTGTAAAAAACGTAGCCGAAACATGGGCAAGAGCTACGCATCCGGTGACCAAAAACAGGATGATCGTCATGGAAGCTCTCGGGATGAAGAATTTATGGGATATTGTAAAAGATGCTGGATATAAAGGGCGTATTGAGGCTGGAGATATATACGGTAAGACCTGCTCCGAAGAAGATCTTGTTGCAGCAGCGAAGCAATATGGCAAACCCTTTGATTTGGTCGCAAAGATACCTCGAACTATCCAAACAATGATCGAAAAGGAAATTGCTCCGAGGATTGAAACAGAAATTGAAAGTAGTATTTTCCCACGTGTGATAACGCTGATGTTTTCTGTGTTGGGCTTCTTGTCTTTGATAGTTGCGGTTTTGGCTCTTGTGGGGAAATTGTTGTTGTCGGAGTCGACCCTCGTTACTTTGATAACATTGGATTGTTTGCATAAAGTTGCGTGGGCAGCAGGCGCTTTGATAGCAGTAGCAATGATAACACTGATATTTAAGCGATGGTGGTTAAGAAGAATCTCAGTTAGGGAAGCGTTTGGCAAAGCAGATAGGTCTTTTGAAGAGCTCGAAGAGAAGATCCAAGCCGTGAAGAAAACCGAAAAAGATTTGAATGAGCGCCAAAAGGAATTAAATAAGCAACAAAAAGAGTTGGATGCAACACAAAAGATGCTCGAAAAGAAGATAAATAAGGACAAAAGTTAAGTATGAGAACATTGGCGTGCAATCGGTTAGTAGAAAAGATAAACTAAGGATTGGTTAGAGGATATGGAATTTGACGAAAAGAAATAAGTATGAGTGCAAGGGATTACATTTTAGAGCATATAGACATTGAGGTTAATCATAGCTGTAATTTGGCATGTCGGCACTGCTCTGCGCGCGCGGCTAAAGGGAGGTTGCCAGAGGAGTTAAACGCTACCGAAATACAAGAGGTTCTTTCCGGGGCGAAGAAATTAGGATTGAGAAAAGTTGGACTTACAGGTGGAGAGCCGCTTGTCGATGTTCCCAAATTGGGAGCCATTGCCAGATTCTGTATAGACGAACTTGATGTGCCGATTCATATGCACACAAACGGTACTATGGTTACCGAAGATATGTGTCGGCACGATGGGGTGCTGGCGCTTTTTGAGGCTGTAAGTGTTACTTTCCTTGGTGGTGATGCAGAAACACATGATTACATGACGAAAGTCAAAGGTTCTTTTGAAAAGGCGCTACAAGGGGCAAAAGTGATAGCCAAAGCTGGTCTGCCGCTTACCTGTTATTATATTCCTACCCATGGGACATGTAAGGGTTACAAGGACCTGACGCCAAAACTGCGGGATATTGGAGTAAAACGGATTCGTGCAATGGCGCTGGCCCCTTCGGGGCGGGCAAGACCGATATATGGAGAAACTGCTCCGCTTGCCGATGAGATGCGAGAGTTTGAAAAAGACCTCCTGGAGGCGGGTAGCAAGTTTGAGATTCATATTGAGGCAGGCAATTGTACGCGTTTGAGTATGCCGCATCTGACCGTACTGAACGGGCACGAGAGATGCATGTCGGGAATTAACCGGGTTCACATCAATTCTAAAGGAGATGTTTTCCCGTGTACGGCAGCAAGTGGCGTCAAGGAGTTGAGGCTTGGCAACCTGAAAAAGAACGGTTTTCATTTAGAGAACATATGGTTTAGCTCTGAAATTATCAAACTCATTCGTGAAATACATAATGGGGGGATATCTGCGTGTGCGAAATGTTCCAGAAAACCAAAGTGCAGAGCCGGATGTACTGTTAATGCGTGCGGCACAATGTCAGAAGAAACACGCCTGATGTGTCCTCTGACTAACCCTCGCATAAGAAACTCTATTATTTAGTGCCATGTCAGTTAGAAATTATCCTTCCTTAAAACAGTTGAGTCCAGAATGGCGCAGTGCACACCAGAAGCTTCTGGAGAATGTTCGACAGCAACCTTTTGTCTCGCGATATGAGTGCTCGGCTCACGCAAGTTTGGACGGAAGGAAAGTCTATCTGCCAGCATACATTCCCTATATAGGACGAAGCTATTTTAAATACAGGCCGAGGATTCTATGTTATGCCATTAACCAAAACTTGTCCCCGCACGTTCCCTGGACGAAAGAGTGGGTTGCCTGCTGGGCAACAGATGTTGAGTACGCCCAAGATAGACTAAATCGCGCTGTTCACGAAAATCGGTCAATTCCAATCAGGCCGTATGCAGAAGGTTTTATTCCACTAGTAGCTTTGTCGGCCATTTCGCGGTGGATGCAGATTCACAGAGGCTCCCTCCCACAAACGGTCGATGATGTAGTGGCAGTTACGAATTTTGTAAAGTTCAGCACAGCCAAAGACGCATCGAGTTCGAGTATTCCTAACATTTGGTGGAGGGAATGCGGTTCCCTATATGTGGACCACGAAATCCGAATACTCCAACCTGATATTATTCTTGGTTTTGGCCAGAAAACATTAGTTGAGCTAAGGCGTGTTCTCAAAAGCAACGGGTTGTCCAGCTATGAACCCCAACTCCTCGGGTGTAGGTTTCCTGCGCGGATGGCTTCCATCAAGAGCAAACCTTTATCAAGAGAAGAGTCAAAAGTATGGAATACCAAGATTCTTCCATTGATTGACAGAATGCGTGAGCCAAGAGGAAGCTCGTATCATAAGTGGAGAATACAACTCTTCCCAAGGTATTTCATTAATGTGAACACTTCTTGGGATTGCGCTATCTGAAAGCGCATTAGATAAAATAGGGCAAAAGACCTTAAAAGGCAAAGGAAAAAAGGGGAAAAAGAATATTCCTTCGACTGCGCTCAGGGTAAACTCAGAAGCGTATAGCGTATATATGGTTCGGGTAAGGGCGGTTAGCGAAGAAGCCCCTACTTGCTTGCAACTGAACGGATATTTCATAAAATTCTTTGATGTCCGGCAATTATGAGCCTAATATGTATCACCGTGGTTCCCTTCGGTTCAGATAGATGGATATATTATTATGGCGAACCATTTTCACGGAATGGTAAAGATCGCAGGGTCGGACCGGTGGTATTACGAAGGAATAATACAAGAATATATTTTTGACAATAACTGAGAAAACAGGAGGTTTATAAGATGGCAAAGATACAGATAGTATTCTACAGTATGTACGGACACGTGTATAAATTAGCTGAAGCTGTGGCTGAAGGGGCACGCCAGGTTCCCGGAACGAAAGTTACACTTTATCAGGTTCCGGAATTGGTTCCCGATGAAGCGCTGGAAACAATGGGGGCCAAGGCCGCCCGCGAGGCTTTCGCAGACATCCCAGTTGCAAAGCCAGAGAATTTGGCAGAGGCGGATGCGATAATATTCGGTACGCCGACGCGGTTCGGGAATATGTGTGCTCAAATGCGCAATTTCCTCGACCAGACGGGCCAACTGTGGTTCCAAGGTGCCCTGGTCGGAAAAGTCGGCAGCGTTTTCGCCAGTACAGGGACTCAGCACGGCGGGCAGGAGACAACTATCACCAGCTTTCATTCGACGCTGCTCCATCACGGGATGATTGTTGTCGGCGTGCCTTATGCCGAGCAGAGATTGCTCAATATGGAGGAAATAACAGGCGGAACACCGTACGGGGCAACAACTCTTGCCGGTGCCGATGGGTCTCGTCAGCCGAGCGAGAACGAGTTAGCAATTGCGAGGTTCCAGGGCAAACACGTGGCCGAGATTACCCAAAAGCTCTGCGGTTGATAAGTCATCTACTCAATAATCAAAAAGCCTCGGGCAGGATTTTTCTTGCGGCATCCCGAAGGTAGTTTGAAATCTGCCTTTCGGAGTTCATACCAAGTACCTTTCTGACCACGTTGTTGCAGTCCTCTATTGTAACCGAGCGGATAATCTGCTTTATCTCCGGTATCATCGGCGCAGTAAGCGAAAGCGTTCTAATCCCCATTCCCAACAGCAGCATAATGTGCTCAGGCTCAGAAGCCATCTCGCCGCAAACGCTAACGTCTATTTGTGCCTTATGGGCATCCTGAATAACCATCCTGATAAGCCGAAGCACCGCCGGGTCCGCCGACGAATACAGCGTAGAGACCAATTCATTGCCCCTGTCAACGGCTAACGTATATTGAGTAAGGTCGTTTGTTCCGATACTGAAAAAATTGACGTCTCTGGCGAGCGAATAAGCAGTCAATGCCGACGATGGCGTCTCAATCATAATGCCTATCTGAATGTCCCTGTTGAATGCTATGGATTCTTCGTCGAGGTCATCCATAACATCCCGCAAAATCATCTTCACCTGCATCGATTCCTGCAGATTTGTAATCAGCGGAAACATAATCTTGACATCACCGAGAACCGAAGCCCGTAAAATCGCACGCAATTGTGTCTTGAACATCATCAGATTCTGCAGGCAAAATCTAATGGACCTCAGCCCCAAAAACGGGTTCGGCTCAGGTGCAAAACGCTTCCTTTGAGTATATTTATCCGCCCCAAGGTCCAAAGTCCTTATTACGACAGGTCTGTCCTGAAGAACACTGACAGTCTCTGCATAGGCCTGATAATGCTCTTCTTCTGTCGGCTCGGTTTTCCTGTTAAGATACAAATATTCGGTACGGTACAATCCTATACCCTCGCCTCCTTTTTGCAGGACCGTCTCGGCCTCTTCGTGAAATTCGATATTGCCCAACAATGTGACTTTCACACCATCACGAGTTGCCGCCGGCTTTTCTCTTATCGCATCGAGCTTATGCTCAAGCTCTGCAAACTCCTTCGAGTATTCCTGGTACTGTTGGATTGTCTGGTCGTCCGGATTTACAATGACGATGCCGCGATTGCCGTCGACAATGACGGTATCCGTGCCACTGACGGATTCGGTAAGGTCTTCGAGTGCCACTACCGCAGGAATACCTAAAGAGCGTGCAACAATAGCAGCATGGCTGGTTCGTCCGCCGGCATCGCTGGCAATACCTTTGACAAACTTCCTGTCGAACCCGGCGGTTTGAATAGGGCTCAATTCCCGAGCAATAATCGTAACCTCTTCGGTCAGATGCTCGACATCCTCTCGTTTCCTGTCAAGAAGCTGTATGAGCAAACGCCTTTCAATATCGTAAATATCCGCCGCCCGCTCACTGATGTAGGCATCTTTTTCCTTGCTGAAATGTGATGCAATTTCCCGAAGTATAGTGGATACGGCGTATTCCGCCGTTACCGATTCGGAGTGAACCAAATCGGTTATCCTCTTTCGCAGGCTTCTGTCGTGCAGAAAACGCATATGCACAGCAAAAATATCTTTTATATTACTGCCTTCGGTTTTGCCGTATGCCGCCTCAAGTTTGGTTAATTCGCCGATAGCACCTTTGAAGGCATTTCTTACACGTTGAATCTCTGTCGTCCGTTCTGAAGCTTTTATTTCGCGGCGGGGAATGCGATATTCCTCGGAATCAATAATCAGCGCCTTGGCAATAGAAATGCCCGGCGAAACAGCTATGCCCTTTTTTATTTCCATATTCAATAACCAAAATCAATATCACAGAACCGCCTGCTGCTGAAGTCAACTACTACCCCCTGAAGGAGGTAGCTTGTAAGACGGGCTGTAAGCCCGCTAAAGCCAAGAAAATCCTAAGCACCCCAGCTTTCGCAGGGGTAAACTTGTCCCCGTGAAAACGGGGATCCGAAATTCGAAACAATATCGAATGTTCAAAATACAAATTCTAAAAAACACCTTAGCGGATGAGACGCTGTTTTGAATTTTCGTAATTCGGATTTTGAATCCTTCGACTCTGCTCAGGACAGGTTTATTTCGGATTTCGATATTCGAATTTCGAGTTTATAATACTGAAGTCTTCGCCTGAAGGCAAGGGTTTTTCTCCCATTCCCCGAATGGGAAATTAATTTCACGGAGCCGGCTCACCGAACAATTTCTCTTCCACAAGCTCACGCAAAGCACTGATAACTTTCTTGGCATCGGAACCTTCAGCCTTGATTTTTAGTTTGGTCCCACAAGTCGCAGCGAGCATACTCATCTGCATGATACTCTTGCCGTCCACCTCAGTTTCGTTGTTACTGACGGTAACATCACTTTTAAACTGGTTTGTGATATCAACAAACTGCATTGCGGGGCGCATATGAAGGCCGTCCGCGTTTTTTATCTCAACTTCCGTTTCGCAAACCACTTTTTCCAATGAATCCTGCTCTGCCTGCATTTTCAGACTCAGGGCCTTGTCCTTGACGCCCGTAAATCTACATTACTATCACTATACTACAAAGACGAATTTTCATCGGCCTCTCCGAGAAGGTCTTCAACATGCTCGGCGCTTCGGCACTGCCTTAGAAACTTACGAAACTTCTCCTGCTGCAAATACCTGAAAATATTCTCCATCGCCTGTAAATGTTTGTCCGGCTCATCCACAGGACTGATTAAAAGTATTACCGAATAAACCGGCTGCTTGTCGAGAGCGGAAAAGTCAATACCGGCACTGCTGAGTCCTATCGCGGCAACCACATCTTTAGCTAATTTGTACTTCACATGAGGCACGGCAACGCCTTTACCCATCCCCGTGCTCGCTTCCTTCTCTCTTTTTATCACCGCCCTGGTAATTTCTTTACACTTGCCCTTTCCGAGCTTGCCGGCTTTATCAAGTGACGAAACCATCTCTTCTATTGCACCTTCACGGTCGCGAGCCTGCAGCTCCGGAACTGTTGCCTCAAAACAGACAAAATCTGCAAATTTCATCTTATCTGCCCAAAATCATACACAACGGCCTAACAGGCCAAATCAAAAACACATATCACAAAACCAACCTACCGCTCTGTTAAAGAACAATTGATGGGTTGTCATTGCTGCCCCGCATCAGTGTACGGGATAAACTCCAGCAGGAACCCGGAATTAAAACAACGGATTCCGCATCAAAGTCTGCCCTGCCTGTCCCGTACCAAATAGGCTCCTGCCGTTATTTGGTGCGGGAAGCAAAGCTGAATGGGTGCGGAATGACAACCACTCAAACCACACATTACAAACCATTACGTCAGCTCTGTTAGCTCTGCGCTGCCTTTGTGTTTATCGTCTCGTTCCCTGCCCTTTGCTCTTCTGAGCTGTCGTTCAAGTTTATGGACGGCCATATCAATGCAGCGGTAAGCATCAACACCTGTTTCGGTACCAACGAAAACTTTGCTGTGTTCGGCCCTTGCAATTATCTCAACGCTGGTACCACCGCCCTGATTGCCGTCTATAATCACTTCAACCTGATTTATACTATTGTAATATTTGGGAAGCTTGGAAGTTTTTTCTTCTGCGTGACTTCTGATAGCTTCTGTTATTTCGATGTGCTTACCAGTGATTGTAAAAAGCACGATAATTCTCCTTAATTAAGTTACGAAAACATAATCTATCTCTATTCTTGAACTTCCATATCGGGTTTTGGTAAAACAGGTACAGCTTTCTTCTGACCCGGCGCAATAACCCCGCCGCTGACGGTAAATCTTAATGCTTCCTCTATCGTCATATCTAAATCTATGGTCTGCTTCTTCGGCACCATTATTACAAAACCGGTAAACGGTGTCGGCGAAGTGGGTATAAGAACCGTAAGAAATTCCTTTTTGACGTTGTCCACGACTTTCTTAATCCCGGAGCCGGTAACAAAACCCACAGACCATATACCCTTTCTCGGATACTCGACCGCAACAACTCTTGAGAACATTTCCTTTTGTTCTTCGCGGGTGAGGAAAAAATCCGTAATCTGTTTTACATAAGGATAGACCTGTCTCAAAAACGGCGTATTCATTATGAACTTTTCGACCATTCGCCACAGGCTTCTTCCAACCACGCTGGCTAACAGCGCTCCAACCACAAAGACGATGAAAAGCGCTACAAGAAAACCCGCTGCGGACAAGGCTACACCCATCGCCCTCCCGTCCAGGCGGTCCTTAACAAAGGCTTCGCCGGCAATGGATGTTATCAGCCAATTCAAACCGAATGCTATGTGCCGGCTGATATTGTTCTGGATGAACTTGTACCCCCAGACAAATATCCCAATTGTCACAATGGTCGGCAATAATACGGCCAATCCACGCAAAAAGTAACTTTTAAACCGTCCCGCCATCGGATTATTAAAAACAGCCCCTGATTATTATCATTTTATCGTTTTTTTTGCAACCAAAGCCGCTTACAACACGGCTTCTTACACAGAGCACCATATATTAAGCTACCGGCTTATCATAGTCAACAAAAAAGTCTTTCGGGATTTCCCAAACGCTTTTTATCGCGTTTGGAGTCCCCCGGCAAATGTGCACCAATCAAATGTATAGCCGCCCCCGGCAGTGAAGCAATCATCCATACTATCCGCTGGCACAGGGCCAGTGCCAACGCCGGCTCCGCCTCGACAGAAGCATAATGGATAAAAAGGTAGGCGAGTGTGCCTTCCACCACCACGGCCCCGCCGATGCTGACAGGCAGCGCCCCCAATACCCACGTCAGCGTGAAAAAAACATAATAATATCTTAGGCTTGCGGTAATCCCGAGATTTTTTCCAAGAAACCAGAAAGCTGTTATCGTTATAATCTGAATAAAAACAGTCAGTCCAAACGCCGCAAGAATCGTCATAGGTTTGCTGTAGTAAACAGAAACCGCATCTTTAAGCTTTTCAAACACCCTGACGGCGTGGATTCGAACATACAACCAGGCCGCTCTCAGCAAAACCCGGCCCCGCCTGTGCAATAACAGCCCGCAGAAAACCGCGGCCAATACTAAAACCATCAAAATAATAATCTGCTTGTATTCAGCAAGAAACTTAAAATGACCGCTGCGGCCGGTGAAAGTCAATGCGTCCGCCTTGCCTCGCAGGAAAAGCATATAGAAAAAAAACGCGATTATTAATGTGCTTAACAAACCGATAAACCGGTCAACAAATACACTCAAAACCGCTTCGAACTTTTTAGGCGTGTGTTTTGTAACGTACCAGGCACGAAGCAAATCACCACCCACTGAACCGGGCATAAAATTATTGTAAAACCACCCCAGGAAATTGAGTCTAACGGCAGCCCAAAAATCTATAAAGATAGATTGAGTTCTGAGCAGCAGCCACCAGCGAAAGCCCACCATTACCTGACAGATGACAAAAATACCAAGAGTTCCAGCGAAAACCCCCAAATTCATTCGAGCAAAAATCGAGGCTAAATTGCTCCACCTCTGTCCACGAGATACCCACACTATGGCCCAAATGACGCCAGCCACAACCACCAAAATACGCAGAAACAGGGACACATATTTACTTTTCTTAGCTTTCGCCTTGGGCATTGAAGTAGTTTGCCTTGAAAAGACTTGTTTTTACACATAATAACGGGTAAAACTTATCTTGGCAAGATGATATTTGGTGAATAGTGAGTGGTGAGTGGAATAAGTGAACTAAAGTTTGAAGTGCCTAAAGTGCCTAAAATATGGATATCAGGAGAATAGGAAATCAGGATGCAGATTACCAGTGTATCAGGATATCAGGAAAACGAGCCTGATGTTCTAATAACCCGATGCCCACTACCTGGTAACCTGATGGCCTGATAGCTTGAATCAATAGATCACTTTAGGCACTTTCCTAATAAACCAATACCAGAGGCATGAATTAACCATTTAACGAGATAGGAGACGAAACAGGTGGGTACCAAAGAAGACATCGAAGAGGGCGCAGAGTTTATTCCGAAATTCGATGATAACGGTCTAATATCAGTTGTAGCGCAGGACAGCCAGACCGGCCAGATATTAATGGTCGCTTATATGAATCGTCAGGCACTTGAGACGACAATTCAGACCGGCTATGCCACATACTTCAGCAGGTCGCGACAAAAACTATGGAAGAAAGGGGAGCAGAGCGGCCACGTCCAAAAAGTAGAACAGATACTTGTCGATTGCGACCAGGACTGCCTGATACTAAAAGTAGCAGTTGATGCCGGCCAATGCCACGTTGGTTATCGGTCCTGTTTTTACCGCGCATTGAAGAAGAACACAGACAAAAAGCTGAAATTTATCGCAGATAAGGTCTATAACCCCCAAAAAACCTACCGGAAGTAAGACTGAATTTCGGCGATGTGGTTGTGTATCTGCTTGCTACAAAGAAAGTTACTAAATATGCGCTTCAACAAACAAAAAAAAACGGGATAATCCGGAATTTTTCCTTGTTTTCAGGGCAATAATGTGGTATCTTATTGCTTGTAGACAATAGACTTAGTGAGGAGTGTGAACATTTTTTCTATCATTTTTGAATATTTATTCCTCACAGAGCGTCTGGTGTACGGAAAAAGTGTTTCAAAATTGAAAAAAATTTCTTTTTTCAGGAGGACTTAAATTATGAAAAGATTTAAACCAAAGGCATTGTTGGTTTGCGTGCTGACGTTACTGCTCGGTATGGCAAATCTCGCTGTGGGCGTTCCATCCAATGATAACTGTGCGAACGCAACGTCGGTCGGTAATGTAACGAACCTGTCGTTCGACACTACATCGGCGACGTCCGATGGGCCCGGTCACTGTACAACCGGCCCCAACATCTGGTACGTCTATACCGCCACCCAGAGCGGTGGAGTCACCGTCAGCCTGTGCGGCAGCAGCTACGATACCACGCTTGCCGTCTATGATGGGAGCGATTGCCCCCCGAAGCTGGAGGACTTGATCAGATGCAACGATGATTTCTGCGGCAAGCAGTCGGAGGTCACCTTCTATGTAAGCGCCGGCAGAGATTACCTGATTGAGATTGGAGGTTGGGAAGGCTACACGGGTCAGGGTGTACTGAATATCAGTTACGAGATGGTGCCGTATGGACG
The DNA here is from genome assembly GCA_035528395.1 of Sedimentisphaerales bacterium. GTDB lineage: Bacteria > Planctomycetota > Phycisphaerae > Sedimentisphaerales > Anaerobacaceae > NIOZ-UU13. The sequence continues at coordinate 19,257 of DATKYR010000174.1, forward strand.
GCCCTCCAACGACGACTGTGATAACGCAACGTCGGTCGGTAACGTAACGGACCTGGCGTTCAACACCACTTATGCGACGTTCGATGGCCCCGGCTATTGCATGGAAAGCCCAAACATCTGGTACTCCTATTCTGCTTCTTATACGGGTAATGTCACTGTCAGCCTCTGCGGCAGCAGCTACGACTCTAAGCTCGCCATTTATCACAATGGGTCCGGTTGGTACCCGGAAGAGGGCGACTTGATCGAATGCAATGACGACTTCTGTGGTTCGGATGCCCAGATCACCTTCATGGCGGTCGCCGGCAGCCATTATCTCATTGAGGTAGGTGCGTACAACGGCGAAGCCGGCCAGGGTGTGTTGACTATCAGTTCCGGTTGGGGGCCTGGGCCTGGTGAGCCGCCCAACGACGATTGCTATAATGCAACGGCCGTCGGTAACGTAACGAACCTGCCGTTCAGCACCCACAATGCGACGTTCGATGGTCCCGGCTACTATAATACCACCGACAACGTCTGGTACCACTATACCGCTCCGTACACGTGTGATGTCACCGTCAGCCTGTGTGGCAGCAGCTACGACACCGTGCTCGTCGTCTATGACGGCTGGGATTGCACCCCGGCGTATACGGACATGATCACACGCAACGACGACTTCTGTGGTCTGCAGTCTAAGGTCACCTTCGAAGCAATCGCCGGCCATCATTACCTCATCGAGGTTGGGGGCGCCACCGACTCAGATCACGGTCCAGGTGTGCTGACAATCAACTGCGAGGGATGGCCACCGTCTCCGCCACCATGGGGGTCAAACGATAACTGCTATAATGCAAAGCCCATCAGCAACGTAACTGACCTGCCCTTTAACACCACCAACGCGACGTTCGATGGCCCCGATGGCTGTGTGAAAAGCCCAAACATCTGGTACCGCTATACCGCTACAGGCACAGGTGACGTTACAGTCAGCTTGTGCGGCAGCAGCTACGACACAAAGCTCGCCGTCTATAGGGGAGTCAATTGCCCTCCGAGCCCAAGTGACCTAATCGAATGCAATGATGACTTCTGTGGTTGGCAATCAGAGATTACCTTTGCTGCAATCGCCGGCAGACAGTACCTTTTCGATGTTGGCGGGTTCGGCTCCAACACCGGTCAGGGTATGATAAGCGTTAGTTTTGGCGGAGGAGTACCTCCGACGAAAGCATTAGACCTCGGTGATGCACCGGACAGCAGTAACAATTCCAGTAGAAACATGACAGCATATCCCAAGGGAGGACCTTCAGGAGTGAGAGCATATTACCCCACCGTCTTCAACGATGCCAGTGGCGCCGGGCCTTATGGGCCGGTTCACTTAAATCCTCAGGCAGTGGCTCACTTAGGCAGCACTATTACTAATGAAGCCGAAGCTGACATAGGCCAGGATCAGGATGGCATCAACAATATCGGTCCCCAATCCAACTCACCGGACAGGGACAAAGGCGATGATGGTGTCATCTTCCCGTTCAATCTGGCACATTGTAGCTGGACAACATTTGACTATTTTGTCAACATTATCAACCCAGGTACCGGCCTTTGGGTCAATGTCTGGTTCGACTGGAACCGTGATGGCGACTGGGACGACAACAGCAGCACAACCTCAACTCTTATCTGTCCCAAGGGTCTTGTATCAGAGTGGGCGGTACAGAATCAGTATCTTTTCAATCTTACAGCCGGATTACATCAGATAACCACACCGGCGTTCCTGTCCTGTCATCCGAAGAATACTCCCGAGGAGATATGGATGAGGATTACTCTTTCTGAGAAGCCCTGGAAGGGCGGCAGTAATCCCGGCTCCAGAGGCAACGGCGGTTCCGGCCCACAGACGGGATACGAGTATGGTGAAACGGAAGATTACTACTTCATTCCGAAGACAAGCTACACGGCATGCGAGGATTTTAACGGTGATGGAAAAATTAACCTTGCAGACCTGGCAACTTTCACCGCCGATTGGCTTGAGAACTGTCCGCAGTAACTTTGTGGAATATCCGAATTTACGCAAACTAAGGCTGTGAGTGAAAATCACTCACAGCCTTTCTTTTTTGTGCCCGGAAGAAGTGACGGGCTAAAGCCCATTCTACAACTGGCTTATCCTGATAATAATTTTGCTGCTTCTTTAGCGAAATAGGTAATAACAATATCTGCTCCTGCGCGTTTGATGGAGGTAAGGAGCTCTAACATTGTTGCCTTTCCATCCAAGAGTTCTGCGGCGGCGGAGCTCTTTACCATCATATATTCACCGCTGACGTTATAGGCGGCTATGGGACAATCAAAACGCTGCCGTGCTCGATATATAATGTCGAGATAGGCAAGGGCAGGTTTTACCATTACCATATCAGCACCTTCTTCTATATCGAGCGCAATCTCGGCCATCGCCTGGTCGGCACCGGCGGCAGGGTCCATCTGATAGGTTCTGCGGTCGCCGAAGGCAGGGGCCGATTCTGCAGCGTCTCTGAACGGCCCATAAAAAGCAGAAGCATATTTGGCAGCATACGACATAATCGCCACGTTCTCAAAATCGTTTTCTTCGAGCGCTTCACGAATGTACCTGACACGGCCATCCATCATGTCCGAAGGAGCAACTATATCGGCACCTGCCTGGGCGTGCGAAAGGGCCATTTTGGCCAGAAGCTCGCAGGTCGGGTCGTTATCGATTTTACCGTCCTTGACCAGGCCGCAATGGCCGTGTGAAGTGTAGGCACAAAGACAAACGTCGGTAATAACCAACAACTCAGGTACTGCCTTTTTGATTTCTCTGATAGAGCGCTGGACGACTCCATCTTCGACCCAGGCCTGTGAGCCGATATCATCTTTTTTACCCGGCAGACCGAAAAGCAGCACGGCAGGTATGCCGAGGGAGGCCACTTCAGCAGCTTCGGCGGCAATTGTATCCGGTGAGAAATGAAAACAATCCGTCATTGATTTGATGGGTTCTTTGAGGCCTTTGCCCTCGCGGACAAACAACGGATAAACCAAATCATCGACGCTTAAAATAGTGTGCCGTACCAGTCTTCGCATTGAATCACTGCTGCGCAGCCTTCGCATTCTGATTTTTGGAAAGCCCATGATTTAACTCCTACAGAAAAATCCGAATATCGAATATCGAAATCCGAAACAAAATGGTAAATCGGTGAGTGGTTAATTGGTGAGTTGAATACTCACTACTCACCACTCACTATTTAACAAGTTATCATTTCGTGCTTCGGATTTCGAATTTCTGATTTAATATATTTATATACCTTTATACGTTTGCTCTATTGCATCAAGTAAGCCCTCAAGGGTGTGGTCTTCGGCTGTTATATCAACCCTGACACCGAGCGCTTTTAAGCGTTCGGAAGTTACCGGGCCAATCGATGCAACTTTGACTTTGCCTGAATTTACCAAATCGCTGCGGATTTGCTCAAAAAATCCATTTACCGAAGAAGGGCTCGCAAAAGTCAGCCAGTCAATCCGGCCTTTGCTGATTTCTTCAATTAGCCAGGTGCATTCACTTTTTTCTTCCACGGCTGTATAAACAGCTACATCCTGAACAATAGCTCCGGCCCCGGTCAGCAGCTCGACAAGCTCTTTTGAAGCAATCTTTGAGCGTAAAAGCAAGACCTTTTTGCTTCGCAAGTTTGTATAGGCGATTAATTGTTTACCGAGCTCCTTAACGGTAAAGACACTCGGGACAAAATCCGCTTTTATGCCGAATTCGCTTAGCTTAGCTGCAGTTCCGTTACCTATTGCGGCAATTTTGGCTGAGCCGAAGACCCTGGCGTCTTTACCTAAATTCTGCAAAGCTTCAAAGAATATAGTCACGCCGTTGCCGCTGGTAAAGATTATCCAATCGTATTCGGTTATTGTTGCGAGCGTGCGTAAAAACTCGTTCGTCTCCGTCAGGGACTTGATTTTTATTGTCGCAAATTTTAGCGGATTACCGCAGCGAGAAATAACCTTAGCGGCGAAATCAACATTGCCGACAGCGTCCCGCGTTACAACAATATTTTTGCCAAACAACGGCTTTTTCATAAACCAGTTCAACTGTGCGTTACTGTCCGCAGCGGCACCGATAACGATAATCGCCGGCGGTTCAACTCCCTGCTGCTGACAGTTTTCGCTTATATCGCCAAGGGCAGCTTTTACAACTCTCTGAGTCGGGAAAGTAGCATCAGCAACGACGGCTGCCGGTGTATCGGCTCCCATACCATTTTCTATCAGCCGCTTAGCAATAAAGCTTAGATTGCCAACCCCCATATAGAAAACTATAGTGCCACTGAATTTTGCAAGCAAGTTCCAGTCGATATTGCTCTTTTGCTTGCCCTGTTTCTCCTGGCCGGTTACAAAAACCACCTGCGAGCTGTATTCTCTGTTGGTCAGCATAATGCCGGCATAGGCAGCGACGGCGATACCGGCGGTTATGCCCGGGACTATTTCAAAACCAATTCCCGCTTCAATAAGAACTGCAAGCTCTTCGGCACATCTGCCGAAAATACAAGGGTCGCCGCCCTTCAAACGCACGACTGTCTGGTTAGCCGATGCCTTTTCGAGCAGCAGCTTGTTAATTTCTTCCTGCGTAACCGAAGAACCGCCGGTGCGTTTGGGCACGTGGATAATCTCGGCGTCGGCGCGGGCAAATCTCAGCAAAGCAGGATTGGCTAATTTATCGTAAATTATACAGTCAGCTTTTTTTAGAACCTCGGCGCCGCGGACGGTAATCAAGTCCGCCCGGCCCGGCCCGGCGCCAACAAGATATACAAAACCTTTAACCACAGATTTCACAGATTCACAAAAACACAGATTCCACAGAAAAAAATGGTATGCACAGCATACCTTACAAAATCATTACGTTAAGATACCAAATATATCAGGAGAACGCTATTGATTTTGCTACCAAAGTTTTCCCGAAAGACACGGGGAAGCAGACATCCGGAAACGACACCGGAGCTTTCACGGATTGGTTATTTGAACTGCAGAATGTCGAATAGAGAATATCAAATTACGAAGTGGGATTGCTTCGGCTTTGACTCATTCGACTACTCCGGCATGACAAAGAGGAGAGATTGCCGCGCTCGGCTTCGCCGCGCTCGCAATGACCCCGCACCAATTTACCCCCGCTAAAGAAATGCGGGGGCGGGCGGCAGTGACCAAATTGGTGCGGGGCAGGCGTGGATTCCTGCTCCCCGTTCATGTCGAGGACAAGTTTTACAGGAATGAATTGCGGGGCTCAATATTGTTGATCATTGCCCTGTGTATCCGCAGACTCCGACCCGAGGTGAGTTGACTACAGGCAGGAGCATATCCTCGCCGCACTTGTGTTCGGCAGCACACTCATCACACAGCCATCCCTTACCGGACCAAAGACATTCGGTACACACCTGAGCAGCCATTTTGCCGCAAGATATACAGGGGTACGATGGAGGCTTATTCATGGCTAAAACTGTGATGGACTTGCCCTTAAATTGTTTTTGCCCTTGCGAGACAACCCTCATCGCCAGGTGTGTAGTAGAGCCGAAGTCATACTCATAGTGAAACTTCATCCCGGGACTAAGAATTTCATCCAACCTGGCCTCCATGCTTTCATCATCAAATTCTGCCATTGGTGCCACCGAGTAGGTTTTGCCCTCAATCGTAAATGCGCTCATGTGGCCGCAGCATTCCAGCCAGATATTCCGAAGAAAATCGTCCAGGTCTTCAAGCGTTGCACCGGCAGGCACCTCAAGATGCATCCAATAATCAGGTGCGTATCGGCCTTCAACCATAAGATGAAAGATTTCTGTTTGCCGCGTACTACGGCCGGGAGATGACGTCTTGGAATTTTTTTCTTTTTGTTTGCACGTTCCGAGGTGTTTTGTCATCGCTGACTTGCTGAAAGTGCCGCCGCACAGATGACACTGCCCTTTTGACATTTGCCTCGTCATTTATTGAACCTCCATTACAATATCCTATTCATCTATTTTATGAAAAGCTGATAAGCCCCAAATGAATTTGGGGTTAAATATTTTTCGATTGTAATACATTCTAAGTACAGCAATAACAAATATCAACTTCAAACAACACCGAACAAAAAACACGGTAAACGAGTACATTTGAAAATGTTCTTGCAAATAGAAGGCATCCGGGCATAATCGTGCAAAGTTTATCGATAGATATAAAGGAAAATTGATGAATAAGTTCAGACGAGCTGTAATGTGGGTTGCGCTGGCGCTGATTGTATTCCTGTTGTTTTTGTCTATCTATGGTGCATTTATAGGCGCTGCGCGGGCAAAGAGCTTCATTAGCCGCCTGCCCGTGGTGGCTTACTGGTCAGCTTTTCTGCTGCTGCTGATTTTAGGACTTGTGGTGTTCCGTCGGTTGGTCCGCGTGCCCGGCCTGTTACTAATACACACCGGCTGTGTTTTTATTCTTGCAGGCGCCATGTGGAGCTCGGAAAACGGACATAAACTCCAGAAAAAACTCTTCGGCATCGATAAAATTACGACAGGGCAAATGAGAATCCATGAGGGACACTCGGACAACCACGTCATATTAGAGGACAACAAGCAGATAAAAGAACTGCCTTTCTCGATAGAACTCAAAGACTTCCAAATCGAATATTACAAGCCGGAGTACCTGCATATCCAAACCAGAGACGGCCAAGGCTGGAGAATACCTGTTGAAATCGATACTGAATTTCCTTTAGGCCCGGAGTTCGGCACGGTAAAAATTCTAAAGGCGTTCGAGAATTTCAAAATTACAATCGAGGGCGAGAGCAAAAAAATTATCGACGACCCCCAGCCCGGCTCCAATCCGGCTCTGGAAGTCCAGATTACGCCCCCCCAGGGCCAGGCAACTAACAGATACGTCTTTGAGCGATTCGGCGGACACGCCCGCCCTGAAGATAAATTTGCGCTGAGCTATCGCAGAGTTATCAGCGATTACATAAGCAGGCTGAGGATAATTAAGGACAACAAGGTGGCTGCTGAAAAGGACATCGAAGTAAACCATCCTCTTAGCTTCGGCGGATACCATTTCTACCAACATTCTTACGACGCCGAGGCCGGTCAATATACCGTTCTTATGGTCGTTTCCAATACGGGCCTGGCTGTGGTCTATGCCGGCTACTGGATGCTCTGTATCGGTGTCATCTGGCACCTGTGGCTAAGGCATATAGTTGCAAGGATAAAATTAAAAAATGCGTAACAAAACTGTCATTCTGAGCGAAGCGAAGAACCTCTTAGTTTTGCAATAGATAAGACCCTTCACTGCGTTCAGGGTGACACTTGGGCTATTTTGCATGGAAATTAAATACTCAATTCAGGGCTTATTGATTTACGCGACCATTGCCGCATATCTGTGTGCGTTCGTAACGAGTCTGCTGCGCCGCGAAAAAACCGGACACATCCTATACCTGTTCGGCTTTGCGATTGCTGTTTTTTCTTTTGGTTATCGCTGGTATCACGTCCGGCATGTGCCATTGCAGAATCTCTTTGAGGTGTTCCTGTGCTTAGGGATGATTTATCCGGTCTCATTATTCTGCCGGCGTATCCTGCGGGTAGGAGGTTACAGCGCTGATATGCTGATAGGTGCTATAGTTCTTTTTCCTGCCGGCTTTGTCTTTAACGCCGAGCCGCAGCAACTGCCGCCGGCCCTGCAAAGCTGGCTTTTCACACCTCACGTTGCCGTCTATATGCTGTCATATATCATTATGGCAAAGGCGACTTTCCAGGCCATTTCCCAACTGGCCGGTAAAGGCCCCAACCCAAACGAAAATCTCCTGCCGCCTGAGCAGGCAACTTATCGTATAATCTGCATCGGTTTTCCCCTGCTGACACTCGGGCTTGTCCTCGGCAGTTACTGGGGCAAAAAAGCCTGGGGCGATTACTGGGGCTGGGATCCCAAAGAACTCTGGTCGCTGGCATCCTGGCTGGTCTATGTCGGGTATTTCCATTTTCGCTATATGTTCGGCAAAAAACATCCACGGATTAACAGCGCCTGGGCGATTGCGGGCATGGCGGCCATTATAATAACTCTGCTCTGGGTAAACCTATCCAGACTCTTTCCCGGTCTGCACAGCTACGCAACCTGACATCAGATAGGTAAGCCAGCAATTATTGTGTGATAGAATCGAAGGGACCTTACATTTTCAAGGAGGCCAAACGATGATACAAAAAGCTAAAATTACATTACTGCTCGTTGCCATTTTATTTGTCACTGGATGCCAACAAGCCGTCAAAGATGGCGAAGTGACGATTTCGGAAAACGGCGTAGCGAAAGCCGTGATAGTTATTGCCGAGGACGCCGGTGAGCCCGAACATCACGCCGCTGCCGAATTGGCCGACTTTCTGGAGCAGATAACCGGCGCAGAATTTGAGGTAGTCAGCCCCCCTGCCGCAGAGAGTCCTCGATTGCTGATTGGTCCTAAAGCTGCTAAATTGGCCGAGCCTGATTTCACTGTTGAGGGACTTGGCACCGATGGCATAGTCATCCGCAGTGTTGGGAACGACCTTATCCTGGCCGGCGGTTATCCACGGGGGACCTTGTATGCGGTTTATACCTTTTTGGAAGACGAGCTTGGCTGCCGATGGTGGTCCTCGAGTGAAAGTACCATACCGAATGAGCCAACGCTTACAGTGGACAAGCTAAATATCCGCTACGTACCAATACTGGAATATCGTGAGCCGTTCTGGTTCGATGCCTTTGACGGCGATTGGGCAGTGCGCAATAAGAGCAATGGGAACCGTCCTCAATTAGATGAAAAACGCGGCGGCAAGCATACCTACGAAGGTTTTGTGCATACGTTTTATCCGTTAATTCCTCCAAAAAAGTATTTCAAAGAGCATCCCGAATGGTTCAGCGAAATCAAAGGCAAGCGTACCTACGAGCGCGCTCAACTATGCCTGACAAATGAGGAGATGCGCAAGGAATTGGTCAAGAACCTTAAGGCTCGTCTGCGGGCAAATCCGGCTGCTACCATCGCCTCTGTCTCGCAGAACGATTGGCACGGGAACTGCCAATGCAACCGCTGCGCTGCTGTTGAAAAGGAAGAGGGCAGTCCCGCCGGCCTGATGCTGCGGTTTGTCAATGCGGTCGCAGCCGATATTGAAGAAGAATTTCCGAATGTGGCCATCAGCACGTTGGCTTATCAGTACACCCGCAAGCCGCCTAAATATGTAAAGCCGCGAGACAATGTCATTGTGCGCCTGTGCAGCATCGAGTGTTCGTTCTGTAAGCCGCTGGCCGATGAGCGAAACAAGGAATTCCGCGATGATATCGTCGGCTGGTCGAAGATATGCAATCGGCTTTACATCTGGGACTACACTACGAATTTCAGGCATCACATAATGCCGCATCCGAACCTGCGGGTCTTAGGGCCGAATGTAAAGTTCTTTGCGGACCACAATGTCAAAGGTATCTTTGAGCAGGGTGCCTACACCACTAACGGCGCCGAGATGGCCGAACTGCGCGCCTGGGTGCTGGCCAAATTGTTGTGGGACCCGAGCCGGGATGGGCAGGAACTAATTGACGAATTCATCACCGGCTACTACTGCCTTGCCGGCCCTCACATCAAGGCTTACTTAGATGTTATACATAATGCCGTCGAAGCGAGCGGCGACTGGCTCGGCTGTTTCGAAAAGCACACCGCCAAATTCCTTTCCTTAGAGACACTCAGCAAAGGGTGGGTGCATCTGGAAGCGGCCGAAGAAGCGGTTCAGGACAATCCGGAGCTGCTGTTTCGCGTTCAGGTTGCGCAATTGCCGGCGATGTACACCTTTATAATGCGCTGGGACGAGATGCGCGAAAAGGCGAAAGCCGATGTTGCCAACTGGCCTATGCCCGAGTCAATCCAGGATACTTTCGAGCAGTTTATGAAAATAGCCAGGAAGAAGAACGTCACCCGCCTTAATGAATGGAATGAGGGTTTCGGAGCGCTGGAGGAAGCGCTCGAGCGGGCCAAAAAATAATAGCCTTGTAATAACATCATTCAATAAACAACACAAAGATTTGGCGCGGGTGAGCCTGCAGAAAAAAGATTAATATCATAAGAATTTCATTTTCTGCGCACATTTTGGGGGTGAAACTACACTATAATAACAGAAGCTGATATCAGTTAGTTCTTTGAATTGATGGATTTATTTTGAATTTGAATTCAGAAGCAACATTAGTTGAAGCCGCCAAAAATGGCCATTTGGAAAGCTTCGGTGCTCTCTATCGGCGTTATCACAGCTCTATGGTCGCGTTGGCTTATTCGATGCTTGCCGACAGGGACCTCGCAGAGGACGCCGCGCAGGAGGTCTTCGCGATAGCCTGCCGCGACATAGGGAGTTTGAAAAGTAAAGAAAGATTTGCAGCCTGGCTGGCCGGCATCTGCAGAAACGTATCGAGGCAAATGCTAAGAGCCAACAAGGGCAAACCGGTTGCTGTGGGCGATAATCCTGCTGCCCAGAAACGTGACGATACGGAGGACCGCCGGGAGGTGATTCGCCGGGCGGTCTGGAGCCTTCGAGAGGCAGACAGAGAGCTGATTGTTATGCGTTACTTCGACGGATTCTCGCAGGGGCAGATATCGGAAGTTCTGGACATATCGCCGCAGGCTGTGAACGGCCGGCTGGTTAGAGCAAAACGTAAGATTGCAAAGTATTTGAAACGAAACGGTTTAACGGGAGATGATTATGAAACGTCCTGAAAATGACAAATGGCTCGATGAAGCATTGAGCGAGACAATCGGCCCAGAAAAATTAGGGTCGGATTTCGAACAGTGGAAGCAAAAGCACCCGGAAGCCGTTGAAATGTTAACCTCGCGGGTGAACCGACAAATTTCGGCATCTAAACACCCGCTCAGTATAAGGAGCATAATTATGAAAAATCCAATTACAAAAATAGCCGCGGTGCTTGCCATTGTGATAGCCGCCGGAGCCATATCTGTTGTGGGAGTGAATATTGGAAGGTACTATTACTACATGGGCCGCGACGATGACGGCGCTCCCATCTTCCGCAGCGAGGATTTCAATGTCACTGTTACACTTGACGACGACGAAGTAACTGATGTGGAGCAGGCTCGAAGGTACCTTGAGGAGATGAAAATCCTGAGTGATCAGGGCAAGAAGGAGTTACTGAAGGTCGAAGAAATGATGACGGACGGCACTCTTGAGCTGAAAGTGCATGTGTACAGATATGAACTCTCAGACGGCAGAACAATCGACCAGCGGGAAGGTGGTTCCGAAGGTGCATACGCTCTAAGCGAGGCACTGTGGGAAGAGTGGCGCCAACTTAAGAAAGCAGGACCTGGAGAGGACCTCGGCACATATGAGGAAACAGTGGAGGGCCGTGTCTTCTCCTTCAAACGAGAACGGTTCTTCCTCGACGACGGAATCGAAGTCATCTGGTCATGTGGCACGCCCAAAGTCGACCAATAGTCTCAAAATTGAATCGTCCCCAGACATAAAGGCCGGGCCTGATTAGTTCGGCCTTTTTTATGCGCTTTTGGCAGGGAAATACGGGCTTTGGGGTTCGCATTGTCGGAAAACAATAAAAAATGACCTTTGTTTATGTAAAAGCATGCGCCTCATTCGTTATTATATATAGACGATTCGTCGGTTTGAAAGTAATTAGGCAGGCCTGAAATGCTGGAAGACAAGCTGCTTGTTTTGAAATGTAGACGCGGTAGCAGGGATGCGATGTGCCGGATCTATGAAAAGTACAAAGATTATCTGCTTACTCTGGCCAAAGGGCTTTTGAATGAACAGGAAGCGGCAGAAGATATTGTGCACGATGTTTTTGTCAGCTTTACGCGGTCGGCCCGGCAGTTTCAACTTACTGGAAGCCTCAGAGGTTATTTAGCAACATGCGTGAGTAATCGGGTTCGGGATAAAATACGGGCACAAACACGGAAAGACCAGGCTCTGGAATCGACAAATCCGGTTATTTCAGATTCAGCTAATCCTGAGCAATGCGTAATAGAAGCAGAGGAATTACAACAGCTTAGGCAAGCCATTAGTCAGATTCCATACGAGCAGCGGGAAGCAGTAATGCTGCATCTTAAAGGCGAAATGAAATTCAGGGAAATAGCTAAGCTGCAAGGCGTCTCAATCAGTACGATTCACGGCCGATATCGTTACGGGTTGGATAAACTGCGGTCACTATTGAATAGTGAGGTTGAAAAATGAGACCAGCAGAAGATATAAAAAGATTGATTAAAAATTTACATGATAGAACCAGTGCCCAGATGGATGAGCGAGTGCTTGGAGACGTGCTGCTTGCACTGGAGGAATCCGAAAAAACATCGGCTCTAACGCAGCCGAATATAAGGAGAACAATTATGAAAAGTCCAATTACAAAATTAGCCGCTGCGGCGGTGGTAGTCGTCGCAGTTCTGATAGGCATAAACCAGCTTGGAGGCTCAGCAACGAGTGTCGTCTGGGGCGAGGTGGTTCGAAACATCGAAGCGAGTCCCGGATTTATCTACCGAATGAAGCAAACCCACAACCAGCAGGAAACAGGCACGATCGAGTTGAATATGATGGCTTATGGGTCTGCGCAGTACGGTTTTCGGCTGGACGGGTACAACGATGAGGAAGTCACGATTCAGACCTACGCCACCCTCTCAGATGGAGCGATGACATCGGTGGATCATCCGAACAGAACATATTACCGAACGGCGCTTGCCGACGATGCGCTTGCAGAGATTGAGAACATGGAGCCAAAAGAGACCGTCAGGGAATACCTCTCAGCCGAGTACACAAAGCTGGGTCGCAGGACCATAGAAGGTGTCGAGGCCGAAGGCATCGAAATCGACAGAGATCCGTCAGAGGCCAAGGCAAACTTTCAGGTCGATAGTTGCGTTATACAGTTGTGGGTCGCAGTTGATACAGGCTTACCGATCCTGGTTGAGGTGGACACGGTGGGCAAAAATGGGACACTGGAGATTCACACAGTCCAGGACAACTTTCAGTGGAACGTCGAGTTGGATGCGAGCGAGTTTGAGCCCAACATCCCGGAAGACTACACGCAGATGGATGTAGAAATTGACGCCGACGGCAAGGTGTCATACAAGACAACGGTTAAATACGATTCTCAAGAGGTAGCAGGAGCTAGGATTCACAAGTGGCGCTTCATGGAAAAACACCCCAAAGGCCACTATATCCTAGAGTCTGAAGACGGTCAGACCAGGGCAACCATCCCTGAAAGCTGGGCCGACAGTCCGGAGCACGCGGTGAGGGTCATGGAAGAGTTGGACCTCCTAAAGCAGCAGGGCAACAGAAAATTGGTAAGGGTAAGTGAAACAGAGGTGAACGGTCAACTTGACAGCAGGTATTTGTTATACGAGTACGCTCTCTCGGATGGCCAGGTGATCGAAGATGGCGATTTCGATCCTGCCCTCACCAATACGAGGACACTGGTCGGTGAACGGCAAGAAGAACTTAGCCAACTCTTACGCGAGCGACGCAGGCAAGAAGAGAAAGGGCAAGAGCTTGTCACCACCGAGGAAAGGCAAGTGTATGGCCGTGTCTTTGCCTTCAAGAAGCGGCGATTTGCCCTCAGCGATGGAACAGAAGTCATCCATTCCATCGGCCGGCTCAAGGATGATTAGTAGTCTCCAAACTGAATCCCCTCCGAACACAAGGGCCGGGCATTCTTGCTCGGCCTTTTTTGTTGTTTCAGACAAGAAAGTATTGTCAGGGAGGGGAAACTTTGTTTGAGCTTAATCTCCCATAACGATATGATTCTAAGGCAATCGTACAAAATATTTCAAATTTTTTTGCATTTAAGGCCTCCGGTATTCGTCCTTTCTATTATGGTAACCGGTTTTAGGAGCTCCTATTGAACGAAAGTTTAGATGAAAGTGTGGTTCGTGCCTGTCAACAGGACGACAAGACTGCATACGCAGTGCTGGTGAAAAGGCATTACAGGCATGTTTTTGCGCTGTGTCTGGGTGTCTTAGGGAATTTGCACGATGCCGAAGACGTTGCTCAGGAGGCCATGCTCAAAGGTTTCCTGAAGACGTTGCTCAGGAGGCCATGCTCAAAGGTTTCCTGAAGATAAAGAAACTCGACAAGACTGAGCAGTTTGAGGCATGGATTTTGCGAATTGCCAGGAATCTCTGCTTTGATTTTCTCCGCAGGCAAAAACGCATAAAGGCAACTATCACCCAGAAGCCGATGCAACCCGGACAGAAGACCGGCGAGAATCACGTTTTGCAGCAGGCCATCAGGCGTTTGCCGCAGGAGCTTCGGGTGCCACTGACGATGTACTACTTCGATGGGAAAAATGCAAAGACTATCGCTGAGAAGCTGAACATCTCGCACTCCGGGGCATGCCAGAAAATAAGAGAGGCCAGAAAACAACTGCATGAAATGCTGAGAGAAAGGGAGAATAATGAATAGCGATTGCGAGAAGATTAAAGACCAAATCGCAGACCTTGTTACGGGAATCCTGCCGGAGGCCCAAGTGCAGATAATGGAGCAGCACTTAAACGAATGTGCAGCCTGTCGGGACTATGCCCGCGCATTAAAAGACGAAGATATGCTGCTGACCGAATTCTTTGCAAAGATTGATACGAATATAACACATCAGCAAGAGCGTGTACTACAAGCGATAAATCACTCTGATGTGTCCAAGCAAAGTGAAACTCATTTAATATGGAGAACAATTATGAAAAGTCCAATTACAAAATTAGCCGCTGCGGCGGTGATAATCGTAGCCGTCGCTCTGTCAATAAATGTCTGGGATAAGTCAATACCCTCAGCTTACGCCTTTAACCAGACGGTCGAGGCCAACCACGGTGTTCGCTATATTCACATTAAAGGCTTTGACCCATCACAAAAGGAGCCAAAGGAGTATTGGGTGGAATGTGATGAATTTGGCAAATTAAAGAGGGCACGTTGGCATATGCCGGAATGGGACGCCCCTGAAGATGGGGCCAAAGTGGTTGTATGGAAAGAAAACAAAATACAACTATGGTTCAAAGGGACTACAAAAAAGAAAGGCGGTTTGGTTACCTCCACAAATGTAAAAGGCGCCGACTGGCTGTATCAATTCGCGCAGGCGAGAAACCCAAGGCTGGCCATCGAGCGTCTGTATGAGCAACAGGCACAAGGCAAAGTAAAGATAGAAGTTGACGAGCCTGCAGACAAGGCTAATCCAATTGTTGTAACAGCAACGTATCTGCCTGAAAGTCCAAAGTCCGGCGAGCGTGAAGTGCTGTTCGTTGATAAGGACACTAAACTTGTTACAGCCGTTAAATTCTACCTGCTAAAAGACGGCAAATACAAATATCGGGGCATGCAGGAGTTTCAAGACTATAATCAACCAATCGACCCTGAAATGTTTGATCTGGACAAGGAGGTCCCCGCTGATGTGCAACGCATTGACGAAGATCAGCAAAAAATCGAGCTGAACAAAGGGATCAGCCCGGACGAACTGGAAAAGTATGAGAATATGACACCAAAGGAAATGACAATAGTTTTCTTCCAGGCCTGTGCGGACGAAGACTGGGATGAACTTCTCAAATTTAGGTCGGACTCAGAGGTTAGACAAGAAACCAGGGATTGTTACGGCGGCCTGGAAATCATTAGTATCGGAGAACCCTTCAAAACCGACGAATATCACGGATGGTTTGTACCTTACGAAGTCAGGCTAAAATCCGGTATCATCAAAAAATGGAAACTGGCGGCCAGTAACCGCAACATAGTTCAAAGATATATATGCGACGGCGGCTTTTAAGAAAGCAATCTGATTATCTCATCAATAATGTCTCACAAATAGGCCGGGGCTGATTCCTTCGACAGTGCTCAGGATGAATTGGCTCGGCCTTTTTTGTGCGCTTATTTACGTATTATGTGCTGTGAAATCTGTGGCTCAAAAAATCTGTTGAAAAATGTCCCTATTCCCCTTATAAAATATCCAAACATAATTCAATCAGCTATTTTTTTGAGGAGCAGAAAAATGCAACAGTACAAATTCACTTTATTACTTATGGTTTGTTTTACATTAGCCGCCCCCGCCGTTTTATCCGGCGAAAGCCAGGGAGAAGGAGTCATTACCGGCGAGCTGAAGAAGTGGCACAAGGTTACGCTGACCTTCACGGGTCCCCAGACAGGCGAAAATGCTGAGCCGAATCCTTTTCTTGATTATCGTCTTAACGTTACGTTCATTAAGGATAACAAGCGATACGTCGTGCCCGGGTATTACGCCGCTGAAGGCAACGCAGGACAAACCAGCGCGACGGCGGGCAATAAATGGCGTGTGCATTTTGTGCCTGATGAAATAGGACAATGGTCTTATACCGCATCGTTTCGTACGGGTGCTGATATTGCAACCGGTAACGAATCCGGCTCAGCCATAGCCTTTGACGGGGTCAAAGGAACATTTTCCGTTGCCGCGACAGACAAAAAAGGCCGAGACCACCGAGCCAAAGGGCTGCTCCAATATGTTGGTAAACGCTATCTGCTATTTGCCGAGACGGGCGAGTTTTTTCTAAAAGGCGGGGCCGACAGCCCTGAAAACTTCCTCGGCTATGCCGACTTCGATAATACATACGATTCCGGGGAATTAAAACGCGAAGGAGAGGCAGCGGGTGGAAAATTTCTGCATCGCTACGGGCCGCATGTAAAGGACTGGCGGCCCGGTGACCCGACCTGGAAAAACGGAAAAGGTAAGGGCATGATCGGAGCTTTGAATTATCTGGCCTCCAAAGGTATGAACAGCGTTTATTTTATCCCCTATAACATCGACGGCGGCGACGGTAAAGATGTATGGCCCTGGACGGAACCAAATGAAAAATTCCGTTTCGACTGCAGCAAGCTCGACCAGTGGGAGATTGTATTTTCGCATATGGACAAATTAGGCCTGATGCTTCATATCATTACCCAGGAGCAGGAAAACGACCAGGGGCTCGACGGCGGTGAACTCGGCCCACAGCGTAAACTATATTACCGCGAGCTGATTTCCCGCTTCGGCCATCACCTTGCCCTGGTCTGGAACCTCGGTGAAGAAAACACAAATACCTACGCACAGCGCAAGGCCTTTTGCCGATACATCAAAGACCTCGACCCTTACGACCACCCAATCGTCTGCCATACTTTTCCGGGCAGGTATGACGAGATATATAATCCTCTGTTGGGTTACGAATATTTTGACGGGCCGTCCCTGCAGACCAACGACACCCACAACCAGACACTCATGTGGCTCGACCGTTCCGCTTCCGCGGGCCGAGAGTGGCTTGTTTTTCTGGATGAGATTGGCCCGGCCCATACCGGCGTTAAGCCCGACAAGGACGATTATTGGCACGATGAGGTGCGCAAGAAACATCTGTGGGGAAACCTGATGGCCGGCGGGGGCGGCGTGGAATGGTACTTCGGCTACAAATTCGCCCACAACGACCTCAATTGCGAGGATTGGCGCAGCCGGGAGCATCTCTGGGATATGACACGCTACGCCCTGGAGTTTTTCCATAAGAATATTCCCTTTACCCAAATGACCCACCACGATGAGTTGACTTCCGCCAAGGATGATTATTGCTTTGCCGAACTCGGCCGAACCTACGCAATATATCTGCCGAACGGCGGTACAACGAATCTCGATTTGGGCAATAACTCCGGCACCTTCTCCATACAATGGTATAATCCACGTATCGGCGGTAAGCTGCAAAAAGGCACGGTGGCCGAGATAACCGGCCCCGGCCCGGTTGGCATCGGCCAAGCACCTGACGAAATCGACAAAGACTGGGTCGCACTGATAAAGCTGAAATAAATCTATCGCAGGCAGGTAAATAGGGTATTTTTGGCATTTCTTGACGGAAATTGGGTTTGATTGGGTTTGTTTTTTTGGACTGCTAAAGCATCGTTTTTTCTGTAATCCTTTGTTATAAGTGAGTTTACATTCATTTGGGCTTTTCGGAAATTGGCTTTGTTTTGGCTTTGTTTTTTCATAGCTATTAGCCGCATTTTTCTTCATAATCCTTTGTAAATACACACTTTGCATCAATTTTACCCTCTGGCAAATTGGGTTTGTTTGGGTTTGTTTTGACCAAGTGTCCAATCGCTTATATTTTCATAATCCTTTGTTGAAAAGATAGTTAAGTTCATTTGACTTTTTCGGAAATTGGGTTTGTTTTGCATAATTCGTTGATAATTTCGTACGAAATATTTCGTAGATTGTATTTCCCCCGACAGAAAAGCAAGCAAGCTAAAATCGGGGGTAAACTCCGGCGTATTGCGTATTTCGTGGTTCATTGGTTAATTTAGTTAATATGGTTAATATGGGTCCCCGCTACTCGCTTTGCGAGTAAAGCGCGGGGATCTTCGCTGCGCTACGAGGCCGGCTGGCTCTAAGTCCTTGCTGCGCTGCAGCTTACGACATGCAAACTGAAATGTCATCTTCGCCTACTGGCGGTTTATGTTAGCCTGCTGGCTAACATATGAGTATTATAACATATTATCAAACAAAAATCAATAGAAAAATGACAAAAAATGAGATTTGACAAGGTGTTGGATTTGAGGTATTGTAGGCGTGTAATGTAGAAGAGGTTTGGGCGGGTGCCTCACGAGGATGGGTAGATATGTAAATGCGTGTTGCGTATTGCGTATGTCGCATGGTGTATAGCGTGCAGCGGTCGATTTAATGTTGAAATATCATGTCTGTTTATGTAAACTTCTCGTGGGTAATCTTAAATTTGGATAAAAAATGAAGCGCAGTCCGATTTAATATAAGACTATGCCATATAATACCTTAGACCAAAAACTAAATTTGCTGGATTTTGAGACGGATTCGTCTGCCTCTGGATTACTGTTTACCGATAGGGATTATAAGGAGGATGGTAATGTATCCTTTGACGAAATCCTTATTCTGCATCAGGCACGAGAATTAAAAGCCAGTGCGGTTTATTTTCGTCGAATGGGTGAGAAATCAATTCCTCAACTCTTTATTTACGACAACTCAGATAATATATTAAATGAAGATTTATCGGATATTCATATTAAACTGTGGAGCAGCGGAATTGTCCCCCTCTATTATGTTTTTGATAAAACACAAGTAAAAATTTTCACCTGCCGTAAACCAGTAGATAAAAAAAATCGTAAAGCAAAAGCATTTGATACTCTTTCTTTAGTTTCCGACGTTCACAAAAAGTACAAATATTCTGCAAACCTATTTAAAAACGGCAGTTTTTGGGAATCCAAGGAAAACAAGAAACATTTTAGTATTAACAGCAGTTCGTATAAAAAATTGATCGATGGATTGAAAAAAATACGAGATGAATTTATCGAAGGGCAAAATGAGATTATATGCAATAAACTTTTAATGTTGAGTATTCTTGTAAAATATCTTGAGGAAAGAAAAGACAGCAATGGTAAACCAGTTTTACACAAAGATTATTTCAAAAAGTATGATAAGGCCACCTGTTTTTGCGATGTTCTACGTAACGAGAAAGGAATCCAGTTTTTTAAAGATTTAGGTAAAGAGATAAATGGCAAAATCTTTGAATTAGATGAACAGGAACAAGAAGAAATAGAAAAGCTCAATCATTCAAGACTTGCAGACTTCTTAGATGCAAATATTGAAACAGATAAACAGTATGTCTTTTGGAAGCTCTATAATTTTAACTATCTTCCTGTAGAATTGATCAGCCGTATTTACGAGGAGTTTATACCCAAGCGAAGAGACATTACATATACTCCCGCACATTTGGTCAACTTCATGATTGACGAATGTATGCCCATTGCCAAGCCAAAGGATAATATTTCCGTTATTGACGTAAGCTGTGGGTCGGGAATTTTTCTGGTAGCCGCATTTAAACGAATTGTCCAATGGTGGCAGAAAGAACAATATGAAAAGACGGGTCAAATTAAAAAACCAACTATCGGAAAGCTAAAATCCATTCTTAGGAAACAAATTTTCGGGGCTGATCTTGAGCCAGAAGCCGTTAAATTAGCGATTTTCAGCTTGACGATAGCATTATGTGATATGCTTGAACCCAAAAAGGCATGGGATGAATTAACAGAAGAAAAACTCATTGACTTAGGCGAAAATATAATAGCACAAGACTTTTTTGACCTTGTTAAGACAGACAAAAGATTTGGCTTGATTATAGGGAATCCCCCTTTTAATCCACCTGTAGAAGCGGACAGCAAGGCGGAGGAGAGCAAGAAAAAAGAGCAGTATTGGCAGGACTTGTCAAAGAAAATAGAATTTGATTTTGAAATACCTGATAAAAATATAGCCTTGGCTTTTTTACAACAGGCAATGAAATTGCTTAAAGAAGGCGGACTGCTTTCTCTTGTGATACCATCCGGCCCGCTTTTATACAATGAAACTATCAAGCATCGCAAGAAATTTCTTGATAAGTATAATGTACCACAAATATTTGATTTTAGTTCTCTAAGTGGTGTTCTTTTTGAAGGAAGGAATTATCCCGTAGTAGTTATTTTTGCCCAGAATACACCTCCTAACGACAATGACATATTGCATATAGCCGTCAGAAGAACGAGAACGTCAAAGGAAAAACTTTATTTCGAGATAGACAAATATGACCTGTATCATGTGCCTAAAGAGATAGCGAAAACGGAGCAATTGATATGGAAAACCAATCTTTTGGGAGGAGGCCACTTATTCCACCTTGTTAAACGCATGCAGGGCTTAAGGATTTTAGGAAAATATTTCAAAGATAAGAGGAAAAAAGATAATTGGTTTTACGGGGAAGGTTATCAATGTGTGGTTGAATCTACGGAAAAACCCAAAACAGCTCCTTATCTAACCAGAAGAAAAATGATACCTACTGAGAAGTTTATTGCTGATTTTATAAATATTGAAGATACCAAGATTGAAGAAGACGAACTATTTCATCGGCCAAGAAATAAGGAAATATTTGAAGGGCCCCACATCTTAATAAAAGAAAAGCCCGAATTATATATTGCTTTTACTGATGATAATTTAGGATTTAAAAATGAGATACTGGGCATACATGCACCACAAGAACAAAGAAGGGAATTAATTAAACTCAGAAAACACATCATTGATAATAGAAGGCTTTACAAAATGCTTTCTCTATCTGGCAGCGGACGAGGGGGGATTAGTCGATCGATAGGGACGATCTTAGCGAAAGATGTCATGGCGTTGCCATATCCTGAAGATCTAAACAAACTCAGATTATCTAAGGCCGAGAAAATAATATGCGATGATGTTATTGAATATTATGTTGGGCAAATGTCAAAAGGTGAAGAAGCAAAGGTAAATACAGAAGAAGCTAACGAGCAAATTCTTAAAGCCTTTGCTAAAGTATTCTGCACATCATTGAACTCAATTTATAAGGAAAATTCTAAGCAGTTTTATCGACTGGATTATATCAAATCGATATCATTTATTTGTTATCCTTTTGCTTACGGCAATCCTAACAAACCTAAAAAAATGTCGGAATCCGAGAAAAGGCAAATCGAAAACGGAGACATAAGCTGCCTTATGGACAATCAACAGGATGCTAATATTTTGTATAAACGAATCATAAAGCTATATCATCAAAGAGATATGGTGTATTTGGTAAAGCCTAAAACCTTGAGATATTGGCTCAAATCAATAGCACTGCGTGACGCTAGCGAAGTATTTACGGACCTGGTGAGTAGCGGGTATTGATTATGCAATATGAGCAAAGCAATCCAGAAGTACACGAAAATTTGGATTATTCGGTAGAGCCTAATCATCACATTAAGAAAATTCTCGGAATTTTACGAAGTCATCTTGCTGTATTTGCAAAGAATTTTGTTCAAACTGTGGAAAAAAAACCAGCCGATAATATCGATATTAATTATGAAGATTACATTTCCGGCGAGTTGAGTTTGTTTCTTAATAACAATGTCATTCAAAGTGGCTATCTCTTCTGGTTCAGGGCAGTAGGCCCAGATGTTATAGTATTTCAATTTCCACATCCAGTACATGAGACAGAGCTTTTTGTAATTGAAGCAAAACGTTTATATAAAGGACCGAGAGATTATGTTAACTCTGGCATTGGCAGGTTTAAGAATAAAGAACATGGAAAAAACCATGATATTGCAGCGATGTTAGGTTATGTACAGAAGGAAGATTTTAATTATTGGCATGATAAAATCAATTCATGGATAGATGATCTGATAGCTAATCCAAATGATTTTATTAGATGGTCAGAACAAGATAAAATTACAATAATACAAGTATCAGAATTTGGCGAATACAAATCTACTCATTCACGTATAAAAATAAATCCGATTACTCTATATCATTTCTGGATTAACCTTTGCAATCAACAATGAGTATCTGAGCCACGCGGGTTTTATACTATAAGTCAGATGTTGTATGACGGATTGTTTCAGGAAAAATTTTGATTTCGGGGATTCGTGAGTCCAAACCGCGCGTGAAGCATGGTAAGATTCAAAGAAGTATTCCGCCCGTTGGTGTTTCGGTATTTAGTTAGATAAAATAGCGTAATAGACCGTAAAATTCAAATGAAAAATCAATTTATTATTTACTATTTCTCCGTGAAATGTGCAATCCTGGCCATACGTAGCCTCCTTTCGTTTCAAGTGAATGTTTTATGACTATAACCCACTAAAAACGGCAGATACACCCCCAGCACAAGCCGGCTAAAAAAACTGTTGCAAATCTTCGCCAGCACATTATAATACCCGCTTGGTTGTGCGCGATGTGCAGCACGCAATACGCAATACGATATACGCAATACGAAAAAGGGAGAAGTTTCAATGGAACCAATTACGGAACCGGGAATAGATTTATTCGCTGAGAATTTGCCTTCGATGGACGAAATTAAGAGGCTGTCTGAGTTTGTCCATTCGGGCGAGGCCAATCTGCTAAAATTCGGTGAAAAAGTAGAATCAAATATGGGCGGCAGCGAACAACAAGCCTGTCTGGCAGTCGGCATCGGGCTTTATATATTAGGCAGAAACGCCGAAGCGGTCGAGAAACTGCAAAAAGCCAATGACTGCAAAGAAAAATACATATACTTAGCCTTTGCGCTTCGCCGGATACGCGAATTCGAGAAGGCAATCGAAAACCTGCAAAAAAGTCTCGATTACGAGGCCGACACATTGAGCATAACCCTGGAAAAAACCGACACATATCGCCACGCAAGAGATTTCGATGCGGCAGCTAAGGAGCTGAAAGCCTGCAAAAATTTCGAGAACGTAAGCGCCGAATACCATTATCAGCTTGGCCGTCTTCAGGAAGTCCAGGGGCTTTACGAAGAGGCGATGGACAATTACAAGACAGCTCTGGAATTATCCCCGAATCATCAAAGGGCCCTTTTCCATCTGGCCTTTCGCTACGATTTGTCCGGCGATGAAGAAGCGGCCATTGATTACTACAGGCAAATTGCTTCAAGCTCACCGGTTTATGTAAATGCCCTGCTGAATTTAACAGTGCTTTACGAAGACAACAGCCAGTACGACAAGGCGGCGAAATGTGTCGATATGGTCCTGGAGACTCATCCGAATCACCAAAGAGCGATCCTGTTTAACAAAGACATCGAAAGCTCAAAAACAATGTTCTACGACGAGGAAAAAGAAGAGAAAAAGACCCGCAAAACCCAGATTCTCGAAACGCCGATTTCCGATTTTGAGCTTTCGGTACGCAGCAGAAACTGCCTGAAAAAAATGAGAATCCATACGCTCGGCGATCTCCTGAATATCACCGAGGTGGAGCTGTTATCTTATAAAAACTTTGGCGAAACGTCCCTTAGAGAAATCAAGTCCATCCTCGAACCGAAAGGACTGACTCTCGGGATGGCTCTGGAGGCAGAGCTGATGATGCCTTCAGTAGAAATCTCCGACCAAGCTGTCGCCATAGATGAGGATGAAGGACTCAGGAATAAACCGGTCGATGACCTCCAATTGTCGGTGCGCGCCCGCAAGTGCGTGCAAAAGCTCAATCTTCGCACAATCGGTGAATTGACACACAAAACAGAAGCTGAGCTTCTGGGCTGTAAAAACTTCGGCGTAACAAGCCTGAACGAAATCAAAAAATCGCTCACAAACCTTGGATTATCACTGCGAAGCCTGGATTAACTGATTGGTTATTGACTCCGCAATGGACGGATCTGCGATACGCCTGTTGGAAGTCCGCTCGTAGCGGATACCCATATTTTCTATTGATTATTTTTTTTGCAGCATGCCGCAAAACAGGACCCGGAAAATTATCAGGGAAATTGATATTGTCCACCACCATTCAATTGACAGCGAACCCCATTGAAACGCCTGTTAGTCGAAGACCCCTTTTTACAGGGGCAAGCGTGCATATCTGCAATGTCTCGCGGAAGGTCTCGGCGATACGGAATTTTCGAATCTCGAACGGCAAAGCAGTAACCCTCTTCCTATCGCTGGTAATTCTGAGCGGCTGTAAGCCCCGGCAGCTCACAACGCCCACTCCCCAGATGGATATCGAAGCACAGTTTTGGGTAAAGATCCTGCTGCTCGACAAAGTCGAAGCCTGCACGCTGAAGATTGCCTCGTCATTCAGTATTACTGACGACCCCAACCTGCAAACACAGCTCCCGACAGCCCGCTTTGACCAAATCGATGCGCCGATAAGCATCCGGTTAATTAACGGCGAAATCACCATCGGGGGTCGGCCCTTTATGAATGATGAGGTAATTATCTTCCCGGATGAGCCTTACATCTTCAAGCTGAATGGTGACGCTTATCGCGGCAAATTAAAGCTGATAATCAATCCCGAAAGTGGTACTTTCGATGCTATTAACCTGGTCCCACCTGACGCGTATTTAGCCGGCGTAGTAGGTGCCGAGATGCCCAGCTACTGGGAACCGGAGGCGCTCAAGGCCCAGGCAATCGCGGCAAGGACCTATTGCTTCTATATCAAAAAGCGTTTCGGCGGCAACCATACCTGGGACATGAAAAAAACAGCGGCACATCAGGTCTATCGCGGCGTCAGCGCTGAGTCCACTCAGATTTGGGACGTCGTCAATCAAACCAAAGGCCAGGTCCTGGTCTGTAAACAAACCGACGGCACAGAAAACATCTTTCCGGCCTACTATAGCTCAACCTGTGGCGGGCATACGGAAAATAGTAAAAATGTATTCGGTGATTCCTTTGAACCGCTAATCGGCGTGCCCTGCCCCTATTGCAGGAACGTGGCCAGACCAAAATTTTTCTTCTGGCCCATGATTCAATTCGATAATACTTATGTTGTTAACAGGCTGTTACGAAGGTATCCGAATCTAAAACGGCTCGGCAAAATCACAAATTTCAGTCCCGCCGCACAAAGTAATTATACAGAATTTTCTCGACTGACTAAAGTTGAGCTCTCCGGCTCAAGCGGCAAAAGCGATTTTCTAAGAGCTGAGGATTTTCGCCTGGCAATCGACCCGACCGGGCGAAAGTTGAGAAGCACCATATGCCAAATCGTAAAATGGGGCGAAAAATGGACATTTTTATCGGGCAGAGGTTGGGGCCACGGCGTCGGAATGTGCCAATGCGGCGCTCAGGGAATGGCAAGACAAGGTAAAAACGCAAAGCAGATACTTTCCTATTATTATCCGGGCTCAAAGATATTGACCATTGACTATTTTAAAAAATAAACATAGATTTCGGTGAGGCAAGCCCCTCCCTCTTACTATACATTACCGCAAAAGAATTTATTTTCCTGTGCTGTGATAATTTATGCTATAATCTAAACGGAGAGCAATTATGGGCTTAAATGAGATAAAAAAGATTTTGAGAGATTACAAATCTGTACTCGAAGAAAAGTACTACGTACATACTCTCGGCATTTTTGGTTCCTACATCCACAATGAACAATCCGATGATAGCGACCTCGATATCCTTGTTGATTTCACGGCCCCCATAAGCCTTTTCGAATTCATCGATATGGAAGAAGAGCTTTCGGAACTGTTACATGCCAAAGTTGACCTCGTATCGCGTAATGCGCTTAAACCTTACATTGGCAGGCGTATTTTGAGTGAAGTCCAGTTGATATGAAAGATAGAGAGCTGCGAGATTACATTAATGACCTGATAGAAGCCTGCGAAGATATTTTATCCTTCACAAAGGGCATGTCATATTCCGACTTTACAAGCGATAGGAAGACAGTTAATGCTGTTATCCGAAGTCTGGAAGTTATTGGTGAGGCTACCAAAAAATTACCTATATCATTTAGAAATAACTACCCAATGTGCCTTGGAAACAAATGGCAGGCATGCGCGATAAACTAATCCATGAATATTTCGGTATTGATAAACAAATGGTCTGGCAAACCGCAGAACAACATATCCCAAACATCCTTGCTTTAATAAAAGATATTACTGTTGATTGATATATCTGCTGGAATACAAAGGAACAAAAGGTAAATGACGTGCACAGCATATCCTTCTGCTTATCATGGGGATTTTGAGATTCTAAATATTTATTGAAATGAGTAATTTTGAAGTTCTCCATACAGATTCCCACTCGTCAGCCAGGCTTGGTTTATTGACAACCGCACGTGGAGAGGTCGAAACCCCCGTTTTTATTCCTGTTGCCACCGCTGGGGCGGTAAAAGGTATCACGCCGCAACAACTCAAGGAGACTGGTTCGGAACTTATACTGGCCAATACCTACCATTTGCTGCTCAGACCCGGTGTCGATACGGTTGAAAAGCTCGGTGGACTGCATAAATTTATGGCCTGGGACGGACCGATACTGACAGACAGCGGCGGATACCAGGTGTTCTCTCTAAGCCCTCTGACGAAAATCGATGATGACGGCGTTGAATTTGCCAGCCATGTAGACGGGGCAAAAATATACCTGAACGCTGAAATCGCAACAGAAATCCAAAATCGATTAGGTGCCGATATAATAACGTGCTTCGATGAGTGCACCCCATTTCCCATCGAGACTTCGGAACTTAGAAAAGCGGTTGACAGGACTATCCTTTGGGCAAAGCGTTCTAAAGAAGCGCAAAGTAACCCAAACCAAATGCTTTTTGCCATTGTCCAGGGCGGAATAGATCCCGAATTGCGAACATACTGCGCATCGGAGCTTGTCAAGACGGATTTTGACGGATATGCTATCGGTGGTTTAAGCGTAGGAGAAGGACACGAGAATATGATAAAAACTGTTACTCACACAACACAGCTTTTGCCGCAGGACAAACCCCATTACCTTATGGGTGTGGGCACACCGGCGGATATCATTGCCGCCGTCAAGGCGGGAGTCGATATGTTCGATTGTGTCCTGCCAACCAGAAACGGACGAAATGCCTTTGCTTTTACGGACAACGGTCCCTTGCGATTGAGGAACAACGTTCATATAAATGACGCCAGACCAATTGAAACCGATTGCGATTGTTACTGCTGCAGGAATTTCAGCCGGGCCGCCTTAAGACATTTCTTTAATTCGGGAGAAATGCTCGGCCCAATCTTAGTATCACTACACAACCTAACATTTTATCAGAGGCTAATGACTGGAATTAGGCAGGCCATAAAAAGAAACGAATTTGCCGACTGGGCAAAAAGATTTGATTATTGATAAAAAATCGTTAGTATTTGCTATTTGACCTGCCCCCTTTGCTGTCTGCGACAGCAGACAAGGGGGCCGGTTATCACAATACGAAACGTGATATACGAAATTATGAAGGGAAAATACAAATGAACAATGTATGGATATTGGCACAAGCAGAAAGCAGCGAGGCGCCTTCTACCATTACATCAGAACGGGTCACTACAGAAGAGACAACAACAACGCCAACTGTCGCAACCGAATCCGACACCCCTGGGGCCGGACCACCAAGAAAAAGCCCTTTGGGCTCTTATGGAAACCTGATTTTTCTTGGCGTGATGTTCCTCCTGATGTACATGATTCTTTTTAGAGGGCCTCGAAAGAAACAACAGCAGCACAAACAAATGATGCAAACGCTGACAAAAAACGATAAGGTACAAACAATCGGCGGAATTATAGGAACCGTCGTTGATATTAAGGATAACGAGGTTACGTTGAAAGTTGATGAGTCGAATAATACGAAAATAAAAATTCTCCGTTCAGCAATCGGAAAGAATTTGTCGAAAGATTAAGAATTGGATAATTGGTGAGTAGTAACTAATGAGTGTCAGCCAATTAACCAATTACCATTTAACCAATATCGAGGAAGCTATGAATAAGAATCTAACGTGGAAAATAGTTTTAATCATTGTTCTCGTAGTCGTCGCAGCCTGGACCTTATACCCGCCAAGCAAGACCTTAAAGCCCGGCATCGACCTGGCAGGCGGGACGAGTCTTATTTATGAAATTGACACCCACGGTCTGGAAGAAACGGAGAAAAAAGACTTAGCTCAGAGAATGATAACGGTTCTTCGAAGACGAATAGACCCTGCCAACATCCAAAACCTTATATGGCGGCCGCAGGGCAGCACACGCTTCGAGATACAAATGCCCCTGGCAAGTGCAGAAGCCCGTTTGAAACGGCAAAATTACGAAAGTTCTTTAGACGAGCTGCTGGCCAAAAACGTAAGCCGTTCCAAGATTATGCGGTCACTCGATATGCCGGTAGAAGAGCGAGCCGAGGCTTTTAAGGATTTTGCACAGGCCGACCCTAACAGACTGTCAATTCTCGAAACCCTTGCCATTGTTTATGACGAGCGCAAGGACCTGCAAAATCAAAGGGATTCACTCGACAGCAAGCAAAAAACTGCCGAAGACAAGGTGTCATCGGCCGGACTTGAGCTCGAGGAGATAAACAAAAATAGAGCTAATTGGTCCAAACTAAATGAACAACAACTGGCCGATTCACTAAAAGCATTCACAGATGTTAATGATAATCTCGACCTTCTAACCGGGTATGTTAAAACCTACACTGAGTGGTCTAAAGTCGTTAATCAACTGACCGACCCGGACAAAAACGCCAAATACAAAGAGGCCATAAGGACTATCGACCAATTAAACCTCACTACAGACCAGCTAAACTTTTGCCTGGAAATAGCCACTAAATCACCAAGACGCAAAGAAGAGGTCCTAAAGCTCAAAACCAATTTCCCGGACCGGGTTGGTGAAATTGACAACGCAGTGGCGGCATTTGACGAGTATCGTCCTTTCAGAGGCAGACTCGACGACCCCAAGGACCTGCAGCGAATGCTAAAAGGCGCCGGAATACTCGAATATAGAGTACTTCCAACACAGGGACATCCCAGCATAGATATGGACCAGATGGCCGGCTATGTGGAAAGAATCAAGGAAAAAGGACCTAAATACGCCTCCGACGCCCAGTATGTCTGGTGTGAGATAGAAAATATCGAGGAATGGAATGCAGTCGACAAAGATAAGCGACCTTCAATTGTTGCACAATTCGGCGATAAATATTATGTCTTAGCAGGCAATACGACAAATGAAGCCATGCTGCACCGCCCGGGCGAAAGGGATTGGAAACTGGAGAGAGCCAATCCGACAACCGACAACATGGGCAGAAGAGCTATCGGCTTTGCATTGGATGGAAAAGGCGGAAAGTTATTCGCTAATGTTACGGGCCAAAACGTTGGGCGGCCACTCTGTATCCTGCTCGACTCAATTGCAATATCGGCACCAAGTATCAGCGAGATGATACGCGGACAGGGCGTAATAACCGGCAGCTTCACTCAAACACAAGTCGTAGATATGGTCAACAAACTCAACGCCGGCTCTTTGCCCGCCCGGCTGATAGAGCAGCCCATCTCTGTAAATACGATAGGGCCTTCCATCGGCGCCGACAATCGCGACCAGGGCATCAAAGCCGGTTTCATCGGTCTTGCAGCGGTCGTAGTATGTATGGCAATTTACTATTGCTTAGCCGGCTCAATTGCAGACGTGGCACTGCTTCTGAATATGCTTTTCGTCCTGGCAATAATGGCAGGTGTGCGAGCAACTTTTACACTGCCCGGAATCGCGGGCATCATACTAACCATCGGTATGAGTGTCGATGCCAACGTCCTTGTTTTTGAAAGAATCCGCGAAGAACAATTGAAAGGCTCGTCTCTGAGAATCGCCATAACAAACGGCTACCAAAGAGCCTTCAGAACAATTTTAGATGCGAACCTGACTACATTCATTACCGCTGCGATTCTTTACTGGCGCGCCTCGGAAGAAGTAAGAGGCTTTGCTATTGTGCTTATGCTCGGTATCGCATCCAGTATGTTCACCGCGTTGTTTGTTACGCGTGTAATCTTTGATTTCCTCTTATCCAGGCGAATTATCAAAGACCATTTATTAATGCTGCGCCTCATACACAAACCGAACATAAACTGGATGCGCCTAAGGCCGATTTTCTTCTGCATCTCAATTGTACTGATTGCAGGAGGGCTGACTGTATTCTTTACAAGAGATAATGCGAAGAACAATAAATACGATATCGAGTTCACCGGCGGAACGAGCGTCCAGATATATCTAAAAGAACCGCTGAGCCGGCAGGAGGTGGAAGACAGAATTAAAAAAATCGGTACTGATTTAAACAATCCTGCTCTTGCAGCGGCGAACATTTACAGCATAGGACAATCAGACAAACAATATGAAATCAACACCACGGAAACAAACAAAATAACGGTTACAATCACCTTCCCACAATCCACCCTGCAAACATCTGTGGGGCTTACCTCGACAATCACAGAGACCCAGGCGAAATTTGGCGGCGAGCTACAAAATCTGCTCGTAACACAGAACACTGCCAACCCCGCGCAATTCGTAATAACAACGAGCCAGATGAACCAATCGCTGGTCAAAGATGTGCTGACAGCTGCTTTTCCCGAGGTTCCTGAGGCTAATATATCGGAACCAGAGGTTGATGAGGTTGTCAATAACGCAATATTAGCTGCTTTCGAAGATGTGCTGGAAATCCAACAAAATCTTCAACCCAAAATCGCATCACAGGAGAAAATATCCGAAGAACTGATAAACTCTTACCCTGAGCTTGCTGATTTTGTGGGTGGAGTTAAGATTGAATGCGAAATTGAACGACCCACCACATCAGAGGATATCAAACAAAGATTAAACGCCCTGCAATTCAAGCCCGACATGCAAAACCTCAATCGGTATCCCTATACAATTCTTGGCCCAAATCTAACGACGTTAGAACCAAACCAGCCCGTAGATTCTTTTGTTTATATAAGCGCAGAAGAGGAGGCGGGTTTTCGCGAGCTGACCGAGGATGAAAGGACGCGGTTCGTTGAAAACGAAACGGCCAAAGTTTTGGCTGCTGCCAGACTTGAAGCGTCACTGCCGCGCGTAAGGCAATTTGACCCCTCAGTAGGCGCAGAGCAAAAGCAACGGGCTTTGATTGCCATTGTCCTGTCGTTATTTGCAATCGTCACTTATATATGGATTCGATTCGGAAACGTACGATACGGCATTGCCGCCATTATAGCATTGGTGCATGATGTGTGCATCACGCTCGGCGCTGTCAGCGCCTGCACCTATATCGCAGCGTCACCAATCGGCGAAAAACTTTTAATCGCAGATTTCAAAATCAACCTGGCAATGATAGCCGCTTTCCTGACACTCATTGGGTACTCACTTAACGATACAATTGTCGTCTTCGACCGTATTCGGGAAAACCGCGGCAAGGCCCGCACCTTCAGCCCACAGGTAATTACCGACAGCATTAACCAGACCATTTCCAGAACCATTTTGACATCCTTCACAACGTTTATAGTTGTGCTGATAATGTACATCTTTGGCGGCTCCGGGCTAAGAGGCTTCACCCTGGCAATCGGCTTCGGCATCATCGTAGGCACGTATTCGTCCATCGCAATAGCCGCACCAATATTGCTGCTCGGCACAAAAATTCAAAATAAAAAAAGCAAACAGCGTCATTAAACAAAACTAAAAATATAATTTAAATACGGATTTCTCATATCAAGTATTACGAAAAGTCTGAAATTTGATGTTATAGGTCTGCTGGAGTGGATTTCATCAAGTTCCTGTAATCAAGAACCTGATGGCTGAAATAAGAGAGGATGCGTCGCTAAGTGTAGTATAGGAAATCCCGGTTGTAGTAAATTTCAAGGACGAAAAACAATGAAAGCCAATATGAATCCAATCTCTACTTCGGCCAGGCAGTGCAGTGAAGACAGAATACAAAGCACCAAAAGAAGGGTGTCTCGTGATATAGGCATTGAGGTCGCTTCTATCTGCAGCCGGTATTTTCTAAAATCCTCACACCTTCATTACGGCTACTGGACCGACGACCTTGAAGTGGATATTTCCAATTTACGCATCGCGCAGGAGAACTATGTCCAGCTTATAATCTCGCATATTCCAGACGGTGTTAGAAGAATCCTGGACGTTGGATGCGGCTCCGGCCAAATAGCCAAAACGTTGGTTGATATAGGCTATGAGGTTGATTGTGTTTCACCCAGCCATTATCTGAGTGAGCAGGCCCATGAGCTATTAGGACAAGCGAGCCATATATATGAGTGTTATTATGAAGAATTCCAAACAGAAAAAAGATATGACCTGATTCTGTTCAATGAGAGTTTTCAATATATCAATCCTGAAGAAGCAATCAAAAAGACCGTCGGCCTCCTGAACCAGGGCGGCTATGTGATGATTTGTGATATTTTCAAAAAGGACACTCCAGGCAAAAGTCCTCTTCCGGGCGGACATCTGCTAAGAAGGTTTTACGACATTGTTTCAGAGCATCCCCTCGAAGCCGTTACGGACCTGGATATCACCGAAGAAACAGCGCCGACACTTGACGTTATGAATGACATGCTTAATGAAGTCATCAAGCCCACCGCAGCTTTGACGCAGCAGCTTTTGTATAACAGATACCCCGTAATGTCAAAGATTGTGAAATTTCTGTACAGGAAGAAAATAAACAAGGTTAATAAAAAGTATTTCAGCGGTTTGAAGACAGGCGAAAACTTCAAGAAATTCAAGTCTTATCGTCTTGTTATTTACAAGAAAGCAAGGGTGACAAACGCATGGCAACTCGATTTTACACAAGCTCATCCCGGGACAGCCGAATCGAAGCCTGAGGAAAAAAACAAAGTCGGTACAACCTAAAAGCCCGCCAATTCCAATTGGTTCGAGCGGTTTTTATAATATCTAATTTAATAGTGGTTATCCCATATATTAAACACAATCAGGGGGTTTATTTTTAATCCGTATGGAAGTAAGACAGAAAAAAAACAAAAGGAATTGAAAAAAGATAGTTTACAGCTTAATTCTTCTTATACTCGGTTAAATGCAAAAAGATTTGAAAATAGGAATGCTCCTGGGCCTGTTACTGGTAACGGCCGTTATGGTCTGGTTGGTTACCGGGCCAAGCCTGAGTCGGAAAGCAGGAGGGCCGGACACTCACAGTAACCGACCTCCACAGGAAAGCCCCGCCAGGTCGAATAATCTTTCGACAAACGGCTTAACCGCACTGAACGCAGAAGACAATCAATCAGGGCCGCCGGATTCAACGATATATGAACAAACCGAGAAGATAAAAACCCAAAAATTTCATATCGTACGCGAAGGAGAGACTCTTTCCATTATTTCTTACAAATACTACGGCTCAGCAAACAAATGGCAAATGATACTCAATGCCAACCGAAATATTATCAAAGATGTGAATAAACTCAAACCCGGAACAAAAATAATCATCCCGGAATAAACCCCGTTAGAAATTAGAAATAAGTCACCCAACGTTTGACGTGCCCATAGAAGGAATTTGTAACGGGGTAAACTTTAAAAGCAAGAGGAAAAGCAAAAAGCTCGTACGCGGTCTGTCTATTATCAAATGATAGCTTGCCTTACCCTCCACCCCAAATCACCAAAATCACAAGGACTTCGCCGCCTCTTTGTCAACCAGCCAGGTAACCTTATCAAGAATTGGCCAAAGGGCGTGAACGGGATACCGTACTTCATCGGGCTCGCTGGTCAAAACCTCTTTCAAAATGTCGGCCTTTTCGGGGCCGGAAACTAAAATAGCCAAATGAGAGGCCGCACGTAAAACCGGATGCGTCAAAGTTATCCTGTTAAGCTTCCCATCCATAACATAAACGACGCATGCCAGATCCTCGGTATCAAAAGTTGCATAGGAATTCGGGAACAGCGAGCCGGTATGCCCCTCGGCACCCATCCCAAGTATAATCAAATTAAATTCAGGCCTCTGGTTTTCATCGAGGCCGAAGACCTCTCGAATGGTTTGCTCGTAGCTGGAGGCCGCAGCCTTGAAATCGTCATACTCGGTGGGGATTCGATGAATGTTCTCCTGGGGGATGGCAACTTTAGTCAAAAAGGTGTCGGCAGCCAGCTTATAATTGCTCCATTGAGAATCGGCGCCAACGTATCGCTCATCAACCCAGAACAACTGTATCTTGTCCCAGGGCAGAGAGCTCGCCTGCGGCACTTCGCCGAGCAGCTCAAAAAAACGCCTGGGAGTATGCCCCCCCGATATGGCCACATAAAAGGCACCTTTTGCTTTTATCGCCTTTTGCGCATCTGCAACAAAAAGCTCGACACTTATTTGCGCAAGAGTCTCAGGGTCGGAAGCAATTTCAACATTCGGTTTATATTTTGCAGTAGTCTCCATAATTTCACCGCCTTTGCCCCCTGTTTTGGCAGGGACCCCATTCCCGCGGGAGCGGAACTTTACAAAACCTACGTGTAATTGTTAGCCGCTTCGCGGATAGTTAATAAATTCGTACAAAAGCATCGTCGCGCTTCCACTGACGATTTGTTCTCATACGATAAAATCCACTGCGACTTTGAATCATATACCCACCCCTTTAATTGCACAAACGTAATCTATGATTATTATGCGCCTTTAGAGATAGTCTGACCAGAAAATTTTAAAAAAAATCCACTATTTGTTAACTTCCACCCCCAAAACAACTTATAGAGCAATCCGGCACAATCAGGTAACATCATCAATCTCCCACATAAACGCCTTTATGCCTTCGGTGCCCAGTTTCTCACGCAACCGGCGGACATTCTCCATCACTTTTTTGGCCTTGACCTCCTCGATAACAACAAAGGTGCCGTAATTTATACCGGGCCAAACATCCGTATTCAAATGCGGTTCGCTTATCTCGCCCTTACCTAAGGTATTAGGAAATTTTGTATAGCAATTAATTCCGACAGACTCCAGGGCTTCGTTCACTTCCTCATCTATCGCCACATTGTGCACAATCAAAACAGCCTTCATAATTATCCTCTTACCTCTGAAGTCTTAAGGCCTTCAAACACACTGTAAAGAGTCGGCATCAGAACCAGAGTAATGACGGTCCCGACAAACAATCCACCAATTATCGTTACGGCAAAAGGCACCCAGATTTCAGAACCTTCACCTCTTGACAAAGCAAGGGGAGCCAGTGCCAGAATTGTAGTGCAGCTTGTACATACCACAGGGCGTAATCTGCTGCGTCCCCCCTCAATGATTGCCGAATAGACATCAAGTCCACGTCGTCGCAATATGTTAAGATAGCTAATAAGAACAATTCCGTCATTCACTACAATTCCGACAAGCATAATCAGCGCAAGAAAACTGACAACACTCATCGCCTGACCAGCTAAGGCCAATGCGATAATTACGCCGACAATACCAAAGGGTATCGAAAGAAATATAATGAATGGGTCACGGAACGACTCAAACTGCGAAGCCATTACCATATATACCAATACCATTCCCAAACCCACAGCAATCACTAATAGCCTGAATGCCTCCTTCTTTTCTTTTTCAGCTCCGGCAAATTTATAGCTGAAACCCGGCGGTGCAGGAACCTTATCAAGCGCTTTTCTAACGTCCTTCACCACTGAACCAAGGTCTCTGCCGCTGATTTCAGCAGAAACCGTAATATAACGGGCCTGGTCTTTTCGTTCGATCTTTGTTGGCCCCAGGCCCTGCTGGATTTCAGCGATATTGGCCAGGCTAACCTGACCGCCGCCGGGCATACTGATGGGCACATCTCGCAAATCTTCAATCCTGTCCCGGTCTTTCGGCTGAAGCCGGACTTCTACATCATATTCATCTCCGCCTTCGCGATATCTCGTCGCGGTGGTGCCGGCAAAAAATGTCTCTACCTGTTTACCGACTGTTCTCACATCAAGCCCCAAATTAGATGCCTTCTCGCGGTCAATGACAACCTTAACCTCCGGCTTTTCCTCTTTTCGGCTTATCTGCACATCCTCCACACCTTCAACAGTAGCTATCACAGAGCTAACGGCCTCGGCGTAAGTACTCGCTTCATCCATATCATGCCCGCAAAGCTCAACAGCCAACATTCCGGCGCTGCCAAACATGATTGCCGTAAGGGGGTCCTCCGCACTGTAGCGAACAGTAGCTCCCGGCATCTTGTCCGTGATTTTACGAAGTCTTTTTATCAGGTCATTTGGCGAAGCATCGCGCTGCCTTTTAGGTTTCAAGCTGATAAATAGAATGCCCTTATAACTTTCTTCCTCTGAAGCAATGTCACCCCCGCCGGCCTGGCCATAAACACCCCAGCGAATAAAACTATCCCGCCTTTCAGGAACATTATTTTCCGTTATTGTCTGCAGCTGCTGCGCTACGACACCGGTACGCTCATAACGAGTACCGATTGGCAGCTCATAAGATGCCGATACCCGATTTTGGTCCTGCTCGGGGAAAAATTCAGTGCCGATAAACCCAACAATCCCAATGCTCCAAACAAATAACACAATACAGGAAACAAAAACCGTTTTGCGGTTATTCAGAGACCAGTTCAGGAACCTGACATAAAGCTCCTCCAATTTCGTCAACGCTTTTTCACCCAAACGGTAAAATAAGTTTAATAATGACCTCGATGGTTTTTGATTATTAACCCTCAGAAATCTTGAACACAACATCGGCACGAGCATAAGGGCGGTAAACAGCGAAGCCACCAGGGCCATCGTAACAATAGCCGCGAACTGTCCGAATACAATCGCCGCTATTCCGCCGACAAACATAATCGGTGCAAAAATCGAAATGGTCGTCAGTGTCGAAGCAATTACAGCTACGCCTACTTCATTTGCTCCGAAAACGGCGCCTTCCTTCGGCCGCTGGCCTTTATGACGATGACGATTGATGTTGTCAACAACAACAATGGCATTATCAACCACAAGACCAACTGCAACAGCTAAGCTGGCCAACGAATCGGTATTAATCGTGTAATCAGCCAGGTACATCAACAGAAACGTAATTATCAACGATGTTGGAATTGCAACGGCAACTATAATACTGGCCCGCAGGTCTTGGAGGAAAAAAAGGAGCACTATAAAAACAAAGAAAACCGCCCAAAAAACCGTGTTACGCAAAGTGGCTACAGAGGCCAAAATAAACTCGGAATTATCCATTACCATCTTGGGCTTAACATCAGGCGGCAAATTTTTCTTTATCTCGTCAAGTTTTTGCCTAACCGCCCGGGCCACCTCCACCGTATTTTTGCCGCTCTGCTTTTGAATAAATATCGCCATTGCCTTTTTGCTGTTCATGCGCACTTCATACGTACGCTCTTTGAAGAAATCCCTTACTTCGGCAACGTCTTTTAACTTTATAGGTATGCCGTTACGGCGGGCAATCACAACTTCAGCAACCTCCTGGGGGCTCGAAAATTCCTCAGGTGTGCGTAACAAATAGTCCTTGTAACCGGTCTTTATGTTACCGCCGGGAGTACTAATGTTCTGAGCGGCAAGAGCTAAGCTCATCTCTGTAACTGATAAATTCAATGCCGCCATTTTATCCCTGTCGATATCAACCCGAATCTGTCGCTGCAAACCGCCACCGGCTGTAACTGAAGCCACCCCTTCGACCCGCTTGAGCGGGTCAACTATCGCGTCATCAATTATATCCTGCAAGTCCGGATAGCTGTCCTCAGCCGTAAAAGCAATAATTGCAATCGGTATCATTGAAAGGTCAAACTTGAAAATAAGCGGATTTTCCGCCTCCTCCGGTAATCGATCCCTGATTAAATCAATCTTTTCACGCACATCGTTTACATGTTCATCTATTTTCTCACCCCAGGCAAACCTCAACGTCACCGCTGACATCCCCTCTTTGGACACCGAAATAACCTCGTCAACTCCGGAAATAGTGCTCAGAGTATCCTCCATCGGCTCGGTTATCAAAGTCTCCACCTCTTCGGGCCCGGCCCCCTGATACGCTGTTAAAATTGAAACAGCCGGTATTTCGATGTCCGGCATCAAGTCCAGTCCCAGCATTGACATCGACACCAGGCCCAACACTATCATCGCGATAAATATCATCAAGGTGGTTACCGGCCTGTTTACGGAAATCTGCGCAAGTTTCATTTGATATCCTCTATTCGTACAACCTCGACATCCATCCCGTCGGCTAAATAATTCATCCCGTTAACCACAAGCGTCTCGCCCGCTTTTAAACCATTAGTTATTTCATATCTGTCCGCCTGTTCTATACCAATCTCAACAAAATGTTTACGAGCAATTTTGCCGGCACTTGCCTCTTCAACCACATACACATAATGCTTATCGATCTTGCCTCCAAGAACAACATCACGCGGGATAACAACTACATTGTCTTTTCGCTTTGTAATTAAAGTTACCCTGGCAAACATACCCGGCTTCAGCAGTAATTCTTCATTATCAAGACGTATCTCGACCTGTATCGTATGGGTTTGTGCATCGAGAGCCGGATGGATTGAATGCACGCTGGCATCAAATGTCCTTTCGGCAAATGCATCGACTTTGATCTTGGCAGGCATCCCAACAGTAATTTGGGCACCGTACTTTTCGGTAGCGGCAACAATTACTCTTACCGTCTTCATATCGGCGATAGTAACAATCTGGTCCCCCGACCTAATCAGATTACCCTCGTCAATATGTTTGGCCGTTACTATCCCGTCAATAGGCGAGACAATCATGGATTCGCGAAGGTTTATTTGAGCAAGTTCCAGATTGGCCTTGGCTAAGCTCAAACTTGCCGCCGCCAATTCGGAAACGGTCAAAGCTTTATCCCTGCTCTGCTCTGTAGCTGACCCCCCTTCGTATAAGGCAATCACACGCTTCTTTTCACGCTCGGCATCAGCCAGCTCAACCTCTTTGGCTCTAACGCCGGCCTGAGCTGCTACCAATTGAGCCAGGTAAACATCGTGGTCGATAATTGCAAGCTGCTGACCTTTTTTGACCGACACACCCTCTTCGACTGCAACTGAATCACTCCCATCCGAAAGAACACGCAAGGATTCGACTCGTCCGGCCACCTTGGACGCTATGTCCACAATCTGGTTTGCTTTTATCCAGCCGGTCAGCTCTATCGTCTCTTCTATAGAGCCCGCGCTTACGGCTTCGACCTCAACAGGAACTGTCTTTTCCTCCTCCGGACTCTCAGCGCTTTTTTGCATAAATCCAAACCAAAACGTAACAAACACCACTACCAATGCTATTAGCCAAAATAAAATTCTTCTGATTACTTTCATCTTGTCTGCCCCCCTTCTGTTTTATCAAGTGCCACTGAAGCCTTTTCTTCTGCAGCGAGCGACTCGAGCTTTTGGGCCTGACCTTCGGCTTCAGCAGCTTCAAACATCGTGAGAGTTCCCATTGCTTTTTGTAAATCCAATTTCGCAATTATGTGTGAGTATATAGCCTGGTAATGATTTACCCTCGCCGTCGTCAAGGCAGCCTGGGCGTCTATCATTTCAACCTGCGTATTTGTGCCCTGAGTGTAACCTACTTCCGCAAGCCGCAGTCCCTCTTTTGCCCTTGTAAGGTTCAACATCTGAGATTCAACAAACTCCTTCGCATCCTCGATACTCAGCAGCGCCGTAGTTAATTCAAACAAAGCAGTCTCTTCGGCATCAATTAAATTTATCAGCGCTTGTCTAACTCGCGCTTTCTGTGCAATTACCTCACCTTCACGAGAAAAGCCTTCAAATATAGGCAGTGTCGCCATAAGGCCGGCCTGCCAGGCGTGGCCCCATTCAATCTCCATCGCAGTGTGTGGGTCAGGTTTTGACCAGGTATTGCTATAGAAACCACTAAGAACAGGCAAATATCGGCTGCGGGCAACTGTGAGCAATTCCTTCTGCAACTTTATGTCAAACTCGCGACTAAATAAATCAGGGCGACTCCGATAAGCAGCTTCAACAGCCTCTTCCATTATCATTTCTGAACGAACATAAACCAGCTCGTCCGAAAGAGCAAAGTCACTGTCCTGCGAAACACCCATTACCTTAAGTAGCTGCGCTTTTGCTACGTTGATGGCATTCTTGTTCCGTATCAGTTCAGCCTGGAAATTAGATAGTTCCACTTCAGCCCGAAGAACATCAAAATCAGAGGCAACACCGCCCTGCCGCCTCTGTTTTACGTTTTCAAGATGCGCCTGAGAAGAACGAACGGCATCAGCACTAATTTGAAGTAAATGCTGATTGAGCAATACGTCGTAATATGAGTGAGTGGCCATATAAACCAGCTCCTGGACCGCCGCGCGGACGGTCTCGTCGGCAAGCATAGAGAATAATCTGGCAGCGTGTATTGTAGCTTTTATGGACCCGCCGGCATAAATCGGCTGAGCAACCCTCAGCCCTACCGCATAATTATCGACATCACCCATCGTAATTTTTCCACCAGAACCCAGGCCAGGAATAGCAGGAATAGTAATAGAAGAAACACTATCAAGCCGCGTATAATCCCCCGTAAGCCCCACGTTAGGTAATATTGCCGAATAGGATTTTAGCCGTTCTCCGCGGGCAATCTCCTTCTCCTCGGTGATACGTTGCAGAACTTTATTGTTAGCCAGCGCCAGCTTTAAGCAATCTTCAGTGCTTAATTCACCGCTGATACGTGGTTGAGACTGCTCTTGGCGCTCTTTGCGGGTCTTCCACTGCCGGTACGCAGACTCTCTCGAGAAGCTGACCTCTTCATAAAATTCCTCACTGCTGATACATCCAACCAAAAAAAGTGGACAGAGGACAGAAAACAGAAGACAGACTCTGACTTCTGATTTCCATCTTCTGATTTCTGATTTCCGTATTCTGACTTCTGATTTCTGCCATAATAGTTTCATGTCTTCAACTCGCTAAATACATTACATACCATCTCTTTTTAATAAACCCTGTAACAGCATTGAAAATCATTGCTTTTTCATTCTGATTTGTCCTCGGCATAGGCTCGAATCCCGGCAGCGGAAAATTTCACAATGTGGTCAATAGCTTCGGCCAAATTGAATATTGGAAGGCCAGAAACACTGGCTTGCTCTAACATAGCTTTTGTATGGGCTACATGTACAAGTTGCCCGGTAATAGACTCTACCAATAATGGAATCTTTGATTCATCCAGGCCCGGGCAGGCATTCACCAAAGCTTTCTGCATAGCGGTCATAGTAGGTTTAATGATATCGTCGAGGAACATATTTGCAGGTAAGCGCCGGTCGATCCATTCCCGGGCCATAAGTGTGCTGAACCGACGAGCTCTATTGTCATCAATCATCGGCCCAATAAATGCATCTGCGAAAGTCTTGAGCAGATCTTCCAGCTTAGGCTTACCGTCACTTTCAGTCATCACCTTGTTGACACTTACAATGCGTGCATCTCGCATCGGAATCAGATGACGGCGCCAAACCTCCTCGTACAATTTCTCCTTCCCGCCAAAATAATAATTGACCGATGCGATATTGCATTTAGCAATGGCGGCAATATCTCGAATACTTGCGCCTTCAAAGCCATGTTCACAGAAAAGCTCTTCAGCCGCGTCGAGCAATCGGTCCCGAACCCCCTTATTAGTATTGCTATTCGTTTCGTTATCCTGCGGCATCACCATTTTAAAACTCCTAAACGCTTGTTTTATACGGCAGTTTAAAACGACTGTTTGAATATATCAAGTATTTTTTAACTTTTTTTTGCAAAAATCTAAAAAGACATTTTTCAGCTAATCCACAGATAGATTTCGGGGCATTTAAGAGGGCAAAGTCTCAAGTGCTTTCCTGGCTTGGACTTAATATCCTCCCAATTTGCCTGAATTGCCTATTTTAACTTAATCTCGCGCAGATTTCCTTAAAGAGATACGAAATAAGAAATGCAAGATATGATATGTTAGGTCGGAAACGCGAGCTGCGATATACGAGGCGTGAAAGCCTATCTCATAATCCAGCGTTTTTCTTTGTAAGTTAAGCCGGCACCAGCTCTTAGAGCGGGATCACCTTTGAAGGCGTAACTTAATTCGAGGGTCTTTCGCAAAAAAACCTCAAGCGGCAAGCCGTCTTGGTCTTTTGCCACAGGGTGGTCAATGGCAACCGTCTCATTGCTCAGACCTGCTATAAATACTTTTATATTCTTGGCTTGCACATCGAAATCAGGCCATATAATGGCAATATCTTTTGTGTTATCCTCACCCTGAAGTATCCTATTGCCGGCTTTTGCCAACGGCTCAAGAAATGGGTATCTGCTCTTGTGACGCTTTTTGATTTGCTCAAAAACCGCCGGCGTTACAGCTTTGTCTGCCGGTGTAATCTGAAAGGTGTCCGTCATCAGGTCGCACTTAGGATAAAAATCAACATCGTTATCTGTATCGTTGGTAAGAGTTATTATCATGTACCAGAACCGCATCGGCTGATTATCAGCCCGCGTGGGCAGGACGATTTGCTGAGGATGAGTAAATTTAATATCCACCGTCCATTGACCCGGAGCAGGCACAATAGCCGGCTCAGGTGCAGCCAAACATAGACTGGCTATCACAGCTGAGACTCCCAAAACCCCATAAAAGAACCTTTTCATCTTATGGCCCTCATAAGAAAATAATATTCTTTGTCCTTTGCAAAAACTGAAACGAGCGTTTCCATCCATATTTTACACTAACATCATTTAAAAACCAAGAAGATTTTGCCCTATATTTCAACTATAAAACACTTTATTTAAGAAAAAATTGCTGAAAGTTCTGTGGCCAGAGACAGAAGACAGAAATCTGACCTCTGATATCCGGCACCGGACTTCTGTTTTACCCCCTTCGGCGTAGCTCAGGGCATGCCTTTGGGGGTAGGTAAAATTGGCTTTGTTTGGGTTTGTTTTCACTAAGTGTCCAATTGGATTTATTTTCATAATTCATTTTTATTAGTGAGTTTACGTTCATTTTGGGCTTTACGGAAATTGGCTTTGAATTGGGTTTGTTTTTTTGGACTGCTAAAGCGTCGTTTTTTCTGTAATCCTTTGTTATAAATGAGTTTACGTTCATTTTGGCTCTTTTAAAATTGGGTTTGATTGGGTTTGAATTGGGTTTGTTTTGACCAAGTGTCCAATTGCGTATATTTTCATAAGCCCTTGTTGAATAGAAGCTTAAGTTCATTTGCAATCCGCCTACGGCGGACAAGATTGGGTTTGTTTTGCATAAAAGAGCTGATTTGTAGAGGGTTCTCGACAGATGTAGAGGACTCTCGACAAATGTAGATGGGTGCCTTATAGGCACGTAAATATCTGCTGCCTTATAGGCAGGTAAGTTAGTGAAGAGTGAGCTAAAGTGCCTAAAGTGAGCTAAAGTAAGATTCTCGATGCTCATGATTGGTAGTTGGTTAATATAGATAATATGGATAAATTAGACCATCAGGTTGCGTGTTCCGTCAGTCGGATGCGCAGCTCGTATCGGTTGCGTTAAGCGTGTTTCGTATTTCGTGGTATATTGTTCATAGTTCATGGTTCATGGTTCATTGGTTAATTTAGTTAATTTGGATAATTTGGTTAAATGGTTAAGATTTAATCTGGAGACGTTGTCCCTGTCGTAGTTGGAGGTTTATTGGCTACTCCCTTGGTTCATAGTTTATGCTACCTGTGATTTTACGTCAACCATTTCATCTTCGGCCATGTCTTTCAGCTTTGCCTCCAGTATCCACAGTTGCTGATAGC
>DATKYR010000175.1:0-52246 GCA_035528395.1 Sedimentisphaerales bacterium
TCAACGAGATTATGTACAATCCATCCTGGCCGGTTGGTGGTTTATATACTAATGACCAGTATGAATACATCGAGCTGCTCAACATCAGCGCCGAGCCGGTAACCTTGTATGATTATGATAAAGCTCAGCCGTGGAAGTTCACCGACGGTATTGATTTTACATTCCCGGAGGATGCGCCTGTTACGATACCAGCCAGCGGATATTTGTTATTGGTCAAGGAGCCGGAGGCATTTGCCTGGCGGTATCCGACTGTCCCTGTTGAGAAGATTCTTGGACCTTACAAGGGCAGCTTGAACAACGCCGGCGAGAGGTTAGAGCTTTCGATGCCCGGTGACGTGGACGAATTTGGGACACGTTATTACATTCGCGTTGACAGGGTCAGTTACAGCGATGGTTTTCATCCTGAAGATTGTCCCGGCGGCGTTGACCTCTGGCCGAGGGAACCAGACAGCGGCTGGGTATCGTTGAGCCGGATATCCCCACAGAGCTATGGCAATGACCCTGATAACTGGACTGCCTCTGCACCTTCACCC
Source organism: Sedimentisphaerales bacterium (assembly GCA_035528395.1). GTDB lineage: Bacteria > Planctomycetota > Phycisphaerae > Sedimentisphaerales > Anaerobacaceae > NIOZ-UU13. Next base: position 534 of record DATKYR010000175.1, read on the forward strand.
GGGACTACCAATCCGTAAAATTCTGAGACCGATACGAAACATACCAAGTGTTCGATATCAGTAAATCGGAATGGGGATAAGGGAAAACAAAGGGCGGTTATAACAATCCCACAACCATCTTTCCAAAATCCCAAAGCCGCCTTATTCGCCTTACCCAAAACAACCACAATGCCAAATCCTTTGACTCGACGACTCGGCTCGGTGAAGCTACGCCGGAGCAGGACGGTCGTTCTATCGGAATGATCGCTGTGAAAACTCCGGTGCGTTATGGTCATAATTCGGTTGACTTGCGCAGCTTTATTTCCTAAAATATCTCTGTTGCGAGTACAGATATAAGGTCCTATCATAAGATTCAATAAATAAAGTAAAGGTACTAAGCAACAGGGAGACGTGGTGGTGATGATAAGCTTTTTGAAGTCCGCCTGTGTCTCCCTTTTTGATGTTCTGTCAAAACTTTCCGGTGGCTTTTGGCCGGCTGGCTTTGTGATGTAAGCAGCAGTTTTCAGCCGGTCTGAATGAAGCCGTAAACGTTAAATAAATGGGAGACTGAAGACATTGGAAGATACATACCATCTCAAAGACACAGCACAAGATATATTAAGTCACCCTGGAAGAAAAGATAATATATATATCCTCACTTTGGACCACATCCTGGCCACCGACGTTTACGAAAGGATACATCACGACGTGAGAATGAAACACTACCAGTTGATTAAACCCCGAGAAAAAGAGATACAAGAGACCGTCAAAGAAATTGACAGCATGGCACGAGATACAGTATCCTCAAAATTACTGATAATTGATGTGCGGAGAGCAACTTTGCCCAAGCTTCAAAGGGCTTATAATAAAGTAATCGGCTATAATCGGAGAGACTTAAATAAATTATGCTGCATTATATTAATAGGTGATGGTCCATGGGATTTATTTCATGCGGGAAAGACATTAGATGTTTTTATACCACATCTGGCCACTCACAGGACAGATTTTCATCCTGCGGTATTTTTTTATGATCCCTTCATCCATTATGAACGTAATGAAATCGAGCGTGCAGGAATAGATGATAAATTTGTGCTTCCGGATACAATCCCAAGAAGGCTTGTCCCATATTTCAAGAAGGTCCAAGATATAAGAGTGGATAAGGTAAGGCGCTATTTTAGAGCAACCGGCAAGACAGATGAGGTTGGCAAAAGAAGACTAAAAAAATTAAGAGACTTGTACAGAAAAAGGATAGCAGAACAATTTCCCCACCATAAAGAACAAATAAAAGCATGGCTATCCAAGGAAGGAATTAGATTGGCAAGCGAGAAACTACATCTCTACCCTCTATTCTTCGAAGACTGGGTATATGATCTTCTGCAAAAAGCGACACAAAGTTAAATTCAATATACCTCTGATCTTATACAAATTACAGTTAAAAATTGCCGAAAGAATTGCATATAATACTCATAGAGAGCCTGGATTCCTGCCTTCGCAGGAATGACAAACTCAGGCAATCGGTAATCATTAACTAAATTTGGTATTATAAGCCGGATTAATCGCAATGAAATTCGTGCCCTATTCCATAACCTACAAAAAATGCAACGCCAACTCCCTTGACGTTGTGAAAACCTGTTAAAATTCCCGGAGCATTCCTGTCGGCCTACGATTGCCAGTGCCCGCGCACTGATTTGAATATGCTGACAGGACCGGTCCACGGAAAACTCAGTACACATCACACTTTCATCCCAGGTGCTTTTGTCCGTTAAGGGAATAAGCCTTTCCTGCATCTGTGGCTTTCTCATGGTATGACCCGGCTTTTTAGTCAGCAGTCGCTCAAATATCAGAACGCGTTGTAGAAAAAATCAGGCCGGAGACCGTCATTGCGAGCCCTTCGCTTTGCTCAGGATAAACTCCGCGAAGCAATCTCAAACACAACGATGGCTTTTCTGCCTGTTGCGCAAGAGATTGCCACGGCCCTTCGGGCCTCGCAATGACATTTTGCAAAGGTTTTCTACAAAGCAATATCAGAAAGCGTTGTTGGATTCGGCTGCGTTAAGCTCAGAGGGATGAGAAAAGGTACAGCCCCCCAGTGAGGTTGTGCCGTTTGTGTGTACACCAGGACGTGCGACATGTGCTCGCACCGCCCGTATGCGATGAGCGGGGCTCGTACGCCTCTTTACTTATCAGTATTTCAATGAGCTGGTGTTGTTATCGAAGGACGGGGCGGTGCTGCCATACCGTCCCCCATATAAAAACCAGGCTGAGCAGGCTGATTATAGGCTACATTCTGCCAGGCAACACTCAGCCTGTACATAGGGTCATGCATAAAGGTATAGAAACGGCGGTCTGTAGGTATTGTCGTCGTAAAGATACGCAGCTCCTTACCGTCCCTTGTTCTCCAAATTACTTCCTCTCTCCAGTCGCCTAAAATATCTGCATGGAGACAAGGATTCGCTTTGGTCCCATTGTTCGTGAGGCAATCATAGTCACCACCATTAAGCAACCGGATTACTGTGCCATTGGCATAATCCCACTTATCAATGAAAGCACCTCCCTGTCCACCTGCTCTGCCCCGGGGACTGCTGCCATCAAGGATTTCACGAAGCACATCGCCATCCCACCAGATACCCATATTACAAGACCTGGGTTTAGCATCAGAAATCTTTTCGCCTTTGCAGTTGTATAGGCCGTCTGAATTATTCGTCCAGCATTCATACCCTTTATGACGGGGGTCAATGTCCATAGCCAGTCCCCTTCCCGGGTCGCGTAACTGTAACCCCCATATCACTTTTCCGGTTGCGGCGTCACGAAGGTTTGCACCATAGGGGTGACTGGGCCTTTCATGGATGGCAAAAACCTCCAGGCCCGGCCTATCCGGATCGATATCGGATAAATGCATGGCATCTCCATGCCCTAAACCTGTCGTATAAAGTCCTGTTCCATCATCATCAATGGCACATGCCCCATATACAATTTCATCTTTACCATCGCCGTCAATATCACCAACGCTGAGATTATGATTTCCCTGTCCTCTATAATCTCTATTCCCCGGAGTACCATCATCACTATCAAAGGTCCATACTCTTGTCAGTTTGCCATCTCTGAAATTCCATGCTGTCAGCACCGCCCTTGTATAGTAACCGCGACACATTACGAGGCTCGGTCTTTGGCCGTCAACATACGCAATGCACGCAAGGAATCGATCCACTCTATTGCCATTGTCATCTCCCCAGTCAGAAACGCGGCCTCTGGGTGGTATATAATCAGTTGTGGCAAGCTCGGCACCGGTTTGACCGTCAAATATGGTGAGAAACTCCGGCCCGTCCAGGATGTAGCCCTTCGAATTTCGGTAATCCGCATTGGCGTCGCCGATGACTTTGCCTTTTCCGTCAACAGTCCCGTCCGCTGTCTTACAGGCAAACTCAGCTTTACCGTCACCATCAAGGTCATATACCATAAATTGAGTATAGTGGGCGCCTTCACGAATATTCTTTCCTAAATTAATCCTCCACAGGAAAGTACCATCCAGCTTGTAGGCTTCAAATATGGGTTCGTCCGTCATCCCGCTTCGTGCATTATCACGGCCTCTCGGCGCCTGGTGTAATACAATCTCATACTCACCGTCACCATCCAGGTCCCCGACGGATGCATCGTTGGGGGTACAACCCTCGGGAGTCTGAAGAGGAATTGAGAGGTAATTCCGACTCCAAACTCCTGCCGGCTCAGAAGGCTCCCCCTCAGAACCATTGATAACAATACGAACTGTGTAGGTCGCACCGGTACTTCCGTCACTATCTACGAGGTTGGTGGATTCCGTTATCGGCTGACTGTTAACACGGATATTGTTTCTGTACACGTTGAAGGCGATGTTGTCGGGGTCGGTTCCCAGCATACGCCATCCTATGTACACCTTGCCGTCGCCCTGATTAACCGCAACCACTCCACGGCCCAGATTCTCCATCTGCCGTTGTGCATGTATCGTGCCTGTAAAAAAAAGTATCATTCCGATCGTGATAGCCACGTTTATTTTAGTCCTTGATTTGGTCATACTGTTTTGGACTCTCCTTAAATTAATCCCTTTTGGGACATTCCTGCGTTTGAGACACTACCTGCCGTCACTCTCGGCGCCGCCGAGCTGGGGCGGATAAAAGTAACCCATCATCTGCATGGCTACATCCATTCGATACAGATAGTCCTGCATCAGACAGACACGGCGGGTACCGGCGGGAATAGTCGTAGTATAGATACGCACTTCACCCTTGGCAATAGTGACAAGCTCCTCACGCCAGTCACCCATACAGTCAGATATGGCCGCTATGCGGCCCGGAAATTCGGCAATCTGAGCGCCTTTGTATTTCATAATACGAGAGCTTGACGCACGGTAACTAAAGGGCGAATAAACCTTGGTCGGCCCGTCTGTCCAGTAGAAAGCCCGTGGACTATGGCCCCCAAGGTCTTGATTGGCAAGCAGTTTGCCCTGCGCGCTGTACAGCCAGCATTGTGAGCGGTCCTTCTCCATGGCGTACAACTCCATTCCCGGGATATCCGGATCGATGTCACCAATCAAGCCCCAGTCATGGAGATGTCTGGTGGGGTGATCACAGCCCCAGATAATCTTTCCCGTGCGTGCCTCAGCCAGGCAGAAGCCGTTGCTGGTCTGCCTATCCTCAAAACCGTAGAATATCTCCAATCCGGGACGCGCGGGATCGACGTCAGCCACGTAGCAGATATCCGGATGACCCAAGCCCATATTCCAAAGGCACCTGCCGTTATCGTCAATAGCCGCCGCTCCGATTATCAGCTCATCGCGTCCGTCCTCATCAATGTCCAGTGAATGCAGGCCGTGGAAGCCCTGGCCCCGGACACGAGGATTCTCATCATCCCCGTTCCAGCTCCAAACCTTCCTGAGCTGCTTGTCGATGTAGTTGTATGCATCGATCCTCATAATGGTATATGTGCCGCGCATCACCAGCAGGCTGGGCCTCTTGCCGTCGAGGTAGGCCACACCAATCAAATTTCGATTCACACGGTTGCCGACATTATCTCCCCAGTCACTAATATTGCCACGCGGAATCCAATCCACCCTGGCGGTTTCCTTACCGGTCAGGCCGTCGAGGACGGAGCAATATTCCGGTCCCTCGAGAACGAATCCGTTGTCGCTGATGTTCGCCTGCTCGAAAGTGGCCGCGTAAGAAGCTCTCTTCAGCGCCACCTCAGCCTTGCCGTCGCCGTCAAGGTCATAGACGACCATTGGCGAGAACCAGATGCCCAGGTTGATGTTCCAGCCCAGGTCGATGCGCCACATGAATTTGCCGGTCTTACCATTGTAGGCCTCCACCTTGTAGGTATCCGGACTTCGACGCCTCCTGCCCGGGTCAATAGTCCCCCTGGGGTGCTTTACGACGTAATCATATATCCCGTCGCCGTTCAGATCGGCGATGCCCACTCTGTCGGGAGTGTAGCTGCCTTGCAACCTGATCGACTTGTATTGCCTCTCCGGCGGATTCGCCTCAAGCACGGCACGTCCGGAAGCCTCCTGCTCCTTACCGTTCAGCACAGACCTGACAAAATAGGCGTTCGACCGGCTCATGTCCGCGTCGTTATCCACAAAGTTCGTCGATTCCGTTATGGGTTGATTGTTGAGCTTGACCGGATCTCCACCAGCGGTGGAGCGGAAAAGGTTGAAAGCGATATCATCAGGGTCGGTTCCCAGCATACGCCATCCGACGTACACCTTGCCGTTGCCCTGATTAATCGCAATCATTCCACGATCCAGATTCTCCATTTGCCGCTGTGCGCCTGCCTGATTCATAAGAAACAACAGTGTACCAATCGTGACAGCTATGTTCATTATGGTTCCTGGCTTCATCGTGCTGTCTCTCCTTCCTTAACAGAGAAATTTCCACTCGATACCCTTGCTATTTGTTCTTGAAGAATACGTTGAGCCCGGCCATTATACATCAGCTTTATCTATCAAGCGGACGATAATTCACATCCATCTCATTGAGCCGCTTTAAATGTTCGACCAGGCGGTTCAGGAACAACTCATAGTTGCGGCCGTCTCTGGGCGACCAGAGCACCTCACTCAGCGCGGCGGCACGTGGATAGGTCATATACTCGCGGTGCTTGCGGTCGGCAATATATTCGCCCCACAGTTGTCCCTGTCCACCGAGCACACGTTTGGCCTGCCCAGTATCGAGCGCCGCAGGGATCGGCTCGAATTGGTAAACCTTATCCAGCGGTATATGCCCGCCGATGGCCTTTGGCTCGGTCTTTGCCGGACCCTGGTAGTAGTCGAAATAGGTGTGCGAGGTGGGGGCCATAATCACATCGTGCCCGGCCTTGGCGGCAGTGATGCCACCGGCTTGTCCACGCCAGCTCATTACCACCGCCCCCTGTGCCAGGCCACCTTGAAGGATCTCGTCCCAGCCGACCAGCAGCCGACCGTGACGCCTCAGGAACGCATCCATCTGTTTGATGAACCAGCTATGGAGTTCGGCCTCATCCTTCAGGCCCAACCGAAGGAGCAATGCCTGCATTTCCTTACTTTTTTTCCAGTGGTCCATATTCGCTTCGTCTCCGCCGATGTGAATATATCCGCCTGGAAATAGTTCCATCACTTCGGTCAGCACATCCTGCATGAAAGCGACGGTCTGTGGGCGCGGCGCAAGAATCCTTTCGTTGGCAGTCCAGCGTTTTTCCGGCGGCAGCTTTTTCAGCTTATCCGGGTACAAGCCGATGTCGGGGCAGGATACAATCGCGGCCCCGGTATGGGCGGGCATCTCGATTTCGGGTACGATGGTTACGTAACGCTCTGCGGCATAACGGACCAGCTCGCGAATATCATCCTGCGTGTAAAATCCGCCCGGATGTCGGCCGCCTGCTCCTTTACGCGAACCGTTGCCGCGCATAGTCGTGAAATCCATCCACGCACCAATCTCCGTCAGTTGTGGATACTTATTGATTTCGATGCGCCAGCCCTGGTCGTCGGTCAAGTGCATCTGCAGGCGATTGAACTTGTGCAGGGCCATCGCGTCGATGAAGCTTTTAACGTCCTGCTTGGGGATGAAATGCCGGGCCGGGTCTATCAGCAACCCGCGCCATTTGAATCGCGGATAGTCGGTTATTCGTACACACGGCACGGCCCATTCAATTGGCTCGACTTTCTGTTTGTTGAAAATAGCCGGCGGCAGCAACTGTCGCAGCGTCTGGATGCTGTAAAACAACCCGGCCGGCTTAGCGGCGCGAATGACGATAGAGGGGGTTGTCACCTCAAGCTGGTATCCTTCTTCGCCGAGCTGTTCTTTTAGCGATGATTCGATTTCCAATTTTATGACGTTTTCCACCGTGGACGAATCTTCGAGAAGACTCAGTCTATATCCCATCGCCGGCATCAGATAATCGAGCAGCTTAACCGCTTCGGCTTTGGCTTCGGCACCCGCAAGCACCTGCGTCCCGGTGGTAAAGCGAAATTGGCCATCGTGGACTTCCAACGCTACCGGGTGGGGAATGATGTGGACAATCGATTGTGGGTTTGTCGATTTCGCCGTAAGGCGTCCTGTGGACTGTTCCTCGGCACGCAGAGGGACAACCCCAAGAGCCATTTTGGAGCGCAGGTTTTCGATATGCACCGGACAATTCTCAAAAGTATTGTCTTGCAGAATGGTCCGCTCAGCCTCTTCGCCGATACGAATGCCAATTTTCTGGTTTTTGCCCGCTGTATTTTCTAATCTTGTGTTGCGAACAGTGATATCCTGTGTTTTTCCCTGAATATCTATGCCAATTCCCTGCTTTTTCGTGCCATTATCACGAATAATACAATTCTCGATGCGGTTACGGCTGCCGCTACGAAATTCATTGGCCTCTTTCCGAAAGAGAACTCCCACCTCGCCGTTACGTTCGATTGTGCACTGCCTTATAATGTTATCCGTGTCACGGTGCCCGATACTGATTCCATATCTTTTGTTCCGGGATAAAATACAATTCTCCACAAGCCCGTCGGAAACGCTCCAGCAAAAGAAAATCCCCAGACTATTGGCCTGAGCAACGCAATTGCGGAAGACAGGCCGCTGGGAGCCGCTTCCTGGATGGAAGCCGAGGTCGGCGTTTTCTATTGCCTTGCAGTTCTGAAACTGGATATCATCACAGACCTGGAAGCTGAAACCATCTCCATTGTAGTTTCGGGAAATGACATTCTCGAATCGCCAGCCGTTGCAATACTGAATGAAGACAGCACCGGCGAAGTTGCCGTTGATGTGCTCGTTGTTATCACGGCTGCCGTCGAGCACTATGTCCCGGACAACAACATTGTCCACGTTTTCTGCGGTAAGGATTGGAAAAATAGTCGCAGCGGTGGCATCTTTATCAATCCAAAAGTTCTCTTTGGTCAGCTGGTCTAAATAGAGAACATCTCCATGGATGGCCGTGACCGTGGCACGCAGCACATCATACTGCCAGTCTCCCGTTCCTTTTTTTGAACGGAGCATGATCCCTCCTCCGGGCGTAAATCCTTTTACGTCATTCACCTGAACGCCGTACTCAAACCAATCCGAATCCCTGACAAGAGCCGTCACGACGCTGTCGGCTTTTCTAAGTACGGTCCTCTCTCCTGAGCCTCGCAGGGTAATGTTAGGGCGCAGATAGACAGCATTTCGCAGATTATATACACCCGGCAGGATGTGAAGCGTACCTCCACCCAAACGGTCTAAATATTCTATGCCGGCCTGGATGATCTTGTCGTCCCTGCCTTGCAGGTCACCTTCGGTCTGGCCGACAGTCAGGACCAAATCCCGTCGGTTTCGCATTGGACGGTTGGTTGATGTCACAAGCTGTTTGGCCGTTATCTCCTGGTCATTTGTTTTTACGCCGGCATTTACACTTACTGTGACATAAAAGACCATGGTAAGAACAAAGAAAAGTATCACGGGCCCTTTTAAGAATTTTATTCCACAGGATACCTTACGGCAGTTGTTTTCCCACATATTTATGCCTTTCGTAAAAATTGACAACAATTTTGAAACCGGAATCCACCCTGTTCAAGAAGGCCGGTTGACATCCTCTAATACGCTTAGGACTTGTAAATAAATTATCTTCCATTTTTGGCTGGCTGCGGCTTCGGTTGGCGGTGTCAGCAAAACTCGGACTACCAACCAGTAGGCCTGCGTTTTGCTTCCTTGCCAGCCTTGTCCTCGCTGGAGCCAAAACGAAACATAATTTCTTTACCAGTCCTTATGATTAATCGACGATAACCAGTTTCCACAACTTAAGCTCCGGAAGCGTTATTTCTGTCAGACCATTCCGCCTCTGGACATCTATCCTTTGCTCAGGAGCATCATAGGACAAGATTCTTGCCTGTCCTCTAACATTAGGCATTGAAGGTTCTTCGAAGCTGATTTTGACCTGGGCGAGCGGGTTCATCTGTTTTTTATCTTTATCATAATTGCAGTTCAAAACGTGCAGGACGATTTGTTGGGAATCTGGTTTGCTTCTGACCACGCAGAGTACATCCTTCGGGGTGTTTAGTTGCTTGAGCTCTCCGAAAGGAGTCCCAGTGACAACGACCTGAAAACCATCGAACCACCGAGACTGAGCACTGATGAAACGATACAAGGGGGCGTAGGCCTCAATAGGAGCGGCGTACCAGTGCGTGCCCAGCTTGTTGTTGAAGCACCACTGCCGTTTTGGATGCGGAACCATAAACCGCTGCCCGTGGGCGTATGCCAGAGCAATCCAGAATCGTACCAGCTCCTCACACCGGTGCTCCTTGACATAAGCCCAGTCCTGTCCCGAGGCGGTGGCAGCCAGAGGTCTGCCGAGCTTCGTGGCCAGCCTATAGGCCTCGATGGCATGGTCGGTTTTGTCAACACCGGCCAAGGCATTCTGATTGACTTCGCAGACTATGTGCGTCAGGTTCTTAATGACATACACATGGGCCTTGTTAGGAATGCAAGCATTGGCGCTGAGCAACACAGGACGCCCAACAACCTCTTCTGCAAGGAGCCCCAATTGCCGAGTGTGCTCGGCGGCGGCAGTGGCTTGAAAGTCCAGGAACAAATCCATCAGAGGGATCCGGTGCTGGTTCTTCTTATATTCCCCACGAGTTTTAGCGTACTTGCGTACGAGGACACGATAGTCAAAAGTGTCGATGTCAAGGACAGACGCTTGTTCGAGCTGCTCCTTCGTTGCGTGTTGTTTCAGATATTCTCGAAAGGCCTTTATGCAAAAATCGCAAAAACCACCACCCTGCCACCACGCAGCGCCGGCGGTGCCAAGATGGTCGTCGATATGCAGCCCATCGGCTTTTCCGGCCATAGCCTGACGGACGCGCTGACGGCACAGAGAACGAAATTCAGGGTGATTGGTGCAGCCGAAGTAAGTTTTCGTGCCCTGATATGTATGATCGAAGAGCCAGGGGACCTCCACCGGTTCGCCTTCAATATCTACAGCACAGGCGTTGCGCAAAGAGGGGTTTTTGTGGATGTTTTCGGCACCGGCGGTCAGGCACCACATCGAACCGGTGCAGCGTATTCCCATATCGTGATGTCGTTTTACCTGCTCAGGGGTATTCGCTCCACCCCAGGCTACAAAAGTAGCATTGTATGCGCGGTAGGCATCTTCATCGGCAGCATACATAAAGACCACCTCGGAATGGCGAAGCACTTGTTTCTCCGAGAAGTCTTCCTGCGCCCCCGTCACGACACACAAAAACAAACTTAGAGCCATTCCGTAAAAAGAGTTTCTTGTGCTAAATATCTGATTTATCCGGCCGTTGTTGGATTTTTTCATAACCGTTCTCTCCTGTTAAATGCACCTGTTATTCTTTCAGTATGGCTTTTTTTAACCGGGCAAGTCCTTTTTGGCCTTTCTTTTCAAATTACTGTATGGGCCCACGGGCGGAAGCAACGGCTTAAGTCTTTCTACAATGTCCGGATGCTGGTCGGAAATATTGTGTATCTCAGCAGGATCGTTCTTCAGGTCGTAAAGGGTCAGCTCCGTGATTGATTTGGTCTTCTTCGATTTCTTTTCGTTCGGCCGGTTCGCAATGAGTTTATACCGGCCGTCAAATACGAGCGACCAACCGCCCAGTGAGCTCGTAGCATATGTTCGCGGCAGGTCACCTTGTACTTCAAGGAACGGGCGAAGTGACCTGGAATCCATTTCTTTCGGGATTGGAATCCCGGCATAATGCAGGAACGTAGCGGTAAGGTCCAGCGTTTCCACAGGCTTATCGCACACCACATTTTTCCGGACTTCCGGCCCGGCTATGACCAGCGGCACGCATACCGAAGGATGATATGGCTTCGACTTGCCGCTCATGCCGTGATCGCCGAGCATTTCGCCATGGTCCGAGCAGTACACAATGAGCGTGTTGTCAAGCTCGCCCCGCTTCTTCAAATCCTCCTGAAAAACTCCCAGCCACCTATCAATATTATATATCATGGCCCCGTAATTACGCCTTTTCGCCGACATGTCACTGCCTTTACCCGCCATTGCCGGCGGGAATGTCGTATCTTTCCACCTTTCATACATAGATTTGGTTATGTCCATGGGCGGGTGCGGACCGTTGAAGTTGATTTGGATAAACCACGGCTTTGGCCTCGGAACCAAACGGATAAGGTTCAATCCGTTATTCGCTATCCAGTTATCGCAGTACGCCTCATCCGGCATTATGGACGGCCCTGCGTAATCGTGGTCCAATGTCTTGAAGTTCCTGAGGTGAGCATCCGCAAGGTTTCTACTCTTGAGGAAGGCAAAGTATGGCTCCGGCCTCTTAAGATTCTTATAAGCGTTCACCCCGTCCTGCTTGCCGGCGTTATCGATGCCATCGGAAAAACCCCAGGCCTCCAGCAGGGAAGGCTTACCTTGCCTTTGATGCCTGCCGTCAACTCCCCAGTTCTTGCCCGGCTTGTCCAGGTCGAATTTTCCGCATCCGAGCACCCGATAGCCGGCGTCGCGAAGCAGGGAATAGAAGGTCGTCTGATTCAGCGGATATGGATTACCATTACCGGCCACCCCGCAGTTCGCGTATGTCTTGCCTGAAGCCAGGCAGGCCCGTGACGGTGCGCAGACGGGTGAAGGACTGAATGCATTTGTGAAATGCACGCCCTGTTTCGCCAGCTTTCTCAGGTTCGGCGTGATGTCCGGCAGCTCGGGATTCACGCTCGTCCAATCAAATCGATGCTGGTCGGGGTAAAAGAATAAAATGTTCGGACGCCAAACGCCATCCCCCGCCATAACACAATCCAAAGTCACCATGGCCGAAAGGCTCGCGCCCACAGTCTTCAGAAATGTTCGTCGATTCATATTCATCTGATATTTTCCAAATAAGTCGCTCGGTGTCATTACAATAATTTTCGGTGCATCATTGTACCAAACTGACTCCAAGGCTTCTACCGGTTTTATTCCTTTTTGTGTGCCAATGCCGTAAGGCATCCTGTGGACTGCGGAATGCAGCTATAAGCCGCCATCCCGATATGGTATAACCGTTGTCAAGTAGCGGGGCCGATTGTTGCATATTTTCTAACCAAGCCGTTGTGTTCCTCGCGTAGATTTACTATTCTTATGAACATACAGGTTCAGAAACGCAGTCAGGCAGAACTTATCTAATAGACAGGAGATATGGTGCTATGGCAAATATAAGACAGAACAATACGCTTTTTCTTTTCGGAATTGTCAGAAGCAGGACCCCCCTCTTTGGGTTATTATTCCTTGTTCTCATATACGTCTTCTTTGGGGATTCAGCTACATTGGCGGCAGAGTCTGTACCTGTGCAGGCGGCCAACCAAAACAACTGGGGGGCACCCAAAGTTCAAGTGTTCCAAAGGGAGGGGAAATGGATTATCGAAGGGCAGAGAAATCGAATAGAACTAAATCCCTCAGATTTGCAAATGACAGTCTATGCACAGAGCCGGACCTGGTCGATGATACCATCGTTTCCCGGCGACCTTATCGTTGAGAATTCGGGAACACGATTGTCTCTGCGTTTGGCCGATGCCGGGAAGAAGGAAATCTCGCCATATCAAACAGGCTTCAAAACCGGAATCAAAATTGCACTGGAAGAATTTGCCCGTAAAGATGTAAAAGTCGATGTGCAAATCTCGCTTTTCATCTGTCTCGAAGGAGAGCAGGAAGAGCTGGTTTGTGAATTGATTGCCACGGAGAAAACCGCAACGGTCATGGAGTGTTTCTGGCCTCAGGCCATAGCTGAGAGCTGCTTCGATTATACTGTGGTTCCATTTATGCAGGGTATGCTGCTTGGGAAGGATTGGCCGAAGAAAGTCCGGTTGTACGATACGGTGTCTTATGGACGCGGATTATATATGCCGTGGTGGGGACATCAACAAGGGAAATCGGCCATGCTCGTTTTGCTCGAAACGCCGGAAGATGGCGGCTGTCGTTTCGAACATCCTGAAGGCGGCCCGACCAAGATTGAATTACGGTGGATTCACTCTCTGGGGAAATTGGCTTATCCGCGACGTGTCAGACTCTGCTTTTTTGATGAAGGTAATTATGTCACGATGGCCAAGCGATATCGCCGGCATGTTCTCGAGACCGGTCACTTTGTTTCTCTCAAGGAAAAAATCAACCGAAATCCTCTCGTGGAAAGACTTGTCGGCTCTCCTGTAGTTCATACGAGTATTCTGTATCACATCCAGCCGGAATCCAGCTATTATCAAAAAGACGAGCCCGCCAAGAATCATCAACTGGTCAGCTTCGATGAGCGCGCCGAGCAGCTTCGCCAATTGTCCAAAAAAGGGATAAAGCGTGCCTACGTGCATTTGGATGGATGGGGTTTCCGGGGATACGACAATCTCCATCCCGATATCATTCCGCCTTGCCCCGAAGCGGGCGGCTGGGAAGGCATGAAGCGATTTGCCGAAACGTGTGACCAAATAGGCTTTGTCTTTGCAATCCACGACCAATACAGGGACTACTATCTTGATGCAAAGTCATATGACCCTCGTCATACCATCCTCGATCGAAACGGAAATCGTCCTCATGGTAGTACCTGGTATGGCGGCAAGCAGTCTATCCTGTGCTCCCGGCTGGCACTGGGTCACGTCACAAAGAATTACCTGTCCCTTCTAAGTCACGGTGTGAAAATACGCGGCGCTTATCTTGATGTTTTTGCCGTGGTGCCTCCCGATGAATGTTACAATCCCGAACACCCTGTGAGCCGTGCAGATTGTCTGAAATATCGAGGCAACTGCCTGGATTTCATTCGTGCAAATGGAGGCGTTGTCAGTTCTGAAGAGCCGGCTGACTGGGCAATTCCACATATCGACCTCGTTCATCACGGCCCCTATGCCCTGGTGCCGAATCCCGGACGCGGCCCGGCAATGGGAATCCCCGTGCCGCTTTTCAACCTCGTCTATCACGATGCACTTCTGCTGCCCTGGTCGCTGGGAAAAGGCGCGTGGGGAATTCCTGAAAACGACCTCGGATATTTGCACGGCCTGGCCAACGTCGGCCTTGCTTATCTGTCGCTGAATCCCGGAGAAGAGGAATTGGTCCGCGTGCGGACGATGTCTGCCTTGCATGAACGGGTAGGGCTTCTGGAAATGACAAGTCATGAGTTTTTGGATGAGTCTTTCCGAAAACAACGAACCACTTTCGCAGATGGAACGAAAGTTATAATCGATCTGGACAGTGATACGTTCGAAATTTCACCCAAATTGCCCGTAGTGAATGACTAAAACCCCCATAGATAATCGGCTCAAGCGGAAAATGTCCCAGCAGAATCAATCCAATTAGTTGAGGTTACCCTCTCCACTATCACACGTTATCAGATACGACGAATGGCTTGCGGTATTCACGAGAAATGAGCCGGTTCGCTTCTTTGCTCATTGGGCCGATGAATCTCTCTTTATCGGGGTCCATAATCAGCATTGAACCGAGGGTGAGCAATTCTTTATTGATGCCAAGTCGATTGGCGAAGAGATGGTCAATCAGGCGTTCAAACGACTCGGAGAGTTCGGCCTCGCTTCGAATGACCCGGCGGATTTCGTTATTGGGCTTGTGCTTGCCCACCAGGTACGAGATGTTCGCCATGTGGACCAGCCCGCAGGAGAGATGCCCCTCGAGAGCATCCGTCAGGAGCTCGTTGGTTTTACGGCTTCGAACGACGCTGATAAAGTTCTCTTTGCAATCGGGTTGTGTGCGGGTGAATTCCTTGATTAACCTTCCGTAATTGTTGAAAGCTGCGCCGTCTTTTACGTAACCACCTTCGCATTGTACTATAAATCCTGTTTGTACGCCGCGGAAGTCGTCCATACTCAACCGTCCGTTTTTGACCCAATCCGATTGTCGGAATGATTTATTCCGAGGCAGGCCGCGGACTTCGAAAATGATAGGAGCCGGTTCGTAATCCAACAAGAATATCATCGTATTGGGAGTCTGGCCGTCGTCATCATAGCCCAGACGTGCCCCAATGCTGAGCACCCGCTTCGGCAGCGCATTCTGCCGCAAGGCCCAGCGGCACCCATCCATCGCATGAATGCCCATATTCCCAAGGTCGCCGTCACCGGTGTCCCAGTCCCAATGCCAGTCGTAGTGCAGGTGCTTGCGCATTAGCGGTTTCTTTGGGGCCGGGCCGCACCAGAGATCGTAATCGCACGACTCGGGCACGGGCTGGGGCCCATTTACCTTGCCGATGCTCATCCGAGGCTTGTAGTTAATGCCGTACACACACTTGATTTTCCCGAGATTACCGGCCCAGATATATTCGAGTGATTCCTCAATCGCGCCGCTGTTTCGAGGCCCATGAACGGCCTGTACCACACGATTGTATTTGCGCATGGCCTCGACCATCTTGCGACCCTCAAAGATGTTGTGCGAGGAGGGCTTTTGCACGAACACATCTTTTCCCGCCTGACAGGCCATTATCGTCATCAGTGAATGCCAATGGTTCGGCGTTGTGATCGAAACAGCATCGATTTCCTTGTCATCCAACAGGTCGCGGAAATCCTTGTAGGCCTTGACCTTCTCACCTCGCTTACTGAACTGGTTCACTTCATAGTTGAGGTGGTTTTCATCACAATCACATAGAGCCACAATACGGACGCCCGGAATCTTTCGGAAGTCCCGGATATCTCCTCGTCCCTTACCTCCGATCTTGACGAACGAGCCGATTCCAATCACGCCAATGCGAATATCATCATTGGCGCCCAGGACCCGTGAACCCGACAAGGATAAAGCCGAGCCGATTGCGACCGATGCCTTCAAGAATTCCCTGCGTTTCATCGAATGTCTCCTGTAATATACTGCCCTGTCCAAATATTCATACGTGCCTGTTGCGCCTTGGCTTTGCCAAGCGAGCCACGGCGTACCGCCTGATGTTACAATACTATAGCACTATTGCTCGAAATCTCAAATCCTTTGTTTAACCGCTCCGATATGCATATGAAGAGCGAAAATCAAAACACTTTTTTCTGTCAACTTAGCTTTCTGTTGTTTTCGATGTTTTTCCAACAATAAAGTTCCAATCGAACTGTTTCGATTATAACTTGTAAACATCCGGTCGGCGGTCAACAATGTGCCCGCTCTTATCCGCCAGTGCTTTGGAAAGGTCGATTTCAGTCACGGTGTATGTTTGACTTTTGTCCTCATTATTACAAACAACATCTCCGTTCGGGCCGGTAATGAGCGATTGTCCCGGATGGGTAAATACTATGAAAATTCCGTTTTCATAAGAGCGCGTTCTCATCATGCAGAGATTTAAGTCCCCGTGCATTCCGTATGTCGGATTGAAAATTACCCTTGCTCCCTGAAGGGTAAGCGTTCGTGCAGTTTCCGGCCAGCGGCGGTCCGCGCAGATCATTACGCCGAACAGCCCGAAATCAGACTCATATACATTAAGGGATTTGCCCGGTATATACTTGTTATCATGTTTCTGAAGATGGAGCTTATCATACATTCCCACCAGAGAACCTCTGCGATTGTATATCAAGGCGGTGTTAAATACTCCATTTGCCGCCTTCCTCGCACACCCATAAACGAGCCATGCCTTGTTTCGTTTTGCCCAGTCCGAGACCAACCGCGTGTACCTCGAAGTTAAAGGTTCAATTGCATATTTGACCATATCGTCTTTTGTGACCGAATTTTCCGTCGCCACGTATCCGTCAAGAAAACCTTCCGGGGTGACTACAACGTCCACTTCATGCTCTTTCTCAATGTCCGCCAATATCTTCATAAGTTTTATGTGGTTTGCTTCTATCCTACCCTTATCAGGGTAAACCTTTATCTGTGCCACCCGGATTTTGGACATCGGCTTCTTCGTTTGGGCTTTGGCTTCTGCGTTTTCTTCGCTATGGCCGCCATTGCCTTTCCTGGTCTCAGCCAAAACCTGAGAGGCGCCGATGCTGACAGCTCCGGCGGCTTTGAGAAACTCTCGTCTGGTTTGTTTTAACATGATTATTCGCTTTCCTTTTAATCTATACTCTCGGTCCGGATATGTTCATCTTCGATGCTGAGCGCATCGCAACCTATGATAGTGTAATAAGCCGCCCGATTCAAAACTATTTTGAGGTCACTTTGTGGACTACAGTATTTTGAATAATAACAGAAAAATCATCTGGCTAAGGAGATTTTTGAAGTTAAAATTGATGCTGAAGATTGGTCTTTACCGACTTGCCATCGATGTCGTGTGCAGTATACTTGTATGTCAGGGTATAAAACAGCCTATTTTTGTTATTGTCACCATTAAGTGAAAAGGAGGAATTATCATGAAGATTCGTGTACTTTTAATTCTGATTCTGGCTGTGGTGATCTGCTTCGGTACTCGGGTAATCGCTCAGCCACCCGATGATATTCGTGAACTCAAACTTCGCGATTGGGAACCCCGCTCCATGCTGAAGACAAAGCAAAGCGTGGTTGAGAGGCCGGCTTATGCAGTGATCGACGTTCACAATCACCTTGAAGGGGGCAAGGACAATCTCACGCCCGAGCGTGTCAGTCACTATCTTGCCGAGATGGATGCCGCTGGGCTTCGCACGGTCGTCAACCTCGACGGTGGGTGGGGCCCACGGCTGAAGGAGACGCTCTCGGCGCTGGACGAGGCCTATCCAGGCCGGTTCCTGACGTTCGCACTGCTGGATTTCAGCGGGGTCGACAACGAGAATTGGGGTCAGCGCGAAGCGAGGCGGCTTGAAGAGAGCTTCCAGGCCGGTGCCAAGGGGCTAAAAATCCACAAGTCACTCGGCCTGTCCTACCGCTATCGAAGCGGCGAACTCGTGCCGGTCGACGATCCCAAGCTGGACCCTGTCTGGGAAATGTGCGCCACGTATAATCGGCCCGTGGTGATTCACGTTGCCGACCCGGCTGCATTCTTCACACCGCTGGATCGTTTTAACGAACGCTGGCACGAGCTGAACGTGCATCCGAACTGGCTGTTCCACGGCGAGCAGTTTCCCTCCCATGACGAAATCCTTATGCAGCGCAACCGCGTCATTGCCAGACATCCGAAAACCACGTTCATCTGCGCCCACTTCGCCAACAATCCCGAAGATCTTGCCGCCGTTGGAAGGTGGCTGGACAGCTATCCCAACATGTACGTGGACGTCGATGCGCGGATTTCGGAGCTGGGCCGGCAGCCCTACACGGCGAGGAGGTTCTTGCTTAAGTATCAGGACCGCATCATGTTCGGCACCGATACGGCGCCTGACCGTAACGCCTATCGGATGTACTACCGTTTTCTGGAAACCGACGACGAGTATTTCGATTGCGCGTCCGGGCACCACCGGCAGGGCTTCTGGATGATCTACGGACTGTTCCTGCCGGAAGATGTGTTGAAGAAGATATATCACAAGAACGCCGAGCGAATATTCTTCGCCCGGCAGGCGGGCCGAGAAGAACCTGCCGGCAAAGTATTGCGTATCCGGCAGACAGAAGATTTCACCATAAACGGCAGGGGCGACGCGTCGGCCTGGAAGAAGGCCGCCTGGGAGCCGCTTCACCTGCGTGTCACCGACGGTCATCAGTACAGGACGCGGGTCAAGATGCTCTACTCCCGGACCGGACTGTACGTATTAATGGAGGCCGAGGATAGAACAATCACCGCCACGATGAACGAGGACTTTCTCGATTTGTGGAATGAAGACGTGTTTGAGTTTTTCCTGTGGCCGGACGAGCGGTACCCGGTTTACTTCGAATACGAGATTTCGCCGCTGGGTTATGAGCTGCCGATTCTCATCCCGAATTTCGGCGGTGAGTTTCTCGGCTGGCGGCCATGGCATTACGAGGGGAATCGGAAAACACAAAAGGCCACTACGGTCGCGGGCGGCCAGAAGCGGTCCGGTGCCCGCATAACGGGCTGGAAAGCCGAGGTGTTTGTTCCTTACGACCTGCTCAAACCATTGCAAAGCGTTCCCCCGCAGCCGGGAACGCAGTGGCGAGCCAATTTCTATCGCGTTGATTACGACGACGGCAAGAGCACGAGCTGGGACTGGGCCCGGGTCGGAACCGGTTTTCACGAGTTTGAAAAGTTCGGCACGCTCGTTTTCGAGTAGAGACCAGATATTGAAAGAACATTGCGGTGAGACCAACTATTAGATTCCTGACTGACGAACTTATCGAAAAGATTGTTTCCGAAGCAACTGAGATACTGTGTACGCTCGGAATCGAGATTCACAACAAAACGGTTCTGACCATGCTCTCGGACTGCGGCTGTCGGATTGACACTGAAGAACATCGTGCGGTCCTCACTGGCGAGGTCATTGACAAGGCCCTGAAAGCAGCTCCCGAATCGTTCGGGCTTTACGATGTCACCGGAAAGCAAACCCACGATTTCTCCGGTCGCAATGTCTATTTTACGCCCGGCTCGACCGCTCTGCACATCCTGGATCCGCAAGCAAGGAAAATGCGCAAGCCTGTCACCGACGATTATATTAACTTTGTGAAAGTAGTTGAACAGCTCGGTCATATCGCCTCGGCGAGTACCGCTTTGATACCTGCAGATGTACCTGAAAGAATTTCCGACAGCTACCGCCTCTTTCTTAGCCTTCTTTATGGCAGGAAGCCCGTAGTTACCGGTGCCTTTACAATCGAATCGTTTAACGTAATGAAAGATTTTCAACTTGCTATTCGACAATCCTTAGAAACCCTCAAAGAAAAACCTCTTACCATTTTCTCCTGCTGCCCTACCTCCCCTTTGAAATGGAGCGATACACCAGCGCAGAACTTGCTGGATTGCGCCAGGTATTTTATCCCTGTGGAATTTATCGCTATGCCGTTGTCCGGGTTCATGGCTCCGGTCACTCTTGTCGGAACACTCGTGCAGCATACCGCCGAAACTCTGAGCGGGATTGTAATAAGCCAGACAGCCAATCCCGGAACTCCTATTCTCTATGGCGGTTCACCGGCTATCTTTGATGTTCGCTACGAAACCACGCCCATGGGCGCTATTGAGACAATGATGCTCGACTGTGCCTATAATGAAATCGGCAGGTACCTCCACCTGCCTACACAGGCATACATCTCTTTGAGCGACTCCAAACAGCTCGACGCCCAGGCAGGTCTGGAAAGCGGGATTGGCGCTGCATTGGCTGCGCTATCCGGAATTAACAACATTTCAGGCCCTGGTATGCTTGATTTTGAAAGCTGTCTGTCTCTTGAAAAACTTGTTGTGGACAATGAAATCTGCGGTATGGCCTTTCGATTAATTGCCGGAATTGAGCCGAGAGAGGACTTCCCGGCACTGGGAATATTTCAGGAATTGCTTGAGGAAAGACATCTGCTTATCTCTGAACATACCCGACGCTACCTCGAGAAGGAACACTTTTTTCCGGGCCCCGTCATAGACCGTGCCAGCATGTCACGATGGGAACAGGAGGGCGCTTTAACGCTCGAGCAGCGGGCGCATCGTGAAGTGGAAAGATTACTGGAAAGTTATGAACCATCAGACCTGCCGGAACACGTTAAAAATGAGCTTGTAAAATTGATGAGTGAGGAAGCTCGCCGCCACGGGCAAGACAATTTGCCGCATCGGTCCGAATGAGTCTTTTTCGCTACTCGTCGCGGCGAAGGCCGACGCCGCAGCAGGACAAACAAAAATCCTGAGGCTTTATCTTTTTCGGTTTACTTTTCCGGCTTCGTCGTGGGACTTCGCCGCGACGAGTTCCATCCCGGTCCACGCACAACGCGACCAGGTTTAGCACCGGTATGTTCGCCATCTTTGAGCACCTGCGTGCCGTTTACAAAAACATGGAGCATACCTGTTGCATACTGGTGCGGTTTTTCAAACGTCGCATGGTCTATAATTGTGTCAGGATCGAAAATGACGATGTCTGCATAATATCCTTTTTCAAGTCTTCCCCGCCGGTCAAGTTTGAGATTATCTGCCGGAAGCCGAGTCAAACGCCTTATTGCCTCGGCCAGTGTAATGACCTTTTCCCGGCGAACGTATTTGCCAAGAAGCCTGGCAAAGCTCCCGTATGCACGGGGATGTGGATTTGATTTTAAGAAAACTCCCTCAGGAGCGAGGGACCCTGCATCCGAGCAAAAGCTGACCCAGGGAAGCTTAATCTGCTTTTTCACATTTTCTTCCGACATCAAAAAGTAAACTGTCTCAACGCGGCTGTCGTCTTCAATAACAAGGTCGATAGCAGTTTCCGCCGGTGATTTTCCCCTCATCCCGGCGATTTCTTCAAGAGTTTTGCCGGTAAGATGTTTGAGCCTTTCGTTTTTGAATCCTACCAAAAGAACATTTTCCGGCGTACCTGCTAAAAGATATAAATTTTCCCATTCCTTGGTAGGCGTAGTCATCTCCTTCAAAACCAGCCGTCTGATTTTCGGGTCTTTGAGCCGTGCCACCCAAGCCTGATGTCCACCGGCCTGGACCCATGGAGGCATTGCAGCATCGAGACCTGTTGCACCCGCTGTATAGTTATACATATCCGCCGTAATTCCAAGACCTTCAGCCCGTGCCTTTTCAATCTTCTCAATCATAGCATCGAGTTTATGCCAATTCGATTTGCCTGCCGCTTTCATGTGATACAGCTCAGCGGCAACATTTGCCTTTCGCGCAGTTGTAATCAATTCATCCAACGCTTCAAGTAAGAAGTTACCTTCGCTGCGGATGTGCGAAATATACATTCCACCATATTCACCCACCACCTCTGCAAGAGCTATCAGCTCATCAGTATCAGCATAAAAGCCGGGAGCATAAATCAGCGCCGAACTTACACCTACCGCACCTTCCTGCATCGCCCGGCCTGCTAATTTACGCATCTGCTCAAGCTCTTTAGAAGTTGGCGGACGGTCTTCATATCCAACGGCATAAACACGAACAGTTGTTGCGCCCACAAAAGAGGCTATGTTGGTCGATACCCCTTTTCTCTCAAGATATTCGAGATATTCTCCGAGTGTAGTCCATTCTATGCTGAATTTAATGTCACCCTGTGATTCCCTCATATCCCGCTTCATCTTTTCGTTAAGAGGCCCCATTGACCATCCTTCACCCATAACTTCCAGAGTCACTCCCTGACGAATATCGCTTTGCGATCTCCCATCTTCTATAAGAGATTCATTCGCCCAGCTTAGCATATTGATAAAACCCGGAGCAACGGCAAGACCTTGTGCATCGATTACCCTGTCCGCATCCGGCCGGAGCTGCCCGATAGCTGCGATATGGCCATCTTTAATTCCCATATCCGCAACGTATGATGGTCCGCCGGAACCGTCGTATATACGGCCTGACGTTATTAATACATCATAAGTCTGTGAGCGGCCGACAGCGGCCGCACTTACTATGATTATTACTGTAAGGAAGAGTAAAGTAACTTTTCGCATATCGCCGACTCCTTCAAGAAAAATGTACACATTTACTCAGTTTGTCCAGCCGCGGCCTTGGAACGCGCCAGTTGGTCAACCGCAACCGCTACAATAATTATGGCCCCAATCACTATAAGCTGAACGTTAGTGGAGATGTCCAATAGCGTACATCCGTTTCGCAAAAAGCTTATTAAAAGTGTTCCTATTAATGTACCGATTATTGTTCCCCTGCCTCCGGACAGACTCGCGCCGCCAATCACTACTGCGGCAATTATGTCAAGCTCTAAGGTGACACCGGCCGTCGGCTGCGCTGAGACGGCCCGGCTGGTGGTGATCATCGCGGCTATCCCAACAACCAAACCGGTCAGAGCGTAAATGCGTATCAAATAAGAA
The DNA here is from genome assembly GCA_035528395.1 of Sedimentisphaerales bacterium. GTDB lineage: Bacteria > Planctomycetota > Phycisphaerae > Sedimentisphaerales > Anaerobacaceae > NIOZ-UU13. The sequence continues at coordinate 23,673 of DATKYR010000175.1, forward strand.
TCCACGTTCACACCTGCATGAAAGGCCGCCTCTCTATTTGACCCGATGGCATAAGTATAGCGTCCCAACCGACTGTACTTTAACAGCAAACCTGCAAGGACAATAATAACAGCAAAAATCAAAACGGAAATGGGGATCCCCAAAACAACTCCCTCATTAAGGTACTTGTAATGTGGTATGTTATAAGGTTTTCCGGCATTCATAACGTAAGAAATCCCGCGAAAAGTGCTCATAGTGCCTAATGTCACAATAAACGGAGGCAGCTTGAGCTTGGTAATGAACAGGCCGTTCAGGGAGCCACAAGCAAGCCCCGTAACAATCCCGACAAAGGTGCCGATAACCAGGGCCGCTCCCTGGGGATTGGTCCCGCCAATTACTATCATTACCCAGGCACCGACCATACCGCTGAGAGCCATCATCGAGCCTACAGATAGGTCGATTCCCGCGGATATGATAACCGCGGTCATTCCCACCGCTATAATGCCATTCACGCTTGAGCGACGTAATACATTCAGAAAATTATCCGTCGTGAGAAACGTATCAGGCTTCAGGGCTGAGAGAATACAGATTATCAATATCAGACTGCCAAAGGGTAGTAACTGCCTTACCAATTTATTCATTGAGCGGCCTCCACTGCTGCCAAATGCATCACTTCTTCTTGAGTGGTTTTTTTAGGATTTACATTTCCCACTAATCGTCCCCGGCGCATCACTAAGATTCGGTCGGCTATTCCGAACAACTCCGGTAATTCGGATGATATAAACAGTATCGCTTTACCTTCCTCGGCCAGCTCATTAAGAAGGGAGTACACCTCCTTTTTCGCCCCGACATCTATGCCGCGCGTGGGTTCGTCAAAAATCATAAACTTGGACTCAGCCAGTAACCAGCGGGCGATAAGAATCTTTTGTTGATTTCCGCCGGAAAGTGAATCAACCGGTGCCTGTGGTCCCAGCCATTTGATGGAAATGCGCTTTGCAACATTTGTCACGATTAGTCTTTCCCGGCCGGGTTTGATGATGTTCTTCATGCCTATTGCGACCAGGTTCGGCAGGGTTACGTTCCAGCTGCAGGGAAGCTCCAGGCATAATCCGGTGCGCTTGCGATCTTCGGTTAAAAATGCAATATGGTCGCCAATGGCATCATTCGGTGAGTTAATCTCCAACCGGCATCCGTCAAGCTCGATAACGCCGGAAGTTTTTCTATCGATACCGAACAGTGCCCGAGCCACCTGGGTCCGTCCAGCACCGATTAGTCCTGCCATTCCCACAATTTCACCTTTTCGAATATCAAAAGAGATATCCTCTACTCCATTTTTAGAAGAGAGGTTCCTGACCTTAACGCGAGTTTCGCCGATATTGATATTTCGGGCGGGAAAGAAATCCTTCAACTCTCTTCCCACCATATAGTGTACGATTTTGGGAATATCCAGATTTGCCATTGACCCGGAATGAACCATCCGGCCGTCCCGCAACACACTGACATCATCGGCCAGTCCCACAATTTCTTCAAGCCGATGGGAAATATAAATAATGGAAAGCCGCTTTTCTCGAAGAGTTCTTACTAATTTGAAAAGAATTGCCGCCTCACTTTCAGACAAAGACGATGTCGGCTCATCCATAACAATAATCGATGCATTGCGCATCAAGGATTTGAGGATCTCAACAATCTGGCAATCCCCCATTGGAAGCTCTTCTACGATTGCCGTCGGGTCAATTTTAAAGTTAAAACGCTGAGCTAATTTGGTGGTCTGGGCCGTCATCTCTTTCTGGTCCATTATGAATGGCAGCCGTCCCGACAGTTCCATTCCCAGGAACACATTTTCCGCCACTGTCAAATGTTCCGCTAAGTCAAGTTCCTGATATATCATCGATATCCCGGCTGATAGAGCTTCGGTCGGTTTAGAGAGTACCTTTTGCTTCCCATTGATTTCAATCGAGCCGTTGTCGGGCTGATATACACCTGCCAGGATTTTCATTAATGTAGATTTGCCGGCGCCGTTTTCACCCACCAGGGCATGGACCGTACCCCGGCGGACTGTAAAACTGACATCAGAAAGGGCCTGCACGGGCCCGAACTTTTTAGAAATTCCCCTCATACGTAATGCAATTTCTACATCTGACAATCGGTTTGTATCGGTAGTTGCTATCATTGCAAGTTGAGTAAAGCCTTGATCTTGGGTTCCTCTAAGCGTTCTACAGTTATCAGCTCAACACCGGTATCGATTAATTTGGGGACTTCTTTACCATTGATTTTGTCAACCACTGTCTTGACTCCTATATATCCCATCTTATAAGGGTCCTGAACCACCAACGAATCAATCACTCCCGACCTGAGCTTATCGAGGAGCGTCTCTTCTGCATCGAAGCCAACCATCTTTATATTCTCCGTTCGACCCTGGCTCTGCAAGGCCTGCGCCGAGCCCACGGAAGTGCCGGCGTTACAGGCATAAAGACCATCGAGCTCCGGGTGTTTGGTCAGCAGGTCTTCGGCCGCCTGTAATGCCGTCTCCACAGTGGCCATCCCGTATTTCGTGTCCACTATTTCAATATCAGGAAATTCTTTCTCGATGGTATCAATAAAGCCATTTTCCCGATTGGTAGTCGAGCCTGAACCGGGCATAAACTTCACCACTATCACCTTGCCTTTACCGTCCAGAATCTTTCCCATCCGCCGTGCTGCAATTACACCACCCTGATAGTTATCCGTGGCCGCAAACGAAACATACTTGTCCGTGTTGATTTCCGAGTCGATAATTACGCAGGGAATGTTCTTGGCGAACATTTCTTCCACTTTAGGCACCAGGGCATTACTGCCATTGGGTGCAAGAACAACACCCGCAACTTTCATGGCGATAAAATCTTCGACTATCTGTATTTGCCTTTCCCTATCGCTTTCAAGCTCCGGGCCGTTCCATGAAATTTCGTAGCCCAATTCCTCACCCGCCTTTTGCGCTCCTAAACGTACCGATTCCCAGAAAACCGATGATGTCCCTTTGGGAATTACCGCGATCCGACGTTCCTCATGGCTGCTCCCCTTGCGGACGATTCCAATTATGATAAAAACTGCCGCTATCACAACCAGAGCAATTATACCTATAACCTTCTTCATAATTTTTACTCCTAACTTCTATCGTAGTATCTAATTATTAAAAACAAGGATGTGTGCACGAATTTTAGCAGAAAACATCGTGGACGGAAAGTTTAACATTGATGTTTACCAAAAAACACGGGTCTGTTCGCCAATAACGAACTTACATATTTACTATAGGCCCCGATTCTACAAAGGACATGGCAAGATTTTATTCAAAGTCTGACTAACCCGTATGAGTTTTTGTGGCGTACGGGGGATTCTTTCGTATAATGATACCCCGATGAAGGAATTCTGCCTGCATTACTGATAATTCGAAATTCTTTATGAAATGTGTAAGCCGATTTTCAGCCTTGTTTAAGTATTTTGGGAGTTTGATAAGTGCAATATACCTCGGACAATATTTTAGTTAAGCCCGGCGCTTATCCGGATGACCCGGATTTAATTTTGTCCATCACGCCTGAACAGGCGGGTTGGGAATATATTTCCTTTCAGGCCAGACGACTTGCGGCCAATCAGAGCTGGTCATTTGCGAGCGGTGAGAACGAGCTGGTTATCGTGAATTTAAGCGGGCGCTATACAGTTCGTTCGAATCGAGGCCAGTGGTCCGGTATCGGCGCGCGTAAGAATGTTTTTGAAGGCGCAGCTCATGCATTGTATCTACCACGGCACAGCAAATTCACAATTACAGCCAAGGAGAGTGGTGAGTACGCCGTAGCCTGGGTGCCGACCAACCAGGATAATGAACCATTCCTGATTAAACCTGAGGATGTAGCAATTTCGGTACGGGGAGGTGACAACGTTAGTCGTCAGATTAATGATTTACTGCCTTCCGGCTCGCCGGTCCACCGCCTTGTGCTGGTCGAGGTTTATACTCCCAGCGGCAACTGGAGCAGTTATCCACCTCACAAACATGATGTTCACCTAAAAGATGACCAGGGTAATCTGCGCGAAGCCGATCTGGAGGAAGTGTATTTTTATAAAATTGACAAGCCCGAAGGTTATGCCTACCAGCGGGTGTACACCGACGAAACATCCTCTCTTCACAAGGCAGGTCATCCCATTGACGCCTTGGTTCGGGCGGAAAATAACTGTGCTGTTCTGGTGCCGGAAGGTTATCATCCCGTGGTGAGCGCCCCGGGATATACGACTTACTATTTGAATGTGCTGGCAGGCAGCGCCCAGACGCTCGCTAATCAGGATGACCCGAGGTACACCTGGGTTAAAGATACTTACAAGCAAAAAGACCATCGGCTTCCGTTATATTAATTTGCTCCGAGTTACGTATCAGTCGTTGTTTAAAGGAGTATTATATGAGTGAAACTGAACGGACATACGACACGCTTCATATGGGACGCTCATCAATCGACCTTTACAGTAATGATATTGGCTCACCGTTTGTGGATATTACCAGTTTCGCTGCGTATGTCGGCGGTTCGCCGACGAACATCAGTGTAGGAGGGCGAAGACTGGGACTGAAGACCGCTTTATTAACGGGGCTTGGCCAGGACCCGGTTGGGGATTTTATTCTGAAATTTCTGGAAAAAGAAGGAGTGGAGACACGATTTATCTGCCGTAAGCCCGGCAAGCGGTCCAGCGCGGTTGTTCTGGGCATAGAGCCGCCGGACAGTTTTCCTCTGGTTTATTATCGTGACAATTGTGCTGATATTGCATTGACGATAGATGACGTTCTTAATGCGCCGGTTTCGAACAGCAAAGTGTTTCAGTTTGCAGGCACAAATTTGTCCCTTGAGCCGAGTCGCAGTGCGACATTATTTGCCGCTGAGCTGGCCCGCCAAGCGGGGACAAAAGTTGTTCTTGATATAGATTTTCGTCCCGACCAGTGGCATGACCCGAGGGCGTTTGGCGTGGTGGTACGTACGGCGATTCGGCTGGCGGACGTTGTGATTGGAACAGAAGATGAGATAAATGCCGCTATGTTAACGGATGTCAGTCATATCGAACTGACGGATTCCGTTTCGGACACACAGGTCCGGGGGGATGTGGACCAGGCGATTCGTAAAATGCTTTCGATGGGGCCGGAAGCACTGCTGCAAAAGAAAGGCAGTCAGGGTGTTTGTGTCCATCTCGTGGACCAGCACGGCAAAATCGAACAAATCGATGCACCGGGGTTCCCGGTGGAAGTGACAAATATTTTAGGGGCGGGAGATGCCTTTGCCGCCGGTTTTCTTTATGGGTATGTCAAAGGATGGGGGTGGTACAAATCCGGACGAATGGGTAATGCCTGTGGGGCGATTGTCGTTACCAAACATGGTTGCGCCAATTTTATGCCTACCTATGAAGAGGTAATGGCCTTTGTCGAAGGTTATGGAGGGCTTGAATAACGTTTGTAGAAAGTAATAAACAAATAAGCGATAGAAAATATAAGGCATAGCTTTTGGAGGTTTTGACATGAGTGCTAAGACTGTTCGTTTAACAATGGCGCAGGCGTTGATTAAGTACCTCACTCGGCAGTATGTAGAGCGTGATGGTGAGGAACAACCTTTTTTTGCGGGGTGTTTTGGTATTTTTGGTCATGGTTGTGTATCCGGGATAGGGCAGGCGTTGCAACAATATCCGGAATTTCGCTATTACCAGACCCGTAATGAGCAGGCGATGGTGCATGCTTCGGCCGCCTATGCCAAGATGAAAAATCGAATGGGGACGTTTGCCTGTCTTTCATCAATTGGCCCGGGAGCGACAAATATGATTACCGGAGCGGCTGTGGCGACGACTAATCATCTTCCGGTGTTGCTGCTGCCGGGTGATATATTCGCGCGTCGCAACGTAGCGCCGGTTCTGCAGCAATTGGAATCGGAAATTACCCAGGATATATCAGTAAGCGACTGTTTTAAGCCGGTCAGCCGATACTGGGACCGCATCAACCGGGCTGACCAGGTATTAACGGCATTGCCAGAGGCCATGCGTGTGCTCACCAGTCCGGCTGATACAGGGGCGGTGACTCTTTCCCTGCCTGAGGATACCCAGACGGAAGCGCATGATTATCCGGTCGAGTTTTTTAATAAACGTATCTGGCACATCCCGCGCAATCGTGCCGACAGCAAGGCTCTAAAAGAAGCTGCTCGGTGGATACGCGAATCTAAATGTCCCTTGATTATCGCCGGAGGTGGAGTTATTTACAGCGGTGCTGAAGAAGTTCTTAAGCAGTTTGTTGAGAAGACGGGTATTCCGGTTGGGGTAACAATGGCGGGCAAGGGCAGCCTGCTCTATGATAATAAACTGAACCTGGGAGCGATAGGTGTGACGGGGAACTTTGCCGCAAATCGTATAGCGCGCGAGGCGGACCTGGTTATTGGTATTGGAACACGCTATAGTGATTTTACCACGGCGAGCAAGACCGCTTTTCAGAATCCTGATGTTCGTTTCGTCAATATTAACGTCGCAGAATTTGACGCGTATAAGCATTCTGCATTACCATTACTGGCGGATGCGCGTGTAACTCTTGAAGAATTAACGGAATTGCTGGAAGGTTATCATGTCGAGAAGGACTATCAGCAAAAAGCTCAGAAACTGCATAAGGAATGGCAGGAAGAAGTGGATAGAATTTACGCGATTCGAAATAAGCCTCTGCCGAGTCAGGGTGAGTTAATCGGCGCGGTCAATGAGTTGAGCGAACCCGACGCGGTAATGATAAACGCCGCTGGTAGTATGCCCGGTGACCTGCATAAATTGTGGCGTACCAGACATTCGAAGAATTTCCATCTTGAATATGGCTATAGCTGCATGGGTTATGAAATTGCCGGCGGGCTGGGGATCAAAATGGCGGCTCCCGAGCGGGAAGTGATTGTAATGGTGGGCGACGGCAGTTACCTGATGCTGTGCAATGAAATTGTCACTTCCATACAGGAAGGATATAAACTCACTATTGTTCTGATGGACAACCGGGGCTTTAACAGCATCGGCGGACTCAGCCGTTCTCTGGGCCAGGAAGGATTTGGCACACGTTATGCTTTTCCCAGTGATAACAAGCTTCCTGATGATGCATCAGGTAAGGTTGAAGCGCTACCTGTAAATCTTGCCATGAACGCCCGTGGATTGGGTGCTCACGTTTTTGAGTGCAAGAGCTATGATGATTTTGTTGAAGCGTTCAAAGAATCCAAGAAGACCGAGCGGACCACGGTAATCTATATCCGGAACGACCGTTATGTGGGTGTGCCCGGCTATGAAAGCTGGTGGGATGTGCCGGTGGCGGAAGTAAGCGAGATGGACAGTGTTAAAAAAGCCCGCAAGGAATGGGAACAAAAAAGTAAACTGGAGCGATTTTACTTTTAACTTGAACTGGCAGATTTTGAGTTGTCATGCTGAGCAAAATAGCCTTTAGCCCTGAGCGAAGTCAAAGGGGAAGCATCTCACCTACAAACGAGAATAATTTTACTCGTGCAGGAAGAGATTCTTCACTTCGTTCAGAATGACAAATTGGTCTATGAATATTCGAGATGGCAAGGGGAGGTATTGCGTGTCAAAAATTCGTATTGCGAACGCCCCATGCTCCTGGGGCTCTTTGGAATTTGAAGGATTCGAGGGCCGGGCAGTACCATACGGGCAGATGCTCGATGAATTAAAGGAAACCGGCTACGGCGGAACCGAGCTGGGTGACTGGGGTTACATGCATGTCAAGCCCGAGCAGTTATATGCCGAATTGGCCGGACGTGGCTTGGTTATGCTTGGTGCCTTTGTGCCGGTAGCGTTGAAGGATGCCGATGCTCATAAAGCCGGAGTGGCCGAATCATTAAAAATTGCCCGCTTGTTGGCCGATGTCGCTGAAAAGGGCGGGTATAAACAGTTACTTTTTCTGGCGCTTGCCGACGATAACGGGACCGATGCGGTTCGGACCAAAAATGCCGGTCGTACAAATCAAAAAATGAGCTTGAACAATGAGCAGTGGAAAGTTTTCGCCCGTGGCGCCGAAGATATCGCCAGAGCGGTGAAGTCGCAAACAGGCTTGCGTACCGTGTTTCATCATCATTGTGCCGGCTTTGTGGAAAGGCCCGATGAGGTCGGTCATTTACTTGAGATTACCGATCCGGATTTACTGGGTCTGGTGCTTGACACCGGTCATTACACTTATGGTTCCGGAAAAAACGACCCGAAGGTTGTGCTTGAGGGTCTCGAACTTTTTGCCGAACGCATCTGGTATATGCACTTTAAGGATTGTCATCCCCAAATCGCTGATAGAGCACGCGATGAAGGCTGGGATTATTTCGAGGCGGTTCGACAGGGAGTTTTTTGTGAGCTTGGTCAGGGCTGTGTTGATTTTCCGGCGGTACTGAACTGGTTAAAACAGAGGGATTACGACGGCTGGGTGGTAGTAGAACAGGATGTCCTGCCCGGCATGGGCTCACCGAAGGAAAGTGCCAGAAGGAACCGTGAATATCTGCGAGCGCAGGGAGTTTAACTGGAGGTGTTCAACTATGGCAATGACCATTGGTAAATGGCGGAGGTTGCAGCAGACCGCCAATTCGACAGGTACTTTTTCCATAGTGGCTATCGACCACCGGGGCCCGCTTCGTCTTTCGCTGGCAAAAGAATCACCTGAGGGTAAAACAAATGAGGCATTAACCGCCCTTAAAAGAGATATTGTGCGGCATTTGGCACCGGTGACATCGGCAATTCTGCTGGATCCGGAAACATCCGCCGGGCAATGTGTGGCGGATGGCTCGATGCCCGGTAACACCGGGTTGATCGTTGCTTTGGATACCGGCTCGACCGGCGACCCCTTAAATCGAACGACAAGACTGGTTGAGAACTGGTCGGTTGAAAAGACTGTTCGTATGGGAGCGTCAGGCGCGAAAATGTTACTTTACTATCATCCAGAGGGCCCGGAAGCAAAGGAACGTGAAACGCTTGTTCAGAAAGTGGCCCGGGATTGCGCGCAATATGAGATTCCTTTTTTCCTTGAGCCTTTATCATGCACTTCTGACGGTTTGAATAGGCCTTTACCGCCCGAACAAAGACGTGAGGTGGTAATTGAAACCGCGCGCCGTCTGGTCCCGTTAGGTGCTGATATTCTCAAAGCGGAATTTCCCGTGGACGTGAGCATCGAACCGGATGAAAATGTCTGGCGCGATGCCTGTGAAGAGTTGACACAAACAAGTGAGGTTCCCTGGGTATTATTGTCGGCCGGTGTTTCTTATGATACTTTTTTGAAGCAGGTGCGCGTTGCCTGTGAGGCGGGGGCCAGTGGTGTGATGGCGGGACGGGCCGTCTGGAAGGAGGCGGTGACACTGGACAGCAAAGCGCGAAACAATTTTCTAAAGAATGTCGGGTATGAGCGAATGCGACGATTACAGTCACTTTGTGAGGAGCTGGGACGGCCTTTTACTGAAGTTTATGATGCTCCTGAGCTAAGTTACGATTGGTATCTCTAAGTAATTTAACCACTCTCTGGCCAGTATCTCTCGATAATAATCTTGTCTTCCGTGAAGAATTTAATAATCGCCTTGCCCTGAGCTTTGATATCTGAGAACTGTGAGGCCTTCATCCCGCCGAAAGGCAGATACGCCACAGGTGCCGGGATGCCGACATTTATGCCAATCATTCCGCACTCTGTTTCGAGCTTGAACTTGCGGGCGTAAAAGCCGTTCTGAGTGTAAATCGATGCGCCGTTGCCATACTCAAGGTCGTTGATGATTTTTATTGCTTCGTCGAGAGACTCGGCCTTGAGGACAACCACTACCGGGCCGAATATCTCGGTACTGTGAATCTTCATTCCCGGCTTTACATCCGTAAATACGGTTGGGCCGATGAAGTAGCCGTTTTCACAGCCGGGCACCACGATATCGCGTCTATCAAGGGCCAGAGTAGCACCTTCCCTTATACCGGTTTCTATCATATCGAGAATAAACTGTTTTGACTTAGCTGAAATCACGGGCCCCATGACCATAGGTTCGTCGACCACCTTCGGGTCCAGCGGATTGGCAACCAGAACGTTTTTGGATTCTTCAATAAACTTCTCACAGATAGTTTTGTACATATCGTCTCCGACGCCAACTATAGCCGAAGCCGCCATGCAGCGTTGTCCGGCACAACCATAACAGGATGTAATCATATTGCGCAGCATATCATCGACCTTTGCATCCGGCATAGCCACAAGATGGTTTTTAGCTGAGCCCATTGCCTGACAACGCTTATGGTTTTGGGCACACTTTTCGGACACGATTTTACACGTTCGTGTAGAGCCAACCAGGGAAACACCTTTTACGAGGGGATTTTCAACAAAGGTTTGTCCAACAACCTTATCTCCATTGACAAGATTGAAAACCCCTTTGGGCAAACCAATCTGGTCTATATATTCGGTAATCAACTGCATCGTCAAAGGCACTTGCTCCGAGGCCTTGACCACATAGGTGTTACCGGTAGCAATAGCATAAGGTAAAAACCAGAACGGAACCATGGCCGGGAAATTAAACGGTGCTATCATTGTAAAAACACCCAACGGCAGCCGAATTACTTCACCATCAATATCGTAGGATGCACCTATCAGCTTGTCTCCCTGCTGCAACACAGGCATATTACAGGCAACTTCAATATTCTCGAAGATACGCTTCATTTCAGCCCGTGCATCCGGCAGGGACTTTCCCATCTCCTCGACAAGGGTACGGGCGATTTTTTCTTCGTTTTCGCGAAGCAAAGTGTCCAGCTGGTATAAAGGCTGAATCCGGCGGGCAACCGGAGTTTGACTCCAGGTCTTGAACGCCTCGGCGGCAGCATTGATAGCTCGATTTGTTTCGGCAGCGGTTGACAGTGGCGTTTGACCGATAATCTCTCGCGTACTTGGGTTCTCAACATCTAAATAGCCGTTGTTCTCAGGTGTAACCCACCGGCCATTAACATAATTCTTGACGGTCTTCAAAGTCATTATCCTGTCCCTGTGAAAAAGTTGATACTACTTGTCTATTGCAGGACTTTCATAGACTTGCAACATGGTTCTAATTGTACTATCTTAACGATATTAGCACCACAAGAAACTTTCGGCCAAACCTTCATACTTTCCTGTATTGTGTCCTTGATATCCTCGGATATGCCATGATTTTCCTGAGGATCATCTTCCATCTTCGAGCGGTAGTTGACTTCGTAGGGTGGGCACCCTAAATTTGAAGAGGTTGCTTGATGATATTTGTTGAGAATTTTATTTCCCAAACTGCTATTGGTATGGTTAAATCTTTACAGGGTGTTGGTGATATTGAGACATTTGATTTGAGGATTTCGAAAAACCTGAAATGAACGACCCCCTTTTCTGTCTTCGACAGAAGACAAGGGGGAAATCTTGCCAAAGAGAAAAACAATGTTGCCGTTTGAGAAAGCTCTTAAAATCGTTTTGGATTCTGCTCGGCAGCTCGGCAGCGAGCATGTTGATATTGCCCATGCGGTTAACCGGATATTAGCTGAGGATGTCAAATCGGACATTGACATGCCGCCTTTTGACAAAGCAACTCGGGACGGCTACGCCTGTCGCCGAGAGGACCTTGCCAATGAGCTTACTATAATCGAAACGATTCAGGCAGGGACACTCCCTCAAAGGGCAATCGAGCCGAACCAGTGCGCCAAGATTATGACAGGTGCCGCAGTGCCAAAAGGTGCCGATTGCGTCATAATGGTTGAGTTTACCGAAAATCCGACAGCAAGTACCGTTCGCTTTATCGGTGAAAATACACCCGACCACATTTGCCTAAAAGGTGAAGACATCAAAGCCGGCGAGGTTGTTCTGCACAAAGGCAGTCGTATCAGGCCGCAGCATATTGCGGTTCTCGCTACGGTTGGTTGTACACAGCCGGTGGTTTCGAAAAGGCCGAGGGTCGCGGTTTTCGCAACGGGTGATGAGTTGGTTCAGCCGGCGTCCAAGCCGGGGCCATCGCAAATAAGAAACAGCAACGCTTTCCAGCTTGCTGCACAGATTGAAAGCACGGGTGCAGTCGCGAAAAATTACGGCATCGCCAAAGATACGGACAACGCCATTGACAAGATGTTCAAAAAAGCGGTTGAGGAAAACGATGTGGTTCTTGTCTCCGGCGGCGTTTCGGTAGGAGATTTCGACCTCGTGCCGGGAATATTCAAGCGAAACAATATCGACCTTCTGTTCGAAAAGATCGCCGTCAAGCCCGGAAAGCCCACGGTCTTTGGTGTATCAGAAAAGGTCTATTGCTTTGGATTACCCGGCAATCCGGTGTCGACATTTGTGCAGTTCGAACTTTTGGTTAAGCCTTTTCTTTATAAGCTGATGGGTCATGATTACACACATCCCGTTAGTCAGATACCTCTGGGAGAATCCCTAAGGAGAAAGAATACTGAAAGGCAAAGCTGGATTCCTGTTGTTATTACAGATACCGGCACATTGAAACCTGTTGAATATCACGGTTCGGCTCATATTAACGCGCTCTGTATAGCGGACGGTCTGGTCAGTATTGGTGTTGGTGTCGCGGAAATTGAAAAGGGAACGATTGTCCCGGTCAGGCTGATTTGAATGAAAAATAGTTTTTTAGGTCTTGTAATTGATGAGTATTGACTATCTTAGAATTTCAGTTACCGACAGATGCAATCTCAGGTGTATTTACTGTAATCCTCTGGGTGATTGCGGGTGTATTGAGCCCAGGGAGATTTTGCGATTCGAAGAGATCGAACGTATCGCCAGATTATTTGCAGAATGCGGTATAAACAAGTTTCGTCTTACAGGTGGCGAGCCGTTAGTTAGAAAAGATATTGTCCGGTTAGTTGAAAAACTCGCGAGAATACCGAACATTGATGACCTGGCACTTACAACTAACGGCGTGCTTCTTGAACCTCTGGCCGCACAACTCAAAGCCGCAGGCTTACAGCGGATTAATATTAGCGTGGATTCGGTGGAAAGAGAAAGTTACAAAAAAATTACGGGCTTCGATCTGCTGCGGAAAGTAACCAAAGGTATTCACAAAGCAATAGAAGCTGGTCTGACGCCCGTTAAGATTAACAGCGTTATAATAAAAGGCCTTAACGACAGCGAAGAGCAGATTTTAGCACTTGCAGCAATGAGCGTTCATTTACCGGTCACTGTCAGGTTCATAGAGTACTGCCCAACCGGCAAATATACAAATCCGGCAAGTGAATATTTACCCAACAGAGATGTTCGTTTTATTATCGAGCGCAAATATGGACCTCTTTCCAGTGTCGTTATGGAGCACAGCCCCGGCCCTGCTTTGAATTTCAAGTTTAGAAATTCAGCCGGAGCTGTAGGTTTTATAAGCGGTCGGTCTTCAATATTTTGCCGCTCGTGCAATCGGCTTCGGTTGACCAGCGATGGAAAAATTAAGCCATGTTTGTATTCGGCTCATACCTACGACCTTAAAAGACTAATCCGGGGCCAGGCAACTGACCGGCAGATACGGGATTTGCTGAAAAGGATAATCAGCGAAAAGGGTAACTATACAAAAGTGAACTCGCTTAAAGAAGGATTTTCTATGTGCAAAGTCGGAGGTTGAGAACTGTGGCATGATAGATGTAAGCGACAAAGATATTACAATAAGGACTGCAAAGGCAAGCGGTTCTATTCTTCTTGGCGAGGAAGGTTTTCAAACTGTCAGGCAAGGCACTTGTATCAAGGGCAATGTACTTTCGACAGCGAAAATAGCAGCTATCAGTGCGGTAAAATCAACACCGGCAATAATCCCGATGTGTCATGTAATCCTGATTGAAGCGGTGGAGGTTGATTTTACTCTGAATGAAACAGACAAATCGGTCAATGTAAGTGTAACTGTCAAATCCTCAGGCAAAACAGGTGTTGAAATGGAGGCCCTTACAGGGGCAGCCGCAGCTTGTCTTACCATTTATGATATGCTCAAATATACCGGCAAGGCAATGACAATTAACGAAGTTAAGCTGCTCGAAAAAACAGGTGGAAAAAGTGGCGATTACAGAAGGCACGATTAAAGCGATATCGGTTTCGAAAGAAAAAGGTACACAAAAAGTAAATGTGCCTATAGCCGAGCTGAAAGCTGACTTTGGCGTTGTTGGAGACGCTCATGCGGGTAATTGGCACAGACAAGTAAGCTTACTGGCCGTTGAATCCATAGAGAAGATGATTGCAAAGGGCGCAAAAGTCTCGCCGGGTAATTTTGCCGAGAATATCACGACAGAAGGTATTGAGCTGCTCGAGCTGTCCGTTGGCAGTAAACTTAAGCTCGGTGAAAATGTCGAGCTTGAAATTACACAGTTTGGGAAGAAATGCCATAGTCGATGTGAAATCTTCGAGCAGGTGGGCGATTGCATTATGCCGCGCGAAGGTATTTTTGCGAAGGTAACCAAATCCGGTCAAATCAATGTTGGTGACGTTATAGAGGTCATTACTGATAATGATTAGAGTAGCTATATTGACGGTCAGCGACAGTTGTGCGCAGGGACAACGAGAGGATATAAGCGGACAAACCATCAAAGATATTCTGCCGGAAGACAGATTTGAGATATGCCGGAAGAAAATTGTAGCCGATGATCACGAGAAAATAGTCAATGAACTAAAGCATTTTTCTGATAAAGCAGACATTGACATAGTTTTTACTACGGGCGGGACAGGGCTGGGGCCCCGCGATGTTACGCCGGAGGCTACTGCCTCCGTGTGTGAGAGAATAATTCCTGGCTTAGGCGAAATAATGAGGGCTGAAGGTCTTAAAAAGACCAAAAATGCCATTCTTTCACGAGGTATAGCGGGAATTTGCAACAGGACGATTGTTATCAATTTGCCAGGAAGCCCCAAAGGCGTTAAAGAATCATTGGAGATAATTTTAGACGTCCTGCCCCATGCTGTGGACATGATGCATGGCGGCGGACACTGATAACGGAAGTTACTAAATCTGATAGTCATATTAAGATTGTCTGCCGATTCTCCAGCTTATTGTACAGAACTCCACTTACTTTTATGCCCTAACCAGCGATTCTTAGATTTCACCGATTCCGACTTCCTATATCCATCGAATGAGTTTTTTCGGGTGGACAGGTAGTTAAGCACCGGCGAATGACGCAAAAATGACGCAAACCCAGATGTTCATCTTGGCCAACTCTTATTCATTATGTTATCATTTCCGGCGGTCTCATAGAGGCAGGGACAGTCAGAAAAAGATGTCTCCGTGAGACACTTGATAATGCAAAATAGATAGACCCAAACAGATTTGATGGTACTCAGGGATGGGACGTTTACAATTTCTTGACTATGCGATCATGGCCGCCTACATGCTTTTTGCCCTCGGCACGGGGATTTACTTTTCCAAAAGGGCCTCGCAAAGTTCCGAGAATTATTTCCTCGGCGGCAGGTCCCTTCCGTGGTGGATGATTGCCATCTCGATGGTCGCTACCAGTTTCGCATCGGATACGCCGCTGGTAGTGACAGAAATAACACGCACGGACGGACTTCAACGAATCTGGTGGGTGTTTGTCGCCGTGCTGACGCTTATTGTTGGCATATTCCTCTTTTCACGGCTCTGGCGGCGTGCGGCTATTATCACTGACGCACAGTTCTACGAGTTACGATATGAGGGCAAGTCTGCGGCATTTCTGCGCGGGTTCAGGGCGCTTTTCGCCGGCATCGTACAGAACCTCATCATTATCAGCTGGGTAATATTTGCCATGAGCAGCATTATTACGACTATGACGGATATACCTAAGTGGTGGGCTATCGGGATATGCACGTTTGTAGCACTGGTCTATTCGACATTTTCCGGTTTCTATGGGGTAGTCGTAACCGACTTTATTCAGTTCTTTATCGCAACTTTCAGCATGATAGCTCTTGCTGTTATCGCAGTGGTAAAGGTCGGAGGACTTCGCTACGTATTAGATACAATCGCCGCCACTGAAGGTTACGGCCCGAGAACGCTTTCCATTTTTCCCAATTTCAAAAGCTTCGACCTCGACCTGGTAAAGTTGCTGATATACATCTTCGTACTGTGGTGGATCGATGCCAGCGGCTATAATATGCAGCGTATGAGCGCCTGTAAAAATGAACGCCACGCGGTTCTGGCAACGATATTCTACGCCATCTTTCAATGCTGCCGACCGTGGATATGGATAGTTGTAGCCCTTGTATCTATCGTGCTTTTCCCGACACTGACCGAACCTTACAATGACACACACGCATACCCTCTGGTAATGAAAGAATATCTGGGGTACGGCCTTAAAGGTCTGCTCGTTACAGCCTTTCTCGCCGCTTTCATGTCAACGATAGATACGCATCTTAACTGGGGGGCATCTTACATCATGATGGACGTGTACCAGCGTTTTATAAAGAAAGATGCGACGCAGCGACATTATATGATTGTAACCAAGCTCGTTGTTGTCTTTATGATGGCCGCAGGCGTTGGCATCGCTGTGTATATTTCCTGGCGAAAACTTACGGTTTCAGCGGTGTGGGAATTTCTTGCTATCATTATGGTTGGAGGGGGTATGATTAGTGTTGCCCGCTGGTTCTGGTGGCGGATAAACGCTTATACGGAGATCACAGCACTTTCTCTGGGCCTGGTACTTGGGTTTGCCAATCCGTTCATTCCCGAAAGCGTTGTGCTGTTCGGATACCCCTGGCCTGAGATGCCCTTTGAAATCAAGATAGCTTTCCTGACAGGTATCGTTGTGCCGATAAGCATAATAGTAACATTCCTCACACCCGCTGTGTCGAAAGAAAAACTCGAAGATTTCTATCGCAAGATCCGGCCGGGCGGCTTCTGGGGGATTCTTGGCAGTGACATCCGAGAGCTGCCCGGCAAGGCATTGTCTCTATCTACAATAATTGATGTCATAGGCGGAATTATGCTCTGTTACGGCATCTCCCTTGCTATTGGCTATTCAATACTGTTGAAATTTGACAAGGCAGGAATCTGTTGCCTGTCGGCTGTCATAGGGGGATTCATTGTTGTCAGGTGGTACAAAAAAGAGATTAAAGTGCTGGCACAAAGTGGCGGTTTCAGGAATGACTCAGCACTGAAAGCTCAACAACAGGATTGATAATATGAGTACATTTATCAGATTTATCGTATTTGCCATTGCCCTATTGTTAAGTGAATTAGTTTATTGAAACATTATATGATTTCCGCCGTGATATTCGATTTGGACGGTCTGCTGGCTGATACAGAGAAGCTACATCAGAGCGCCTATCAAACAGTCTTTTCTGAGCTGGGCATAGAGTTGTCGGATAAGGAGTACGAACATCACTGGATTCGTTGTGGAAAAGGCATTGACGCATTCATAGCACAGAGGAATCTGGCGGTCGATCCAAACTTCGTTCGCCGCGAAAAAGCTCGTCTTTACGAGAAGCTGGTCTCTTCAGGCGTTGAGCCTATGCCTGGAGCAACTGAGCTGCTCTCCTCGCTGCAGGGCAGGAAACTGATGGGCCTCGCCACGTCTTCGTATCCTAAGGACGCCTATGCCGTGCTCAATGCGCTCGCTTTCGTGGATTTCTTCTCATGTGTGGCCACCAAGAGCAATGTGGAACGTATAAAACCCTACCCGGACATTTTTCTCTATGTCGCAAATGAAATGAACACACCACCGGAGCATTGTCTCGTGATCGAAGACGCAGAAAAGGGAGTCTTGGCGGCAGATGCGGCCGGCATGAAGTGTATAGCCGTGCCGAACAGACATACGATGAGCAATGACTTCTCGAAAGCCGCCCTGGTCGTGAGCTCGCTCGAAGAGGTCAATTGCGGATTGATCGAGCAATTGTAGAAACAACCTTCAACTCGATGACTTCATCCCGTCCCTTCTTCGACGGGCGGGATTCATCAAACCTGAATACCCCGTGAAAATTATACACCATCCCCTTGAAATGCAGGTAAATCTATGATACTATAAGCAGCCGAAAAGTGCAGAAGTCATTCTGAGCTTGCTAAATGAAAAATGTCAGTTTAAACAGTATCCCGGAATAACCGGTACAAGCAAGGAGATTTGTGGAATGGTTGATAAGCTTTCACGTCGTCAGTTCATTCGGGACAGTGCTGTCGTTGGCGCCGCCATTGGTGCCGGAATTACACTTTCCGACCGTGCGAGCGCGGCGGATACTCGCAAGATCCTAAACTACAGCTCCGACATGGAATACCGTCGATGTGGCAGAACCGGCCTCATGATTTCCGCCGTTTGTCTCGGCGGTCACTGGAAGCGCCTCGTTAAAATAATAGGCGGCAGCGAGCCGGAAGGCTGGATGACGACAGACATCGACCGCCAGGACTTTCAGAAAAACCGCTATGATATCGTCACCCGCTGCATCGAGCGCGGCATCAACTACGTTGACGCTTGCTGCCGCGAAGAAATCCTCGCCTACGCCAAGGCCCTCAAAGGACGTCGGGACAAGATGTACTTCGGTTATTCCTGGCACATCAAGGAAAGCCGCTTCGAAGAATGGCGCTCGGCCGAGAAGCTCAAGCAGGGCCTCGACGAAGGAATGAAAGAAGCAGGTCTTGACTACGTTGACCTCTGGCGAATCAGCCTCCTTGTAGAAAGCAGCCGCCATACTGCAGCAGAGGTCGAAGAGGCTGCCAAAGCCCTCGATTGGGCAAAGAAAACCGGTCGTGCCCGCTTCATTGGTATCTCATCACACGACAGGCCCGACCTGAAGAAAATCATCGAAAAGCACTCCGACCAGATCGAGGTCATCCTGACCCCATACACCGCTAAAAGCAAACTCGTTACCGATGAATCAGGTCTCTGGGCCACTCTCAAGAAATACGACGTCGGCTGGTTCGGCATTAAGCCTTTTGCCAGCAATTCTCTGTTCAAGGGAGACAGTTCGCCGAACAGCCCACACTCTGAACAAGACAATCGTCTCGCGCGTCTGGCCATTCGCTATGTCCTCTGCAACCCGGCCATAACAGCACCAATCCCGGGGCTTATCAGCGTCCAGCAGGTCGACAATGTCACCCTTGCAGTCAAGGAACGTCGCGAGCTCGACCTGAAGGAGAAAGCCGAGCTCGATAGGGCAATGGATGATGCCTGGGCCTCACTGCCGCCCAACTATCAGTGGCTAAAAGACTGGGAATATGTCTAATACGCGGTGCTCCCCTCTGCTTCGTCATAAGGACAACAAATGAAAATAGATGACGGTCTTTCCAAAATACTTATAGTGCTTCTCACGCTTACCACTTCAACTCTTCTAAGCTGCACAAGTTCAACCGAGTCTGGGCCGGCCGACATCCAGGCTGCTCCTGTAACCGACAACGAGACAGAAACTACAGGAGGACCTCCTCCCCTTGTAGTCGACACAAGTGCTCCGCTGCTCCTTGACGAACCAACCGAAGAGGAAGAAGCTTCTGCCGTTGCAACCACCCAGGCAGCAGTTGAAAACACAGCCTGCTTTGTGTGCCATGCCAATTACAAGACTGAGTCTCTTGCTAACTGTCATGTTAAGGTTAACATTGGCTGCGTCAATTGCCACGGCCAATCTTCTGCACACCAAAATGATGAAAACAACATTACTCCTCCTGAGACCATGTACTCTGCCGACAAAATTGACCCCTTCTGCCGAAGCTGCCATAAAGCTCATGATATCCCGCCCAGGAAAATCATCGCTCACTGGTTGAAGCATAAAGCGGACAAGACCGACCTCTCTTGTCAAGGCTGCCATGAGGATGATGATGTCCCGCCCGAAAAGGTCGTTGTTCGCTGGACGGAGCTGGGCCTCGACAAAACCGATCCCAATGAAATCGTCTGCACGGATTGCCACGGCGACCACCGAATGAAGGTCCGCACCGTCATCTGGGACAAGAGAAGCGGTAAACTCCTCCGCACAAACAGAGGAGACTGAAGAATCCCCATCTGAGCTCTGCGGAACTGAACCATTATTTCGATTGGAGGAGACCGCATCAACTGCTACAATATGAATTCGAGAACATTGTGAAGCTGGGATGGATGCTTGGGTAGTAAGGCCCATGGTTTCGGGCAGAAACTAACAAATAGAAAACAAAGGCAGGACATGATAAACAGAACAGCAGGACAGAGCTTTTCTTTGCTTTTTGGCATATTATTGACCTCCGTGGTGCAGGGACAAGAGTGGACCCGGTTCCGCGGCCCGAATGGCCAGGGGATAAGTCAGGCCCAAACGATTCCGGTCAAATGGACAGAGAAGGATTTCAACTGGAAGGTGAAACTGCCGGCAGGAGGCCACAGCTCGCCGGTGATATGGAAGGATAAGGTGTTTGTGACCTGTGAAAATCCTGAGTCGGCTGGAGGTATACTTTTGGCCCTTGACGTTTCCGACGGCCATACTTTATGGAAAAAGCAATATAAGCTCACCGCCTATAGCCACCATCGAGACAACAACTACGCTGCTGCTACACCTGTGGTAAATGCCGACCACGTTTACGTCCTCTGGCAAACAAGTAAGGAGGTGATTATCGCCGCCGTTGACCATAGCGGCCGTGATATCTGGCAACGCACTTTCCCAGGGATATATTCCAGGTTTGGCCCGGGGACATCACCCATGCTTTTCAATGATATCGTGGTCTTTACTCATGAGCATTGGGAAGGTGGTAAAGAATACCAAAGTGCCTGGATAGCCCTCGAGAGAAAAACGGGGCAAACGCGCTGGACGAGAGAGCGTGAAAACAGCCAGATATCCTATTCAACACCTTGTGTTTACTCACCGGAAACGGGCGAACCTCAATTGATTTTTACCAGCCAGGCGCATGGAATAACCGGCCTGGACCCCCATACAGGAAAGGTGATATGGGAATTACAGTCGGTGTTGCCGGCTCGAGTTGTTAGTTCGCCGGTTATTGCAGGTGATTTGCTAATTGGTGCTTGCGGCAAAGGTTCGGCGGGGAAACAGTTGGTTGCCGTTCGAGCCGGCTCCAGAGGCAATTCCAAACAACCCGACGTGGTTTACACATGTACCGGCAAGTCCGCACCATATGTCCCCACATCCTTAGCTAATGATGGCCTGCTCTTTACTTTTCATGACCAGGGAGATGTCTCTTGTCTGCGTATTGATACGGGTGAAGTGCTTTGGTGTGAAAAGCCGGGCGGTAAGTTTTACGGCTCACCCATCTGGGTCAACGGGGTACTGTACTGTATCAACAGAGATGGCAACGTTGTCGTTATTAAGGCGGCCCCGACCTACGAGCTGCTGGCGAGTAATTCATTAGGTGAAAAGAGCCAGGCTACTCCAGCGGTTGCCGATGGCAAGATGTACCTGCGCACATATTCACATCTTATCTCGATTGGGGGCAGGGTGGAATAACCCGCCTTAGAGCTTTCTCCCACCACTCACCTTGCCTATAAAATATAGAGTGACTAGTCCCCTACTGTCAGGATGACTTAAAAAACAAAAAAGAGGCACTCTGTTTTTCCGCCGGTCATTGCAGCAAAGAATGTTCAGATCATCCACCAGTATTCGGGACTAACGGATTTAAGTCTGAAGGACCTTTGCTCTTGTGGCAGCGATTCCAGCAGCTCCCTGACCTTCTTGCCGATGGCCTCGGCAGCCAAATCGACATTCTTTTCGCCTACTTCGGTCGATGCATGCTTACGAGGATCCAACCCACCAATACCGTCCGGAAGTTTCATTTTAGGAGCAAGAGGGCCGGTCCCCAGCTCGGAAAGGTCCACAAGCCCGGGATAAAAGAGCATCATGTCCGATGTCTCCCATTTGGCAGCATGGTCAGTGTTTGATTCCTCACTCCGGCTGAGCGATATTTCCCAAAGCCCGATTCCGGTAACGCTGCCGTCCGCCACCACCGGCTCGAGCGCCTTGTTGATCATGTCAATTTGTTGTTTAACATTATGGCCCGACACGCCTATGATTACACGAAAGCCGGCGGCTTTAAGACGCTGGAACAAGTCGGTAATCACCGGCACAAGGTGCTCTCGATTGAATCCACTGTGAAAGTACACCGGAGGATATACCACGCCGCCGAATCTCTCCGCACACTTGACAAGAATACCGTGAGCTTTCAGTGCATCCGTGCCGAGCGGCAGATGTCGGCCATGCCACTCGATGCAGCCAAAGGGGACATAAACCACAGGAAAGCGACGGGCAGCTTCTTCCAGTTGGCTCGGCCGCATAAACTGCATTTGCACAGCAGGTGAGAGTTTACTCCCTTGTGTCCCTCCTGCATGTGGTCGTTCTCCGACCTTCACAAACTGCTCAGTCTTTGAGTGATCCTTACCAAAAACTTCCAATGCAAAAAGACAACTTGCGACTACCAGACCAGCTGAACCGAGCAAGAGCCCAAAAACACTAACAGACCTGTTTCTCATTCTTCGGCCTCCTTTTTCAAACATCGAACTATGTTTATATGGTGTTTGTATAAATCCAGGATTTCCAAAATAATTCGCTTGGCAACATTCTAAACCTTTAGACAGTCTATATTACCAGACTTACTCCCGAACTTCTAAGGTTTTGTGCTCTTATCACCTCTCTCACTCACTGAAATTTGCTGGTCATTCCCGTGGGACAGAAAAAATATTCGCACTTTGATTTGTACACGGAACATACTTTTTAATATTTGAAAAGTCAATAACTTATGTCACCCGTATTTCCCAAGTAGATGGTGACAAATAGACTGTAATCTGATAGTAAAGAGGCTTTAGAGACTATTCAAGCCATTTTTGACTATTAAATACAGGAGAACCTAATGGGCGAAGCATTCAAGGATACTCTTTTGGGAGATCCTTGACCTAAAATCCGGTGATTGCTCTTTTTGGCAATAACAGCAAGGCCGGAATAATATGTGGAACTGCTAAAAACCGGGTTCCGGAATGAAGGGCAGCGGTCGCGATGCGCCAAGACAGTGGGAAGAAGAAGGTTCTTGGCGTAACTGGTCGGCTTTTTTGGTGTTTTTTGAGAAACAGTTCGTTTAGCCTGCTGGATTTTTTTTGAAATTGATATGAAATTTTTATATTATAGAACTTGGGGCAAGCAGGAGTGTTTCTATGAAGTGGACATGGGAAATCCTAAATATGAAGGAGTCGAGTTTTGAGAGATGATGACCGGTTAAATGTATACCAGGTTGATTTGATAAAGACATCTAAAAAACAATGGATTAGCTTTAGTATCGTATTTTTAATATCCTGGGGTATCTCTCTTTTTCTGTGGTTTCAAGTTGAAGCAGACAGGCACATTTTATTTGCCTTAAACAATTCTAATTTTAGTGACGGCCTTGTTATAATTAACCGGTTCTTTTCACAATACGGGATGTCCCTTATCGTATTTATATATATGCTGCATTTGGCACTGTCTTTGAAATTTACCAATTTGAAAAAGTCAAGACAGGTATTTCTACTGATAATTTTTTCTTTTGCCGTCGCCGGCATTTCCGGCGACATTCTAAAAGAAATATTAAATCGTACCCGTCCGATCCACGAATATGCAAATGAGCTGAGCTTCTTTACTCGTTCGGGCTCTCCGTCGTTCCCTTCAGGCCATTCGACTAAAAGCGTGGCACTTGTCCTTCCTTTTCTTTTTTATACAGAATATAAAGGACGTTCCCATACTTTGGTTAAGTGTATTTTAGTACTTGTTGCTTCAATGGTTTGTTTCTCACGAATATTTTTAGGGGCCCATTATCTAAGTGATGTATTGTCCGGGATAGGCTGGGTATTTTTATGTTTACCTTTCTCTGTTATGTTAAGTAATAAAATATTAAGGAAAATGACATATCAAAAATTTGAGCTTGCTGTAAAAATATGGATTTTGGTTTATTTGGCTTTTATGATTTATCTTATATTTGCATAAGGACAAGCTCAGTCAGCCATATAACAATCGGCTGCAGCCGACTCGAAGGATTAAGTTTCAAACTAACAATAGCTGCTCATTCTTTATTCTAAGTTCTCAATTCTTTCTGTCATTGCAAGCGCAGCCGAAGGCGGGAACAAGAAATCTGACTTCTAAGTTCATCTCAACTTATACATTAACCTGCTTGAGATAAAATCCACGCTGTTTTCTACTACATAAATTGAATTCTGACGAAATTTGTGATAATCTAACGAAAGATTGTCATTGTGAGTAAACCACGTATTTGCGCGGCAATCTCTGAGTTACGAAAATGATTAATCTAATTTTTAATCTATCTGCACGAAGAAGGAAGTTGAAGAATAAGAAACAGATGGCTGAGTGTACCAATCACTGTTACTATCAAACGCACACCGAAAGGGCAGCATGATAGTTGGGATGATTGTTGAAATACTACTTATTCCGGATGTCATAATCATTTTTGTAACGGCGTTAATTTTGCTGAAATTAAGATAGTATTTCCCGAATACAATAGAGTGAGATTATGAGAATGATAAACAAGACAAAGAAAAGTTTTGGGAAGTTCCTGACGGCAGCGGTCGTTCTGGTGCTGATGCTGCCGACTGTTTCTGCTCTGGCGCGACGGCAGCGGAAACCACTTGTCGGCTTTCCGGTTGGCCCCGAAATGGATGAGATCGCACCGAAGCGCTTCATTGTTGACCCTCCTACAATCGAGAACCTGGGCTTCCGGTGGTACATCGAGGGTGACAGCAATCGGAACGCATCGGTCAATGTCGCGTTCAGGAAAAAGGCAGAGGCGGAGTGGAAAAACGGGCTGCCAATGCTGCGAGTTCATCACGAGGTGGTGAACCAGGTTTACGGGCCGTACCGCACGGGCAACCTGTTCGCTGGAAGCGTGCTATTTCTGCAACCGGCGACGACTTATGAAGTCCGATTCACTATGTCCGACCCCGATGGCGGCGCGCCGGCGGAGCCGAAGATTGTCAGCGTGACAACGCGGGCGGAGCCGAGGGCGTTTAACGGAGGGGACACAATAGTGGCTACTCCTGAGAAGGGGCTCATGGCGGCCTTCAAAGAAGCTAAGCCCGGCGACGTGATTCTGCTTCGCCCGGGTGTATACAGGGGACCGTTCGATCTGAAAAAGTCCGGAATGCCCGGAAAACCAATCGTTTTCCGCGGCCCTACCAATGGCGAGGCGGTCCTCGAAGGCCAGGGCGTCGGCAGCAAGTCACGGATCGTGACCCTCAACGGAACACATCACCTGCATTTCGAGAGACTCACCTTCCGCAACGCCCGGATGGCTATCTACGCCTCAAAGCCTGGCGGCTCTGAGGGCTTCGTCGTTCGCCAATGCAAGATTCACAATGTGGTGTATGGCATCAACACCGGTTGTGAGAATTCCAGGAACTGGTACATCGCCGACAATGATATCGTCGGCATCAACACAACCTGGTACCCGCGGCCGCCGAAAACCTATATGAGTCCCGGCCATACCGGCGTCAACGTGTACGGCCAGGGTCATGTGATTTGCCACAACCGTATCACAAGATTCAGCGATTCGGCCGCGATCTACAACTTCGGCCCGCCCAAGGATGACGTGATGAAGCACTGCGTGAACATTGACTTCTACAACAACGACCTCTCCTGGGCGCAGGATGACACTTTCGAGGCGGATTACGGCTGCCACAACGTGCGGTTCTATCGTAACCGCTGCTATAACGCGCACACCGGCATGTCTACCCAGCCGTTCTATGGCGGGCCGGTCTACCTGATCCGCAATGAGCTCTACGGAATCACCAGCCTCAGCTATAAGCTGAACAACTATCCCGCCGGCATCGAGGCCTACAACAACACATCATGTTGTGCCGGAGAAGGTTTTCGTCCGCCGGCCATCTGGCAAAACGGCCACTTCCGAAATAACCTGTTCATGGGCGGCACGCAATACGCGATGGAGTCCGGCTCTCTTACGGCCTACAGCACGATGGACTACAACGCTTACCGCCGCAACCAGCCCGAATTGCTGTTTAGATGGAAAGACCACAACGGGAACGTCGCGCAGTATCAGTCCATCGAGCAATTCTTCAGGGCAACTGGGCTCGAGGAGCACGGCATTTTGGCCAACTACGACACCTTCGTCAACGCCGGACCGCCGGAAAAAGGCAAGACCTGTGAACCCGGCGACTACGACCTGCGGTTGCGCAGGAGCGCCAAGGTCGTCGATGCAGGTATCGCCCTTCCGCAGATCACCGATGGTTTCGCCGGTAAAGCTCCGGATCTGGGCTGCTACGAACTTGGCCAGGAACCGCCGCACTACGGGCCGCGGCTGTTTCGAAAGGCTCTCAACGCCGAAACAAGAGGCAATGAAAGATAAACAAAATAAGGGCCCCTATACACAGGAAGAAATTGAAATCATTGAATGATACCAATTATAGTTAAAAATTGCCGAAAGAATTATACATTATACAAAATGGGAAGGCCTGGATTCCTGCCTTCGGGCTTGTTGAAAAAGTCGAGATTGCTTCGTCGCTGCGCTCCTTGCAATGACACAAAGTGCGTTTTCAGTTCATTGTGAGCGATTTGAAAAATCGCGCGGCAATCTCAAAACGTTCATTTTGAACTTTGGCAACAGGCCCCTTCGCAGGAATGACAGAGTCAGGTATTCGATAATCATTAAATAGAATTGGTATGAGTTTGATAATTCGGGACCACTACAATCATTTGCAAAAGGGACATCTTTTATCTGAATAAGAGCCTATCCAAACAACCCACTCTATTACGTCCGGCTGCAAAGCCCGATGCCTGCGTTGTCGGCCAAAAATGTTCTCAACGTGGAGAAAACCACGCCTCCGAGCCTTTTTGGCCTGCCGCCTTGGCCTCGAACTTTTCGCTCGGCCTCATAACGACCCGGTTATTCGGATAAGCTCTAAGAGCACATCATCCGTCCACCCAGGCCACAAACCTAATGGTTACTGAGCAACGTTCTGGTTGCCCGGGTAGTGCGAGTCAAGCCACACCAGGTCAAGGTTAGGTGGATTGAACTGCATTCCCTTGCCAAAACCCTTGGCCGCAGCTTCTGCTCGACTGGTACAGTAGATAACCGTCCGTGTGTCAACCCATTTCTTGCGGTCTGCGTGACCATCCATATAACTAAATGTGCAGGCATTGCTGTGAAAGATGCCCAAAGGGTCCCACAAAGTGCCGTCGTGTGGAATATACGACCATGCATGATGATTATGGTTGCCCGCACCACCGTCGTATATCTCTTCCACGAAGAGCATCTTGTTGGCTTGGCTTTTGAAGCTGAACAGCTTCTTCGGATCGGCACTTTCAAACGCCCGCATATAATCCGTGAGAGAGTAACTGCGGTAAATCAGAAATTCCGACCCTCTGCCCAAGCTCGTCCCCCTTGTTATTCGATTGTCACCCGGGCAATGATATGCACCCACATCTTTGATGTACTTGTACAGGACTCCTTCCTTCAGTCCATTGTACCGTTGCTCGCGGGTAACGGAACCGCTGGCCATAGGAGTAATGTTGCCTCCTGAGTAATCAAGGGGCGGCATGACCCATGGGGGCACATCGTTGACCGTCTCGTGAATCGCCCGCCCCCCACAAACGGTGCCGTCGTTCTCGTCGGAATACGCGATGTAGGCCAGGGCAAGGTTCTTCTGGTTCGCGGAGCATGAGACTCCACGGGCCTGCTCACGCGCAACATTGAGGGCGGGCATTAAGATCGCCATCAATACGGCAATTATCGCAATAACAACCAAGAGCTCGATGAGTGTAAAACCGTTTCGATGAACCATGTTTCGCCTCCTTAATTTATGACAAAATATGTCTTTGGGTTCCCGCAAGGCGGGGTCCCTCTTATATAAGCCGCGACTCGCAATTTATTGCTCATGCTCCCATTCTTCCAGATAACCAGCAAGGCAACTACACAATTATATACCCTCCGAGCTATAGAATCAATAAAAAATCAGGCTGTGATTGGGTTTGAATTGGTTTGTTTTTCTGGACTGCGAAATCATCCTATTTTCTGTAATCCTTTGTGACAAATAAGTTTTCGTTCATTTTGGCCTTTTCGGAATCCGCCTACGGCGGACAAGATTGGGTTTGTTTTGGCTTTGTTTTTTCATAGCCCTTAGCCGCATTTTTCTTCATATTCCTTTGTAAATACACACTTTGCATCAATTTTACCCTCTGGAAAATTGGGTTTGATTGGGTTTGAATTGGGTTTGTTTTGACCAAGTGTCCAATCACTTATATTTTCATAATCCATTGTATTATATGATTTTACGTTCATTTGCAATCCGCCTACGGCGGACAAGATTGGGTTTGTTTTGCATAAAAAGGGCTGATTTGTAGAGAATCCTCGACAGATGTAGAGGTGGCGAGTTAGTGAAGAGTGAGCTAAAGTGCCTAAAGTGAGCTAAAGTTAAATTCTCGATGATCATTAGTGGTTTAATGGGTAATGGTAATTGGTTCATAGTTCATGGTTCATAGTTCATAGTTCATTGGTTAATTGTCTGTGCTGGCTGGCTCTAAGTCCTTGCCACTCGGTGGCTTACGACATGCAAACTGAAATGTCATCTTCGCTTGCTGGCGGTTTATGTTAGCCTGCTGGCAAACATTTGCGTATTATACCAAATTTTGAGTTTGATTTCAAGTAGATTTTAAATAAATGTCCGAGACACGGCACTCGTATTGCGTATCCCGATAAAAGACATCGGGACAGGTGTCGTATCGCGTATTGCGTATCTCGAAGCACTAAACA
>DATKYR010000176.1:0-96751 GCA_035528395.1 Sedimentisphaerales bacterium
AGGGTGTAGGAGTACTGTCAATCTGGTTCAGAGGCGATTCGGACAATGCTGCTGAGCCGATGTATGTTGCTCTCAATGGCAGTGCAGTAGTCACTCACGATAATCCCAATGCAGCACAGATAGATACCTGGACCCAATGGACTATCGACCTGCAGGCATTTGCAGACCAGGGCGTGAACCTGGCCAATGTCAATACTATTGCTATTGGTTTTGGCGATAAGAACAATCCGTTAGCCGGCGGTTCGGGTATGATGTACTTTGATGATATTTGTCTGTATCGACCGACGCCGTAAGCCGAGATTTAAATGGCCCCCATTGCTTCTGCCGTAAGGCATCTGCCGACAGGCATCCTGCGGACCGCGGACTGTGGACTTCGGATTGCCAAGCAGGATATGGGGGCACAGTTGATATAGCAGATTTGTATCAGTTCGGGGCTTATATTGAATGGTTCGATATAAGCCCTTTTTGTGTGGTCAGACTTTCAGTTTTATCTTTCGCCGGTGTACCACCTTTTGGGGACATCGTCTCCTGTGGTTTCTTCGATGGAGCTGAGATGTCCATCGAGCCAAAGAACATTCAATCGTCCGCCGGTCCTGAAGTCTTCGTTACGCCTTATATTATGTCTGAAAATGTCCCGATAGTATTTTGCACGAAAACCACCTAATCGGTAATCCGTTAAATTGTTAGTGCCTGGGCCGTTATTAAAAAGCATGTCTCGGGTGTCTTGTTCACATCTTGGTTCAACGTGGTCGTGACAAATAATAAATTCCGAATGAGGCCGTATCTTAGTTGTATCTTTGCCCCTGGCATAGCCATTGAGACCAAACGCCGCTACCTGAATCGCCTCAGGGTCAACGTCATATATTAAATCCGGAACGCGTCTCAAGCTCGGACAACCGAAAATCTTCGTATTCCTCAGGTAATCTATATACACAATACCCCAATAAGCATCATTATCATTAGTTTTTCTAAGATTACCTCTTGAATCGTACCAGAGAAATCTGTTTGCGTTCCTCGGGTCAGCCAGTTTGTGGTCATTGTCGTCCAGGTACATTAATATAGCTAATCCCACAGACCTTAGATTGGCTCTGCACGATGTCTCCTTTGCTATTTCCTTGGCTTTTCGCATAGCCGGCATTAAAATTGCCAACAACAGGGCAATGATGGCAATCACTACTAAAAGTTCAATTAACGTGAACCCCGTTAGAAATAATCGTGACTTATCTGGATGCCCGCCTTTGTTGCGGACTTCTAACGGGGTGAACCCTCTTTTTGTGTGCTTAGTGGACCTTGTTTTATAATTCATCGTTGATTTACCTCCCGTAGTTCTCTGAAATTTCACTTGTGCTGCAGTTTGGCAAGGCTGCTGTGGTTATTATCTTTTTTATAATACTAAACGTGTACGCAGGTTGCAAATGAATATTCTGTAATATCGAAGTGCTGGTTTTTTTCAGCACATAAATATCGATTATTGATTAGTTATTGTTTATAATCGACAGCGAATAAGATATATGAAACGAATATTTAGAAATCTGGAAATAAGTGGTGTTCTCATTTTATGAACTGGAGGTGTTCTATGAAAAAGTCATTATTAACCCTGACACGCCGGTCATTCATAAAGAAAAGTTCGGTGGGATTGGCCGGTGCGGCTTTGGCCGGTGCAGGGACGAGCTCTCTTTATGGAAATGTCATGAAAAAGACAAACAAGTTGGCCCTTCTTGGCGGTACACCTGTGCGAACAAAGAAGTTTCCTTCGACCTGGCCCATTTTTGACGAGAATGAGGAGAAAGCCCTGTTAAAGGCGCTTCGCAACCGAAACTGGTGCTGTTTGAGAGGTAATTTCGTTTACGATTTTGAAAAGGAGTTCGCCGAGGCGATGGGTGCGCGTTACTGCACTTTATCTAACGGAGGAACTACGGCTCTTAGCGCTTCTTTGCATGTGCTTGGCGTTGGGCCCGGAGACGAAGTTATTACCACGCCGAACACGTTTATCGCAACTATTAACGTTATATGCAATACGCATGCGCTGCCTGTGTTTGTTGATATTGACGGCGATACCGGCTTGATGAACGCCGAGCTTGTAGAAGAGGCCATAACGGAACATACAAAGGTGATTCTGCCCGTTCATTTAGCCGGATTTCCGCTTGATATAGAAAAAATTATGGCTATCGCCAACAAGCATAATATTCCGGTTGTTGAGGATGCGTGCCAATCGGTGTTTGCCGAGGTAAATAACAAGAAGGTCGGCACGTTCGGGACCACGGGCTGTATAAGTTTTCAGGAGTGGAAATCTTTAGTTTCCGGCGAGGGCGGGGCCGTATTAGGAAATGATGAAGAGATTATGCGCAGATGTGCGGCGTTTGTGAACAACGGAAGAGACCCTAAAAGGGCCAAGAGGGGCTATCCTTATGCCGGGTCTAATCATCGAATGACCGAGTTTCAGGCTGCGGTTCTTACAGAGCAATTTAGGCGCTTTAAGGAACAGGATGCGATTCGTCAAAAGAATGGGAAATACTTAGAGAAAAAATTAAGTGAAATTCCCGGCCTTAAACTCAGAAAGCGGTATTGCGAAGAAACAAGATTCACGAACGTTACGTTTGAGCTGAATTATGACAAGAAGTATTTCAACGATGTCCCTGCGTCAAAGTTTGCAGAGGCGCTTCGGGCTGAAGGTGTCCCCATCTCAGGCCGGGCAAGACGATATTCGGGAGGTTGCCATAAGGAAGGGATGTTGGAAGAACATCTCAATTCAGATGCGTTTCGGGCATCATTCTCCAAGGCCCGGCTGAAAAAATACAGGGAATCCTTGCTGCGTCTGCCGATTATGGATAACGTCGAGCCCAGCGGCAAAGAAATACTTTCCATGGATAGCAAGATAGCTTTTCTCGAGGGCAAAAAAGACATGGACGATATTATAGAAGCCTTTGCAAAGGTCGCGAGGAATATCGATAAGCTAACATAGTACTTTGTAATTGGTGACTCGGAGTGCTATCTCGACAGGTCTTTGATGTAAATATCTTTGAAGCTGATTTTGAGCTGGTCCTTTGTGTGAATTTGCAGTGCGATATGGCCGGTCTGGCCGGCATTGCGGGCCTGGTGGGTTTGGTCGTTGAGAACGCCTTCGCCGTTGTATTCTGTTATAGTGACTCCGTTTAAGACGACGGTGACTTTTGTACCGATGGCTGTTATTTCGAGGTCGTTGTAGCCGGGGCCTTCGTCACTGTAATAAAAAGCAAGATTCGGGTTTGCCATAGATTTATCTACCCATTCGCCTTTAGGGACTTCGGGATAGAGCCAGCGATTAACGCCGCGGGTTTCGTCCCAAATCATACCGGTTCGCCAGGGGCCCGGAGGGTTGATGTCGATTTGCGGGCCGTCGAGCCAGCCGGCCTGGTCGTCATATCGGCTTCTAATCTGCACGCCGCTGTTGCCGGGGCTGTCGCGAAAAGCGCAGAAACGCAGGCGCAGAACAAAATCACTGTATTCGGAGTCTGTGACAAGCCAGACGTAGTCGTGGTCGGCGTTTCCCATGGAATCTGCGATGATAGTTTCGTTTTCTACTTTCCAGAAATGTTTGTCTTTGTCGGCCGGTTTGCATTTTACGGACCAGCCCGTCAGGTCGAGGCCGTTGAAGAGCGGTTGCCAGGTCTTGTTGTGTGTAGAAATATTCTCAGAAGCACAGCCGGCCAGCACGGCCGATATTGCAGAAAAAAGACCTGCAATTAGCAGAATATTGATTATTGATAGTTTACCATTGTTTTGTTTGTTATCCATTATGACCTTTCTTTATATTTTTTGAAAAGTGTAAAGACGACACTGAGCCAATGTTAATAGAAGCAGGGAAGGCAGGCAACTGAAAAGCACAGGAATATTAGAATAAGGATTATTGAGATTGTCTTATTTGGCTGAGAAATACCTGTTCATTTGCGATTGACGACTGGTGAATTTGGTTTGACGGGGGCTGTGGTTTTGGTTATTGTTCAGTTTGCAAGTGGGAAAAAACTATCCTTTATTTGTAGTGATTTTTATAGGAGATAGCTGATGGGGACAATTGATTTACGCAGTGACACTGTTACTTTGCCGACGCCGTCGATGCGAGAGGCCATCTACCGCGCCGAGCTGGGCGATGACGTTTTCGGCGAGGACCCGACGACGAACCGGCTTGAAGAAATGGCTGCCGAGCGGATGGGAAAAGAAGCGGCACTTCTGGTCGCCAGCGGGACGATGGGAAATTTGGTGTGCACTCTTACTCATTGCAGGCGTGGAGAGGAGGTGATTTTGGGGGACCGGTCACATACGTTTCTTTACGAAGCCGGCGGTATGGCAACGCTGGGCGGGATACACCCGCATACGATTAGCAATCAGCCTGATGGTACGATGAGGCTGGAGGATATCGAGGGGGCCATTCGCGGCGATAACGTGCACTTTCCACGGACCCGGCTGATATGCCTGGAGAACACGCATAACCGATGTAGTGGTTCTGCGCTTACGTCTGAGTACATTGATTCAGTTGCGGCACTGGCGAAAGAGCACGGCCTTTCAGTACATCTTGACGGCGCACGGATATTCAATGCTGCTGTTGCCCTTGGTGTTGATGTCAAAGAGCTGACGGCGAATGTTGATTCGCTGAGTTTCTGCCTTTCGAAAGGTCTGTCAGCACCGGTGGGTTCTGTGGTTTGCGGTTCGAGCGAATTTATCGCGGAGGCACGGCGGGCGCGTAAAGTGTTGGGGGGCGGGATGCGCCAGGCCGGGGTGATTGCGGCGGCGGGTATTAAAGCGCTGGAAGAGATGGTGGATAGACTGGCAGAAGACCATGAAAACGCACGGCGCCTGGCTGAAGGAATCGCGAGTATCAGCGGATTGTCGATTGAGCCGGCGAGGGTGCAAACAAATATCATTTACTTTGAGCTGGATGAGGGTCGAATCACACCTATGGAACTGGTAACGGAACTTAATAAGAATGGAGTTAAATTACTGGCTTTGGGACCCAGACGGCTTCGGGCGGTAACTCACTACGGTATCAGTGCAGAGGATATCGATTTGACAATAAAGGCCCTGGGTGAGGTAATGAAGGCGGCGTAGCTTGTGCCGCCAGGTTCATAGTTTACGGTTCGGATTTCTCCGGTGGTGAGGGATTTTGATAGAGTATAAAGATTGAGAATGAAATGCAAATTTTCACAAGGAGATATACAAATGAAACGGGCATACGGGACAGTAATATTGATAATTGCAGCCGCGGCAATTTTTTGCGTATTTTGTATCGCAAGTGGTCAGGGGGTGCAGAATAATCCGGCTTCTCAGCGGCTGCCGGGGGCACGGGCCGTTATTGAAGCCGGCCGTTATGCGACTATCCAGGCTGCGTTAGATGCGCTGCCGGATGAGGGTGGAGTTGTTCGTTTGCCGCCGGGTACGTTTGAGATTAGTGAGCCTTTGAAGGTAACTAAGCCCGATGTGCTTATTGAAGGTGCCGGAACGGCCACGCATATCAAGAACATCAATACCGAGGGCAAGAGTGCGCTGATACTTCAGCACCCAGGTGGAGGTGACAACCGAAAGGCCGAGCTGTGGCGGATTCGGTTGGCTAACTTTCGCATTACCGGTAACGAAAAGAGCGGCCACGGTATCGAGGCCAGGCGTATAAACGAAATCTTCATCGATGGTGTTACCGTCAGCTATCACGGCGGCGACGGCATTCAGCTTTACTATTGCTACGAGGACCCGCGGATATGCGATTCGCTGATGACCTATAACAAAAAGACGGGGCTGAACGTGATAGGCTGCCATGATGTTGTTGTCTCGGCGAACCAGTTCGAGGAAAACCACGATGCCGTCTGGTTCATCGACGGTTTCAACCTTTGTATGACGGGCAATAATCTCGACGACCATTTGGGTCACGGCGTTGTGATTGAAAATACCTACGGCTCGGTCGTTTCAGGCAATATGATAGAAGAATGCGCGGGGACAGCCATTGTGTTAGACAGGGACTGCTACGGTATTGCGCTTAGCGCCAATGTGATTGCGCATAACAGTTCCGGCGGGATAGACCTTCGCGATGCGCACGGCTGCACTGTGAGCGCCAACACGTTTACTATTTCCGGCCCAGACGCCATGAGCATCGGGCCAAACAGCGGTCGCATTACGGTTACAGGCAACAACTTTTCCAACAGCTACCTCGGCGACGGTAAGGTAATGCGCGGAACGAACGACCTGGTTGCAGCCGGTATGGTTCTCACCGGCACATCCAATGTCACCGTGGTCGGTAATCTGTTTTCGAGCGTTCGGCCGAAGGCGCTAAGGGTCGAAGGTCAGACAAGTGAATCTGTACTGTTCGCCGACAATGTTCTGGTCGATGTGGACAGCGACCACGGAAAATTAGACAAATCTTTGGTCAGGGATAACCTGGAGTCGGCAAAATGATTGAAACTCGTATTAGGTATTATGGTTTGCGGTATTGTTTGTGGCCGATAGGCTGGTTGGCTTATTTTTGAAAATGAAGGGAGAATGAAGTCCAATGAATGATGTTCAAATCTTTACGACGCCGATTTTAGACGGGATTAAAATCAAGGAATATAAAGGTATTGTGATTGTGCGGAACGTTCGGGCGGTCAATATTGTCCGTGACTTCTTCACGAAATTTCGCGACATCTTCGGCGGACGGTCGGCCTCGTATCAGGAAGTTATGAAGGCGATGCAGGATGATGTTATCGCTGAGGCGAAAGAAGAAGCGTTGAAATTGGGCGCTAACGCCATTGTTGGTTTTTCTCTGGATTACGATAACATCGGCTCCAAAAACAAATCGCTTTTGATGGCTTCCGCCAAAGGCACGGCGGTTGTGATAGAATAAATAGTAACGGCGTGAGCAGACAGAGAGCTACGGAAGTGTGAACGGTCTTTTTCACAAATAGTCTTCGGTGTTTCTCAAGGCCTGTCTTTATGTACAATTGATATGAAATGTGGAGATAACCGAATGAATAACTTATTTGCAGACCGAATGGCTAAAACCCATAAGTCATTTATTAGAGAAATCTTGAAGGCTACCGAAGATCCCAAGGTCATATCATTTGCGGGCGGCCTGCCGAATCCGAAATTGTTTCCGGTGCAAGAAGTCGCAGAGGCGTCGAAGAAAGTTTTGGCCGAAGACGGTGAAAATGTTCTTCAGTACAGCACAACTGAAGGTTATTTGCCTTTAAGAGAATATATTGCCGACAGATATCACAAGAAAAAAGGATTAAAACTAAGCTCCGATGAGATATTAATCACGAATGGTTCGCAACAGGGTCTTGATTTGATTGGGAAAGTATTTCTGAATAAAGGGGACCGGGTTGCCATAGAACGCCCGGGATATCTGGGTGCTTTACAGGCGTTTGCTGTTTATGAACCGATGTTTGAGGCCATTCCACTGCTTGACGACGGGATAGATATTGATTTGCTCGGAAAAGCAGTCAGCGAAGACAGAATAAAACTGTTCCATGCAGCTGTCAATTTCCAGAATCCATCGGGCATAACCTATTCGAAAGACAGAAGGCTGGAACTTGCGGATATCTGTCGAGGTCATAATTTGATTCTGGTTGAGGATGATCCCTATAGCGAGTTGAGATTCATGGGAGAAGATCTGCCTTCGATGAGGAGCTACCTCGACGATAATGTGGTTCTTTTAGGCTCATTTTCAAAAATAATTGCGCCGGGATTAAGGTTGGGATGGATTTGTGCAAAAAACGATGTGATGGAAAAGATAATTATTGCAAAACAAGCGTCCGATCTGCATTCAAATTACCTTTCGCAGAGGATTGTTTTTCAATATTTAATCGACCACGATATTGATAAACATATTCTTAAAATAAGAGAGGTTTATAAAAGACAGAGGGATGTAATGGTCTCGATGATAGAAGAATTCTTTCCGGGAGAAATTGAATTTACAAAACCTGAGGGAGGAATGTTTCTATGGATAACGCTGCCGGAGAGTCTCTCATCATTACGTTTGTTCGACCTGGCAAAAAAAGAAAATGTCGTATTCGTACCGGGAAACGCATTTTATGTTGATGGGGGTGGAAATAATACGTTGAGATTGAATTTTTCATATTCTGATGAAGGAAAAATTGAGAAGGGGATAAAACGACTGGCAAGGGTAATAAAGAAGCTCTTAATGGAGAATAAATGATTTCATCTTCACGCAACAGTGAGTTTTGTGGGTTCTGTTTGGCCAGAGAGCTATCTGTGCATTGCAATAGGCCGGAGACATTAGGGGGAACCACAGTGAAGGTATCCAGAATTATGGCGATTAGAAATTTGATAACCGGACTGGTTCTGTTTGGTGTTTTATTTTTCGGTTGTGCATCTGCTCCGCTGCCGAAATATTCTGTTGAGCTGCTGCCGGAATATGATGCATTATTTACAAGGACTAAAGGCTGGACGGGTGCGGATGCTGTGTACTCGGTGGCATTGGCTGATGATGTAACGCTCTGGTTATACGGCGATACGTGGATTGGTGATATTGTCGATGGAAAGCACAAGGGAGCAACGATGGTGAACAATTCGATTGCGCTTCAGCGCGGCAAAGACCCTGCAACAGCTTCTGTAAAGTTTTTCTGGGGCAAAATGAAGGAGGATAAGTCGGCTGCCTTTATCAGGCCGGCCAACGGGACGGGGTGGTTCTGGATATTTGACGGCATCGTGGCCGATGAGAAGTTATACCTTTTTCTTATGCAAATAGTCAAAACAGATGAAGAGGGTGTATTTGGATTCAAACACATCGGAACATGGCTGGGCGAGGTCGAAAATCCGCACGATGAGCCTTTAGCCTGGCGGATTAAACAATACAAAATCCCTTACGGGCGATATTCGAAGGACGGCAATTTATTTTTTGGCTCGGCGGTTATGAGGGACGGGGATTTTGTCTATATCTACGGCAGCAGCGAGGACTGGAGTAAAGGGATGAGCGGGCGAAGCATGATAGTCGCTCGCGTGCGGTTCGACGAAATGACGGACTTTGGGAAATGGCGTTTCTTTAGTGATGGTAATTGGCGGGCGGATATGGTAGGTATTTCCAAACTCTTTGACGGCACAGCGACGGAGTGTTCGGTTTGTTATCAGCCGGCGATTAAGCAGTACGTTGTCGTCTATACGGAAAACGGGATGTCGAAGAATATACTGATGCGGTTTTCGCCGACGCCGGTTGGGCCATGGAGCTCTGCTTATAAGGTTTACGAATGTCCTGAGGTCGAGTGGCATAAGACGTACTTTTGCTATGCTGCGAAGGCGCATCCTGAGATTTCAAAAAAGGGCGAATTGATAGTTACGTATGTGTGCAATTCCACCGATTTTTGGCAAATGGCAGCGGATGCGCGGATTTATCGGCCGCGTTTTTTGAGAATTAAGTTTGACATTCAAGCCAAATAAGGAATGAACTTTTGCCAAACTCTTGTTATTATAGAAAGTGAATGGAAAGTGAGGTGATAATTATGGGTAAGCTTTATGAAGAATCGGAGACTGGCTGTTGTCCGAGATTTGATCCCGGGCCATGGGACGAGAAAGAGATAACCTTTCAGGATAAATTGTTTGTTAAAGACCACGTCAGAAGTTTCTTTCATATCCCTCTGAATTTCGCAAAAGTAATGGTAAAAAATATGGAAATGATTAAGCAGGCCGATGCTCTTGTGCCGACACCCGTTATGCTCTCAGATGAGAAATCTCTCTGGGGGGCTGATATCTATATCGCAGTGGCTAAAGAAGTGCCGGGTGCGAAGATGGCAAGAATATCAGGGACTTTTTTGACGAAGGTCTTTGAAGGGCCATATAAAAATGCCGGGCAGTGGGCGAAAGAAATGAAAGACTATGTCAAATCAAAGGCCAGAGAGATTAAGAAGATGTACTTTTTCTATACGACCTGTCCGAAATGCGCCGAGTTTTACGGCAAGAATTATACTGTTGTCCTGGCGAAGGTTTGAATTACGCCCCGCCTCTAATAAATTCGAAAGGAGAGAACCCCTTAATAAATTGAGGGGCTAAATAAATATTATGTTTGGTGAAAGTGCAACTGCTATAACCATCCTTTTTATTATCTTTGCTGCGGGTGTTGCCGCATTTGTCAGAAAAAGGAGCAGAGATAAGTGCCTGAGAGATTTCGAGCGGAATATGGTGACGCTGGAGGACACATCAGGTAAGACAATCTGGGGTAAATTGAGGGTGGAAAATACCGGGCTGGAGTTCGTCTATCCGGCCAAACACAAAGACGAACAAGGGCACGATGAGGCCAGTTATATTCTGTATAAATATGAGTATCCGAAGATTGGGGTTGTGATTAGGTTCCATGATGAGCTCAGCGATGAGAACAAGAAGGCGAGAGAGAAAGAATTGGAAAAGACGTATCATCCCGATTGGGATCGCAGGCTCAAAAGGAAAATATTGAATGTTTTGCGAACAGTCAGGGACTCAGTGGTGGAGATTGTTAATCTGTTAATCAGCCAGGCTAAAAAGGCCACACCGACGGGTAAGATGCTGACTTCACAGGATAAATATGTTTCCCAGATGAAGCAGGAATTGATGGGTTCGGCGGGGGCATCTTTTGAGCCTTTGCTGGAAAGATATATCGGCCGTAAGGTTGTGCTTGAGATGATTAAGAGTGATAAGATATTCGAATACTGCGGCGTGTTGAAGGAGTACACGGCGGAGTTTATCGAGATAATGGACGTAAATTACAAGATAAAGGAAGACCAGCCGGCCAGAACCGCGGACCTGGTTGTGCCTCGAAAACTCGGTGTCGTCCGGCATCTCGCGGAATAATATCATATTGTGTAGTGGAGGGAGTGGATTAAAAAGTGATTTTGAAGTCTGTGTGTTTTGGGTCGGGGGGGATTTCCTCGATTTTCGTTTCTTTAAGATAGTCGGCAAAATATTCTTTTAAGTCCTGGATACAATCATCAATGTCCTCAGGACGTCCCTGGGCGAGCATCTCAACTGAGCCGTTCGGCACGTTTCGGACGAAACCGGTCAATTGGCGGCGACTTGCCGCCCTGCGGGCGGTGAAGCGAAAGCCGACGCCCTGGACCCGGCCGACGAAAATTATCTGTCTGGCAATCATTGTTAATTGACTATTGATTATTTACTATTGACTATTTGTTAGAGACTCTTGGCTTTGAGCCCTATATTTATAGTAACCTGAAAGGTTTTTTAGTGCAAGAGGGCGATATTGAAATAAATTAAGGTTCACCGGGGGCGGTAAGTTGAGTATAATCCGGTTGGATTGTAATATTGGTTGATTATGGCGAAAAAGACAAAGAAACAAATAGAAAGAGATGAGCAGATTTATCAGCTTTCCACGCTGGTTGCGGGAGAGTTTTCGCTTCAGGAGGTGCTTGATAGGTTAGCAGAGGCGGCGGTGAGGATTGTCGGGATCAAGGCCTGCTCGATTCGGCTGCTGGATGAAGAGGCCGGCGATTTGAAAATGCGGAGCACGTACGGACTCAGTGAAGAGTACCGCAATAAGGGCGTGGTTTCGAAAAACGACCCCGTGGTCAAAGCCGCTTTTGCAGGCGAGGCGGTGGTGCTGGACGATATGCGGGTCGACGGCAGGGTCAAATATAAAGAGGCAACAATCAAAGAGGGTCTTGTCAGCCAGCTTACCGTTGCGATGCAGTTCAAAGGCAATTCGATTGGCGTGCTTCGGCTTTACAGTCCGAGGTCTAAGCGCTTTTACGAAGATGATATTAACCTTGCCAGGGCGGTTGCTTCGCAGTGTGCGGTGGCGATAACGAACGCCAGGCTGTACGCAGAGGCGATTGAAGGCGCACATATGACTGAGCAGATGCGGCTGGCAGGAGTCATTCAGCGAAGGATGATTCCTGATAAGGCTCCGCTGATACAGGGCCTGGATATAGCGGCTGCTTATATTCCATGCTTTGATGTGGGAGGCGATTTTTACGATTTTCTTCAAGTGAGTGACAGATGTATTGTTGTGGCGATTGCCGATGTGATGGGCAAAGGCATGCCGGCCGCGCTTATGATGAGTTCATTCCAGGGTGCTTTGCGAGCTTACGCCAACGCGTTGGTGCCGTGCCAAGGCGTTTTGCATGTTTGTGCCCAGACCGAATGCAAGGCGGATGTGGTCAAAGAAATTATCAGTAGGCTCAACGGGATGGCGTGCCACGAGTGCAGGGATGGTGAGTTTGTCACGTTGTTTTATGCAATCATTGACGTTAAAGATAAAACTATAACTTATTGCAATTGCGGGCATGAGCCGACGGTGCTGATAAGAAACGGGCGGATTATGGACCTGGAAAAGGGCGGACTCGTACTCGGTGTCGATGCCCAGGCCGAATATGAGATCGAAACCATTGAGTTAAAAGCCGGTGACAGTCTTCTGTTTTATACCGATGGGCTGATTGATGCGTTCAACTTCGATAACGAATTATGGGGCAGAGAAAATTTATTGGAGACCGCAAAGAAGTTTACCGCAGATTCGGCAGAGCAGATGATTAAAGATATACTCGGATACAGAAGGCGGTTTGTGGGACTTGCAAGGCAGATTGATGATACGAGTATCGTTGTCGTCAAGGTACGTCAGTGTTAGTCAGTGTTTAGGTCAGCGTTAGTCAGTGTTTAAGATTATTACAATTGATGGTCCTGCGGCAAGCGGTAAGAGTACGGCGGCCCGGCTTCTCGCTGAGAAGTTGGGGGCGAGCTTTCTCGATACCGGAGCGATGTATCGGGCTGTAACGTTGGCTGCGATGCAGGCCGAGGTCGATATGAGTGATGAAGACGAGCTGCTCGGCGTTATGGAAACGAGTGAATTTCAATTCTCTCTCAGGGATGACAAAATGGTGGTCTGTATCGACGGGATTGATGTTACCGAGCAGATACGCCGGCCGCAGATAACCGCCAATGCGCGGCATATTGCCTCTTCACCGAAAGCGCGGGAGAAATTAGTTCAAATGCAAAGGCGGTTCGCGGCAGGCACGGGAAAAATAGTTACCGAAGGAAGAGACCAGGGCACGGTGGCCTTCAGCGATGCTGATATAAAATTTTATCTAACGGCTGATTCTCTCGAGAGGGCCAGAAGGAGACAAGCTGAGTTGCGGGCCAAAGGCAGTGACGAAAGCCTTGAGCAAATACAAAAGGCCATCGAAGAAAGAGACAAAAGCGACGAGAACAGAACGGTCGGGCCGTTAAGACCGGCCGAAGATGCTATTGTTGTTGACACGACCGATTTGAGTATCGAAGAGGTTGTGGAAAAGCTTCTTGGTTATGTGAAAGAGGGACCCCGTTTCGCAAAAAGATAGCGAAATGGGAAACCAAAGAAAAATGCTTAAGGAAAAACTAAATGCAGCATGGTTCTGGTACGCGCGCTGGGTTTGCAAAGTTTTTTGCATTTTGTTTTTTCGGGTGCGTACCTACGGCAGAGACAATGTCCCTAAAAAAGGTGCCTTCGTATTGGTCAGTAACCACCAGAGCTGGCTTGACCCGATATTTTGCGTGGGGCCTTTGAAGAGGCCTTCGTGCTTTGTTGCGCGTGATTCGCTTTTTACCAATTGGTTCTTCGGCCCGTTGATTTCTTCGGTGAACGCGATACCGGTAAAGCTGGGCGAAGCGGACATATCCGCGATGAGGAAGGTCCTCGGCAAGCTCAAAAAAGGTGAGGGAGTCTGTCTTTTTCCGGAAGGGACCCGTACGTACGATGGTAAGATTTCGCCGTTGAAGCCGGGCCTTGGTCTTTTGTGCAGACGCGGAGGGGCGGTGATTGTGCCGGTAGTGATTGACGGCGTCTTTGAGTGTTGGCCGAGGCATAAGAAGTTATTTTCGCCGGGCTCGATTCGGGTCTGCTACGGCAAAGCGATATCGGCTGAGCAGGCAAAGAATATGGGCGATGATAAACTGGCGGAAGTTTTAACCGACACCCTGCGTCGGATGCAGACAAAAAGCAGAATAAAGCAGGGCAAAAAACCGTATGACTATTGACTAATTCTCTAATCCCCCTTCATCCTGAGCTCGCCGAAGTCTGCACACCGTTAGGTTTAACAGCAATGGCGGAATTCAAATCAGAATACAAATCTTTCCACCCAGGATTAAATTTCTCGATTAATCTGATTTTCCACGACTTGTTCCATTTTTTCAATTGTTTCTCACGCAATACCGCTAATTTCTTACCGTCGCATTGTTCATAATAGACCAGCTTCTTTACTTTATATTTTTCTGTAAACCCGTTACGAAGATCGTTTTTATGCTCACTAACTCTCCTCTTCAAATTCTTCGCCATACCAACATACAGATCCCCTTTTTTACGGCCGACCAGAATATAAACAAAGTATCCTTCCATTTTTATAGCTTGTCCCGAGCTTGCCCCCGGTGTGTGCTTACTTGCTTTCTTAGTTTACCCAGAGTTTATCCCCAAGAGTCCCCCCTTGACTCGCAGCAGGGGAATGTTAGCTCACTTGCTTGTCTGTCGGGGGCCGGGGATCTATGCTTCCCTGCTTGTCCTTAATTTATCCCCGGCGGATTCTTTCTTAGTTTACCCCCGGTGGAAGCTCACTTGCTTTTCTGCCGGGGGCCGGGGATCTCAATATATTTAGCCCTGGGTTTTTCTCTGTTTAAGGTTTAAGCTCCTCTGCATACTTCTTAATCTCATCAAAAACCCGCATTATATCTTTATGTTTCTGAACATCTTCCCAATCCATTGCGGCAGCAATCCTGTAATTATATACTTTCCAGCCCTCACTCAATTGTTCTCCGATTGTCCTATCGGCATCAAAATCTTTCTCAAAGTTCCTCCGCAAATTGCTCGGCAGACCCTCTAGAATCGCTTCGCGAGTAAAATAGTCCTCTATCTTACGTTTCTCGGTAATGATACACGGTATCCCAAGTTTACTGCAATTACTCCGCAATATTGTTCTCGATTTTTTTGGTTCCTTCTTTCCAGTCTCATTGTCACGATCCACAAATATAATCAAATTAGGATTGATTTTCTGCAGTGATTTTATTAACACGTCTTCATTTGCAATCTCATCTACATTAAGTGACTGAACTTCTACTTGTAAATATCTCAAAACTGTAGCCCTTTCTGGCCACTTCTTTAACCATTCCTTAATAACCCCTGCGCCGGTTTTCCCTTCCACATATAACACTATATCCGCTTGTGCCAAATGGCCGGGGCGTGAGCCAATTACCGCTGCTGCTTGTTGTAAATCATCTTCTGATAGAGTTTTTCCCCTTGCGCTTTTTCCATCTGGATTGGTTACTGTGTGGACTGCAATTTTGCTGCTTGGTCTTATGAATACTGGAGACTGTGTGGTAAGAAAAACCATGCTATCATCTACTAATGCTTCAAGCTGGTCCAGTAAAACCTCCTGCGCCCCAGGATGAAGATGACTTTCCGGTTCTTCCCAAAGAATGCAAGCAGTTCTCTGGTTAATTAACAGAGACCCAAGGACAAGCAATTGCTCAACCCCACCACCCATGTTTGTAAGATTCACTGTGGTTCCATCGGGCCACTCGTACGCTAATTCTAAGGTCAACCCACCTTCCCCGACGAATCGAGGATGCAGCCTTCCTACTTCAGGTACTATTCTCTTAACAAAATCAGCTATGTCTTTAAACATCGCATAGTTATTTAAGTTTAAGTTGTGAATATAATTAACAAGGTTTGATCCATTTTGAGATAATTGCCCACACATCTGTGCGTTCATCCTTTCATTAGCATGACGATACGGGCTCACCAAAAATGCAGTGTAGAACATTTTTACAATATATTCATAAGCCGGGCTCAGTAAATTAATAATAATGTCACTTGGTTTTCCAGTCAGGGTATTTCCGCCGCCTCCCCCAATTATTAAATCCTTCCCAATACCATGTTTTTCTACCAAGTCTAATATTGTTGGATAGACCTCTGGACGCTGCCTTGTAATTAATAGTTGATGTAATGGTATGCCCAACATTCGAGTCCCCGGCCTTTTACTTTCACTTTCGGCAATGAGTATATCAGTCGTGTCTCCTTTGTTTTTTT
The DNA here is from genome assembly GCA_035528395.1 of Sedimentisphaerales bacterium. Lineage (GTDB taxonomy): Bacteria > Planctomycetota > Phycisphaerae > Sedimentisphaerales > Anaerobacaceae > NIOZ-UU13. Next base: position 15,992 of record DATKYR010000176.1, read on the forward strand.
ATTTTTTGTATTTATTGATACTAATCCTAAATTTCCTTTAGGTGGTAGGGCGACAAATCTAAACGATAGGCTTGAAAATAAATCATTTTCAAGCTGTGCATTGATAGCCGCGTCCGATAGATAAGGAGGATCGTGATGTACTTTCCAAGAATCTTTTGCACGAATAAACTGTTCTTTTCTCTCTTCCTTCGATTGCTTGACGGAAATAGATATACTCATTTCAGGTGTCTTATCAAGCCCCTCTCGAAAGCATCCGTTCGGTACGGAGGTTGGATTACCAGTATTGTCAGGGCTAAAGTGTGTATTTAGAAAACTTAAGCACGTTAGAATTGAGGTTTTGCCTGAATTGTTTCGGCCGATGAGCACATTAATTGGTTTGATCGGACTTAATTCGACGTGCTCAATCCCTTTGAAATTTTCGATAACAATCTTCGATATTTCCATACTTTTTTCCTACTGCTTCTTCCAACACCAACACTTTGTTAATCCTCTATTCCCGTCAACAAAAGAAATTCCGCCATGCCGATGAAATTATGTCCGGCCTTATCATCAAAAGCAAGAAAAAATTCATAATCCCGCCCCGAATCTTAAGCGGAGCCCTCTAATGGACAATTTCTTTGATTTAGCTTGATTTTTAACGATAAATATGTTATAATACGTCTATGTTAGCCAGCAGGCTAACAAATAGGACCTCTCCGGATAACCGGATCGTTATGAGGTCGAGCGAAAAGTCCGAGGCCAAGGCGGCAGGTCAAAAAGGCTCGGAGGCGTGGCTTAAGCCACGTTGAGAACGTTTTTGCACCGACAACACAGGCATCGGGCTTTGCAGCAGACCGCAATAGATTGGGTTATTTGGATAGGTTCTTAGCCAGTAGGCGAAGATGACATTTCAGTTTGCATGTCGTAAGCTGCAGCGCAGCAATGACTTAGAGCCAGCCGGCCCAGACAATTAACCATGAACTATGAACCATGAACTATGAACAATGTACCACGAGATACGAAACACACTTAACGCAACCGAAACGAGCTGCGCATCCGCTTCACGAAATTCTCCTCTACATCTGTCGAGAACCCTCTACAAATCAGCTCTTTTTATGCAAAACAAACCCAATTCACTAAATGTCCAAATTTATCTAAATATATATGATACAAAGGATTATAAAAATTTTATCCCGCTGGCGGGGCAAAAAAACAAACCCAATTCAAACCCAATCAAAGCCAATTTACCAGAGGGTAAAATTGATGCAAAGTCTGTATTTACAAAGGATTATGAAGAAAAATGCGGCTAAGGGCTATGAAAAAACAAAGCCAAAACAAACCCAATCAAAGCCAATCTTAGAAGGAATGAATGTAAACTTTTGTGCTGCAGGGTATTATCACAGAGTAGTATTAATCCCACTCAACGAGCACATAGATATAATCTATAAACGTTTTTCTTTGAGCGATTTTGTCATTATTTTTAACTTGTAACTGGAGGGAATTTATCTTTTCGCGGGTTTCGACGACGCTTGTAACATCCCAGGAGTCAACACCCTCATGGTGTTCTTCTTCATGCACCGGGGCCTGTATTGAGGCCCAAATCACCGGTTTAGTTGGCCAGCCTGTGCCTATAGCCCAATCTAATTTTCCCTGGGCGAATCCTTCTTCCTCGAAGTGCTCGACACGAACAACGACAGATTTTATTACAGCATCCGCCGGGATAGATATGTCTGAAAAATCATAGGACACGTATGAACAGTAGACGGCTGGCCACCGGTTGTTGTCGCTGGATTGGACAAGGTTGGCTTTGCCTTCTGCTGATAATGTTTTTCTGGTTCTGTAATTGTATCCATCCATTACGGTCAATTTTGCTATCTTGGGCGGAGGTGGATTTACTTTAATGGTAAATGATTGTGTATCCAGGGCTGGTGTGCTGTTGCTGTCGGAGACCTTTACTACTACCTGCTCACTGTTTCCTATCTGTCCATTAGTTGGTTTCCACTGTATCAACCCGGTAGTAGAATTTATGGTCATATCAGCAGGTTTTGTGGTTAAGGAGTAAGTTAGTACATCTCCGAGGTCCGGGTCTTCGGCGTCAACATCATACTTATATAACGCCCCGGCTGTAGCCGTGCTTACAGGTGTTGAAGTGAACTTCGGGGCATCGTTTACCATTTTGACCGTAACATTCACCTTAGCGGTATCAGTTAGGCCTTTGTTGTCGCTAATAGTGTAGGTGAATGTATCGCTGCCGTAGAAGTTTGCGTTGGGGCTATAACTCAGCGTGTTATCGGGATTGATGGTGACTGAGCCATTGGTGCCCTGGCTGATAGCAGTCACCGAAAACGTGTCGAGGTATAGATATCTGCCCACGTTGTCTACGTCGGTGTCGTTCGCCAGCACATCAATGGTTACTACGGGCGTATCCTCCAGGGTAGTCGCAGTATCATCATTTGCCGCTGGCGGGTCGTTGACCGGGGAGACCGTGATTGACACGGTTGCAAGAGCACTGTCCGCTGCGCTGTCGTTGACCTTGAAGGTGAAGCTGTCTGACCCGTTGAAATTCGGGTTGGGCGTATAGGTAAGGTTCGGCGCTGTCCCAATCAAGCTCCCGTGGGATGGATCCGTTACCATACTGTAGGCCAACGGGTCTGAATCAGGGTCACTGCCAATCAATCTAATCTCTACGGGCGAATCCTCCACTGTGGTTATCGAATGAGATTTTGCCACAGGGAGGAGATTCGGAAGGACATTGATGGATACCGTTGCCGGGGCACTGTCCGCTTCGCCGTCATTCAACTTGAAAGTGAAAATGTCCAGACCTGTGAAGTAAGGCTCGGGCGTGTAGATGAGCCTTCCGTTTGTATTGAAGCCTGAGTCTAAGGTGAGTGTGCCGTGCTCAGGTTCTTTGCAGATAATGGATATCAAAGGGTCGCCATCCACATCGCTCCCAGTCAGGGCAGCGGATACAGATTTGTTTTCTTTAGTCGTCTCAGAGTGAGGATTTGCTATAGGAGCATCGTTTACGGCCAGCACGTTAACCGATATCATCACCTGGTCACTATTCGCCTTTCCGTCGTTGACGCTGAAAGTGAAACTGTCTGGGCCGCTGTAGTTCGACGCCGGCGTGTAAGTCATATCGGGCGCTGTCCCACTCAAGCTCCCGTGGGACGGACCTTTTACGATATTATAGATAAGCTGCCCTCCATCGGGATCCCTTCCGATTAAGGTAATCAGCACCGGTTTCTCCTCCTGTGTCATTGCAGTACCAGGCTTAGCCACCGGCGCTTTGTTGACCACGCTCACTCCAAATGTTATAGCTATAGCTGAGAGGATTGCTAATGCTAAAAAGAGGGCAAATTTCCTCTTCGCGGTTTTTAGATGAAAAAGGTGCCGGTGGAATAGCTTGAAAGTCTTTATTTTCTGTGGAGGCTGAGCGTCGAGTCTTTGTGGTTCTTTGCTTTTGTCCTTCCCGGCTGCGGCTTCGGCCTTCGCCGAGGCGAGCAGCCCATCTTCCGCTTTTGCTCCGGCTATAGCTTCAGCCCTTGCCTTTTCTTTAGCTTCGGTCAGCTTTTCCTCTGCCTGGGCCAATGCCGTCGCATACGACCGGATTTTTTCTTCTGCCTGGGCCTTGACTGCCGCTATCTCCTCTTTAACCTGAGCGTCGAGCCTTTGTCGTTTTTCTCTTTCAGCCTTCAGGCCCTCTTCCGCCTTTGCTCCGGCTATAGCCTCAGTCTTTGCCTGTTCCTGGGCTTTGGTTATCTTTTGCTCTACCTTGGATAGTGCCTCTGCATACGATTGTGCCTTTTCTACTGCTTCTTTTGCTTGGGCCCTGGCTGCCGCTATCTCCTTTTTAGCCTGAGCCTCGGCTCTCTCGGCCATGACACTGTAATTGCGATACTGCGTATGGAGCATCTTTTCCGCTTCAGCTTTCACTTTTCGTTCCACTGAGGCTCTGTTCTCAATTTCCTTTTTTAGTCTTTCCTCAGCTTTGGCCCTTGCTAAGGATTCGGCTTTCAACTTTTCTTCCATTTTGGTCATTGCCCTGGCCTTTTTTCTTGCAAACCAGGCGATGAAACCATGCTGGTGGAATGTTCTTTTCATTTGCGGTTTCGAGGTCTGGGATTCCTGCTGCTCCGGTTCCTGCTCGTTATAGCCGGCGCGTTGCTGTTCAGGTGCGTAACAAGGCTGTTGGGCATCATCGTATTGCTGAGTCGATACCCCTTTGAAAACCGATGGGATTTTCTTTTGTAGTCCTGCCTTATTCTTTTTGTGTCTTGACATTGATTATCTCTTGGCCAAAGTATGGCCATTGATTATCTACTCTGCGGGAGCACTACTATTATGTCTTTTCCATAGGCCTTCTCTGCGCTCGTGTATAGGTACACCAAAGATGACAGTACGCCCAAAATCGTTTTCGTCTATACATTCCTGCGACTTTAGTAAATAGCCCAATATCCCGATTAGTCCGGCAGCAATTAAGTACAGGCTCACCCCGTTAGAAACTACTTCCCATATCGGACTGTCAGGCTTTCAGCGCCGATTTCTAACGGGGCTCACGCCTAATTGTGGGGGAGAAAGTCCGAAAAAAACGCCTATTTCCTTTGAATCCTGATCGAAAGTCAGAAGTCAGAGGTCGTAAGACAGAGGTCAGAAGACAGAAGCCAGAAGACAGAAGTCAGAAGACAGAAGTCGGAAGGGAGAAGTCTGCACTCTGTAATCCCGTTTGGTTCGAGAAACCCACATCTCGCAGGGGCATGCCTATGTGACTGCACAGGGCAACCAAATTGGGGTGTTCCTATAGTGATACCCTTTATTTTCCTTAGGTGGATACGATGTTCCCTGGACATCCCGGCAGGTCTCGAAATTGCGCTTGACTGCGTGGGCGATTGCAAGTACCCTCATGAGCATAGAGGTTATTTTCAGCACTCCCAAACAAGCCTTCGACGAGCTCAGGCCGGGGTTTGAGGGTGTCAGCCAGGATTGTTTTAATATGGATACATACGCTTGCCTCTGTTGGAAGGGGTCTTCGACTAACAGGCGTAGGGCAAGGTCCGGTAATCAAAAGAGATATTTATGAGAAAGAAGACAAGCATAAAAAATCACGAGCTAACTCACAGGGGTTTTATCAAGAAATCAGCGGCGGCGGGTGCTGTTTTAGCATCCGGCACAAATCGTATCTTTGCTGCCGGCTCTGATGAGCTGCGCATCGGTTTTATCGGTTGCGGTTCCGGACAAAACAAGACTTATTTAGTTCCTGTTGCGGAAACAGTATTTGTCATTCCCTTGAAAGCGGGAATCCAGTTTTTCGCTCTGGACCCCTGCTTTTGCAGGGGTGACATCATCGATTTTCGTTTTCCGCAACAGATACTATTTAATAAATTTTTATTAACTATTATTGATTGAAAGGATTACCCGTGGAAAAGAAAGCAAATGAAAAGAGAGATGGGGTTTCCCGCAGAGACTTTATCAAGACATCAGCAGCATTAGGGGCTGCGAGTTTGGTCTCGGGGACAAGCCGAATTTTTGCGGCAGGGTCGGACAAAATACGTATTGGTCTTATCGGCTGCGGTGGGCAGGGTACCCGGGATATTATCAGCTGCGTCAAGAGCTCGCCGGGCGTGGAGATAGTGGCGATGGGCGACTTATTCAAAGACCGCCAGCAGGAGTCGCTCGACAAGCTCAGGAAGGACGTGCCCGCCGCTGTGAATGTCACGTCAGGCAAGCGTTTTGTGGGTTTTGACGCGTATAAGAAAGTACTGCAAACCGATGTGCACTTAGTCTTTTTGACGACACCGCCTCATTGGCGTGGGGAGCACTTTCTGGCGGCTGTTGAAGCTGGTAAGCACGTATTTATGGAAAAGCCGGGGGGGGTGGATCCGAAGGGCATTCGTTCAGTCATCCAGACGGCGGAATTAGCCCGGCAAAAGCGTCTATCAGTGGTCGCGGGCACCCAGCGCCGACACAGCAAGAAATACCAGGAGATTATCCGGCGGATCCATGACGGACAAATTGGACAGATTGTTGCGGCCCAGGGCTACTGGAATGGAGCTGATATGTTAGGTTACTGGCAGTGGTATGACAAGGACGGCCGTTCCGATATGGAGTGGCAATGCAGGAGCTGGCCTTGGTTCACCTGGACCAGCGGCGACCACATTGTCGAGCAGCATGTGCACAATCTCGACGTGCTCAACTGGGCACTCCAGGGGCATCCGGAGCAGTGCATGGGTATGGGCGGCAGGGCGGTGCGCGACCTGGGCAATATCTACGACCACTTCACTGTCGAGTATGAGTATCCGGAAGGCGTTCGCGTTTTGAGTATGTGCCGTCAGATTACTGGCTGTACCGACAGGATTGCCGAACGTGTTGTTGGCACCAAAGGTATAGCCGATGTCGATCAGGGCGTTATTAAAGGCGAGAGGCCTTTCAAGTACGAAGGGCCCGACCCGGACCACTATGTCATGGAGATGGCCGATCTGGTCCGGAGCATTCGTGAAGGTTCCCCGATTAATGAGGGAAAGCAGGTGGCAGAGAGTACTATGAATGCTATCATGGGCCGGATGAGTGCTTATACCGGCCGGGCTCTAAAGTGGGACTGGGCAATGAAGGCATCTAAGCTCGACCTTACGCCGCCGAAATATGAATGGGGCGATTTACCCGTCAGGCCGGTTGCTGTCCCGGGTAAGACACCGCTTATTTAGTAAACTTCAAATAGCCGTTGGCTGAAAGGATTTTTATGCAAAAAAAAGAACAACAAGATGAGAAGCTTTCACGGAGAGATTTTGTTAAGGCAGCGGCGGCTGCTTCGTTTGCGGGTGTGAGCCCGGTGTTGACAGGTAAAATACGTGCGGCAGGGTCAGATATACTAAAAGTCGGTTTGATTGGTTGTGGAGGTCGCGGCACCGGTGCAGCTACGCAGGCGCTGATGGGTGTTGATAAGTCGGTGAGGCTTTGGGCGATGGCGGATTTGTTTCAGGACAAGCTCGATGCCTCTTACAATATGCTGAGCAAAGGTGCTAAAGGCCGATACGACCGCGTGGATTTTGAGGGTTTGGCTGGTCAGATGGATGTGCCCGAGCGTCGCAGGTTCGTCGGTTTCGATGCGTATCAGGGGCTGATAGACAGCGGTGTTGATATGGTTATCTTAGCGACGCCGCCGCACTTTCGGCCTGAGCATTTTGAAGCGGCGGTCAAGGCCGGTAAGCATGTTTTTATGGAAAAGCCCGCAGCGGTTGACCCGGTTGGCATTCGAAGGGTAATATCTGCGGCGAAGCTGGCGGAGGAAAAGGGTCTGTCGGTTGTTGCGGGGACACAGCGGCGCCATCAATTGCACTATATAGAGATTTTGAAGCGGATTCACAATGGGGCGATTGGTGAGATTGTTGCTGCACAGTGCTACTGGAACGGCGGGGGTGGGTCGCTGACGAGAAAGAAGCCTGAGGGCATGAGTGATATGGAATGGCAGTGCCGGCGCTGGTATTATTTCTGCTGGCTATGCGGGGACCATATCGCTGAGCAGCATGTTCACAACATTGATATTATGAACTGGGCGCTGCAGGGACATCCGGTATCTGCGATGGGCGTGGGCGGCCGGGCGGTCCGCGAGGGAGGGAACATCTGGGACCATTTTGCGGTGGAGTTTGAGTATCCGGGCGGCGTGCGCGTTTTGAGCATGTGCCGGCAGATACCCCGCTGCACGGACCGTGTGTCGGAGAGAATCGTTGGCACAAAAGGATTTGCTTACATTGATGGCAGTCACGGTTTTATCAAAGGAGAGAGCTCGTACGAAGGGCCGGCCTCGCCGAATCCATACGTGCAGGAGCATGTTGACCTGATTCAGAGTATCCGCAAAGGGGCCGGCTTGAATGAAGGTGTGCAGGTTGCGGAAAGCACAATGTGTGCAATAATGGGCAGAATGAGCGCCTATACCGGGCGGGCGCTAAAATGGGACTGGGCGATGAAGGCGTCCAAGCTTGACCTGAGTCCAGAGAAATATGAATTTGGCGATTTGCCTGTCAGGCCGGTCGCCGTTCCGGGTAAGACAATGCTTATTTAACTTTAACATTTTCTGCTAATAATCGTTTGCTTGAAAGGATAACTTATGAAAACTGAAGAAATGAAGGGAAAGCCGAAATTGTCACGAAGAAACTTTATCAAGACCTCGGCAGCGCTGGGAGCGGCGAGTCTGGCCGTGGGGACAAATAAAATCTTTGCGGCAGGTTCCGACAAAATACTTATCGGATTGATTGGCTGCGGCGGCCGGGGTTCTGGCGCTGCCGCACAAGCCCTGACAACCGGTGAAAGCGTGGTCCTAACAGCCATGGCAGACGTCTTTGAGGATCGCTTGCAGAGGAGTCGTAAAAACCTCCAGGGCAACGAGCAATTTGGGAAACGCGTCAAGGTCCCCGAAAATGCGTGCTTCGTGGGCCTGGACGCTTACCAGAAAGTGATCGATAGTGGTGTGGATGTGGTTCTACTGGCCACACCCCCTGGTTTCCGACCGCAGCATCTCCGAGCTGTAGTCGAGGCCGGCAAACATGTCTTCTGCGAGAAACCCATGGCCACCGATGCCCCAGGCGTGCGTTCCGTCCTCCAGTCCGCCGCCATAGCCAAGGAGAAGAATCTAGCTCTGGTGGCTGGCTTCTGTTGGCGCTATCACTTGGCGCGTCGCGCCTTCTACCAGCGTATACACCAGGGCGCCATCGGCTCCATTCGTACCGTCTATGCCACCTATCTGACCGGACCAGTGAAACCCATGCCCCCAGCCAGTAGGCGCCCCGCTGGCATGAGTGACGTTGAATGGCAACTCCGCAACTGGTATAACTTCGTCTGGTTATCCGGGGATGGGCTAGTGGAACAAGCATGTCATAGTGTGGACAAGATTGCCTGGGCGATGAACGGAGTCCTCCCTCTCAAAGCGGTGGCAACAGGCGGTCGCCAATTTCCAAACAACGAAGGCAATATCTTTGACCACATCGATGTCTTTTACGAATTTCCAGATGGAGTCCGCGCGTTCATGGCCCAACGTCAGATCAGTAATTGCTACAGTGACAACTCGGACTACCTCATGGGCTCCGAGGGTCTGGGCACCATCAAGGGCTGGAGTGATCCCACCGTCACTGGCAAAGAGTCTTGGCGCTATCGCGGTCCCAAATCCGACATGTACCAGATCGAGCACAACGAATTGTTCGACTCTATCCGCAACGACCGACCCATTAATGATGGCATCTGGATGGCTCACAGCACGCTCATGGCCATCATGGGACGCATGGCCGCCTACACCGGAAAAGAGGTCTCTTGGACCGAAGCCCTGAATTCCGAGGAACAACTCGTCCCCGACAACCTAACCTGGAACATGGACTTGCCTATCAGGCCCATGGCCATGCCGGGAAAAACTAAGCTTACTTAATATGAACTCGGTAGGTAACGATTAGTTGAAAGGATAACTTATGAAAAACGAAGTAAAAAATGATAGCTCGGCGCTGTCGCGCAGAGATTTTATCAAGACATCAGCGGCATTGGGGGCTGCGAGTCTGGCCGTCGGGACAAATAGAATCTTTGCAGCAGGTTCCGACAAGGTACGCATCGGTCTGATAGGATGCGGCGGGCGTGGTACGAATGATGCAACAAAGTGTCTGAACTCGACCGAGAACGTCGAGCTTGTGGCGATGGGCGACCTTTTCAAGGACCGTCTGGACAGGTGCCGCAGAACTCTTACAAGGAACTTAAAGGACAAGGTTAAGGTAACTGAAGATAAGTGCTTTGTTGGTTGGGATGCCTACAAGAAGGTTATTGGATGTGATGATGTTGATATGGTAATCCTGACGCAGCCGCCGCACTTTCGTCCGGGACACCTCAGGGCGGCGATAGAAGGAGGCAAGCATGTGTTTATGGAAAAGCCGGTTGCGGTTGACCCGGTTGGTGTTCGTTCAGTAATCGCGTCGTCGGAGCTGGCGGACCAGAAGAATCTTACTATAGTGGCCGGAACCCAGATGCGGCGGATTTCACATTTGGTGGAAGGTATTAAGGCTATCCATGACGGTGCCATAGGTGAGCTTGTGGGTGGTCAGTGTGTAAGGCTCGGCGGAGGAATGTTGGACTGGGGGCAGAAGGAACGCCAGCCGGGCTGGTCGGATATGGAATGGCAGCTGCGGCGATGGCTGTTTATGACCTGGCTTTCAGGGGACTTTATAGTCGAGATGCACGTGCACAATCTGGACGTAATGAACTGGGCGTTCGGCGGACCTCCGGTCCAGTGCACGGGTATGGGCGGTCGAGAAGTACGAACGGCTCCGGAGTACGGCAACGCTTTTGACCATTTTGCGGTCGAGTATGAATATCCGAACGGCGTGCGGGTCGAGTATATGGGTACTCAGATTGACGGTTTCACCGGTCGTAACGACCAGCGGCTGGTTGGGACTAAGGGTCGTGCATATACGGACTTTGGCAGGGTTGTAATTGAAGGCCAAAACAAAACCGAATACGCGTGGGACCAGTTGGACCCAGAAATAAAGCAGCACGCAGACCAGATTGCGGCGATTCGGCAGGGCAAGCGGCTGAACGAAGGCAGACGGATTGCTGAAAGTACGATGACCTCGATTATGGGCAGGATGAGCGCTTATACCGGCCGGGCAATGAAGTTTGACTGGGCGATGAAGGCCTCGAAACTGGACCTCAGTCCGCCGAAGTATGAGTTCGGTGATTTGCAGATGAGGCCGGTTGCTGTTCCAGGTAAGACACAACTGGTTTGAGACGAAAGGAGAATTTTATGAAACGCTTTTTTATTGCAATCGCAGCCCTGGTGGCAATGAGTATGCTGCTGTCTTCGCAGACGTGGGCACAAACAGAAAATGACAAACCTATTGTCCCAAAAGAGAAAATAATGTTGTGGAACGGCAGGGACTTTACCGGCTGGAAGCTATTTACACGTGAGCCTGAACACGATGTTACCAAGACATGGTCGGTGGCCGATGGCGTGGTTCGCTGCGTGGGCAAGCCGGCCGGCTATATGCGGACCGAGAAAGACTACGCCGATTACCTGTTTCACGTGGAATGGCGCTGGCCCGAGAAGGGTGGGAACAGCGGTGCGCTTGTGCATATGAGCGGCCCTGACAAGGTCTGGCCGAAGAGCCTCGAATGCCAATTGGCTTCCGGTAACGCGGGCGACTTCTGGCTGATTGGCGAAGGACAAAAGTATCTGGAAAATATCGAGACCGCAGAGCACGCCAAAGGAGGCGACCGTGTTAGAAGTCGCAGGGTCAGAAAACTCAAAGACAGCAGCGAAAAGCCCATCGGCCAATGGAACGCATACGATATCATCTGTAAGGACGACTGGGTAGTGGTTTTGGTGAACGGCGTCTTACAGAATATTGCGACCAAGAGCTCGATAACGTCCGGTAAAATCTGCCTGCAGAGTGAAGGCGCGCCGGTTGAGTTCCGCAACATCTATGTCGAGCCGCTCGAATAAGGGCAGTTCACGAACTGCCCCTACTAATGATTGTGCTGATGTCGATTAGGTACATCTGCCGGCCGTTGCCGGCGTGTGGTGAATCAATGACGACGCTGCGGCCGTCGGGACTGAAACGCGGATGCGTATCGCATCGCCATTCGCCCGTATATTGCGGCGGCAAATAGAAATGGCCGAGCGGAACCTTTCTGCCGGTCGCTGTGTTGTAGAGATAGACGTTTTGTTTTCGCTCTTTGTCGGGGTAGGTGTCGTTGAGAATCCACTTATTGCCGGGCAGGTATGTGCAGTGGCCGTTCCCGGTCATAACGTCTTTGCCGATTACCTCCACCTTATCTGTGCCGTCCTCATAGAGGTAAAAGGCGTTTTTGTGCGATGGATGCCATGCCCAGGCGAGGATGTGGTGCGGGTCGCGCCAGAAAAAGTGTGAGGTTCGGCCGTAGCTGTCAACGATGTGGATGTCCGAGCCGTCGGTTTTTGCGGTGAGCATTCGTGTGCCAAAGCTCCGGAGAGACTTGGCACGCCAGCGGTGGAGAAAAATAAATCGAGAGCCATCGGTATTGAACAATAAATGGTTGAAGTAATGCTTGGGTTCTTTGGGATTGCCGGGGATTTTGCCGAACCTGGCAATGTCCGCAAGGGATATTATTAAATCCTTTTTTCCGGTTTCAAGGTCGATGCGGAAGATGCCTGAGTCTTTAGGGGCGAGGTCATCTTTATGTGGGTCTGGCAGGCCTGGATAGCCATAGCCGGGCCGCATATCCTGAATACGCCGGAAGTCCGGTGCAACGGCGGTTCGGCCATCCGGACTGATGGTATAGATGGGGTAGGGAAGCGTTCGCTTTGTGGCGGTGAAGACGTTGAGTATGCGGCATACGAACCGGTCGTCCTGCCGGTCGTTCCAGATAATTTCATTCTTCGAGCCGGGCAGCCATTGCAGCATACAGCCCTGCTGCCAGCACCATGAGCATGATTGGCCCAGCTTTATCCAGCGGTCATTATTTTCCAAATCCACCATACCAATACTGATAACGTCGTTTGGTTTGGGGCTGCGGTGCTCGAAGTTGACCTCCATACCGAGTGCGTAACGGCAGGACGGGTCGAACTGGAGCTTATCATAGTAGCTGAACCAGTGGAATTTTGGCCCTTTGGTGATAGCCCGAATTGGCGGCAGTTCTTCGGGTTTTGAATTTGCTTCGGTCGCGTAGCCGGGTAAACCTGTCATTGCAACCATGCTACCGGCTGTGTACTGTAGAAATTCACGGCGAGTCAGCTTGTTATTATCCATAGAAGACAATTCTATTGTTTCAAGACCTGAATTCAAGGAACAATTGCTTTTAGGATATTTTTGGGTGTGGCCGGATTTTTTGTTCATTTTGGCAATCCGCCTACGGCGGACAAGATTGGGTTTGTTTTGGGTTTGTTTTTTCGGGCCGGAAGGCGGTTTCATTTTCATAATCCTCTATAATATATACGTTTGCGTTCATTTTGGGCCTTTGGAGAAATTGGGTTTGTTTATTCGGACTAAGAAATCATCTTTTTTTCTGTAATCCTTTGTTAAAGTTAAGTTTACGTTCATTTTGGCTTTTCGGAGATTGGGTTTGATTGGGTTTGAATTGGGTTTGTTTTTTTGCCCCGCCAGCGGGATAAAAATTTGATAATCCTTTATATAATAGATGTTTACGTTCATTTGCAATCCGCCTACGGCGGACAAGATTGGGTTTGTTTTGGGTTTGTTTTTTTGGGCCTGAAGGCGGTTTTATTTTCATAATCCTCTATAACATATAAGTTTGCGCTCATTTTGGGCCTTTAACGAAATTGGGTTTGTTTATTCGGACTGTAAAATCATCGTTTTTTCTGTAATCCTTTGTTATAGTTAAGTTTACGTTCATTTGCAATCCGCCTACGGCGGACAAGATTGGGTTTGTTTTGCATAAAAAGGGTTGATTTGTAGAGGGTTCTCGACAGATGTAGAGGTGCGAGAGAGTGAAGAGTGAGCTAAAGTGCCTAAAGTGAGCTAAAGTTGTATTCTCGATGCTCATTATGGATACTCGATTCTGGATACTGGATACTCGATTGTTGTGAGTGGTTAATTGGTTAAATGGTTAATTGTTCATTCGCGAATCTGGGCCTGCTGGCCCTGAATACCGTGCCAAGCTGTGGCTTATGAAATGTCTATTAAAAGCCGCCTGCTGGCGGTTTATGTTAGCCTGCTGGCTAACATGTGGGTATTTTAACGTTTTTTCAAACAATGTCAACAAAAAAATGACCAAAAAAGCACTTTTTTTGCACAAATTTTACCAAATGAGATGTTGGATGCTCGTTAATGATGAGTGAGCTAAAGTAAATTAAAATGCCTAAAGTGAACTAAAGTTAGATGATGGATTCTGGATGTTCGGAAAATTGCCATGCACTTCGCTCAGGGCAGGCTGAGCTCAGTGGCTGCCACCAGCCGTTTCGTGGTTGATAGCCTGGAGTGCTTGTCCGAACTTGATGGCACCTTCAAATTTGGATTCTATAGAAGCCAAACGCTCGGCATATTCTTTTAGAACCTGACTGCTCGATTGACTGAGGAGCTCAAATTCTTTATACTCAGCGAATGAGAAAGAGCAAACCACACACCCCAATAATATTATGAAATACTTCTTCATTTGTTACTGCTATCCAAATCCATAATATAAATCTCAGGATTTCCTCCTATAAATGACGCAAAAGCTATCTTTTTACCATCAGGTGACCAGCAAGGACTACCATCCTTGGAAGAATTATTTGTTAATCTTTTCTGTTCACTCCCATCGGCATTCATAACATAAATCTCAAAATTGCCATCTCTATCTGAGGCAAAAACTATCTTTTTTCCATCAGGTGACCAGCGAGGAGATAAATCAATAGCAGGATTATTCGTTAACTTTTTTTGTTCACTCCCATCTTCCTTCATAACATAAATCTCGAGATTTTGATCTCTATCTGAGACAAAGACTATTTGTTGCCCACTGGGTGACCAGGAAGGAGATGAATCGTCAGTACTATTATTTGTTATCCTTTTCTGTTCACTCCCATCGGCGTTCATAATATAAATCTCACGTCTCAAATATCTACCTGACTCAAAAGCTATCTTTTTTCCATCTGGTGACCAGCAAGGAGACGAATTATCAGTATTATTATCTGTTAATCTTTTTAACTCGCTCCCATCTGAACTCATAACATATATATCATAATGATTATTAGGTTTATCTCCCTCAACAAAAGCTATCTTTGTTCCATCAGGAGACCAGCAGGGAAGCAAATACAACGCAGGATTGTTTGTTAAATTCTTCTTCTCTCTTCCATCAGCATTCATAACATAAATGTCCGGATTCCAATCTTTATCTGTCCCCACAAAAATTATAATCTTCCCATCAGGTGACCAGCAAGGACTCTCACTACCAAGCAAGTTATTTGTTAGTCTTGTCAATCCGGAGGAGTTTTTGTTCAGCCGCAGCAGTGGGGCATACCACCTGGGCCGGTCCGGTTTATTAGGTGAATTGAGTATGAGTCGCCACGATTCGTCCGTGAACTGTTTGCTCATTGGATGCTTAAACTCGTAGTAGCTGAGCACTGGTCCTATGGCCAAGAGAGCCTTGCCATTAGACATTGGACAGGCTACAATAATCAGATCTATATCGCCGACGGCTTGCTCGATACCTATTGCATCGGTCTCATTTGTGCGTACATCGGCAGTAAGGATCGTCGCAAGGCCATCCTCTTGTACGCCTGGAAGCATCCTACCCAATATGGATGGAAGATTATCGAAAAAATCGCGGTTTTCAGACGAGGGGGGCTCGTAGGTGAGTTGTCTGGAAACAATATCGAGTATTTGTATGAGCAGCTTCTCCAATTCGGTGAATCGCTCACGAGCTTCCAGTGTCAGCACGCCGAGGCCATCAAGCCCCTTTAACGTCATCCGAGTCAGTGATAACAATCGTCCCCAGAACAAAGGGGTTGGCTCTACATAACCAAGGGGTGGAGGTGGTGGAATCGGTGGTGGTCTGGTCACACCGATGGCCATAGGACGTGGCTCAGTGGGATCGGGCTGGCGAATTGTGTCGTCGTGCAACTGTACCCACGAGGACAAAGCAGCGTATAGATGGCGACGCCGCCAAGCCTGCGTACGCATAAACTCCGGGTACCCCTCGGGCAGTTCCTGAAATAGGGCTCGCAGGGAATACAGCCAGGACCAATATAGGTTGGCGTGCCAATCAATATGACTCAAAGCATCAACTTCGTCCTTCAACTTACCCGACTGAAGGCCATATCGTTCGTAGTCCGTATTTCCTTCATCGGTCAGAATCTTCAGGGCCTCACCTGAGCCGAGCAGTGCCATCAGATCGGGCCCCCGCACATAGACATGGGTACCATCTTTATAGACAGTGAATGGCTGACTTTTGGGGTCACTGTTGTGAAGCCAAAGATCCAAAAGGGCCGGTTCTTCAATACCCTTAAGCGTCTCATCCAGCAGAACGTGGTAAAGGTAAAAGCCCGTGTCGGCGGTAACAAACGCAGGAATTTTAAACCTGTCGAGGGTTCGGTAAAGGGTGTCAAAATCGTAACTGGAAAACTCAGAGTAAACTCCTGGGTCCAGGACAGCAAAACCATTTTGACGAATTAGATCTGATATGTCATTCAGGTCGATAACCTGACCTACATCATTAAAGTTTACTATATCACTTATATCCAGCGGCAGCTGATAACCAGGAGCATCGGCTTCGATATTCAAATCATAAGGCTCGTAGTATTTCCCGAACATCCCCTCCTTAAGCTCATCGCCTGGGGCATCTGTTGGAGTTGCAGTATAAATAATCATACTGAAGACCAGCGTAATTATTACTGCTCTTGCTTTCATGGCTACTACCCTTACCTTTAGTTCGCTCGCTTAGCAATTCATCATTTTTTATACCTTTTTCCTGCTCGAATTGCAAGCATTATCATGGCTTTTTCATTCTGGTGTGTTATTTATCCACTTGCTTCATTGACGAATAGCAGAGAAGTTGTCGCTTTACCGCATTATCGGGATATACCACGTTGGCCGTTCGGGTCTGTTGGGTGAGTCGAGCAGGTCTTGCCAGGCTTCGTCGGTGAGTCGGTCGCTCATTGGGTGCTTGAACTCGTAATAGCTAAGCACGGGGCCTGCGGCGAGGAAAATCGAGCCGTCCGGGGACGGACAGGCAACGATAATCAGGTCAACGTACCCTACAGCCTCTTCGAGGACTTTTCCCTCGGCGGTGTGGGTATGTACGTCGGCAACGAGCGTTGTCATGAGACATTTTTCCTCAACGCCGATGACAGCCCAATCAAGGGTTTGAGCGAATTGCCTTATATACTCGTAGTCTTCCTCGGAGAGGGTTTGATTGGTCAGCTCTTTGTTGGCGATTTCAATCAGCCGGCCCAGTATGTTCTCAAGGCTTGTCAGCCGATCCGCAGCCTGAGCCGAGAGCGCATCGAGGTCGCTGAGGCCCTGCCTTGTCATCTGAGTCAGTGCCAGCAGTCTGCCGTAAAATTCGGGCACAGGCTCGACGTAGCCGGATACAGAGGGAGGAATGCTGGTTTCTACGGGGGTGTAGCTCTGTTTGGCGTAGAGGATGGTGTCGTGGCGAAGCTCAGTCCACGAGGCGAGGGCGGCATTAAGCTGCTTCTTTTCCCAGGCCTGTGTGCGCATAAAGCCGGGGTATCCTTCGCCGAAGTCCTCTATAAGCGCTCGTAGTGAATACAGCCAGCCCCAGTAGAGGTTCCGGTTCCAATCAGACAGGCCGAGGGTGTCGAATTCGGCCTTGAGCTCGTTGAAGCGAGGCCAATAGTCGATGTAGTCTGTGTCGCCCTGTTCGGTGAGAATTGCTTTGGCGCGGTCCGAGCCCAAGATAACCATTACGTCCAGGCCGCGTGGATAACAGCGTGCCCAGCGGACGCCGGAAAATCCGCAGGTGAAGGGTTTGGGGTCGGCATCGCCTGTATAGTCGAGCACTTCGGGAAATACAAGGTGCTGAAACATATATGAGTCCGGGATGAAGCGCTGGCCCATAAATCGCATACCTTTTGTCTTGTCGAGCACCTCATTGAGGGACTCGGGAGTTATTGGCGGAGATACGAATACATTGCCGGTGCCGCCGAATATCTTCGGCGAAGGGAGCAAGGCAAGCTCGGTCTTCAGGGTAAAGAAAATGTCCTCATCATCCAAAATCGTGGGTTCAAAGTTAGTTCCGAAGACTTTATCCAGCGTGCCGAGATACTCATAAGGTGTGAGGTCATCGGCCAGGCCGACATAGAAGGCCGTAACGTCGTATATCCGGTCCCAAACTTCTCGGCCGGTGCGCTGGTCTACCTTTACTGCTTCGAGAGATTTGGCAAGCAGTACGGCCTGGATGGTCTGAATTTTCGCATCCTCAATGCTGATAAGGGCTCCGCCTATCGGCCCCCAATCCTCGGCGCCTTTGATGAGGAATGCCATCCGTCCGTACCACATTAGCGTCCTGAAATAGCGTTTGAGCTGCTCGCTTCGTGTGTAATGACCCCTGGGCACATACTGCGAGTAGTCTTCCTTATATATGAAGATGTCACTGTTGTCGAATCCGGTGTGAGCATCGATTTTGGCCAGCTCGCCTGCTACGAGGTCGGCAACCAGTTCCGGTACCTGAGCTTCGGGCTGGATTAGCTTTTTCGCCACGGTTAGGTAGGCCACGTTGCGTTTTGCCGCTTCTTTGAGCCGGCCGGTATATTGTTCGTGCAAGTTTAGCGCCTCGTCTAACAGCGCCGTTGTCAGGGCGTTGATGTCCGCGTAAAACTCGCGCTCTTCTATCTCTTTTAGCGTTTCATCAAACTGGATATGATAAAGGTGCAGCAGCGTATCGGCCGTGACGAACAAGGGCACATCCATCCGGCGCAGGTGTTCGTACGGGGCCACGATGTCATTTGGGTCGGGTAAATTATATTCGATAACTGCAAAACCATTTTGTTCGAGCAGCGGGGCGGCATCGTTCAGGTCAAACCTGGAATCCATATGGGCGTAGTTCCCGATGGTTCCTAAATCGAGCGGGAGGGTATAGCCAGGTGCATTCGGCTCGATGGGATTATCGTAGGGGACGTAATACTCGCTTAATCCCGGCTTGCCGGAGCCGCTTTGGTCTGCGGATTTGAGATAGTTGTCAATGAATATCGCAAAGTCATTTATGTCCACAACGCCATTTCTATCGAGGTCGGCGCCGTCGCACCAGTCCGGTTCGCCGCAGCCGGTCTGTTGCCAATGAGAGATAAGTATGACAAAATCGTCGATATCAATATCATTATCGGCATCGAGGTCGCCTCGCAGGCACGCCGAGATGGTATTTTTTTCAATGCACCCGTTTCCCTGCATACAGATTGTAACGCAATCAGGATTCAGTACACCACTGACCCTGACATGGTCCCCGACATTGAAGTTTCCCGTGTTGGCCAGGAAGTACAGTCCGCCCGTTTCAGGTTCGAAGAGTACGCATTCAACTCCCTGTACGAGGACGCCGCAGCCATCGAAATAGCCGGGGACGAGCGAAATTATAAGGTCATTAGTGATTGGGCCGAAAGAAGACTGCACAGTTATCATCAGATGTTGACCGACTACTTCATATTCGTGGGGCGTATCATCCAGCCAGACGCCTGCGACCTCGAAGCCCGGCGGAAACAAGATGTCGAAGCCGGCCGTGGTGGTTTTATCGTATGTGGGAAAATACTTGCCTGTACCCACTGCATAGAAAAAGACAAATTCGTTCGGGCGTTTGATTAAGTCGTGTTCATAATCAACGCGAAAGACAGCACCATCAGTCGGGAAGGGCCCCTGCCATTCAATCATTGGTATCGTTGGTGTCTCCGGCAGGACGGTTGGATACTCTTCGCTGCTCCAGGTCCAGGGCAATTCAACATTATCGGCGGCGACGCGGATATTATTCGCATCCGGGGGTACCGGAAACAGCATTGAATTGACGTCTTCGGGGATGTGTGTAAAGGTGAATTCCCCGGTAAAGGCTGCGGCAAGTCCATCGGCGGAGGGCTTGATTTGGATGTTCATATTCTCAAGAGGCATACTTGCCGGCTGTGGTAAGGGGATGGGATTAGCCGGTGCTATCAATGCTGCTGTCAGGATAACGTATAAGATTGCCAATTGCTTTGTCATCTGAAATGTCCTCCTGCAAAATTCCTTCATTGTTTATATATTACCATAAAAACGTCAGGAATTCAAATAAAAAGAGCGTTTGATTTGTTGTTGTTTGCGCATTAGGTTGAACCTCTGGTATTAGACATAGGGGCGGTTCGCGAATTGCTTCTATCCGGCAGCTAAAGGTTATCTTGTTTTAATGCCGATGATATTGTGGCGGAAGGTGTTTAGCAAATAGTAAACCATCGTTCATGCCCCATCGTTGGGGGTGCGAGCAATGAGCAGTGAGATATGCCCTCGATGCAGAGACAAGCAGTTAAAAAATACGATACTCGATTCACGATGAGCATTGAAACTCTACCTTTATGGAAAAACCTTAAGGGGTTTCTGGATTATCTGACTGTCGAGGCGGGTCTGGCCAAGAACACTGTTTTGGCCTATGGCCGTGACCTGAGAAGCTTTCTGAAATACTGTAAATCCAACAACACCAACAAAATACGGCAAATAAAGCCAGCCCTTATTCATAACTACCTGCGAATCCTCACTCAAGAGCAAAAAAGCGAAAACTCGATTAAGCGTTCTCTGGTGGCGATAAGAATGTTCCTGCGGTTTGGCAAGCTTACCGGCCTTGTCGAAGACGACCTGACCTCAATGCTTGAAAGCCCGAAGGTCTGGCAGAAACTGCCTTGTATTTGCAGCAAAGAACAGGTTCTTGAGCTTCTGAATGCTCCGTGCCCTGATGAGCCTTTTTACCTTCGTGATAAGGCGATGCTTGAGCTGCTCTATGCGACCGGCGTACGCGCCAGCGAGATAGCGGGGCTGAAAACCACAGACTTGAACCTTAATATCGGCTACCTGCGCTGTCTTGGTAAAGGCAACAGAGAACGTGTAGTCCCAGTTGGCAAAGCTGCCATCGCAGCGATAAAAGAGTATCTGAGCTGCCCTGGTGGACGGCCGAGGCTGACCAGGCCTTTCAGCGGCGATTTTCTTTTGCTTTCCCGAACAGGCCGGCAAATGAGCCGTATTGAGATTTGGAGATTAGTCAAAAAATATGCGGTTCGGGCAGGTATGCCCAGAAATTTAACTGTGCATACATTAAGACATTGCTTCGCAACACATATGCTGGCCGGTGGGGCCGATTTGCGAAGCCTCCAGGAGATGCTCGGCCATGTGGACATAGCAACTACCCAGATTTATACGCACGTTGACCAGGAAAGATTAAGAAAGATTCACCGAAAATTCCATCCGAGACCGTGATTGGTGATTGGTGATTGATGAGTAGTTAATTGGTGAGTAGTTAGTTCCTGTTGCGGAAAGAGTATTTGTCATTCCCGCCCCGCATCGTGTGCGGGATAAACTCCAGCGGGAATCCAGCTTTTTCGCTCTGGACCCCTGCTTTCGCAGGGGTGACATGGTCGATTTGTGTTTTCCGTAACAGATACTATTTAATTGGTGAGTGGTGAGTGCGTCGAGTTCTATTGAAAAATTAACCATTTACAAATTAACCAATTGACTTGGTTGTAGTTTGTAGGTTATTATATGATAACGAAGTTGATGAGCAGGGACCCTGCAAGGCGGGAACCCAGCAGTTTCCTCAAGGTCATCCGGATGAACACGAAGAGGTTATATCTTATAATATTGATGTTGGCGATAGGATGCCAGCAAGCCGGTATTAGTTTAAACACACCGGCCTTTGCGTCTAATGCAGCAAATGGAGCTTCCGCAGAGGCCAAGCCTGACGAGCAATTGGAAATCAACAAGAATGCCCTTCTCGAAGGCCCCAGCGAAGAGATACGCATAAAAGCGGCAACTGTGATGTTGGGTAGTGAAAATCCCTTAGCCAGAAAGATTCTCATTGACGCGCTGATGCAAACGAAAAACAGTGCCGCACGTACGGCTGTCTGTAAAGCATTGATTCAGACCCGGTCATCGAATGGAGAAATAAAGAACAAGGAAGATTTCATCCAGCCGTTGTTTAGTGTCTTTGCCACGGAGGTTGCAGCTGAGGCACAACTGGCTGCGGAAACAATGCTGATTTATAAATATGACAAAATTGAAAAATCGCTCGAGGAGATAGTAACCGATGCCTCAAAACCGGTCAAAACGAGAATAAATGCCATACAAGCACTGAAACTTTGGCCGGATATGGAGGCAACTATCAGACTTATAAGGCTGGTTGACGACCCGGAAAAACAGGTATCGGCCGAGGCGGAAAAGGCCCTGCATTCTCTGGGTATACCGGTCGGCGAAAACTACTGGACACGTGAGCAAAATATCCTTGAGCTGCGGAGCAAAGGTCGCGATGAATTCCTGCGAGACTGGCTGATTCGCCAGGAAGCACAGATGCGCCAGATGAGAGTGAAATTGAACTCGTGGCAAAGCAGATATCAATCGGCATTGGGCAAGATATACGATGGCATCAGTGATGACGCAGCCAGAGGCAAATTTTTAGCTGAGCATTTGAACAGTTCGGAATCTATAATCAAATTATGGGCGCTGGAAAAGGTCTCTCAATGGAGAAAAGGAACTAATCCCAAATTGCCGACTGAATTACTCGAGCCTATTTTGGTCAATTTGATTTCAGACGCGGACAGAGATGTTCGGCTTAAAACAGTCACATTGTTGTCTTTGATGGTGGAGTTGAATTCGGCTCAACTGCTATTAGCTCAACTTGAAGCCGAGCCGGACGACCAGGTCAAAGTCGAATTATTGAATGCGATCGGAGGAGCATGTTCATACGCCCTTTTGCCTTCTTCGCCGGTCAAGATTTCACCGGAGGTAAGAAAGCAAGCCCTGGAATGGGCGGCGAAATACCTTTCTGAAGAGGATGCGGGAAAAGCTCGAAAGGGAGCGGAAGTTTTAAGAAAGCTGCTTGAGCCGGAGGGATTAAAACCGGAAGAGCTCGATGGGTATCTTGGTTTGCTTGTCAAAAGATATAACCAGCAAAAGCAAAAGCCTGACGGAGCACTGCGTGGAGAGCTGCTCAGCACAATGGCCGGCTTATGCACACAGGGCAGCGCCGGCAAGGCCAAGGCAGCTACGCTTTTTGGGCCGTTATTTATAGAAGCTCTGCGTGACGAAACAGATTTTGTCCGTGAAACAGCAGTGGATGGGCTTATCTATATCGACAAAGCAAGCGCATTGAAAAGATTGAGAAAAGATTTTGTCAATGACCCCAGCGAGATACTAAGGAAAAAATTGATAGACCTTGCCGGTGAGATTGGGGGGAAAGAAGATTTGACCTGGCTGGCAGAAAAAGTAGGTTCAAACTCAGAAAGTGGGCAGGTCTGGCAGGCGATGCTTAAGATATTCGATAGCTCCGATTCCGGCATCCTGAACGAATGGATGGACAAATTCACCTCGCAAAACAGCAAAATCAAATTATCTGAAGAGCAGAAAATTGCTTTTCTTAAGAAAGCAGAGGCAAAGGCCCAAAGCGAAAACAGAACAGAAATGCTCAAAGACGTCAGAGAGAAGCTGGCTGAGCTTTATAGAAGAATTGGCCAGTTTGAACGGGCGGTGGAGTATTTAGACAGGCTGTACAAAGCTGCCGGGACCCCCGAGGAAAGAGAGGCAATCCTGCCAAACTTATTGGATGTTTACTTGAGAAGTTCAAAATTGGACCTTGCAGCCGAATTGGTTGGAACATGCTTAGCGAAGGAAGATTTGAGTCCCGAGAAGGCTGTTCTGGGCTCAATTAACAATTATCTGAGCAAACCGCCCCCCGGAGCCGATCCCAACGCAGTCATAAAAGCACTGAGCGGAGTAAAGCTTTCCGGGGCCAGGCCGAAGTGGCAAGAATGGCTCAAAAACTGGACAGACCGTCTTGCTAAAAGCAAAGAGACGGAAAAGCTAAAAGAAGCTGTTGAGGCCAAAAAGGAACAGTAACTATTCACCATTTATTCTGATTCAATTAATCCTGGAGGAACTAACAGCTTTCCCTCGCCGACTTCCAGACCACTGATAATATGAACGTATGTATTATTGAACGAGCCGATTTGTACCTCTCGCTGCTTTGGACCCTTCGGAGCAGCAACGAAGCAGACTTTTTACTTTCGCGATTGGATACTACCTGAATTGGCACAATTATGACATTCGTGCAACTGGTCAGTGATGATATTCACCCTGGCTGACACACCCGGCTTAAGAAAGTCATACAAGCCGTCCGCGCTGACCCATGCAGTGTAAACCTTAACGTCAGGGCTGATCCAGCCATGCTGTGGGTCAGGTAGGGGTGCTGCAATAAGACGATGAGTAAGGTTAATATTAGAGTTTGCCGGAAAAACTGTTGCTACCCGGTGGTTGGCCAATGTGGCGATAGATGCAAGTGCTTGTGCATCGTTGCGGTGGGACGAGAGCCATTTGGGTGTAATGTCTTACAAAAAAAGAAAAAAAATTAAAATTTTTCGTATTTTTTTCGTTTTTTATGGTTGCAATCTTATGGTTATTTCGATAAATTACTTAGTTTACATAAAAAAGCTATTGAAAAGTTATGGGTTCCTGCGCTATCAGTGTATATAAATTTAGCAGGAATAAAGGGACATTGTTTTTATTTTTCGGCTTTTGGCTGGTCAAAAGCGTGATTTCTGATTCGATTCACTGCGGCAGCTTCTGCGTAGTATAGCTGCTACTGTAGTGAAGTAGCTTCGCTACGTAGCACGATCTCGTAGAGCGAAGTACGGAGAGTGAGCCGAATATTGCTGCTGTAGCTCAGTGGTAGAGCGCGTCCTTGGTAAGGACGAGGTCATGGGTTCAAGCCCCATCAGCAGCTAAATGCAAGCGGGTCAAGCCGGGGCAGCTTGTCCAGCGTCAAAACGGTGTTAGCCTCGCAGCTCTGCTGCAGGGTAAGTTAAGGCTGTTTTGTTGTGGGAGAAGCAGGAACTCCGGTTATGAATTGATTATAAAAAGAGTGAAAATAGTTTTTTAGGAAATCGGATAGGGACAAGTAAATACTAACCCTATACATTGGAGGTTTATACTAAGATGGCTAAGGCGGTATTTGAACGGACGAAACCACATATAAATATTGGTACTATCGGCCATATTGACCACGGCAAGACTACTTTAACGGCTGCAATCACGATGCGGCTGGCACATAAGGCCGGTGGCGGAAATATCAAGAGGTTTGAAGACATCGACAATGCCCCGGAAGAAAAAGAGCGCGGCGTTACAATCAATACTGCGCATGTTGAGTATGAGACACCAAAACGTCATTATGCTCACGTGGATTGTCCGGGACACGCCGACTATATCAAGAACATGATAACCGGAGCGGCCCAGATGGACGGTGCTATTCTGGTAGTTGCGGCAGGCGATGGTCCGATGCCCCAGACTCGCGAGCATATCCTGCTTGCCCGTCAGGTTAATGTGCCCAGGATAGTGGTTTTCCTGAATAAAGTTGACCAGGTTGACGACCCCGAGCTTCTCGAACTGGTAGAGCTGGAGATAAGAGACCTTCTGAACAAATATGAATACCCCGGGGATGATATTCCTATTATTTCGGGTTCAGCTTTAGCGGCAATGGAATGCGAAGGTAAGGATGACGATGCCTGCAAGTGCATTGATGAGCTGATGGAGGCTGTTGACGATTATTTTCCGCTTCCCGAGCGTGATGTTGACAAGCCGTTTCTTATGCCGGTCGAGGACGTTTTCAGCATCAAAGGCCGTGGTACGGTCGGCACAGGCAGGATTGAGCGCGGTAAAGTGCACACCGGCGAGGAGATTGAAATCGTCGGGCTTGCCAAGGAGACTCGCAAGACGGTTGTTACCGGCGTTGAAATGTTTAACAAAACGCTCAATGAAGGCCAGGCCGGGGATAACGTCGGCTTGCTTTTGCGTGGCGTTGAAAAGAAGGATTTAGAGCGGGGACAGGTCGTTGCGGCACCCGGTAGTATTACTCCGCATACCAAGTTTCATGCTGAAGTTTATGTTTTATCTAAAGAAGAGGGTGGTCGTCATACACCGTTCTTCGCGAAATACAAACCACAGTTTTATTTCAGAACAACCGATGTTACCGGCGCGGTCCTTGCGCTGATGAGCAGAGAAGGCAAAAGTGCAGAGATGTGTATGCCGGGCGACAATATAGCGATGGAGGTGGAGATTATTTCGCCAATTGCTATGGAGGAAGGCCTTCGTTTTGCTATTCGTGAGGGAGGTAAGACGGTCGGTGCCGGTGTGGTAATTAAGATTCTTGAATGAACATCTCTGGGTAACTTCTCTGGTAGCTGCGGGCGTCAAAAACCAGGTCGCTGCGACCGGCAAAGTGTATCCGGACAGGCATCTGCGGAAAAATCGGATGTTTTTTAATTAAGTGTGCCTGTCTGTTGTGGACGAACCTTATGGCTAAAAAGAAGAGCAAAAGAGAGTATGTCTGGCTTGAGTGCAGCCAGTGCAAGGATAGAAACTATCGAACAAGTGTTAGTGTAGCAGAAGGTACGCCGAAATTGAATCTAAAGAAATTCTGTAAGAGGGAACGTGAACATACAGTTCATAAGATACGGCGCAAGTAATTGGTTATTGAAAGATGTGTATTTCGGCGTTTCAGACAATAGCAAATAATTAATGAGAAATAATCAATAATCGAAAGTCAATTGAACAGGCCAGTAGCTCAATTGGCAGAGCGTCGGTCTCCAAAACCGAAGGTTGGGGGTTCGATTCCCTCCTGGCCTGCTTTGAATTGTGAGACGTTGAGCGAGATAAGTAGAGTATTAAACTTGCTTGAGTTTGGCGGATACGAGGTTAATTATGATTTTTGGTATTTATAAGCGTGGCCAGGGCAAATATACAAGGCTCAGTAGTGCTTTTGCCGCAGCGATAATTGCCGTTTTGGGCTGTTGGCAGCTTTACAGTAAATTAGAAGCTGTCGAATGGGGACTGAGCCGCAAGGCGGCATTGTGGGTTGCAACTATGTTGCCTGCCGGTTTGTTTGTTGTTTTAGCTCTTTTGATTTCCTGGCTGATAAATAAACCTTCCATTGCAGATTTTATGATCGCATCTGAGGGCGAAATGAAGAAGGTTAGCTGGTCAAGCAAACAGGAAATAGCAGTTTCGACGTTTATCGTTATCGTGGTTGTGTTTTTTATGGCTATACTTCTTGGGACCACGGATATCGGCTTTAGAACGTTCTTTACGTGGCTCCTGGGGTAGTATTGTATCTCGAAGTGGATACGAAACAGGGTGTTAATATGCAGTGGTACGTTTTACGAGTTGCGGCCAATAAGGAAGTGCAGGTCAAGGAAGCCCTTTCTCAGAAGGTTGAAAGAGAGGGTTTGGCAGAAATTATTGGCAGGATAGAGGTTCCAGTTGAGCGGATTAAGCGTATCCGCGGCAACAAGCAGACGGTTCATAAACGAAAACTGTATCCCGGGTATGTTTTTATGGAGATGGAGTCAACCGAGGACAAGCGTGTTCCGGAACAGGCGTGGTTCATGATAAAGGGGACCGCAGGCGTAGGAGATTTTATCGGTACTGATGGAATTCCGTCGCCGATGCGGGATACGGACGTGGCGAAGATGCTTTTAGAGGCCGAAAAGCCTGAGGAGGCACCGAGCATCAAAGTCGAGTTTCAAAAAGGTGATATTATTAAGATTCGAGAAGGTGCATTTGAAAACTTCGAAGGCGTTGTCGATTCAATTGATTCTGAGCGTGGGATTGTAAGCGTAATTGTTACGATATTCGGTCGAAGTACGCCGCTGGATATAGAGTATTGGCAGATAGAGAAATTGTAAAGTGCCTAAAGTGAAAAGATAATCCACAACTTTAGGCATTTCAAACTTTAGCTCAGTGCTATACGAGAGACGAGATTATGGCTAAAGAGGTAGTAGTAAAGATTAAATTGCAGGCACCGGGCGGACAGGCGACGCCAGCCCCGCCGATAGGGCCTGCTTTGGGTCAGAATGGCGTTAACATAGGTCAGTTTGTTTCGCAGTTCAATGAGCGAACAAAAGGACTCAACGGAACAATCGTGCCGGTTGTGATAACGGTTTTTCGAGACAAAAGTTTTACGTTTGAGGTCAAAAGTCCACCGGCGGCGGTCCTTCTTAAACAGGCGGCTGAAATTGCAAAGGGCAGCGGCGTTCCGAATAAAGAGATGGTCGGCAAAGTCAGTGCCGAGCAGATTCGGAAAATCGCTGAGACCAAGTTCAAGGATTTGAACGCATACGACATTGAACAGGCCGAGAAGATTATCAAAGGTACCGCCCAAAGTATGGGCGTGGAGGTAATTGATTAGTAACAACTTGTACATAAAATGAGATGAACAATGCGAGTGAAAAGCAAAAGATACAAGAAAGAATCGGAACAGTCGAGCAAAGAGAGTCTTGGCCTGACTGAGGCGGTCGAGAAAGTCAAATCGTTCAAGTCGGTGAAATTCGACCAGAGCATAGAATGTGTGCTGCATTTAGGCATAGACCCGAAACAGGCCGACCAGCTGGTTAGAGGCTCAATATCTTTGCCTCACGGGATAGGCAAGCAGAAAAAGGTCATTGCTTTCTGCGAGGATTCGGATGTTGAGGCAGCCCAAAGCGCTGGTGCCATTGAGGCCGGTTGCGATGAGCTTGTTAAAAAAATCACGGATGGCTGGATGGATTTCGATGTGGCTATCGCGTCGCCGAAGGTGATGGGCAAGGTGGGTAAGCTTGGGCGGATCCTGGGGCCACAAGGGAAGATGCCTTCACCCAAAAATGGTACGGTAACCGGCAATGTAGTGACTGCAGTGGCTGAATTTGCTGCGGGCAAAGTCGAGTTTAGAAACGATGCCGGCGGCAATGTTCACGTAGTAGTCGGTAAGCAGAGCTTTGAGAAAGAAAAACTGGTAGATAATATTGATGCGTTTGTCTCGCATATAAAGAAGATAAAACCTGCGTCAGCAAAAGGGACTTATATCAAAAAGATGAGTATATCTGCGACAATGAGCCCCGGTATAACAATAATTGTTTATTGATAACGCGATACGCAATACGAGATACGAAAAATGAGCAAATACGTAAAAGAGTTACTGCAGTCGGAACTGGAAAAGAGGATTGTCAACGAGAACATCAAAGATTTTTTGGTCATCAGCGCTAAGGGTGTCGGTGGTGTTGATAATAATCTGATGCGAGGAGAGCTTAAAGAAAAAGACATCAGCTTATCGGTGGTCAAGAACTCGCTATTTAAGAAAGCGCTTTGCGGCCAACAGATGGAGCCGGCGGCGGCGTTGTTTAGCGGCCCTTGCGCTATCGTTTATGGCGGTGACAGTGTCGTTGACGTTGCAAAAGCATTAGCCGAATGGGTCAAGAAGGTGCCTGTGATAGAGATTAAAGGTGCCTTTCTCGACGGTTTAGCTTTAGATGCTCAAGGAGCAGAGGGCCTTTCAAAGATGCCGACACGAGCAGAGTTGCTCAGCAAAATAGCCGGTTTGATACAGTCTCCTGCCAGGGGATTGGCCTCAATAGTTAGTGCTCCTGCGGGGATTATCGCAGGTTGTATAAAGACTATTGCGGAGGGCGGCGAGAAACAAGCAGCGTGAAACGAAATATGAAATAAGAGAAAAGCCTGTGTGGCTGTCCCTGGTTTTAGTAATAGGGTTAAACGAAACGGCGAAGTTTCGGCTACCACAAGGCGCTATGTAACAGGAGTTAATAGAGATGGCAGAAGAACAAGCGAAAGAAACAAAGGAAACCAAAGAGATTAAAGAAGCTAAAGAAGCTAAGAAGGCAAAAGAAGCCAAGGGAACGAAAGAGACCAAGGCAACGAAGAAAACACAGGCATCTAAAGAGACAGGTAAGTGGGACAGTAAGATTAAGAAGCTTGGTGACGATATAATGGGCCTGACGTTGATGCAGGCCAAGGAGCTGGGCGATTATCTCAAGGACGAATATGATATTGAGCCGGCATCGGGCGGAGCTGTTATGATGGCGGGTCCGGCTGCACAAGGCGCCGCTGAAGAGGAGGAAGAAAAAACCAGTTTTGATGTAATCCTCAAAGAATTCGGCGAGAAGAAGATTCAGGTTATCAAGGAGGTAAGGGCTTTAACGGGATTGGGATTGAAAGAAGCCAAGGACCTTGTTGACAACGTTCCCAAGCCGGTCAAAGAGGGCCTCAGTAAAGATGACGCCGAAGCCGTACAAAAGCAGCTTGAAGCTGTCGGGGCCGTAGTTGAATTAGCATAAGCAGGAGCAGGACGGTGTGCCTGACCTTTTTGAATTCAGGAATTAGGGAAACCATGTGGGATTGGGGCAACCACATAAGGTTGTCCCTACTGGAGATTGGCAATGCTTGAAAGTGGTGCTGGACAAAGTGTTCGAAATTTTGGAAGAGTACAAGATGCCGTTGAGATTCCGGACCTGGTAGCAGTACAAAGAAGAAGTTACGAGCGGTTTTTGCAACAAGACGCCGTACCAACGAGAAGAAAGTGTAGCGGACTCGAAGCCATTTTCCGCGAGACGTTTCCTATCGAAAGCTACGACAAGAAGATGGTTCTGGAATATCTCTACTACGAGCTGGAAAAGCCGCATTATACCCCTATTCAGTGTCGACAGTTACGGCTGACATACGGCTTCCCATTGAAAATATGTTGCAGACTGCGGACTAAGGAAGGTGAGGATTTAGCCGAGCAGGTGATGTATCTTGGCGAAATACCGGTTATGATAGGCGGGGGGGA
This sequence comes from Sedimentisphaerales bacterium, assembly GCA_035528395.1. GTDB lineage: Bacteria > Planctomycetota > Phycisphaerae > Sedimentisphaerales > Anaerobacaceae > NIOZ-UU13. The sequence goes on from DATKYR010000176.1 coordinate 46,232, forward strand.
GTTCATTATCAATGGTGCGGTGCGAGTCATTGTAAGCCAACTGCATCGAAGTCCGGGCGTTGATTTTCTTATCGAGAGCAAAGAAGGTGACAGAGTTCTGCACGGCGGCAGAGTCATTCCGGAGAGGGGAAGCTGGATAGAGATAGGAGTTACGAATAAAGACATTTTAGTCGTCAGAATCGACCAGTCCAGCAAGATACCGGCAACCATTTTACTACGGGCGATGGACGAGGCATACGGAACTACAGAACAGATTCTGCGGTTGTTTTATCCGACGAAAAAGGTGCCGGTCAGTAAATTGACGCCCACTATGTGGGCCGTGCAGCCGATTGTGGATGAAGAGTCCGGTGAAATCATAGTAAAAGCCGGTGCTCAAATCAGCGATAAAGTCTCTTTGATACAGGCTGCGCACGCTCAACCCAAAGCAAAAGGTACCAAGAAGCAAACAAAAGCTGAAAAGACCAAAAAAGCAAAAGTCCAGTTTGAGGTTATCGGCGATGTCCGGGATGTCCTCATTTTGAACACCTTAGGCCAGGATGATATCCAGAGCCACGAGCAGGCATTGCTCAAGTTTTATATAAGATTGCGACCCGGCAATCCGCCCAATAAAGAAAAAGCAAAAACTTTTTTTGCGGAGAAATTTTTTGATTCCAACCGTTATCGTCTCGGCAAGGTCGGCAGGTTCAGATTGAATCGGAAGTTCAACCAGACAATAGGTGAGGATGAGATGACTCTTCGGCCCGAAGATTTCCTCAACACGATGAAATACATAATGGCTTTGCGTAACAACGAGGGCCAAGTTGATGATATCGACCATCTGGGCAACAGGAGATTGCGAACAATCGATGAGCTCGCAGCGGATGAAATCAGAAAAGGGCTGCTTAAGCTGCGCAGGACCGTTCAGGAACGGATGAGTATGAAAAGAGACCCCGAAGAGCCTCCGCGCATCGCAGATTTGGTTAATTCAAAGAGCGTCTCAAGCAGTATCAACTATTTCTTTGGTCGTGGTGAGCTGAGCCAGGTTGTTGACCAGACCAACGCATTGAGCCAGTTGACGCATGAAAGGCGTCTGTCTGCTCTTGGGCCGGGTGGTTTGAACAGAAGGCGGGCCGGCTTTGAAGTGCGTGATGTGCATATCAGCCATTACGGCAGAATCTGTCCAATTGAAACGCCTGAAGGAACAAATATCGGATTGATTGCTTCGTTGGCAATATTTGCCGCGGTTGACGAATATGGATTTTTGCTTACGCCATATCGCAAAGTCATAAGAGCCAAGGCCACCGATAAGATCGAGTATTTGCGGGCTGATGAGGATATGAAGATGGTCATTGGTGCCCCGAATACCTTCGATCCGCAGACAGGTCGAATCCAAGAAGGTCGCGTCCTTGCTATGAAGAACGGTGAGCTGGCCGAGGTGGCCAGCAAGGATGTGAACTACGTAGATGTTTCCGCCAAGCAGATTGTCGGTGTTTCAGCTTCACTTATTCCGTTCTTAGAGCACGACGATGCAAACCGAGCTTTGATGGGCTCAAATATGCAGCGACAAGCGGTTCCGCTTCTGAAGACGGAGTCTCCTTTGGTCGGTACGGGTATGGAAAGTGTTGTCGGGCAAAACTCAAGCATGGTCTTCCGTGCCCAAAGAAGCGGGGTCGTTACTGAGGTGGACGCAACCAAGATAGTCATTAACCATACCGAGGAATATAATCTCTCCAAATTTGTTGGTTTGAACGAGAGAACCTGTCTTAATCAAAAGCCCATAGTCAAACTCGGTGACAGGGTAAAGGCCGACCAGATCATAGCAGACGGTGGAGGCACCGCCAATGGCGTGCTGGCTCTTGGTAAAAATATCTTAGTCGGATTTGTATCTTTTGACGGGTATAACTTTGAGGACGCAATAATTGTCAGCGAGAAACTGTGTAAAGGCGATAGCTTTACGAGCATTCACATCGATGAATTCACAGCCGAAGTTCGCGAGACCCGCCTTGGTAAGGAGGAATTTACGCGTGACATTCCCAATGTCAGCGAAAGGGCACTACGGAACCTTGATGAATATGGAGTAGTTTGTGAAGGAACAAGGGTCTGTCCCGGCGATATCTTAGTAGGCAAGGTTGTGCCGAAGAGCAAGACGGAACTGACGCCCGAAGAAAAACTTTTGCATGCTATATTCGGCAGGGCCGGCGAAGATGTCAAAAATGACTCACTTGAACTGCCCAGCGGATATGAAGGGGTGGTAATAAGGACGGAACGATTTACCAGACGTGGCGCAGGCACCGAGGAACAAAAGAAGGAACAGGCGGTCCAGGTAAAAGAATATCAGAAAGAGATGAGGGCCAGAGAATGTGTGATATTCAGACAGATGGTCGAAGCTATTCACAATAAGTTCGAGGTCAATGTCATCGACCCATCCACACGTCAGAAAGTTGGTGCCAGTGCTGACGACGATGTCATTTATGAACAGATAGAAAATTTCAATATCAAGTGGGTCAAACCGGCTTCGCAGCGTGATGACGTACAGAAAATCGTGGATAGATTCTGGACCAAGATTACTGAGATTCAGGAAGAAAAGAAGCGCAGGATTGAGAGTTTGAAACACGGCGATGAGCTGCCAAGCGGCGTGCTGCAAATGGTAAAAATTTACGTAGCGATTAAAAGGGCGCTGTCAATCGGCGACAAAATGGCTGGACGCCACGGCAACAAAGGGGTCATCGCCAAGATTATGCCCGAGGAGGATATGCCGTTTCTCGAGGATGGTACGCCTCTTGATATATTGCTGAATCCTCTCGGGGTCCCGAGCCGAATGAATGTTGGCCAGATTCTCGAAACGCATCTCGGCTGGGTGGCGAAAGTCTTGGGATTTAATGCTATTACACCCGTATTTGATGGGGCTAACGAGAAGGACATCCATGAATTGACCGAAGAAGCGAACGAGCTTATGAGCAGACGAAAAGCACAGCTCGAAGAGGAAAAAGAAGTACCGCCGGCGGATGACTTTTTCATTAATGTACCTAAAAACCTCAAGACACAATTGTATGACGGCAGGACGGGTGAGCCTTTCGACCAGTGTGGAACTATCGGATACATCTATATGATGAAACTGCATCATCTTGTCGATGACAAGATTCACGCCCGGGCAACAGGGCCATATAGCCTGATTACACAGCAGCCGTTAGGCGGTAAGGCCAGAACCGGTGGACAGAGATTCGGAGAAATGGAAGTCTGGGCTCTGGAGGGATACGGAGCTGCTTATACGCTGCAGGAAATGCTTACGGTAAAAAGCGATGATGTTGAGGGACGAACCAAAATCTATGAATCAATGGTCAAAGGACAAAACTCTCTTGAAGCCGGAACGCCACTGTCCTTTGACGTATTGTGTAATGAATTAAGAGGATTAGGGTTGAATATTCAGCTTGAAAAGAAACGGCTTGGAAGCACCGCACTTTAAGTGATTAGTGAATTAACAATTGTCAAGTGTCACCTGTGCCTGCTAATACATGTGCAGGCAACCACAGGTGCAGGCAATGGTAAGGGGCCTTAAATGATAGGAAGTATTTACGATCGGATTAATGACTATGGTTCGGTCAAGATTTCATTGGCCAGTCCGAATGATATTCGCAGCTGGTCTTTTGGCGAAGTACGAAAGCCTGAGACCATCAACTATCGTACATATCGGCCGGAGAAGGACGGTTTGTTTTGTGAGCGAATCTTCGGGCCCGAACGCGACTGGGAGTGTGCCTGCGGGAAGTACAAAGGTACTAAGTTCAAGGGAATAATTTGCGACCGATGCGGGGTCAAAGTTACACATAGTCGGGTCCGAAGAAAGCGAATGGGACATATCAATCTGGCAGCACCAGTTGTGCATATATGGTTCTTCAAGGCCATACCAAATCGACTCGGAAACCTTTTGGCAATGAAATCCGTTGACCTGGAGAAGATTATCTATTTCCAGGAATATGTCGTAACTGACCCGGGCCAAAGCCCATTGAAAACCGGCCAACTGCTCAGCGAGGAAGAATACAGAGACGCGGAAAGCAAGTACGGGAAATCGTTCAAGGCGGGAATGGGTGCCGAAGCCATTAAGGCCCTTCTGGAGAACCTCAACCTCGATGAAGTCGGCCTCCAGCTCATGGATGCTATAGTGAAGACCAACAGTAAGCAAAAGATAAAAGACCTCACGAAACGGCTTAAGATTATTAACCAGGTCAAGAACAGTAAAAATAAAGCGCATTGGATGGTTCTTGAGGTGGCCCCTGTTATTCCGCCGGATTTGAGGCCTTTGGTTCTGCTGGAAAGAGATAATTTTGCTACCAGTGATTTAAATGACCTTTACCGGAGAATTATCAATCGCAACAACCGTTTAAAAAAGCTGATGGATCTGAACGCACCCGAGGTGATTATCCGCAATGAGAAACGGATGCTGCAGCAGGCGGTGGATTCGCTGCTGGATAACGGACGCTGCCGGCGTTCTGTTCTGGGCAGTAATAATAGGCCTCTGAAATCGCTGACCGATATGATTAAGGGCAAACAGGGACGATTCCGTGAGAACCTGCTTGGCAAGCGTGTGGATTACTCGGCTCGGTCGGTAATTGTGGTAGGTCCTGATTTAAAACTGCATCAATGTGGTTTGCCGAAGAAAATAGCTCTGGAGCTGTATCAGCCTTTCATTATTCGCAAACTTAAACAGCGTGGCCTGGCCGATACGATTAAAAGTGCCAAGAGAATGATTGAACGACGCGACGAGCAGGTCTGGGACATACTCGAAGAGGTCATTCATCAGCATCCTGTCCTGCTCAACCGTGCGCCGACCCTCCATCGAATGGGCGTTCAGGCCTTTGAGCCGGTACTGGTCGAAGGTAACGCCATTATGCTGCATCCGTTGGCATGTAGGGGATTCAATGCTGACTTTGACGGCGACCAGATGGCGGTGCATTTGCCGTTAAGTGTCGAAGCCCAGGCTGAGACGCATATTTTGATGATGACCACCTCCAACATTTTTTCGCCGGCCAATGGTTCGCCGATGGTCGGACCATCACAGGATATGGTGATGGGCAATTATTATTTGACCTATACAGAACCTCGTGATACCTCCGAGAAAAAAGAGCTTAAGCTGTTCCGAGATACTTTCGAGGCTATTATGGCCCTGGAAATAGGCAAAATCGATTTGCATACAAGAATTATAGTTCGACTTGGTGATGTCAAGGTCATTGGAGATTCAGGACCGGAGGATTCTACGATAGTTGAAACAACTGCTGGAAGGTGCATATTCAATGATATGCTGCCGGCCGGAATGCCGTTTTATAATATGACGATGTCTCAAAAGACGTTGAGCCGGGTGATTAGTGACTGTTTCAAATTCACAGGTTCTGCCGAGACGGTGGACCTGCTCGATAGAATAAAGAATCTGGGTTTCAAATATGCTACTCTTGCCGGATTGAGCTTTGGTATTACGGACCTCAAAATCCCGGAAAAGAAGGCACAGATTATTAATCAGACTGAAAAGAAGGTCAGCAAAATACGTAAGAACTACGATGACGGCGTTTTAACCGAGGGGGAAAGGTATAATCAAGTCGTTGATGCCTGGACCAATGCTCGAGTTGCAGTAACAAATGAAATGATGAGAGGCCTAAAAGAGGATACAACTGAGGACGGCTTGCCGTACCTCAATCCAATTTATCTCATGAGCGATTCCGGTGCAAGAGGAAGCGTCGATCAGATTCAGCAGCTTGCGGGAATGAGAGCGCTAATGGCAAAGCCCAGCGGAGAGATTATCGAAACACCGATTAAGGCAAACTTCAGAGAGGGATTGACAGTGCTTGAGTACTTTAGCTCTACTCACGGGGCGCGTAAGGGGCTGGCAGATACCGCACTGAAGACAGCTAATTCGGGATATCTTACAAGAAAGCTTATCGATGTCGCTCAAAATGTTATTGTTCTTGAAAGAGACTGCCAGACATTGCAGGGAATCACAAAAAACATTGTCAGCAGGGGTGAGCAGGTTGATGTTCCTCTTTCGCAGCTTATTATTGGAAGAACCGCAAGAGACAATATTCGGAACCCGATTACAGATGAAATGATTGTGCACGAGAATGAGGTCATAACTCCTGAAGCAGCGGCAAAGATTGAAGCTTTGGGACTTGATGCTATCAGAATCAGAAGCTCTCTGACGTGTGACAGTCCGTTTGGAGTTTGTGCAAAGTGTTACGGCTGGGATTTGAGTACCGGACAATTGGTTGAAGAAGGCTCGGCGGTTGGTATTATCGCGGCACAGTCCATCGGGGAACCAGGTACACAGTTGACGTTGCGGACGTTCCATACCGGCGGTGTCGCTGAAAGGGCTATTCTTGAACGTGAACAGAAGGCAACACAAGCAGGAAAAGTTCAGTATCGCGATATCAATGCGGTTAACACCAAGTCCGACATTGGTGGAAAGGTAACAACTGTGGTAGTCGCGCTGAAACGTAACGGCGAAATAGCTATTCTTGACGCCAAAGACAGAGAGCTCGACAGGTTCAAGGTGCCTTATGGCGCCATTGTTTTGGTCAAGGACGGCCAGAAAGTCAAGACCGGCGAACTATTATTCAAATGGGACCCACATCGTACTCCTATTTTGGCGGAGGTGGCCGGGCTTATCCGGTTTGTTGATATTATTGAAGGTGAGACAATTGGAATTGAGGAGGAGCGAAAAGGGCAGGTCGGCAGACCCATCGTAATCGAGCATAAAGGCGATAAGCATCCGCAAATCATTATCGAAGACAAGGATGGTAAGATACTTGACGTTCACTACCTGCCTGCAGGTGCCAGGATCGAGGTAAACGAGGGTCAGGGTGTTCAGGCGGGCCAGTTGCTTGCTCATCAGCCTAGGGCATCCGGCGGCACCCAGGACATCACAGGAGGTTTGCCAAGAGTTACCGAGGTATTTGAAGCTCGCAAACCCAAAGACCCTGCCGCGATGGCTGAGATTAGCGGCCGGGTCGAGCTGCGAAGCGATAAACGCAAGGGCAAAATGACGATTATAATTCGTTCCGAATCCGGCATGGAAAAAGAGCATCATGTCCCGCGTGACAGGCACCTTAATGTTCACACCGGTGATTTAGCTGAAGCAGGTGATGCCCTGACGGACGGCCCACTTGTGCCGCACGATATTCTGCGAATTAAAGGCGAAGAGGCGCTACAGAGATATTTGACAACTGAGATTCAAAATGTCTATCGTTCACAAAATGTAAATATCAACGACAAGCATATTGAAATCATCTGTTCTCAAATGATGCGAAAGATCGAAATTGAATCTGTGGGTGACAGCCCATTTTTGCCGGGCGAGGTCGTTGATAAATTTGTGTTCAGAAAAGAGAATGAAAAATTGACCAACAGCGTCAAGATTACCAACCCTGGAGATGCGGCCGATTTAAAGGTTGGTCAAATTGTGGACAAGAAGGAATTGGCCAGCATTAATGAAAAGGTTGAATTGATTGGCGGTACCGGGGCCACAGGCAGAAAGCCAAAACCTGCAACCGCCAAGACACTGCTTTTGGGGATTACGAAGGCTTCACTGTGGTCGGAGAGCTTTATCGCGGCAGCCAGCTTCCAGGAAACAACTAAGGTCTTGACTGAGGCGGCCTTGGCTGGTAAAGTAGATGAGCTTCACGGATTGAAGGAAAACGTGATACTCGGCCACCTGATACCGGCGGGCACGGCTTTCAAGCCATATCTGGATATAAAGGTCAAGCACCTTGCGGAAGCACCGGTGCCGAAGGAATTCGAAGAGGCCAAGGAAATCAAGGAGGCCAAAGAAGCCGAGGCCAAGGCCGAGGCCGCCGTCAGGGAAGCTTTGGGAATCAATTAATTATCGAAAATGAGATACGAAAGACGAGACAAGAATTATGCCAACTATAAATCAGTTAGTAAGACGTCCTCGAGCGAAATCGAAGGGCCACAAGCGAGTATCCGATATTAGCGGTTCGCCTCAGAGAAGAGGAGTGTGCCTGATAGTGAGGACTCAGACGCCCAAGAAGCCGAACTCGGCTTTGCGGAAAATCGCCCGTGTCCGGCTGACCAACGGGAAGGAAGTTACAGCTTACATACCGGGCATCGACCACAATCTTCAGGAACACAGCACGGTTACGATTCGCGGTGGGCGGGTCAGAGACCTTCCGGGAGTTCGGTATCATATCGTCCGCGGCGTCCTGGACTGTGCCGGCGTGGCTAATCGAAAACAAGGCAGAAGTAAATACGGTGCAAAAAAGGCAAAATAGAACCAAGACTACAGACCCAAGACTAAAGTCTTGTCTCTGTAATCCTGAACGAGGAAAAAGTAATGGCTAAAAAGTTTACCGCTTCAAGTCAACAATTAAAGCCGGACGCGAAATATAACAGCAAGCTGGTCTCCAAGTTCGTGAACTGTTTGATGTGGGACGGTAAGAAAAGCACTGCGCAGCAAGTTTTTTATGATGCTATGGATATAATCGGGAAAAATATCAAGGAAGTTGAGACCCTTGAGGTATTCGAGAAGGCGATAAACAACGTGAGGCCTTTGATTGAGGTTCGCAGCAAGCGTATCGGCGGAGCCAGTTATCAGGTTCCGATGCAGGTAAGTGCCAGGCGCCAGCAGTCGCTTGCCTTCAGATGGATATTAGCCTCAGCCAGGAGCAAAAAGGGCAAGCCTATGTGCGAGCGTCTGGCTTCTGAATTGATAGATGCTTATAACGAACACGGCGGTGCAATGACTATGCGGGAGAATATCCACAGAATGGCAGAAGCAAATAAGGCTTTCGCCCACTTTGCCTGGTAAGATCTGTCGTTTATAACTGCCACGGTGTGTTTATGAAAATAACCGTGGCAGTTTTTTTATATCGAATAGCGGCGTGCATATTACCGTGTAGGGGCAGGCCTATTTGCCTGCCCAGGGCAACCACATCGGGTTGCACCTGAACAAGAGACGAGATACGAATAATGTCGGGTGTTTTAGAAAAATTACGCAATATCGGGATTATGGCTCATATCGACGCCGGCAAAACAACGGTAACGGAGCGCATTCTTTTCTATACGGGCAAAACCTACAAAATGGGGGAGGTCCACGACGGTACTGCTGTTATGGACTTTATGGAAGAGGAACAAAAAAGAGGCATTACTATCACTTCAGCCGCGACAAAATGTCCCTGGAAGGATTTTGAAATCAACCTTATCGATACCCCGGGCCATATTGACTTTACTGCCGAGGTCGAAAGGTCGTTGCGTGTTCTCGATGGTGCTGTAGCCGTTTTTGACGGCAGCGAAGGTGTGCAGGCCCAGAGTGAAACCGTCTGGAGACAGGGGCAAAAATACGATCTGCCCTGTCTTTGCTTTGTGAATAAGATGGACAAAGTCGGCGCCGATTTTGAGATGACCGTTGACAGTATTCGCGATAAGCTCCTTGCCAATCCGATTTTAATGCAGATTCCCATTGGAGCCGAGAACTCTTTTGCCGGGATAATAGACCTGATAAAGATGCAGGCGGTTTTCTATAAGGCTGAAAAGATGGGAGCGACTTTTGAAGAAACTGAAATTCCCTCGGAGTTGAAACAAACTGCTCAGCAGCAAAGACACCAGATGATTGAACTTGCAGCCGAATACGATAACGAGCTAATGGACAGCTATGTTCACGATAAGCCGGCCGATGTTAACATAATTACCAGAGCAATCAGAACAGGAATCCTGAGCAACAAGCTTCATCCGGTATTTGTCGGCTCTGCCTTGAAGTATATTGGTGTGCAAAGGCTGCTTGACGGCATTCTATCGTATCTGCCTTCTCCATTGGATAAACCTGTCCTGACCGGCCACAAACCGTCCGATAAAAATAAGAAAATAACCATTAAGTGCGATCCAAATGGGAGTATGGTGGCGCTGGTGTTTAAAATTACCAGTGATGTGCACGGCGATTTGAACTTTCTGAGGATATATCAGGGCAAATTGAAGTCCGGCAGCAGGGTCTTGGATGCAAATCGCAATCGTCGTGAGAATATTACGAGGATATATGAGATGCACGCCAACGAGCGTAAAATTTTGGACTCAGCCAGTGCCGGCGATATTGTGGCAGTTGTAGGGCTCAAGCAAACGCTTACGGGCGATACGATTTGTGACCCGAAAAGACCTGTTTGCCTGCCAAGCATTACGTTTCCCCAGACGGTTATTAACATGTCGATAGAGCCCAGAACGGCAGCGGAAAAGGCAAAATTGGCTGAGGCACTGGCTGACTTGAAGCGTGAAGACCCGACTTTTGAATGTAAGATAGACGGGGAGACCGGCCAAACAATCATTAGCGGAATGGGGGAATTGCACTTAGAGGTATTGCAGCACAAGCTGGTAAGAGAGAAAGGAGTTAACATCAGGGTTGGAAGACCCCGTGTCGCTTACAAGGAGGCTATCACGAAAACGGCCCAGGCCGAGGGTAAATTCATACGCCAGACTGGCGGTCACGGGCAATATGGCCATGTTGTTTTACAGGTTGAGCCACTTTTGACCGAGGGCGGCCATTGGAGCCGCGAAATTGAATTCCAGAGTAATGTTTCTGCCGATTCGGTTCCAAGAGAGTTTATCCCTAATGTTGAAAGAGGCATCAAAGATGCCTTGAGCAGCGGTGTATTAGCGAGCTATCCTGTTGTGGGAGTTAAAGTTACGCTAATTGACGGCTCATTCCATTCTGTGGATTCCTCTGGATTGGCTTTTGAGCAGGCAGCCGCAATTGCGGTTGAAAAAGCGGTCAAAGAGGCAGAACCGGTGCTGCTTGAGCCGGTAATGCGGCTTCAGGTAGTAGTGCCCCAGGCTAATTTTGGGGCAGTACAAGGTAATTTGCTTGGAAAAAGGGGATTCATTACGAATTGTCGGGTTCATGGAAATATGCAGGTAATCGATGCTAAAGCTCCGCTGGTGGAATTATTTGGTTATTCCAGCGAAATAAGAAGTTTAACGGCCGGCAGGGGGACCTTTACTATGGAGCCTTTGAGCTATGAGAAGGCCCCGGAGCAGATTGCCAAGCAGATTATTTTTTAAAAAAAATATAATTTTTTTGTGTTTGAGCCAATTTTTTTCCGACAATTTGTTGACAGCATTTGATTTATGTGATAATATTCTGAGTTTTGCAGCCGTAGCGAGCATTGCCAGGGATGGCTTTGCGTAAGTTGTAGTTGGGCTGTGGCATATCCGAAATTCTGTGGTTAGGAATGGTTTTTAACTCTGTTGTAGGGGTGTACCAACAGATGATAAACGGTTTTTGGATGGGCCGTAGTTGGTCCGAACCCGAACTCTTAAGGAAGGCGAATTTGATAGTGATTATTGAAAAACGAAATCGCAAACAGCAAGTCAGCAATCAATAATCGGTTAAGGGGCCTTTCCTGCCAAAAATCAAACAATAAGTGTGACGGATAGCAGAAAAACTATAGACTAAAAGTGGATTTTATTTTGTTTTCGGTTTATTAAGTTGATATACTTCAAGGCCTTATAAGCATGAAAGGAAACGAATCCTCTTAGAAATGCTTTGGCAACGAATAATACGGCATGAAACGGTAAAGTTTCTAAGTGGGTGACAATAAGATAAAGCTGCTGTCTTGTCTGCTGGTTTTACTCCGGGAAAACTTGCCCGGAGGAAAGCCGGTAGAAGATGGCGGGCAGCGTAGAGGAAAGTTATGGCTGCTGAAACTGAAAGAATAAGAATTAAGATGGAGTCCTACGACCACAGAGCTCTTGATGCATCCGCGAAGGAAATAGTGGAGCATGCTCGAAAGACCAATGCCCGTGTAAGTGGTCCGGTGCCTCTGCCCACACGTGTTGAAAGATATACAGTTTTGCGCAGTCCGCACATCGACAAGAAATCGCGTGAGCAGTTCGAGTTGAGGACTCATAAACGTCTGATTGATATTCACGAGGCCAACGCCCGAACGGTTGAAGTGTTAAACCGTTTAGTCGTACCGGCGGGAGTCTTTGTGAGGATAAAAGCCTGATTCGTGAGGCGAATCACGCGATACGAGAAACGAAGTTATGGCGATGTTGTTAGGCAAAAAAGTTGGGATGACCCAGGTTTATGACGAATCGGGTGCATTGGTGCCTGTTACGGTCATACAGGCCGGCCCGTGTGTCGTTATGCAGGTAAAAATAGCTGAGACCGACGGCTATAACGCTGTTCAGCTTGGTTTCGATGAGATAAAGCCGGTGCGGAGGAAGAATCCGCAAATCGGGCATGCTCAGAAAGCCAACACGACCCCGAAGAAATTTATCAAAGAGATGCGATTAGCCGACGATGCCGAACAGCCATACGAAGCTGGAAGTTCCGTGACGGTTTCGGTCTTTGCGGAAGACAAATTTGTTGATGTTGTGGGGACGAGCAAGGGCAAAGGTTTTGCCGGCGTTATGAAGCGGCACGGCTTTGGTGGTTTCCCCGCCTCGCACGGCACGGAACGAAAACACAGGGCCCCCGGCTCGATATCGAGTTTCGCCAGTGACGCCGGACATGGTCCAGGCCCTAAAAGAGGCAAGAAAATGGCAGGTCATTTGGGCAATTGTCGGGTTACTACGAAAAACCATAAGCTGGTAGAGATAGACGAAGAGAAGAACTTATTGGTCGTTAAGGGTTCTGTGCCCGGCCCGGCCGGTTGTTATTGTATTGTACGTAGTGCTAAAAAGGCGTAAGTAATGAAAGAACGAAACCTGAAAAATGATTGATTTGGCGGTTTACAACACAGATGGGCAGGAAGTCGAGAGCCTGAAAGTTGATGAGGCGGTTTTCGGTGGCTCAGTCAGATACCCGCTGCTTAAGCAGGCCATAGTTATGTATCATGCTAACAAGCGTGTGGGAACTGCGGCCAACAAGGGCAGAAGTATGGTTGAAGGTTCGGGCAGAAAGCTGTTCAGGCAAAAGGGTACCGGAAATGCCCGCGTTGGTAACATCAGAACCGGCAAACGAGTCGGCGGCGGTGTAACCTTTGCCAAGAGCCTCAGAGATTTCGGCAAACGTATGCCTAAAAAGCAAAGAAGATTAGCCAGAGACTCGGCGATATTGGCAAAGCTTTTGAGTAACAATGTTGTCGTGGTTGACGGGCTAAATTTTGAAAAACCAAAAACCAAAGAGTTTAAAGGCATTCTGAATAACTTAAAAATTGAACGCAGCTGCCTGGTAACGATTAACACAGCAGATTTAAACCTTTACAGATCAGCTAAGAATGTTCCAAAGGTAGTTGTTATGCCTGTTAGCGAACTGAACGCCGGTGATATCTGTAAATACCGCAAAATGCTGTTTACCAAAGAGGCGTTTTTATCTGTTTTGAACAGAGACAAGGCAAGCGAGAATTAACGGGTATTGGTGTGGATGATTATAACATAATAATTCGGCCTTTGATTACGGAGCAGGGGATGCACTTTGCGAGTGCAAAAAGTGCGTATTCCTTTGAGGTAAATAAGAAGGCCAATAAGACTCAGATAAAAAATGCTGTTGAAAAAATATACAATGTCAAGGTCCAAAAGGTAAGGACAGCTAATCGTAAAGGCAAACAACGCCGCAGAGGCAGAGCGATCGGAGAGACGTCGAGCTGGAAAAAGGCTGTTGTATTTCTGGACCCCGAGTTTCATATAGATTTATTCTAAAATACGGGATACGAATTATGGGTATTAGAGTTTATAAACCAACAAGTGCCGGCCGGAGAAACAGCTCGGTCAACGATTATGCTGAGTTGACTACCGATAATCCCGAGAAGTCGCTTTGCAAACGGATTAAGAAGAACGGTGGTCGAAACCATTATGGTATTACTACCAGCCGATTCAGAGGCGGCGGTGCAAGAAGAATTTATCGTATTATCGATTTCAAGCGTAACAAGGACGGCGTCCCGGCGAAAGTAGCAACGATTGAATACGACCCTAACAGGAATTGTTTTATATCTCTGCTGCACTACACCGACGGGGAAAAGAGGTATATATTAGCACCGTTTGGTATAAAGACCGGAGACCGGGTTGAAAGCGGCCTGGCTTGTGAGCCTAAGATTGGTAATGCGATGTCACTGTCGGCCGTTCCTGCGGGCATGGAGATTCATAATATCGAGATGCGAGCCGGCCAGGGTGGAAAGCTTGTCAGAGGCGCCGGCAGCGCCGCAAGAATTGTGGCAAAAGAAGGTAACTGGGTTACCATCATTTTGCCGAGCGGTGAGATGCGGACGGTTCGTATGGAATGCCGGGCAACAATTGGCCGAGTGAGTAACCCCGACCACCAGAATGTACGCATTGGCAAAGCCGGGCGAAAGCGGCATATGGGCCGCAGACCACACGTAAGGGGAAAAGCGATGAATCCTGTTGCTCACCCAATGGGCGGCGGAGAAGGCAGGTCAAACGGCGGACGCCATCCCTGTTCGCCTACCGGTGTGCTGGCAAAAGGTGGGAAAACCAGAAACCCGCGAAATCCAAGTAACAAGAGGATTATTCGAAGACGAAAAAGTGGACGTTTTCAAATTAGAGTGTAGAAGGCAAAAGCAGTTGAATATTTGATTTAGTTGTGCGAAAAACGTACATGATGTGAGATACGAGAAATGGGAAGATCTCTTAAAAAAGGACCATACGTTGACGACAAGCTGTTTGGCAAGGTCAACAAGCAAATTGCCTCCGGTTCTCGCGAGCCGATAAAGACCTGGGCAAGAAGATGTACGATAGTCCCGGAGTTCGTGGGTTTTACATTTATGGTCCACAATGGCAAGATGTTTCATAAAGTGTTTGTTACCGAGGATATGGTGGGGCATAAGTTAGGTGAATTTTCGCCCACACGTACGTTTAAGGGACATTCGAGTAAGAAGATAAAGTAATATGCGTGAAGCGCTGTTCGTGAAGCCAAGTTTGAGATTTTTATGCTAAGTGCTAATAAGTTAAAAGAGTTTTGCCAGGACCGTCAGGTGGATATAAGCCAGTTGGCCGACCACCTTGCCGGCCCCAAACTTAATAAGAAGCAAGCTGTAGCAGCTATTAAGAACTGGCAAAAAGGGCTGTTCAAACCCGAACCGCGTGCGGATGATATTCGCCGTTTGGCGGGCGCTTTGTCTGTTGAGGTAAATGATATAGCCAACTGGCGTTCGTCTTATCGCTTTGCACCAATGTCGGCTCGCAAGGCCCGGTTGGTTACGCAGTTGATAGCCGGTCGAAGTGTTCAGGACGCAATGGACATCCTGAAGTTCACGAGAAAACGTGCAGCAACGATGATTGACAAGGTTTTAAGAAGCGCCGTTGCGAATGCCGACGAGCAGCAGGTTGACGTTGATAATCTATATGTTAGCTCGGCCCGCGTCGATGATGCAGGAATCCGCATCGGCACAAAAAGATGGATACCGAAAGACAGAGGCAGAGCGCATCCTATTCACAAAAAAGCTTGTCACATACATATAACTGTAATGCAAATATAAAGGAAAGGATAAACATAAAATCCGAAATTCGAATATTGAAATCCGAAACAAATTTTCAAATTTTCAAATTTTCAAAACTTACTGTTTTGCTCATTTGAATTTTAGTCATTAGATATTGTTTCCACCGCCAGGTGTCCTGCGGAGAATTTCGAGTTTCGTGCTTCGGATTTAGGGTTTTTATGAGATTATGGGTCAAAAAGTATCGCCAATAGGTTTTAGAACGGGAATAACGCTTGGCTGGCAGAGCACATGGTTTGCTCCGAAGGCTAATTACGGGGATTTTCTTGTCGAGGACCAGAAGATTCGTCGGTATGTCGATAGTAAATTTAACCGTCGTATGCCCAAAGGTGCGGTGGCAAAGACCGAAATAATCCGGACGCGCAACGAGGTAAAAGTAACACTGCACAGCGCTCGGCCCGGCGTGGTCATCGGCCCAAGGGGTGGTGAAGTCGATAGGTTACGGGAAGAGCTTGAGGAGATGACGGGTCGAAAGATAAGTGTCAACGTCATCGAGATAAAAGAACCGGACCTCGACGCTACATTAGTGGCTGAGTCAATTGCAGAACAGTTAAGTAAGCGAGCTTCATTCAGGCGTACGATGAAGCAGTATTGCGAGTTGGCGATGAACGCCGGCGCCAAAGGAGTTAAGATTATCTGCTCAGGACGGCTGGCGGGCTCGGAGATGGCCAGGAAGGAAACGCAGAAGCTTGGCAGTATTCCGCTGCATACGCTGGATGCTAATGTAGATTACGCCGTAGCAACATCGAGGACAACATACGGGGCAATCGGCGTTAAAACCTGGATTTATAAAGGCAAATTCGGTGAAGAAATTACGCAAATGCCACGTCGTCGTCGGCGCCCGCCAAGGCGGATTAGCCCGGCGATGAGGGACGGCGGCAGGGTTAAAGCTAAAAATGTACCGGTACAAGAAGGTAGTAAAAGCGCCACTGAAGCTAATGTGGCAGTACCACCGGCGGAGCCTGAGAAGGGTTAGTCAAGCGGTACAGATGCAAGTTGAAAAATAGGCCTTTCCTTAAAAGAAAGTGCTTTTTTTAGGTACGTATTTTACAAAGGTTTGAAAAAATGGCAATGATGCCGAAAAGAGTTAAGTTTCGTAAAAGCCAACGCGGCACAATGAAGGGCAATGCCTCGAGAAGCAATTATGTGGCGTTTGGAGAATATGGCTTACAGGCTTTGGAGACGAGCTGGGTAACCGCGAGGAACATTGAAGCCGGCCGAGTTGCAGCGACTCACTTTTTGCATCGCGAAGGTAAGGTCTATATCAGGATATTTCCGCATAAGCCGGTAAGTTCCAAGCCGCTGGAAACGCGAATGGGCAAAGGTAAAGGCGAGCCGGAATTTTGGGTCGCGAGAGTCAGGCCCGGACAGGTTTGCTTTGAGATCGGCGGAGTAGCTGAAGATGTGGCAAAGCAGGCACTGGTCAGGGTAGCTCATAAGATGCCGATTCGGTGCAGGTTCATTAAGCGAAGACATTCATTGTAAGAGGCAAACTTCAGATGAAAGCGCAACATTACAGAGAGATGAGCCAGGATGAGCTTGAGGGCAAACTGGAAGAGATTAAGAGGCATTTGTTTGATTTGCGCTCACAGGCGGTTACGGAAAAGCTTGAGAATTCCAAGGCCGTAATTAACGTCAGGCGTGATATTGCAAGGATTAAAACGATAATGCGGGAAAGCAGGTAACGTTTTGTCCGCAGATGATTGATGCGTTGGAAAACAAAGATGCAGGAACGAAAATTAAAAACTTTAACGGGTGTAGTGGTAAGCAACAGTGGCGACAAAAGCGTCAAGGTTACGATTGACTTCAAGGTCAAACATCCAAAGTACGGCAAATACATCAAGCGCAGGACGAAAATAGGTGTTCACGACGAGCACAATCAGAGCGGTGTTGGCGACCTCGTTGAAATTACAGAGTGCAGGCCTCGCAGCAAAACCAAAAGTTGGCGTCTTGTCAGGGTTGTCCAAAGAGCAGTTGAAGTTTGAGTTGAGATAACGGATAATGATTCAGCAGGAAACAATGTTGGATATAGCCGACAATTCGGGTGTCAAGTCGGCATTATGCATTAAGGTTCTTGGTAGAGGCGGCTCCCGGGGTAAGTTTACTCGGCCAGTAGCCGGTGTGGGGGATGTTGTCTGTGTTGCGATAAAAAAATCGCTGCCAAACTGCCAGTTGGATGATAAGAAAGTGCATAAGTGTGTTATTATCCGTACCAAGAACCCTATAAAACGCACTGATGGCAGTTATGTAAGGTTCGATAGTAATGCCGCCGTGATGATTGATGGAGATGGTAATCCGATAGGAACCAGGATTTTTGGCGCGGTGGCTCGCGAGCTTCGCGAAAAAAACTATATGAAAATTATCTCGTTAGCAAGCGAGGTGGTCTGAATTATTGAGATTTGTCGAGCTGCGGTTGATGGTTGAAATTTGAAAATAGAAAGTCGGAAATTTAGAAATGGCTTTGCATATAAAAAAAGGTGATATGGTAGAAATAATAGCTGGTGACCACAAAGGCGCTACCGGCAGGATACTTCGTGTTATACCAGAGAAGCATCGTGTAGTGGTTCAGGGTCATAACATAGCAAAGAAGCATGTTCGTCCTTCGCGCAAAAATCCGCAGGGAGGCCGAATCAATATTGAACAGCCGATACATATAAGTAATGTTTTACCGGTGAACCCGAAAAGTTCGAGAGGCAGCAGAGTTCGTTATCAGGCGAACGAGGATGGTAGTAAAAAACGCCTTGCCGCCGATGGCACCGAAATCGGCGTTGTTAGAAAGACAAAATAGTGAATTGATTATTGGTGACTATTTTTAGCCGGTTAGCCGGTTTTTGAGATACAATATGGCACGTTTAAAAGATTTATATAAGTCAAAGATAATTCCGGAGCTGACTAAGGAGTTCAGCTACAAAAACCCTATGGCTGTGCCGCGGATGGAAAAGGTCATTATCTCTATGGGTGTAGGCAGAGCGACGCAGGACAAGAAATTTCTGGAATCAGCCAAAAAGGATTTGATGATGATTACAGGCCAAATGCCTGTGGCCTGTAAAGCTAAAAAGAGTGTCTCGAATTTCAAGGTTCGTGAAGGTACGGAAACGGGTTTGAAGGTTACGGTTCGGGGCGTGAGAATGTACGAATTTATGGACAGGCTCATTAGTCTTGCAATTCCGCGGGTAAGAGACTTTCGAGGCCTTGACCCAAAAAGTTTTGACGGCAGAGGAAATTACTCAATGGGCCTGGCAGAGCAGAGCGTTTTTCCGGAAATCAACCCGGCGAAGATAGAATTTCAGCAGGGTATGAACGTAACTTTTGTAACAACGGCACAGACCAACGAAGAAGCGAGAAAATTGCTTCAGCTCTTTGGTATGCCGTTCAAAGGTTTAGTAGCGGCCGAGCAGGAAGAATAGAGCTTGCAGACAGATACGAGAAATTGGAGCGTGTAGATGTCAACTAAAGCACTGGAAAACAAGGCAGAACAGAAACAGAAATTTCGCGTCAGACAATATACGCGTTGCCAGCTTTGCGGCAGATCCAAAGCAGTATATCGCAAGTTCAAAATTTGCCGGATTTGTTTTAGAACATTAGCTAACGAAGGAAAAATACCGGGAGTAAGAAAAGCCAGCTGGTAAATCGTGAGTTTTTCACGAGAAGGCCCGAAAACACGAGGCACGAAATTATGAGTTTAAGTGACCCAATAGCTGATATGCTGACGAGAATTCGCAATGCTATGCGAATAAACAGAAACCAGGTCAATATCAAGGCTTCTAATATTTGTGAAGGCATAGCTGCTGTTTTGAAAAAGGAAGGTTACATCGAGGATTTCGACCGAATTGACGATGGCAAGCAGGGAATACTGAGGATTATGTTAAAGTATGACCAGGTCGGCTGTTCCATTATTAACGAAATAACAAGAACAAGCAAACCCGGTCGCAGAGTTTATTCATCTGTTGATAAATTGCCGCGTGTTTTAGCCGGTATGGGTATAGCAATCATTTCGACAAGTAAAGGTGTAATGAGTGATAAAAGCTGCCGCGAGGCGAAAGTTGGCGGCGAGATACTTTGTACGGTAAGCTGATGAGTCGTATTGGAAAAAAACCTATTGATATTCCTGGAGGCGTAAAGGTTGAGCAGAAAGGCCGGTGTATCAAGGTCTCGGGCCCCCTCGGCGAGCTCCAGATGGACTGTCATCCGCGGATAAAGGTAAAAATTGACGATGCCGAAGGGAAAATATTGGTGGATAATAACCGTCCCCAGGACCGTCAGAACAGGCAGCTACACGGCACAATGCGTGCCTTAATTGCAAATATGGTCACCGGTATCAGCAAAGGTTTTGAAAAGAAGATGGAAATATACGGCACCGGCTATAATGTCAAAGAGCAGGGCGAAAAGCTGGTTTTTCAGGTTGGTTTTTGCCATACAGTAGAGCGAGTAGTGCCGAAGGGTATAAAGGTGAATATTGAAGTCGGTGCTACCAGGGGCAATGATGTACCGGCAAGGTTCACGCTTTCCGGAGTAGACAAATGTCTGCTGGGACAGTTGGCTGCAGATATACGGAAAATAAGGCCGCCTGAACCCTATAAAGGAAAGGGTATCCGTTATGCCGACGAACATGTGCGGCGCAAGGCCGGCAAAGCATTTGCTTCGGGAACGGCATAGTAGAGATTTGGTTCTTATGAAAACTGAGATGTTAAAAAAAGCGGCACTGAGGCGTAAGTATCACGTGCGGAAAAAGGTCTTTGGAATACCGGACAGACCTCGGTTGTCGGTATTTCGCTCGAACAGGCATATTTACGCCCAGATTATAGATGATGTCGCAGGAGCGACACTTGCATCGGCAAGTACAAGGACAAAAGGGCTACGTGACCAATTGCCCCATGCCGGCAATAAAAAAGCCGCTGAAATCGTAGGTGAAGCGGTCGCAAAACAAGCTCTTGGTGTCGGCATAAAGTGTGTTTGCTTTGATAGAAATCGGTGCAGGTTTCATGGCAGAGTCAGGGCTCTTGCTGAAGCGGCAAGAAAAGCCGGGCTGGCCTTTTAACAAACATGATAATAAATACGAGATTGTTTGGAGAAAAAATTGGCATTAGAACCCGTTAAACTCTCGGACCAGGAAGAAAAGCCGTTGGAAGATACGGTCGTAAAGGTATTTCGCTGTTCCAAAGTGGTCAAAGGAGGTCGGCGTTTCAGCTTTGCCGCATTGGTTGTGATTGGTGACCGGGCGGGCACGGTTGGTGTCGGTTATGGCAAAGCTAATGAGGTCCCGCAGGCGGTCGAGAAAGGTATAAAAGATGCCAAGAAGTCTTTGCACAAGATAGCTTTGGTTGACCGCACGATTCCACACGCAGTAAACGGCGAATACAGAGCTACAAAGATAGCGCTGGTTCCGGCAAGTCCCGGCACCGGAGTTATGGCCGGTTCGAGCGCTCGAGCAGTGCTCGAATATGCCGGCGTGCAGGATGTTCTTACAAAAGTTTACGGAAGTACTTCTGCTAAAAACGTGGTCAAAGCTACGCTGGACGGATTGTTGAAATTGCGCAGCAAAGAAACGATTGAATCTCTTCGTGGTGTGTCAATTAACGCTTAATGATTGTTGATTAACAATTGGGTAATTTGAATGTTGAATCATGAAATAACTTCTGTTGCGGGTAAACACAAGCATCGTCGCCGTGTTGGCAGGGGCACGGGCACCGGTCACGGTAAGACCTGTGGGCGAGGCCACAAAGGTGCCGGCAGCAGGGCCGGCTCAACTTCCGTTACGCTCCATGAAGGCGGTCAGATGCCTTTATTTCGGCGGCTGCCTAAACGCGGTTTTAGTAATTATAAATTCGCAATACGCTGCGAAATCGTAAATGTCTCGCAATTGGAAAGATTTGTGGACGGTGCAGATGTGGGTATAGAGCAATTATCCGACGCCGGACTGATTGGCAGCGCCAAAAGCAAAATCAAGATTCTCGGCAAGGGAGACCTGACAAAAAAACTGCAGATAACAGCTCACAAATTCAGCAAAACAGCAGAGCAGAAGATTGTGGCTTCCGGCGGTGCAGCAAAAGTGATTTGATAGTTGTCCGCATATTCTATTATGCGGAAGGAAATATGAAACTGACATATCCGCTTCCCGGAGGCGGGTACAGAATACTGGATAAGAAATAATGCTTGGAACGGTAATTAACATATTCAGAATCCCGGACCTGCGCAATAAGATTCTTTTTACGCTGGCGCTGCTGATAATATACAGAGTTGGTTTCCATATCCCTGTTCCCGGCTTTGACCAGTCGAAGATAGCTGAGATCACCAGATCAAGAGACACTGATAGTCCCCTGGGTAGAGCTGCTGAATACATGCAGATGTTCACGGGGGGGACGCTGCAACAAAGCAGCTTGTTCGGCCTGGGAATTATGCCTTATATTACTTCGTCGATTATTCTTATGCTATTGGGTGAAGTCGTTCCATCTTTGAAGAAGCTGCGCCAGGAGGGACAAACCGGCCACAAAAAGATACAGGAGTACACGCGCTACCTGACTGTGCTGATATGCGTTGTCCAGTCGATAATGTTTATGAAGTTGTTGGGGGGACAGGGATTGACCTATGCGGGTATGTACCGTCAGGCCATGATAATGGGTATGGTTGGCATGACGGCCGGCACCATCTTTTTGATGTGGCTCGGCGAGCAGATAGATGAATACGGCATAGGCAACGGTATTAGTTTGATAATTATGGCCGGCATTGTCTCCAGAATGCCCTGGGCAATCCGGACGCTTTGGCAGAATGTTGACTTAAGAGTCGGCGCAGCGACCGGCTCTGTCGGGCCGGCAAAGATATTGTTCCTGATAGCGGCGTTCGTATTCGTTGTTGCCGGTGCGATATTAATAACTCAGGGCCAGCGTCGAATACCGATTCAGCAGGCAAAACAGATGCGAGGGAGGCGAATGTATGGCGGCCAGAGACATTATTTACCGCTCCGCGTCAATCATGGGGGAGTGATGCCGATAATCTTCGCATCGAGTTTTATGATGTTCCCGCCAATCATAATTGAACAGTTGACAAGGATCCCGGCGTTAAATAATTCGACAATTCTTCTAACACTTAGAGATGCCCTGGGCCACAGTGCTTATACTTATAATGTCCTGTATATGCTGTTGATATTTTTGTTCGCATATTTTTGGGTAACGGTGCAGTTTCAGCCTAAGGAGATGGCCAAGAACCTGCGGGATTCCGGAAGCTTCATCCCCGGCCTTCGCCCGGGACGAAGGACCGCTGACTATTTGGAAACGGTAATGACCAGAATCACTTATTTTGGGGCATCATTTTTAGCCATAATTGCAATTGTGCCGACAGTGATTTCAATATCATTAGGAATTGATTGGCGTGTAGCAACGTTCTTAGGCGGCACGGGCTTGTTGATAGTTGTCAGTGTCTCGCTGGACCTGGTTCAGAAGATTGAAGCCAACCTTTTGATGCGCAGCTACGAGGGTTTCAGTGGAGCCGGAAGGATAAAGGGAGCTTACGGATGAGAATAGTCTTGTTGGGCGCACCGGGCGCAGGCAAAGGAACACAGTGTAAGAATATCGTTGCCCAGTATGGTTTGCTCCATTTATCCAGCGGTGATATCTTACGACAGGAACGGGCCGCAGGCACCGAATTAGGGAAAAAGGCGCAGAGTTATATGGATTCAGGTGCTCTTGTGCCGGATGAAATAATAATTGAGATGATGACCGAAGCGATAAGAAAGGCCCCTGCCACCGGTTTCTTACTGGATGGTTTTCCAAGAACCGCCAACCAGGCAGTTGAGCTTGCTGAGTCATTGGCCGGTAACGAAATGAAAATAGACGTTGTTTTGAACCTCCAGATAGATGATGACGTAGTAGCAAAGCGAATGACCGGAAGAAGAAGCTGTCCTAAGTGTGGGGCGGTTTACCATATTGAACACTTGAAGCCGAAAGTGGAAGGTCTATGCGATAACGATGGCGTCGAGCTTGTTCAACGGCCTGATGACAGCCCCGAGGTGGTGGCTAACCGTCTTAAAACATACCATCAGCAGACAGAACCGCTGGTGGATTACTATAGAAACAACAACACTGTTTATGACTTCGATGCTGACGGAAGCCCCGACGAGATAAGTGCTTTGATATTTGAGAGGCTGGACGCCCTGGTCAAAGCGTGAAGCGCTGATTGTGTATCGAAATACGAGACGAGATACGAAAATAAATGGCTATAACGCTTCGCAGCCGAAGAGAAATTGATTTAATGCGTAAAGCAGGTGCTGTTGTAGCAGATGTTCTTTTAAAATTGAAAGAGATTGCAGAGCCGGGAGTAACTACGGGGCAGTTAGACGACGTAGCTGTGCAAATGACTGCTGATGCCGGAGCACAAGCTTTGTTCAAGGGTGTCCGTACCCCGACTTCCAAAATTCCGTTTCCGGGTGCAATTTGCGCCTCGATGAATGAGCAGGTCGTTCACGGGATTCCTTCGGAGAATACAAAGCTTGAGCTCGGCGATGTCCTCAGCATTGATTTCGGCGTTAGACTTGACTGCTATTGTGCAGATGCAGCAGTTACGATTGCCATCGGGCGGATTTCAGAAGATAGACGCAGGCTGATGGACGTAACAGAACATATTCTTGATATGGCAATAGCAAAATCTGCTCCGGGTGTTAAATGGAGTCAGGTAGCAGCCGAGATGCAGCAATATGCTGAGACCGCCGGGTTTTCGGTGGTAAGAGATTTTGTCGGGCACGGTATTGGCAGGAAAATGCATGAAGAGCCGAGAGTGCCCAACTTTGTCAATGATGACTTGTTAACCAATGATATTATTTTGGCCGAAGGAATGGTTTTAGCTGTTGAGCCGATGATAAACGCCGGCTCCAGTGCCGTGCGAACACTGAGGAACGGATGGACGGTGGTAACAAAAGACAAGAAATGCTCGGCTCATTTTGAACATACAATTGCAATAGTGGAAAACGGTTGTGAGGTTTTGACTTTAGAAAAAACGTGAGTAGTATCTCGAATGAATGACGAGTTACGAGCCACAAAATAAAGAAATACGAAACAGGAAAAATGGCAAAGAAGGACACAATAAGATTGCAAGCCAAAGTGACCGAAGCTTTGCCGAATGCGATGTTTAAAGTGGAATTGGAGAACGGCCACAAGGTTTTAGCGCATGTTTCGGGCAAAATGCGGATGCATTATATTCGGATTTTGCCTGGCGATACGGTCCTGGTTGAAATGTCGCCGTATGATTTAAACAGAGGCCGAATAGTTCTCAGGCATTAGTCGCAGACTACAGCCGAAAAAGTAGGTATGTAAAATGAAAGTTAGAAGTTCTGTAAAGCGTATATGTGAGAATTGCAAGATTATTCGCCGTAAAGGCGTTGTGCGGGTGATTTGTACGAACCCGCGGCATAAACAACGGCAGGGTTGACCTTGTCGTCAGTGGTGAGTGGTTAATTGGTGAGTGGTGAGTAGAAAGTAAGCCAAGTTTAATTAACCAATTAGCTAATTAACTAATTAGTGAGTGGCCAGTGGTAATTAACGAATAACTGGATACGAAAAGGAGCTGATATGCCACGTATAGTTGGTGTTGATATTCCCAATGACAAATCTATATGGATTTCGCTGACTTATATTGTCGGTATAGGTAAATATACCTCTGAACAGATTTTGAAAGAATCTGGTATCGAAAGAAGTACAAAGGCCGGCAAGCTCAGTGAAGACGAGCTTAGCCGCATAACGCAGATTATCGACCGTAATTACATCGTGGAAGGTCAGCTTCGCAGGCAGGTTGCACAAAATATAGCCCGCTTGCGCGATATAAGTTGTTACAGAGGCGTTCGCCACAGAAGGGGTTTACCCGTTCGTGGCCAGTGCACCCAAAGTAATGCGCGCACCCGTAAAGGCCCAAGAAAAACAGTCGCGGGCAAGAAGGGTGTAAAAGAAAAACGCTAAGAGAAAATAACATATACGTTATACGCTAATTAGAGGATTTTTCCAAATAATGGCAAAAAAGACAAAGCGAAGAGCAAGGAAAAATGTCGTCCGGGCTATTGTGCACATAAAGGCGACATTCAACAATACGTTGATTACGATTACGGATTTGGATGGTAATACGGTTTGCTCGGGTTCATCCGGTTGTGTAGGCTTTAAAGGCTCTCGCAAAAGTACGCCTTTTGCGGCACAAAAGGCTGCACAACGTTGCGCCGGTGCCGCTATGCGTAATGGTGTGCGCGAAGTCGAAATCAGGGTTAAGGGGCCTGGTTCAGGTCGTGAATCCGCCATCTCAGCCCTGCAGCAAGCGGGATTGCGTATCGCTTCGATAGAGGACGTTACCCCACTTCCGCACAACGGCTGCAGGCCGCCGAAGCGAAGGAGAGTATAAAAAATAAAATCCGAAGCACAAGATGATAACTTGGTAACTGGTGAGTGGTGAGTAGTGAGTGGTGAGTATTCAACTGGCCAATTAACCACCACTAATTAACTAATTAACTTATCCTGTTTCGGATTTCGATATTCGAATTTTAGTTTTGAATTATAGTTTTTGGCTTTTGGAGATAAATAAAAAAGAATGGGACGTTATCTGGATTCATCTTGTAAACACTGCCGTCGTGAAGGAATGAAACTTATGCTCAAGGGCATCAGATGTGAGACGGCTAAGTGTCCTGTCGAAAAGAAACAGCGAAATTTGGCACCCGGGATGCACGGTTGGCGCCGAGGCAGAGCGAGTGAATACGGTGTTCGGCTTCGCGAAAAGCAAAAGGTCAAAAGATATTATGGACTTTTCGAGCAGCAGTTTATGAGGTATTTTCACGAAGCCGAGCGGATAAGGGGCAATACAGGCGAGACTCTGCTTCAATTGCTGGAAAGACGTTTGGATAATGTGGTCTATAAGTTAAATTTTGCACCGTCGCGCAAGGCTGCAAGGCAGATGGTTGCTCACGGCCATATTTATGTAAACGGACGCAAGGTGGATGTCAGCGATTATACTACGAAAATCGGTGACAAGATAACAATCAAAGGTTCCGAAAAAAGCGTCAAAAAAGTGAAGGAGCAGCTGGAAAGCAACCCGAATTTTACCACACAGAGCTGGCTGCAACTGGCCCGGGAAAAACCCGAAGCTACTATTGTCGCAATGCCCGCTCGGGATGATGTCCAGATTCCCGTTGAAGAACAGTTGGTTGTGGAATTCTGCTCGAGATAGCTGGGAAACAGTTTTATTTTTTGGTGTCGAGTTTTGACTCCTGCTGGCAGCAAGCAGGGGTAAAAATTCAAAACTCAAGATTTACATAGGAGACCTGTATGCGAGTTACATGGCGTGGTTTGGAATTGCCGACTCGTGTTGAACGAGACACGATGGTATCGAGCGATAAGTATAGCCGATTCTTTATTGAGCCTTTCGAAAGGGGATTCGGCACCACTATTGGGAATAGTCTCAGACGTATATTGCTTTCCTCTTTGGAGGGTAGTGCCGTAACGTCGATCAAAATAGAGGGTGTCAGCCATGAATTCAGCTCGGTAAAAGGTGTGATGGAGGATGTTACCGATATTGTTTTGAATGTTAAGAGTCTTGTCATTCGCCTCCAAGGCCAGGGGCCAAAGACGATGACTGTTTCGGCAAATAAAGCTGGCGTTATAACGGCCGCTGATATAGTTGCTGACCCGGCCATTGAAGTGATAAACAAAGATATGGTGTTGGTCACTTTGACGGAAAAAGTAAAGTTTGAAATGGAAATGGTAGTTGAGAGCGGTCGTGGTTATGTGCCGGCTTCCGAACGTATCGCTGCTACTGACAGGTTCGATCAGGAAATCGGAAGAATAATTCTCGACGCCGTATATTCACCAGTTACACGAGTACGCTATACAACCGAGAACACCCGTGTGGGCCAGCGAACTAATTATGACAGGCTGATTCTGGAAATTTGGACCAACGGAACAATCACGCCTGAAATGGCACTTGTGGAGGCTGCTAAAATTTTGCGTAAGCACGTAAATCCGTTCGTGCAGTACTTCGAGCTTGGAGAACAGACCGTCGCTGCTTCTGAGATTATTGAGGCAGAGCCCCAGGAACAAGCGGTGGACGAGGAAATGGCACATAAACTCAGAATGCCGATACAGGAACTGGAGCTCTCAGTAAGAGCAGGCAACTGTCTTGAATCAGTCAAAACCGAAACAGTCGGCGATTTGGTGAAGATGACAGAGGTTGATTTGCTGAAGATTCGCAGCTTCGGTAAGACTTCTCTGCGGGAAATCAGGAGGAAACTCGCCGACATTGGCTTGTCTTTAGGAATGACCGATATCGATAGTTAATTTTGATAGTTTAGTTTGATAACATTTGCGGGCAGTATCGCCGGATTAAGAGGAATTTGAAATATGCGTCATAGAGTAGCAGGACGTCAGTTAAATCGAACAAAGGAGCATCGTCTGGCAATGCGACGAAATTTGGTCGCTTCGCTAATCCAGCACGAGACGGTTTCGACCACAATAGAAAAGGCTAAAGAGGTAAAGCCCTTTGCCGAGAAGTTGATTACATTAGCCAAGAAAGGCACGTTGTCGGCCAGACGCCGGGCCATTGCCCTGCTTGGAAATCGTAACATCATAGATTACGAGGACGGCCAGGCAGTTAAAACCGGCACGGTAATTGGAAAGTTGTTCAGCGAACTTGGTCCCAGATACCTTGACAGGCCTGGCGGTTATACGAGGATTATTCGGCTGTCTTTGAGAAGGTTGGGTGATAACGGCCAGCTTGTTTTGCTGCAGCTCATAGGCGCCGACGAGAGCTTAAAAAAACATGGCAAAACAACTACCAAAAAGAGCTCACGCAAAAAGGCAAAAGAAACTGTAGAAGTTAAAGAGATTGACGAAGCCCAGGAGAGTACAGAAACCGGCGACCAGACAGACCAGTCCGACCAATAATAGCAGATGGTATGTGGCGGATAGAAAATAGCGAGAAGTATAAAAGCAAAAACAAAACGCTGCACTAAACGCAATACGAGATACACAATACGAGATACGATAGAATGAGCACGGATGATTGCCTCTTTTGTAAAATGGTAGCCGGGCAGATTCCGGTTACGAAGATTTACGAAGACGAAGTTGTCCTCGCTTTTTTAGACATTGGCCCCATAAGTGATGGCCATACTTTGGTGATACCGAAGCAGCACTTTGAAAAGTTACACGACTGTCCGTCTGAGTTTTTAGGCCGGGTTGTTTCACGGCTGGGCAAAATCGCCGGAGCTGTAACTGCTGCGATGAATTCCGACGGCTATAATGTGTTGTGCAATAATGGGAGGGTTGCCGGCCAGCTTATTGAGCATCTGCATTTTCATATAATTGGTCGCAATACCGGCGACGGCCTCTTCAGCCAATGGCCGGCTTACGAGTATGAGCAGGGAAAAATCGAAGTGATAGCCGAGAAGATTCGAAAATATTTGTAATTTGTTTTTGTTCTTCTTGAATAAAATCTTTTTTGCAGTATATATATGTTAATGATCGCGGGGTAGAGCAGTCTGGTAGCTCGTCGGGCCCATAACCCGGAGGTCGCAGGTTCGAATCCTGCCCCCGCTATTTCGCTAAATCCTTCAAAGATGGTCACTTATGACTCGTTTTTTGCTGCGCAGATGAGAAGATTACTCCTTTTGGGCATGCCTGAAGTGCGCTTGGGTGGGCCGATAGTGATGGGCAGATCGGCCTTTTCAGGGCTTTAAAGCGGATTACGCATCTGTTCGTCGGGGCAACACCCCGGAGGTCGTACCAGCAAAGTTGCATCCACAATTTCAATGAGCAGTGGATGTTCTCAGTCTTTGAAGAGTCGCTCTTAAGCGGTGGTATCGATGGTTGAAAAACAATCAGAAATTGGCAGAGATGCTCAGCTTGCTATGCTACTGCGGCATAAGTGGCGAGACGGGATTGAGAAGGCTGTCGATGAGGTGAAGCTCGTTGTTGTTCAGGGTAGAAAACGAACAATAACTGATAAATGGTTCAGGCGCCAATGGTTTAGGTCGATGATGAGGAATAGGAAGAGGGCAAAGAAGATGGAAAGCCAGACAGTACAGAAATAAGAACCTCGGTTATTCACCTATGTTGGATTTCAGCAAGAAAAAGCACGTTTTTTTACCATCGGATTAAGTAAACGGTGAGAAGAAATCTATCGATCATGTAGTTCGTTTTTGAAGAAAAAGAGCTGGTAATTCTTTCAATCTACCAGCTCTTTAATCATCTTGCCCGTTTTTTTTACATCAGTGTTTCGATTTTTATGGAATCACTACTCGGTTGTAGATACGAACATCGTCAATCAGGCCGGAGAAGTAGGTTCCGGCTTCCATAGCCTTGCCGGTGCCAATGTACAGACCGTTTTCTGAGGCTTCCAAATTAGTCTGCGTGTCTTGAGCCACGACGATATCATCAACATAAAGCGTTCTGTACAAACCATCCCACACGAGACCTATCCGGTGCCAATAGCCATCTGTGATGTTTGTTTGTGACTGCAATGGTCCTGCAGACCGACCGGGACTTTTAAGCTCCGTCATCAGGTTACCTTCGGTTGGATCTGCCAGAAACCAATTCGCGCCACCTGACTGAGATATGATGACTTGTCCTGGAGCACCACCTATAATCCAGGCAAAGACACTGAACGGTCTTTCTACAAGATTAGGGATAGGACCGGTTACAAGACTGTCATCCAGGCCATCCAACATAAGTGCACCGTCCACTTGCCCGCCACTTGGCAGCCAAACCGGGTTGCCAATGACAAAAGCATCGTTGTCACCGGCACTGTCTTGAGCGATATCGCCTTCAGTTTCGTCCAATGTCCAGTGTGCTATCAGCGTTTGGTCTATTGGTTCTATGTACTCCGTAAGGACCACCAAATCCTGAACGTCAACGATGCCGTCGCCCCAGGGCATCGGGCCAATGTCACACAAAGGGTAGTCTTCGCCCCAGTGCTCAGTTATGATCACAATGTCTTTCACATCCACAATTCCGTCGCCGTTGAAATCGAGGATCGGCACAATGGGGACTTCATACATGTCCCAGCCCCCGATCCCGCCGGGTCGGCCTTAGACGAAGTAAAGCGTTTTTTGATCGGGGGAGAGACTCGGATTACCTTCGATGCCGCTGGCGTTGATCACCGGTCCGAGATTGACAGGCGGACTCCAAGCGGCAGCTTGGCTCCGTCGGGTAGTCGGCCACATGTCATACGAACCCATGCCGCCGGGGCGGTTGGAACAGAAGAACAGGGCCAATCCATCAGTTGAGAGACATCCATCGCCGTCATAGGCCGAGCTGTTGACTGCCGGCCCCATATTGACTGGCGCAGCCCAGTCGCTTTCTGCGTCCGGCCGCGTGGACATCCATAGATCGTAGTCGCCAAGGCCGCCGGAGCGTTTGGAGGCGAAGATGAATGTCAGCCCATCATGTGAGATGGTTGGAGATATGTCAGGACTCCCACTGTTGAACGGAGTGCCCATGTTAACAGGCGGCCCCCAGGGATCGTCGGCGCTTAGCCGCGTACACATCCAGAGGTCGCGACTGCCTACACCACCAGGACGATCACTGGCGGCATTCCAGCCGCCGTACCAGTCGCTGAAGTAGAGGGTCAGGCCGTCCGCTGACAAACATGGAAATGCCTCATTGTAACGACTGTTGATTTCCTGAACGTTGACAAGCGGCCCCCACGGATTGTCGGCGTTTTCGCGCGTACTGCGCCACATATCGATATAACCAAGTCCTTCGGAGCGTTCCGAGGAGATATACATTTCCAGACCATCGGCCGACATGAAAAAACTCACCTCGCGCGAAGGAGAGTTGAACGGTGGGCCCAGATTCACGGATTCGCCGAACGTGAAATCCGCTTTCGCAACCTCCACAGCCAGGCCCAATGCCAAAACCAATACAAGTAAAATTGTCTTTTTCATCTTATTAGCCTTTCAAATTTGCCAATGTTCTCATGCCATACACTTTACGCACATCTACCGGATCAGCTTTATCTTACCGAAAATCCCGTGCTGGTTACTCGGGTATTGGAGTCGGTACGCAGCCCGGCATTATCGTCAGACGTTTCGCGGTCCATCCCCAGGGCACGCAGACTACCGGTTCCTGACCTTCGTCCGGGAAGCCATCCTGGTCGGCATCCTGTGCCGCCATATAGTAGGCCCCCGCGCCCTGGCCCTGAGCCAGATCCGTGCCCACGAGTTCGAAGGTGCCGGTTACGATCCCGATGCCGACGATTTCCTCCAGGCTGGGCCCGCTGGTCTTCGTGAAATACTGGAGGAATGTCGCCTCGTATTTGTTCAGTCCAATCTTCACCATCAGCCCGCCGCCATACTTGATCTTTTCTGAATCCGGGTAAACGTCAATCAGCACGGGATAGGTATTGAACTGCTCAAATTCTCCCGTGAACCGTGTCTTCGCGTCGTCCTGCGCCATCCAGGTACTCTTGATGATCATGTTACCCAATGGGGTCGGTACGGTCGAAATCCAGACTCCTTCGGGGGACCATTCCTCTGCTGTGAGTTGTTGCATCATGCCCAGCATGTCGTAACTGACCCAGCTTTCCACGAACTGGCCGTCGGCGAAACGATGGATGCTGATCCCCGTGATCGCTATTTGCCTTCCTGTCGGGGGGATGCCCATAAACTCACCTGTGTGTGTGCCCGTCCATGTCCAGTGGACTGCCACTGTGTCCCCTTCGGCAATCATATTCGCAGTGATAAGACTATCTGAAAAATAGGGATCAAGCATCATACCAGTCCATTGTTTGAAGCCATCGGGGCCCTTCACTTCCATGGGCCAGGCGGGATCGTGCATGACGTAGTCGGCGGCGAAAAGCTCGTCGACGACGGCCATATTCTGCTGGTTCATGACTTCATCAATCATACGCTGGACGATGGCCTTGTTCGTCTCCGGGTCACCTGGATCTCCGGTTACTTCCAACGGCGCGCCCCACGTGTAATCTTCGCGCGTCGGTGGCATCACGCCGAGCTGCTCCATCAGGGCCAGCGTGTCATGAATCCACCAGGCTTCCACTATCTTGCCGCCAGCCAAACGATGGATGTTCATCCCCGTCAGTGTCATTTGCTTCCCTGTTGGGGGGATGCCCATAAGCTCTCCCTGGTGTGTGCCGGTAACTGTCCAGCGGGCCGCGACCTTGTCCCCTTCAGCAACCATGTAATGAACCTCGACATGGAAGTCCGGGAAGGTAGTGCGGTTCTCAACGACCCATCCTTTGTAGCTATCGAGATCGGTGACGTTGGGGTGGCTGGGATTGTGGTTGACGAAGTCGGTGGCGAAGATCTCATCTGCTACGGCCAGGTCTCCCTGGTTAAAGATCTCAAGGAGACGGAGGACGAGGGCCTTGTTTGCCTCTGTGTCGGCGGTGGCTGTTTGAAAAAAACCGCCTAAAGCAACTAAAATAATACAAGCTATTGAAATGTTCCTGATTTGTGAATACATTGTTAACCTCCTAAAAGATTGTCTGACGTACTCTCTACTTCTAATTGTCCTTATGAACGAATCCAAGACGTCGTGCGTTATCTCATTTCACACCTTCCTTTCTGCTCTAACCTTCGCATCTTTGATTGGGCTTTTCATTTCTCTGTTTTCCAACGAATTCTTATCGTTTCCACATACTTCTTCAGAAAAGTTTCAAAATCTTGCGCAAAATCTTCAAATTTTCCTGTAGCGCATCTAAATCCGGACTGAGCCGGGGCCGAGTGTGGTAGAAACCACTACTGGTACTTCGTGTGTCATATACTGGGCCGCGGACTTTTGACCCCGTGATAAGCTCTTGACAATAATATGATTATTACATATAATGAGGGCACCGTTTTTGGGAAACACCTGTTCAAAGCGTTCGTCTGAGCCGATGACTACGGGATTCTTTGGCTTACTTGGGACGTGCAGGGACTCAAACAGCGGAGGAACTGCTAATGGGATGTGATGACTACACGGACATTGGAGGCACGGGAGAGGTATTTTTGACCACGCATTGGTCCCTTATTCAGGGCGTGGGTGCAAGCAGCGAGGATGAAAGCCGAGCCTTGATTGGCTTGCTCATGAATCGTTATTGGAAGCCCATCTACTGCTATTTACGACGTAAGGGCTACAACAACGAACAGGCCAAGGATCTGACACAAGGATTCTTCCATGAAGTCGTACTCGAACGGCATCTGATTGAAAACGCCGATGCTGCCAAGGGACGATTCCGTTCATTTCTACTGATGGCTCTCGACAGATATCTCGTCAACGTACAACAAATGGAGACGGCTCGGAAGCGCATG
Organism: Sedimentisphaerales bacterium; assembly: GCA_035528395.1. GTDB lineage: Bacteria > Planctomycetota > Phycisphaerae > Sedimentisphaerales > Anaerobacaceae > NIOZ-UU13. Next base: position 79,910 of record DATKYR010000176.1, read on the forward strand.
CCAAAAGGGAGGCTCGTTTCACTGGACATGGTCGAACCCCCTGAACTCCCGCAGAGTCTCATGACATCAGCTCCGGAAGATACGTTCCGTTACGCCTGGATATCGGGCTTGCTGGAGCGCGTTTTGGAGCAGGTGGAGGCCAAATGCTATGAGGATGGCAAGACCGTCCATTGGTGTATCTTCCGGGACCGCCTGCTCCGGCCCATTATTGAAAGAATCGCCCCTGTTTCGATCAAGGATATCTGTGCTAAGTACGATATCGACGATAGCGCGAAGGTGTCTAACATGATCGTGACTGTCAAGCGACGATTCCAGGCCACCTTAAAGCAGCAACTCCGGAACTCCGTCATCTCAGATGAGCACGTGGAGGGTGAAGTTAAAGAAATTCAAAGATTCTTCCCAAAAATCGCGCAAGAATGGAAATAATTTCTGAATATTATATTGGTAGGTCGGTGTTTTAGACCTACTGTGAATATATATCGTGGTCATAAGAATATGAGCAATGAACCAAAGAAAAGCTTGTTCGGCTTGGAGCCAGACCAACTTAACCGTCTTTTCTCATTGGGCATAGGTTGTGGTGAAAGTGCAGAGCTTGAAGACGAAGAGGCAGGGCCACCACAGCCTGCCGACTCAAGTGGGCTGTCTGACTCATCAGGCTTCACGGCTTCTCTTCAGTCTTCCGTTAAACATATTGGGCAGTGGATTGGCCCGTACAAGCTCGTTCGCATACTCGGTGAAGGGGGTATGGGGTTGGTGTATCTGGCCCAACAGGAGCAGCCCATCAAACGCCAGTTAGCCTTGAAAATTATCAAGCCCGGCATGGATTCAAAGCGTGTTCTCGGCCGGTTCGAGGCAGAACGTCAGGCCTTGGCCCTGCTCGACCATCCGAATATCGCTCACGTGCACCAAGCCGGGACGACGGAGGCCGGCCGACCTTATTTTGTCATGGAGTACGTCAAGGGCTTGCCCATTACTGAGTTTTGTGACCGTCAGAAGCTCACAATCGAAGACCGCCTTGGTCTGTTTCTCCAAGTTTGCCAGGCCGCGCAGCACGCCCACCAGAAGGGGATAATTCACCGGGATATAAAACCATCCAATATCCTGGTCTCCGAGGAGCAGGATAAGGCCATTCCGAAGATCATTGACTTCGGCGTTGCCAAGGCTATCAACCAGCCGCTGAACGAGCGGACCTTCTACACCGAGCAGGGCCAACTCTTGGGGACACCAGAGTACATGAGTCCGGAGCAGGCTGACCTCCGCAGCCAGGATATCGACATACGCACGGATATCTATTCTCTGGGCGTACTCCTGTACGAGCTGCTTACCGGCGCGTTGCCCTTTGATCGCGAAACCTTCCGTGAGGGGGGAATCGACCACATCCGCAAAGTGATCTGCAAGCAGGACCCCGCAACACCCAGCACAAGACTGAGCAAAATATCAGCGGCCGAATCGACGGACTCGGCTCGGCGCCGCCGGACTGATACACGCACGCTGCGCCGTAAGCTCCACGGTGACCTGGATTGGATCGCCCTCAAGGCACTGGAGAAGGACCCCGCGCGACGTTACTCCACAGTTGAGGCCTTTGCCGAGGATCTTCGACGGCACCTCAATCACCGACCAGTTTCCGCCGTACCCCCCGGCCTGCTCTACCAATCCCGGAAGTTCGTACGCCGGCACCGCTGGCAGGTCGTGGCCGCGGCCATGGTCATGGTCGTATGCCTTGCGGTAGGCATCGCAGCAGTCATGTCCGTCAGGGTGAGCAAAGAGCGCGCCCATGCGGAGGCACTGGAACACAGACAGCTCCTGAATCAGGCGCAGGAGTTGTTCGGCACCAGGAAGTACCGGGATGCACTGGCGACAGTCAGTAAACTCTTACAAAGCCAGTATGTCGGCCGCTCGGCAAATCTTCTCCATGCACAGCTTCTGCTGGAGGAGCAGGGGGCCGGTGCCGCCGTCCCGGAACTTGAGCGCCTGTTGGGTACTCCCGATGAGGTGGCGGGCCAAGCTCACTTCCTTTTAGCCAACATATACTACGAAGGCGATCCGTGTGCCCCCGGCGAGACCTCAGAGTTTCAGCAACGGTGGCAGGAGCACCGAGAGCAGGCCGAGCAGCTTATCGCAGGGACGGCATCGTACTATTTCCTGCGTGCCAAGGCCGCGTACAGTGTGAAGGAGATGCTTGAAATGCTGGGAAAGGCGCTGGAGCGGGACAAACAACACTATGACTCTCTCCGCGAGCGAGTCCAGATCTACTATAGCCAGCACGACTACGAGAAGATGATCAGAGACACGGCCCGGATGATCGGTATCCGACCGGATAAGCCTCAGGGTTATGCGCTCAGCGCCCTGGCGCTGCAGGAGCTGGGACGACTTGATGAGGCCCTGCAGGATCACAATGAAGCCATACAACTGGCACCGGAGGATCCTTACCTCTATGATGGCCGCCGCGAGACCTATACGCGTTTGGGTCAGTACGAGCTGGCGCTGGGTGACGCCCAGACTTGTGCCGAGTTGCGACCGCAAGACATCTCCTACCGGCACAAGCTCTTTGCGGCTTACACGGCGCTGGGACGTTACGACGAGGCCCAGCGCGAGTACGAACACTTCCTGAGCTACCCATTCCTGCAGGAGAACCGCCTCGGGAGCAATCCTATATACTTGCGGGGTGTCTTTTACTTGTACTCGGGCAAGCTGGTCGCCGAGTCTGTGGCGGCAAACCGGTTGTGGCACGGCCCGCGCGAACCTCCGCGTCGAGCGCCGTACGCCTTGATGTATGAGGTCGATGCGTTCTATCGGAGCCTACGTGCCCGGGCCAAACGCCTTGTCCCCAAGGGATTCCACCCAACCTGGTCGCCTGATGGGACCCGCCTGGCCTACAGCCACGGCCTGCTCACCGCCAGCGGCGTGGCCGTGCTCGACTTAGAGAGCGGACACATCGAACTCTTAACAACCTCCGGTAGGAACCCGGAATGGTCTCCGGACGGTCGCTATATCGCCTTTCAGAGAATCCGCCGGATTTGGTCCGCAGGTAGCCTGGCCACCCTCAGCATTCGTACGTGGCCAAACTATGGCCGACAGCCCACGCACCCCAGGGAGGTCTGGGTCGTGGATATGGTGACTCATGAGATCCGGCGTCTTTGTGAGGGCACTTGCCCACGATGGGGCCGTCGCTCCGGGTGTCTGTACTACACCTCACGGCAGAACAACACGCTATACTCTCTATCCCTTGCGGACAGAGATGCCAGACCGGTAGAGGTCCTGTCCCCCTGTGGTCCTTCACCGGTGATCTCACCGGATGAGAGGTACGTTGCTGATCATACATACCGGGAACTCAGAATCATCGACGTAGCCTCCCAAGAGGTCGTCGCCACGTGGATCGCTCCTCCATCGCCGCAGGGCGGCTTGAAGGTTTCCTGGTCTCCTGACAACCGCGAACTGAGCATCGGTGGATGGGATTCAAGTGAGATTGGGCTCTGGATCTACGACGTAGAGACCGGAGAGGCCTCGCAGGTACTGAACAGATGGTGGAGGACGTCGCCCTGGGCACCGGATAGCAGGAGGATGGCCCTGACGCTGGGAATACTCATGGAAATCTGGTTAGTGGATCTCGAGCCAGGCGTCCCGACGGTGGCGTCCTTTGACCGTGCGCAGACCAGGGAAGAGCACTGCCTTGATTTAATGGAACAACTTAACCACTGGATCGCCATGGAGCCTGCCTTTGTACACGCGCATTATCTAAGGGCGGATTGTGCCCTCTGGATGGACCATCCAAAGGCCGCTGAGTATTTGCAGCAGTTCGAGCAGGCCCTGCCCCCGTACAACGCGGCCGACTGTGCGCATGAGGCGCAATGGATGCTGGACGCCACGCCGGAGCTGCGAGACAAACTCCTGCCCTTGGCCCTGCTACTGGCCCGCAAGGCGGTCGAGAAGGAACCGGAGAACGCGGACTTCCTTAGGACTCTGGGCGAAGCGCTCTGTCATACCGAAGACCGAGAGCATGCCGAGGCGGCTCTTCTAAGAGCATTTGACTTGAGCATCGCCGCCTCAGATCCGCACGATCCCAAAACCGCCGAGATCATGCAGTTGCTGATCCAGTTGTACGAATCCTGGGACAAGGCAGAAAAGGCCGAAGAGTGGCGGGCAAAACTACCGCAAACGAAGACTGTAGAGCAGTGAAAAATCACCTCTTTCAAGAGCCGAAAAACACCACAATTTCCAAGTGACATTATGTATCCAAAATGTCTCCACAAATGCCAAATTTACCGATCGATGTAAGCACCAAATCCCAAATATTTGCATAACAAACGAAGATTTTTTTATTCTTATCGGATTAAGTAAACGGATGAAAGAAATGTATCATAATATCATCCCTAATGATGGTGTTTTTGAAAAATCAATGGGCCTATACCGAATCAAATCGGTATAAGCCCAGAGTTAATATAAATCTGTAATATCAACTATACAACCTTAGCCACCGGTTCTGGTTTAACGCGCATAAAGACGGACATCGTCGAAGAATACCATACCTGCACCGCCGGCAACCGGATTTGTTCTGTTGCCAAAACCAATGGTAATCGAATTGACGTTGGCAAGGTTCACACCCTGGTCTGCAAAGGCCTGAAGGTCGACATTCCATTCGGTCCAGGAACCTATCAGTGCTGCGTTAGGATTATCATGATTGACTACAGCCCTGCCGTTGAGAGCGACATACATATTCTCAGCAGCGTTAGCCGAATCGCCTCGGAACCAGATTGTTAGTGTGTTTATACCATTCACTGTCCAGTCACGATTAGAAGTCAATGTTAAGGTCGCTTCAGATTTCCCTACTGCGTTGTCGTAATATATTGGCATCGACTTATTACCACCGTGAACGATAGTCTCTTCGTAAAATGGAGGATCTAAATGACCAGTAGTAGAACCGTTTATTGCAGGATTATCAAAACCGTCTACCCAGGCAAGATATATCCGGTTGCTATCGGGATCACCTTCATCAAGGTCGTTGTAGCTCTCAAAATCATCAAGAATAAGGAAGTTGGCTGTCGTAAAGCTCCAAAGAGGACCGGTCCACGGACTGTCAGCGTTGGCGTTGTTGGCTTCATCAACACGCCAGTAGTAAGTTGTTGACCACTCAAGCTGTCCGGGTTCATAGCTTTGTGAACCGAGGTTGCCACTGCCTTTTAATTCCAGAGAGGCTGCATCGGTGCCGAAGTAGATTTCATGTGATGCACCAAAGCCCGGTGTCCAGGTGAGAACAGGCGTTTGTGTCACATCCACAGCACCATTAGCCGGGTTAAGTGCCGCAACGGCACCTTCGGTTGTAAAGCTCCATACGTCGCCTTTATGTGTTTCGAGAACATCAAACTCATCGACGCGCCAGTAGTAAGTTTTGGCCATTTTAAGTGTGCCGGGAGTAAAGTCAGTAGTTCCCTGCGGAAGGCCGCCTGTTGCACTATCCACTTCAGTAAAACTTTCGCCGAAGTAAACAATGTGCAGTTTCGCACCGAAGCCTGGCGCCCAGCTAAGCTTATCATTCACAGCTACAGCCTCGGCGCCATCAGCGGGATCGGGAAGGTATGCAGTCTTCGGGGAAATACTAAAGCTCCAGACATCACCCTTCCACGGGCTGTTCGGATCGGTGTCATTGACCTCATCGATCCGCCAGTAGTAAGTTTTACCCGGAACAAGACCATCCGGATAAGGAAATCCGGGGAAGCCGACTACTGAAAACGCTGCACTCTGGTTGCCCACAAATGTGCCTTCGGCGCCTTCGTTCACAGCATCGAAGCTTTCACCGAAGTACACGTCGTGCGTGACCGCGAAACTCCCCGGTCTCCATGAGAGATTCGCCCAGGTGGCTTCAACTACAGCTCCGTCTTCCGGATCCGGGTCAAAAGCGGATTCCGGGCCGCCGTCTTCTTCGTCAAACTCTCCCTCATAGAAACGGACATGGTCCAGCCATATTGTCGTCTTAGAGTCCACAAACGAAAATAGAAACACCACGGGGGACATCGTGGCATCCGCCTGAAACGTATGGTGGATTCTTGTCCACTCCGTCGTCACCGGCAGGTCTGTTACTCGAAACAAACGTGTCCACGGGTCTTGATTCTGCAGGGCATCGATAATCAGCGTCCGATCTGCCTCTGCCTTCGTCCAAAAGTCCACGGTATAGGTTGTATTCGCCTCGACGGCGATACCGGCGTTATTGTCGAGCGTCAAGTTATGGTTCGACGAACCGTCGCCAACGTCTGTAATCTCAATCCGTGCTGACGCCTGGCCGACTCTTTTCTCTTCTGTGTCAATCGTCAAGGTTGCCGCTGCCGGCGCACGTATGGCAAGACCCCATCCTAACACAGCCTCCTCAAAACCGCCGTCCATTAACAGGTTTTCGACTTCCTGTGAATAGGCAGATGAAGTAAAAATCATGCCTATCACAAGCGTGATGCTTAGAACGAGTTGGTGTATGCGTGTCTGATTCATCTTGTTTCCTCCTGATTTTAATTGTAAGATGACAGGAAATTTCGCTCCGGCCACACATTCAAAAATACTCTTTTCCACAGAAGTGGGATATGGATTTATAGTTGAAATGTTAACAATTCCTTTCACAAAGCACACAATTGCCTTTACGACTAATCCTGTACTTTACAGAATAATTCCTCCTCTATTCAGAAATTGAAAGAATTGCACCTGCTGAATGAACTCAAAACCATAGACGCCCGACTCTGCAGGCACAGGATTCACTAAAATTGTTTATACCAAATCATGTACTTTCCCGTCAAGGAAAATCCCTTGATAATACTGGTAAGGACGCTTCTTGGGATTCTTATAGCACACCATATATTTGTCATGAGAGTGCCAGATCGTTAGAAGCTTTTGGAACAGCTCCACCAGCAAATCATAGTGGATGGGCCGCGCCCTAAGCACTCCCAAAACAACCCCATTTTCCTGAGCTGCAAAATACCAGAATTCTTCGGAATGTCACCTCTTTCAAGAGCAGGAAAACACCCTGATTTTCAGGTGACTTTATGTCATCAAAATGTCTCCACGCATGTCAATTTTTCGTATATCAAGTCCGAATAAATGTCAATTTTTTGCGAAAATATGAATATTTCTTGAGAATTTTTTATTTCTATCGGATTAAGTATCCGGAGGAAATGAAATCTATTGCTTACATAACTCTTTTATATATGGTTTTATATTTCACTTAGCTTAAAAATCTCGGCTGATATCTCCATTTTGTCACTATTTTGCACAAAATCCTGCATTCTTTTTCACTTGATTTAGACACTTAAAATCACGATAGATTGAGTTATGAATAAGGTATGGATAGAAACACCAACTAAACTCCGCTAAACTTTAGCTAAACCACGGTCTAAAGCCTGCATCTCTATGCCAAAAGCGCAAAAAAAAGGCCGAGCAAAGTTGGCTCGGCCTCTATATATCACTGTGAGTGCGAATAGCTTATAATAACACTTTTTGAACAATAAATCATCAATCTGCAAACCCAAAAATTATCCAGTGATCTGGTCTTCCTTGAACCTTTCTAATATTCAGATTTCCTGTTTTAGTTATTGTTTGGCTGTTTACGGTATATTCTATTTCGCATGGAATCGAAAGACCTCTTGTAAGTGGATTTGAATGCGGCACTATCTTGCCTATAGGAACAAAACGCACAAATTTCTGACCATAAAATGCCTGCTTGAGCTGATCTGCTGATATACCCTCCACTAACAGTGCGGCTTTTGCATAATCCTCATCGATAAGGGCCTGGGAAAACTGGGTCGCAACTTCAACAACTATTTCGTCGTCACTAAGATCACCTTGGGCCAAGCCGATTCCTGTTGTTTTGTCAATCCGTGTTACATCTGAAGGAGGATTTAGAACGAATATTTCGGGATCAGATTGATTGTAATCGAGATAGTTAGTGCGGCCCAAAAACGTATAGTCCCCATCCTTTAACCGATATATTTCCAATTGCTGCAAAAGTTTCGTTTCCGAATCCACCTCAAATACCTTCCGAGAGTCATCTTTAACTAAGGTTATGATGATAGGCTCATTCTGAGAACGGGGTTCTTGTATTTCAATCTGATTTCTCTCATCATTCTGGGCTTGATAAAGTTGCTCCACTAATAACTTGGGATCAAATTCCTTATACGGCATCTTCAATCGAGCCAGCATATTTTCCTCTCTGAGGACTACGATCTTTTTCCTTGCTTTAAACCAGACTTCGGCTTTTCCTTCCTTCCACACTACGTCTTTTGGCCCATCCGCCGAGTTTAGAAAATTCATGCGCAAATGCAAAAGCTCTTGATTATCATCGAACTGCGCCCAGATATCCTCCACACCTTCACCACCTTCACCTGCCTCATATTTTAGATGAATGAAGCGAACACCGCGATTAGCTTCCCTAGTCTGTTCAATTGCATAAGTCATAGGTGTTGTTTTTGAAAAATATGTCATTGACAATAATACCGCTATCACTATGACTGCTGCTGCGGCAAACTTTGTTATTCTGTTTTTCATGATAATTCTCCTTATTAGCCCGCTCGTGTGAACAGAAGCGGGGCGTTGTTCATTTTGTTTTGACATTGCGGCTTCGATAGCGGCCATTATCCGCTCATCAGTTGCCGTAGAGGTCGTTGTTCTTACACTACGAATCGTATCTTCCAATCTTTCTGAGGGCATCATATCGCCTCCTTTTGTGTCAGAAGCTGCCGCACTTTTTCCATTCCATACCGGTATCGACTTTGCACAGTGTTGATTGATGTACCCAACATCGTGGCAATCTGCGAAAACTTCATATCAGCCTGTAGATGGAGGACGATAACTTCCCGTTGCTCACAAGGTAATATCTTAAGTGCTCGGATTACTTTCCTCATCTGATCGTCTTGAGCCAGGCTTGTCGGACCCGTTACATCAACCCGTTGCTTTTGCATATTAACTTGACAATTTGACTGAACGGCTCTTCTGCGTAGATGATCTCGGGCCCGATTCACCACACAAGTGAGCAGATACCCTTTAAGATTGCTTTGGATTTTGCATCCATCTGATGCCAGTGAAACAAAGACATCCTGCAGACAATCTTCAGCTGTGTTGATGTCATAGATCAGCGACCGGGCGATAGTGAGTAGATCATCCTTGTACTTCAGATAGATCTCCTGTAATGCAGCAGTTTCACCACGAAGCAAAGCCTTCAAAAGTTGTTGATCTTCTGACATAAGTGTACTTCCCAAAAGCTTCTGGTTACTAGCCTCATCTGTCATCAATCACCCATATGACGGAACACGTGTCGATTTTAGTCTAAAAATCTTGAAATTTATAATATAAAAGTCATCGTGGACCATTGTGCCGATGATCTCAGAATACCCTAAGCACATCCCGATGTATTAGTATCTTGTTGTACGTAATTTAAGTACTAACGGTTTTTCTTTTAGCCATATTCCAAGCTTTTTAAGTATCCAGCATAAGACCATCTCTTGGTTCAGTAAATTTCCGTTGTGGTCTTGTGACCTTGCTGAAACTCGTAGGTACAATATTACTACCATGTCCGGGTGTTCACGGTAGTACCGCTTAAGTCACCTCTTCCAAGAGCTGAAAAACACTCAGTTTTCCAGGTGACATCTTGTCACCATTTTGTCACTACAAATGTTGATTTTGCCTATATCAAGTCCGAATAAATGTCGATTTTTTGCAAAAATACAGATATTTATTGAAATTTTTAGTGTAACATCGGATTAACCTTCCTGACATATGTCAGTATTAAGTATCCGGATGAAATGAAATGTATCAATCATGCAATTCTGTTAGGGATAGGCTCTGTTGATTACGAAAGCTACAGGCTGAGTTAAACTTTGGGACCGGTTCCAGTATCCACGCAAATATGTTGCTCTTGTTGTGTTTATTGCGACGTGGTATGCTGAACCCGTCGGAAAGTCAGTGAAATTGAGATGAAATCTTGGTACTATAGTACTTGAAGTGTGCAGGAGTGTTTTAGTGGAGTATAAATGGAAAATCCCGGATAAGTACACGGCTTTGGCATCCTCGGCCTGAGGGATTGAACTGCTGGCAGATTAGCCAAGCCCAACATAGAGAGTAAGACGATTAATGAGAGCAAGGAATGTAACTCAGAAGCTCGACACCTGGCGCCGACTGACGCTGCCTCGCGAGCTGGTGTTCTTTGTGTTCTTCTACCTATACTTCGCACTCGAGATTGACGTGCGTTTGCTCTATCATTGCGGTGGTTTGATCGACAACTTCCCGGCCTTCTACCGGGGTTGGGATTTCTTCAGAGGTTTCCTGACATATCCCGGCGGGATTGTTGAGTATCTCTCTGATCTTCTTGTCCAGTCTTTTTATTATTCTTGGCTCGGCGCGATCGTTGTGACGGGTCAGGCATGGGCGATCTGTCTGTGTACCGACTATGCCATCAGGAGCTTTGGCATCCCTCGATGGCGCGGCCTTCGATTCCTCGGCCCTCTCCTGCTGCTTGCTATCTACTCTCAATACACATTTCATTTTCCGACAACGATGGGATTGCTCGTGGCCCTGATTAGCTTCTGTCTCTATTTGAGGTTCACGCCCAACGGCATTACCGGCACTATTCTCTTATTCCTTATCCTCTCCACTGTCCTGTACATCGCAGCGGGAGGCCCAGTTCTTCTATTTGTCGTCCTCTGCGGACTCTATGAGGTGCTCCTGAGAGACCAGAAGATCCTTGGCCTGGCCCAGCTCGCATCGGGTGCAGCTATGCCCTACTTTCTTGGGATTATTGCCTACGGAGCCAGATTTCACGATGCATATTTCCAGTTGTTACCGTTTTCCTGGAGACTCCTGAGCCGTCAATCGGGTCGGACCATGCTGAGTGCGGTGTACGTGCTTTATTTGTTTCTGCCTCTGGTCACCATGGTTCAAGGGGGCTGGCGTCTTTTCTTAAGAAAACGAGATAGGCTTGTATCATCAAAGGCCCGGAGCGGCAATCCAGCCATGCGTTCCAGAGGGCGAGGTGGGATTCGAGGCGCTGTCAACAATGTCCTCAGGGACAGAAGCGGCGATGTTTTCTCGTTGAGCTTTCAGACGCTGGCACTTGCCGGCATTACGGTAGTCATCTTGCTGCTCTATCGTGATCCTGAATTGAGAAAGACCTTGTGGGTTGATTATTTTTCTCGCCATCGGATGTGGACCGAGGTCATAGAGATCGGTCGCCGCAACCCATATCACTATCTCGTATGTCACGCCGTCAACCGTGCGCTGTATCAGACGGGAAGACTTGGCGACGAGATGTTCTGCTTTCCACAGCATCCTACCTCATTGTTTCTGACCCGCAAGGGCATGAAAACGGAGTGGCAGAAATTCGATACGTGTATGGACCTCGGTCTCGTTAATCAGGCCGAGAACGCTTTGAGCATATCCGTCGAGATATTTGGCGAGCGTCCCCTCCTGCTTCAGCGTCTCGCCGTGGTCAATATGGTCAAGGGCAATGTCGGCGCAGCCCGCGTTTTTGTCAGGGCACTGGAGAAAGTCCCATTCTGGTCATCCGTTGCCCGTGGCTATATGGCCCGGCTTGAGAGTGATCCGGATTTATCCGAGGACAGCGAGATTCAGCCACTGCGAAAAGTGATGCTTCACACCGATTATGTGGGGGAGGCGGACACGTTGACCTTCCTCTTGACAGAGAATCCCAAGAATCGGATGGCCTATATGTACGGCATGGCCTGGCTGCTGCTGTCAAAGAACCTGGACGGTTTCGTCCAGAAGTTCAACACGTATCATCATCGGAACTTCTCGACGATTCCACGGCACTTCCAGGAGGCGCTGCTTCTGTCCAGGTTCCTCAAGAAGCAGCCGACCGATGTGCCAGGCCAAGTGATCGACGAGCAAACGAAAACACAATTTTCTGAGTTCTCCCGGGCAATGCAGCAACATGGTAAGAGCGTGAACACAGCCCGGGCGGCACTCAAAGAAAGGTTCGGCAATACATATTTCTACTACTACTTCCTTGGCGGTTAGGGGACTCCTTATGCGGAAACGTTTTTTAGTCGGCTTGTTCGCACTCGTACTGGCATCCGGTTTATTCGCCTACGCCGTCTTCGTTTGTCCATCGGAAACATGGGAGCCGATCCAGGAGTTTGAGCGAGTGGATCGCGAAGCTCGAATATTCCCCGATTATAGCGGAACGGCCATCCCGCCGAACATCGCTCCTTTGAATTTTCTTATCCAGGAGCCCGGTGTCGCCTTCTGTGCCAGGATATCCTCCCAGCAGGGCGAGGCAATTGAAGTCTTCAGCCGCGATGGCGTCATTGAAATCCCTCAGCGTTTTTGGCGTGATCTGCTCGAAAACAACAAGGGGCGGAATCTGCACTTTGACATATTCGTCAAGAACGAGAAGGACCAATGGAATCGCTTCCGGTCTGCGACCAGTCTCATCGCCGAGAAGGACATCGATGGTTACGCCGTGTACCGGAAGATGTACCCTACACACCTGCGAGTGAGAGGACAAATGGGTATCTACTGTCGTGATCTGAGCAACTTTGAGGAATCCGTAATACTCAGCGGCATGAGCTACGAGAATGGGTGCCTGAACTGTCATTCCTTCCCCCGGAACCGCAGCGACAAAATGCTGCTCGGCGTCCGATCGGCGAAATACGGCGTCGGAACCCTTCTGGTTGAAGATGGCTTCGTCCGCGAACTTGGCACCAAGTTCGGCTATACGTCATGGCATCCCAGTGGCCTCATGGCCGTGTATGCTGTGAATAACTTACCCATGTTTTACCACTCGGCCCGAAACGAAACGCGCGATACGGTCAACATGGATTCCCTGCTGGCCTATTACCTCTGCGAGGAGCAACGAGTCGGCGTTGAGCCTAAGCTGGCTCAGAAAGACCGTCTGGAGAATTGGCCCGCGTGGTCGGGAGACGGCAAATACCTTTATTTCTGTAGCGCCCCGAAGCTATGGCCCCAAAACACAGGCAACCCGCCGGAACAGTACGATCAAGTTAAGTATGACCTTGTGCGCATAGCCTACGATCTCGAGACTCATACCTGGGGCGAAATTGAGACGGTGCTTTCGGCCCGCCAGACCGGCAAGAGCATCGGCATGCCGCGATGCAGTCCGGACGGCCGCTGGCTGTCCTTCTGTATGTTCGACTATGGTTATTTCCCCAGTTGGAAAGAAGAGAGCGACCTATATTTGATAGACCTGCACGCCATGGAACAGAGCGAGGAATTCACGTACCGGCGTCTTGAAATAAACAGCGCCAAGAGTGAATCATGGCAGTCGTGGTCGAGCAACAGCCGGTGGATTATTTTTAGCAGCAAGCGCCTTCACGGCGTCTTCACCCGGCTGTTCATCAGCTACGTTGATTCCTCCGGTAAAGCACACAAGCCTTTCGTTCTGCCGCAAAAGGATCCTTGCTTCTACGAATCCTGCCTTCGGACATTCAACACTGCTGAACTCGTCACTACCCCTCCGCGGCTGACAGGTGAGGCACTGGCCAAAATCTTCCGCGAACATCATGAAGTGCCGGTCTCGATGCCTATTACTATGGCCACGCCGGGTGCCCCCCAGACTTCTCCGGCATCCGCGTGGGAAGGTCAGCGGGAGTAGTCTCCGCCGGATCATCTTCCCGTACTCTCACGTACTATCTCACGTCGCATCGAGAGATGGCCCAGAAGGCCAGTCCAGCGAGTATCGGCCAAATATAATGCTATCTTATCTTAACTTGAAGAACGGTGTATTTTGTCATATTAGTTTTAAATTCCCTAAAACCCTGCTTCAGAGTACCCTTTGGCTTTAGTTTGGCCATTGTAGAACGCTCAACCTCTATAAAAATGTTGGATTAAGAAAAAATCCAGAGCCAGTCTGAGTTTTTTAGCGGCTTACCTGGGGTTCGTTTGCGATGCATTGAACAAAAGGGGCCTATACCGAAACAAATCAGTATAAGCCCCGAATTTACAAATCTACTACACAGTTGTACTTAACAGTCAAATCCAGGTCTAAGGTGCCGGTGCATAGAGACGAATATCATCGAAGAACACCGAACCTGTACCGCCGGCTACAGGATTGGTCCTGTTACCAAAGCCAAGAGTAATCGTATTGACGTTGGTAAGGTTAATACCGAATGCCTGCAGGTCGATATTCCATTGGGTCCAGGTGGCTGTCTGTGCTGCATTAGGATTATCGTGATTGACCACCGCACTGCCATTAAGAGCAACATATAACGTCTCAGCAGAGTTAGCTGCACTGCCTCTGAACCAAATCGTTAATGTGGTGACACCTTTCTCGGTCCAGTCACGCGGGTAAGTCAACGTCAAAGTTGCCTCAGAGTACCCAACACTATTGTCGTAGTAAATTGGCAGCGACTGGTTGCCTCCGTGAACGATAGTTTGCTCTGCAAAAGGAGGAGTGTCAGAACCAACTAAAGAACCGTTTGTCGGGTCGTCATATCCGTCTATCCACACGTTAAATATCCTGTTGCTATCGGGGTCGGCGGGATCAAGGTCATTGTAAGATTCAAAATCGTCCACGACAAGGAAGTTGGCTGTCGTAAAGCTCCAGAGGATGCCTGTCCACGGACTATCTGGATTGGCGTTATTGACCTCATCAATACGCCAGTAGTAAGTAGTATCCCATTCAAGTTGTCCGGGGTCATAGCTCTCGGAACCGAGGTTCCCGCTGCCTTTATATTCAGGGGAGCTTGTATCAGCGTTTTTGACTGCATCTGAATCAGTGCCAAAGTAAACTTCATGTGAAGCACCAAAAACTCCCGGTGACCAGGTAAGAATCGAGGTCTGCTTTACATCCCCAGCACCATTAGCTGGGTCCAGGCTCGCGACGGCGCCCTCAGTAGTAAAGCTCCAGACATTGCCTTTATGTGTAGTGACGGCATCAAATTCATCGACACGCCAGTAATAAGTCTTAGCCTGTTCAAGCGGGCCGGGGTTATAGGTTGTAATTCCCTGAGGCGGACCTCCGGTGGCATTATTGACTTCGTCAAAGTTGTCGCCGAAATACACGGTGTGCAGTTTCCCACGGAAACCCTGTGTCCAGCTAAGCTCTGCGTCCAGCTCTACAGACTCTCCCCCATCAGCCGGGTCGGGTGTATAGGCGGTCTTGGGAGGAATACCAAAGCTCCAGACAGGGCCCTCCCACGGGCTGTTTGGCTCGGCTTCATTCACTTCCACGATCTTCCAGTAGTATGTCGTGCCCGGAACAAGGCCGTCCGGATAAGGGAATCCGGGAAAGCCCACCACTAAATTCGTCGAGCCCTGGTTGCCTTGGAACGCAGCCTCGGCAGTTGTGTCCACATCATCGAAATTGTCGCTGAAATATACATCATGTGAAACAGCAAAATCACCTGCAAACCACGACATACTAATCCATGTGTCCTCATGCAAAGCACCGTCCTTCGGATTCGGGCCTCTGGGGTAAGGATTACCACCGAGGCCGTATTCTGCCAAACGCATAAGGTCATCGACGTTGGGTATGCCTCCTGTGTCCCGTATCCGAACAAATCCTCCGTATATGTCGCCCGGTACGTAGTGTTTGACCCACGCCGCTGCGGCTCCGCTGTCATCTGTAGCCAGAACAATATCAACATTGTCAGGGCTCGTCGGCCGCTGCGATCCCCACGTTTCGGTCAGCCCCCACTCGGCTCCCTCATCGGTGATAGTCACTGTGTTGTAGCTGTCCCACGTTGCGCTGGCAGCATTGAATCCCAATATGCCGGTTGCTCCACTCGCACCCCAGTTGGTCATGCCACCACCCTGGTTCCCCTGGTTCCAGAAAGGAATATCCGCGTAGAACACGATCTTGCCACCTGCATCCAGATATTTTCGAAGCGTGCAATCTGCCGTATTCGTTTCTACAACCGTGTCTGGCACGATGTCCGGGCAAATCACGACAACGCTGGAGACGCCGTCGGCGATGCGCGCATCCATCCACGTCTTGAGCTGAGCGGCGTCGAGAATCTCGTAGCCGGCAGTCTCAAGAGCATCTCGCACATCCGTCGGTGCAGGCTCCCCAGCCCAATTCGTTGGATAATCTCCATCCCAGTAGGCAGCGAGGTACGCCCCCCGTGCTTGTCCCTGGGCCAGCCCTATCACTAATACAAAGAGCAGTGCATAAATAATTTGTTTAGCCATAATAGTCCTCCTAAAAAAAAGTTAAAAAATACCTTTCTTTGGCCACACACCAAAATCCCGACATCTCGGGGATGTTTTCAATGCATGAACTGTTAAATGATGATAAGTATGAGTTTGAAGTTGCCAGGCACAAAGTAAGGTTCTTACTTAAAACTATGCCTCCGGCGCAATACATAATTACTCCTCCTCTATATGGACAAATAAAAAACTCGTCTCCTAAGAGACAAAAATCACTCTATCTGTCTCCACAGACATAAGCTTCACCGAATATACTATCTATATCAAATTATATACCTTCCCGTCAAGGAAAATCCCTTGATAATACTGGTAAGCACACTTCTTGAGGTCCTTATGGCACACCATATATTTGCTATGAGAACACCAGATCGTAAGAAGCTTTTGGACCAGCTCCACCAGCAAATCATAGCGGATGGGCCGCGCCCTAAGCACTCCCAAAATGACCCCATTTTCTTGAGCTAAAAATGGCAGAATTCTTCGAAAAGTCACCTTTTTCAGGAGCTGAAAAATACACTATTTTACAGTGACATCATGTCTCCATTTTGTCACCACAGATGTCAAATTTGATGAGTGATGAACGCACCTAACATTAAATTCTTGCCCAAAAACAAATCTTTTCAAGAATTTTAAAGATAAAATCGGATTGAGTAGTGCGACCAGCTAAGGCTGGCGTGTTCAGAAAGAGTT
>DATKYR010000177.1:0-127088 GCA_035528395.1 Sedimentisphaerales bacterium
CTATCAGCAACTGTGGATACTGGAGGCAAAGCTGAAAGACATGGCCGAAGATGAAATGGTTGACGTAAAATCACAGGTAGCATAAACTATGAACCAAGGGAGTAGCCAATAAACCTCCAACTACGACAGGGACAACGTCAAAAACGCTCGTGAGGTTATGGGCAAAACATACGTTCATAGTAGGGCTGTTATAGTAAGCCCCAAAATAATTAAACTCCCAAACTGTGTTCATTTGTGTCAAAAGTAGCTTTTTGGCTCAAAAATCAAGTATTACACGTTTACAATATGATGTTGTACGCTTACATCGTGGCAAAGTAAGCATGACCTGAGGCAGATGAAGAGTAATATATGGCAGATGAAGTGTTATCTGCGAAAGATGAAGCGTGATATGCGACGGATGAAGCGTTATCTGTCACGGATGAAGGGCACTGGGCGGTTGAAGCACAAACCATTCCGTTGAATTCTGAGCAAGAAGCCCTCGACCCATTCGACTGCCCCTTCGGCTAATTCAGGGCAGGTGGGGGTAATCCAGAAGGCGAAAAAACTTCAAGAATCTCTAAAATTCCCTTGACGGAGTCTATAGTAATCGCCGACCATTTTATATATGCAACGCCAAATGAAGTGGGAGTGAAGGGTGATTTGGAGAAAAATATGAGTGGAGTTAGATTTAAGAATCTTAGCATATTTGTAATTTTAGGCCTTTTAATTCTGCCTTTTTTTACAGGTTGTAACGCACCACAGGGCCACTTAGCCACTTTTAACAGACATTTTTTAGGCTCAGACTATGAGGAATCAGCTCTTTTTGCCCAGAAAAAGATAAGTAAAAGTAAAAATCCCAAAGGAGAGGACTTACTCTGGGCCTTACAACTCGGGACAGTTCAAAGAATTCAACAAGAATATACTAAGAGCACCGAGACCTTCGACAAGGCAGAGGAGATGCTTAAGTATTACGACGAACAGTCCAGGCTTGCGGACGGCATCGGCACTACAATCGTAAATGAGAACATCATTCCTTACAGGGGCGAAGAGTATGACGGCATAATGGTCAATGTTTACAAGGCCCTGAACTTTATGGCAGAAAAGAAGTTTGACCTGGCCAGAGTGGAATTTAATCGTGCTCTTGACAGACAAAGACGTGCGAAAGAGGAATTCAATGAGGAAATACGCAAACTCCAGGCCGAGCTGGAAAAAGACCAGCAAAAGGACAGTGTTTCAAAATCTAATGTTGAAAATCCCGAAACACAGGAACTATTGGCTCAAAAATATCCTAATCTCTATAACTTCGAAGCTTATCCTGATTTCGTTAATCCTTTTGCGACCTATCTTGCGGGTGTATTCTTTAACCTCGTTTCCGACCACTCCAAGGCAGTGGATTTGCTCAAAGAATCCTATGGTATGGTCGGGGACAATGCCTATATAGCTGAGGACTTCAGCATTACTGAGAATGTACTTGACGGAAAAGGTCAACTGGAAGATACAATATGGCTGATATTTGAGAATGGGCTGGGGCCTGTAAAAAAAGAGTTCAGGCTGGATATTCCGTTATTCATTGCAACAGATGAAGTTAAATATATAGGAATTGCTCTGCCGCAACTGGAATTTAGAGACAGAGCATACCCGTATCTGGTTGTGGAAGTTGATGGTAAAGATTATAAAACTTGTCTGGTTTCAGACATGGACAGGGTTGTCCAGACAGAATTCAGCAAAGATTTTAAGGGTATTTTAACAAGAGCTATTGTATCAACAACAGCAAAAGCCATTGCGCAGTATGCTGTTAAGAAACAAGACTCTTCCTCCCCCTCCTCTTCGCTTGCCTCTCTGTTTGTGGCAGCATACAGTTATGCTACAACCGCAGCGGATGTCAGGATATGGACGACTTTGCCAAAAGATTTTCAAGTTGCCAGGTTTCCAAAGCCGAAAAACGGCAAATTAAAAGTTACCCCAGCCGGTGCGAATCCCTTTGAAATTAATATTCCTGGTTGTAATAATGCGATAGTATATGTTAGAATAACAGCCAATCAGGCTGAGCCGATATTTGAGGTTATAACATTTTAATTAATGTTTTTTGGGAGATTAGAAAATGAAAACAATTACAAATATACTGCTTGTAGCTCTCGCGTTCACATTCACAGCCTGTGATCAACCGGCTGAGAAAATTAATATAAGGGAAGGAATAAGAAGCGATGACCTTTCCAGTAATATCGTAACCCGTCCGGTAGCTTATGCTTTTAGCGCGCTGATAGGCGAAGGTATAGAAATCGATGAGGCGATTCTCATGAACAACGATTCCGGATTCCTTGAGCTTAATATCAACGGACACAACCGCTCATACAATACCAAGCGGTTCAGATATAAAATTGAATGGCTCGATGCGAATGGTTTAATGATTCAAACCAAGACAAGCACATGGCTGCCGGCCTCGGCGACGGGTAAATCCTCATTTAGCCTTAAGGCTGTCGCGCCGAGAGTAGAAGCTGTAGATTTCAGAATGGATACTAAAAAGTGGGAGTAAATTATGAGAACAAAAATAATTATCACATTAGCAGGCCTTTTCCTTGCAGGCTGTGCCCAGGAAACTGAAAACATTGACATTGTAAACGATGAAGGTAAGGCAGTTATGGAGCTGGACTATCGGGATTTTGCCCAGGCCGCCAGCGAAATGATTCAATCGATGATTAGTTCAGGCGCTCTTAAGAAACCGGGTGGTGGAAGATATGTCATGACGACCGCCAGAGTTACAAATGATACCATGCAGCGAATCGACACCGACCAGCTGATGGCAAAGATCGAAGAAGAGCTTATGAACAGCGGGCAGGTTGTAATGACCTCGGCAGTAGGAGGCAAGGGCGCTCCGGATGAAATGATTTACGAGATGAGAGATATCAGAGACTCAGCAACGGGAGACGAATTCAAACAGGAAACCCTTGCAGGCAAAAAAACATTAATTGCACCTGAGCTAAGCGTCTCCGGCAAAATTCTCCAGAGAAACATCCGTTACGACAGGAACCGCCAGCAGGTTGAATATTATTTCCAGCTCATGGTAACAGACTTAACGACCGGCCTGAGATTCTGGCAGAAAGAAAGTATTATCGGCAAACGAGGTAGTAACAGTTCCGTAGCGTGGTAACATCAAAATTTTATTGTTTTGTCAAATATTAAAGTGGGATTAAAAATGAAAAAGATATACATTCTCCTGCTTATGGTGGTGTTGGTCTGCCCCAAGGCGTTTTCCGCTCCTAAAACTATAGTTCGCCAAACAAAAGGGCAGGGCGTAACCAGAGCACAGGCAATCCAGAAAGCCCTGTATCAGGCCGTAGCTCAGGCAAAAGGCCTTGAAGTCAGTTCGGGAAGGTACGAATTCGGCTTTGAGTCCGCCGGGGTGGGCATTGACACACAAGACACGGGCAAGACTATCGAGTTTGATGCCGTTTCCGTCCAGACGGGCGGTTCCACCCAGATGACCGATATTGCCGGTTGGGTCAAATCTTACGAGGTTATCGAAGAACAAAAAATCGACGATAGAACCTACGAGGTTACAATTAAAGCCTGGGTTTACGATTACGAAGATCCCGAACAAACCAACAGGCTCAGGCTTGCGATAATGCCAATCCAAACGCTCTATGACTCTTATCGATTCGGCAGCTTTGTTCCTTCGGCAGTTGAAATGTCTCTTAAGCTCTCCCAGCAACTAAGCGCAGCCCTTACCCAGACAAATAAATTCGCTGTTTTAGACAGAGAGTATATCACTGAATTTGCCCAAAACAGAAATATTCTTCTCTCTGACGATTCGCCCATTGAGGAAAAGGCCAGACTGGGCCAGGTCCTTGGTGCCGATTATATGATTGTAGGAACTATATCCAACGCAGGACTCCAGATAAAAGAGAAAGCATCCAGAGCTATCGGCCGTCCAATCAGAGAGTACGAGGTTGATTATGTTTTTGACTATCGCCTGATAGTCGCCCCTACAAGACAGGTCAAATTGGCCGACACCGTTAACATTGCCCTTGAAGAAAACCAGGTCAGAGAGCTCGTTAAAGAATGGGAGCCTGATGACCTGGATTACAGGGAAATGGTTGACAACCTTACAATCAAAGTCGCCAACCAGGTTGTTGAGACGATTATCGACAGACTCTATCCCGTCCGCATCGCAAGCAAAGATATAGAAGGGCAGATTATTATCAACCAGGGCGGCAAAAGAATCTCAAAAGGTTCTGTCCTGGAAGTTTTTATTCAGGGCAAGGAAATCTTCGACATCGACACAAAGGAATCATTGGGACAAACGGAAAACCTTATCGCAACAATCAGGATCGAAAAAGTAACACCGACGATGTCATACGCCAGAATTATAAAGGGCGACTTCGATAAGATTTCTGTTGGACTGATTTGCCGGCTACAAAAGGTTGAATTTAAAGAGCCGGAAGGTGCCAAGAGCAGTATCGAGCGAACTCCTCAAGGGGGAGTAAAACTGCCCTTTGACTAAGAGCCTATCCAAATAACCCGCTCTATTGCGGCCGGCTGCAAAGCCCGATGCCTGCGTTGTCAGCCAAAAATGTTCTCAACGTGGAGAAAACCACGCCTCCGAGCATTTTTGGCCTGCCGCCTTGGCCTCGAACTTTTCGCTCGGCCTCATAACGAGACGGTTATTCGGATAAGCTCTAATTGTTCCCAAGAGCAAATGCTTTTTGCCGGGCTCAAATAATTTTTGTGATTAATGTAATAAGCTTCTTTAATCGTCTTTCGGGCCGTTTTCTCTAATCTCATCGAAAAAAGGTGTTCTTTTTTGTTCTACCGATTCGGCGGCATAAAGATACATCGCGGCCGACCAGCTCTGCCAGTCCTGTCCCTGAGGTGTGCCGTCCTGCGCACGTATCCATTCGTTAAAGCCGAATTCAACATCAGCTTTCCGTGCCGGTCGGACAAGCTCGGTTAGAGCAAGAAGCCTTTTCTCAGCAAGGGCATATCTTTTAGCAGCCACCAGAGCTGCTATATAGAAGCCGCAAACGAAAGGCCAAATCCCGCCATTATGATACTCTCCAGGCTGGTTGTACTTTTCATTACGCGGTATCCAATCGGGGTCATCCGGCCTGACATAGGGGAAGAAATTCGGCGGCAAATCAACAACTAGGTCTTCGTTTTGCCTTAAAGCCGCTGACTCCTTTTCTATCCACAATACCAGCTTTCTTGCTCTGGACGGTGATGCTATGCCGGAAAGGATGGTCAGGCTGTTGCCCAAAAGGTCAAACCGGTCACTTCGGTACACTTTGTACGACCACATAGCATAATACGGTTTGTATCTGAGAACTAAACCTTCATGAACATGTCGGTGCTGTCTTTCACCCTTGACGGTAAAACTCTCCATAGACTGCTTAACCTTTGCAGCCCGCTCGTATTGGCCAAAAAGGCAAAGGTAAGTATAGACGATAGTGTTAACAAACAGCCCATATCCCAAAACCCACTGCTCGTCACGCCAGTCACTAGTGGGTAATTGCGCCACGAGATATCGGTCTGTAGGACTTTGATATCTCATCCAGCCCAAAGCCTTCTGAACGGCATGCTCAAGAAAATCATCCTCCTTCATGACCTTTCGGTAAATTCCGACAGCCATAAGAAACAGAGGTGTTGTGTCGCTCGAACCTCTGTCCTGGGGGTCATGAACCAAAGATGGAATATGACCTAACATTGATTGATTCTTAGCCAGCGTCTCCAGAACCCTTCGCAGTGATTTAAGTAATCTTTTGTTCTGCGTAGTCAATACGCCAAGCGAGCATATCATCAGGTCCCTGGTATACGGCTCAGGATATCCCCACCCGGCGGTTCTGGGCAAATTTCGATAAGCGCCATGGTTGTTATGGAGCAGTACCTGCAGAGCTGCTTCTTTGGCTTTACCGACCAACGCTTGTTGCTGTTTATCCATATTATGATATACCTAAACGCTTTGAAATAATTTTGAGAAACCTCTTGGCTATCACTCGATAGTCAAAGTGCTCGACAACACGTTTCCTTCCTTCTTTTCCCATTTTCTCTCTTAAGCCGGCATCTTCCATCAAATCCATAAGGTAATTAGCTATGTCATTAACACTTGCCCGATAATCAACTATCCTTGGTTTTTTGAAGACATACTTATGGCCTTCCTGATAACCGGATTCATCTCCAAGCATTGTCTCCCGAAGCCGAATCTCCTGGGCTACGCCCGCAAGAAAAGCGGTTTTGCCGTGTACCAAAGTATCCAGCATCCCCATTGCTTTTATTCCTATTACCGGCTTTTCACATGCGTTCGCCTCTATCTGAATCATCCCGAAACCTTCCAGGCGTGAGGGTGCTGCATAAATATCACAGGCAGCTAAAAGATACGGCATAAAGTTTCTCGAAACCCTGCTTGCCGTATAAACGACATTTTTGTCTATTCCCAAATGTGTGGCGAGCTGTAAGTCCGCCAGATTTTGCTGTTCTGTTCGAGGCTGGGGCCAGACCTTGCAGACATATTTCCAATCCGGTGCCTTTTGGTCATTTATCGCCAGGGCTTGCATAACCTCCTGAGCACCCTTGGAGGCGGCGTCTCCTCCGATAGTCATAATCATTATCTGGTCATTGGCAATTCCCAAGGCTTCACGAACCGCGACTACTTTAGGGTCGCTTTTCGCTCGAGGAATAAAAGAGTCTGTATCGCACCCAACGGGCAAAACTTCAATGTTCTTCCCGTTGAGACCATCCCGCATATAAACCTTTTTTACCCAGTTAGATGTCACAAGTATTAACGGTAAACCCTCGAGAATCTCACGATAGTTTGCCATATAACCATCAGCTACAAGCCATGGTACCGCTGTGATTCCATATCTTTGGGGATGGAGAACCAAATGAGGTGTATGTCCCCAGTAGCCGACGCCCACGACAACATCAGGTTCAAACCACCTGTAATACCATTCTTTTTCCTGGGCCGACTCAAAGTTTACAGAGTGTACCTCAATCCCCATCTCTTCCAGCCCTCTGTGCAGCAAATGCCCCTGAGTTGCAAGACCTGCAGGTGAGGGCGGATAATCATAAAGCAGTAAAACTTTCATTTTCCGGCTCCTTTCTCCATATTTAACAGGCGGCTTTAAGGCACCAGAACGCCTCTTCTTTCGGCGTTGTCTTAGCCTCAAAGCTCTCCTGGCTAAAGCCGTAAATCCTGGTTATAATATCATACTTTTCCCGCCAAATCTCATCATTTAGGCCAACCAATAAGTCGGCATCCTTAATCGCGCGGGGAAGATATTCTCTATTGCCGTCTTCATAAGCAAATGTCCATAGTTCGTCGGCAAACAACCTATCGCTGTTCCATAATGCCAAGACCGCCTTAGCCGTCTCTTCGTGCCTTAGATGTCTGGTGTACTCGCCGGACGTACTGTGTGTTATAACGAGATCAAACCTGTTCGAAGGCAGTAACTCTGCTATCGTTTTTTGCATCTCGCCATTATCCAACGGCGTTTGCTCGGGGCCGTCGTCAAGGTCAGCCATAAAACCCACGGCATTTAGCCTTTCAAGGGCTTTGAAAAACTTAGGAGCACGGTCCGGGTCACTTTTTCTACAGAGTGTTAAAACGGTCCATTTAACCTCGGGATGCATCAGCATAAAACCGCCGGCCCATAATGTTTCATCGTCGGGATGTGCTACGATTACAGCACATTCGTTGTTCTCTATTAAAAAATCTAAACCTCTGGAATCTGCCATTCTTTCTTAACCTTAGACTATCTCTTTCATAGCGAAGGACATCTGAGAACAATATCGACCAATTCATTAAAATCGGCAGTTGCAAGGCAAATACGTGAATCAGCAGCACCATAATAAATAAAAACCGTGTCCTTCTTTTTTATCCATCCGCATGGAAACACAACGTCATCGACATCACCTTCGCGCTCATAATGAGCTTTGGGCCCGAAAATCCATTCGTCGGTACGCCTGAGAACTTTCGTGGGATTTTCTAAATCCAGCAGTGCCAGCCCCAATCGATAAATTGAGCCGGAAGCAGTTGTTCTAACGCCGTGATAAAGAATAAGCCAGCCCTCTTTCGTCTGCATAGGCGGTGCACACAGACCAATCTTATTTGCATCCCACCATCCCCCTTCTCTGGCCTGTATTATCTCCTGATGCTCACCCCAGTGTTTAAGGTTGGGCGAAAAGGATATCCATATATGAGCACCGAGCAGAGCGGACTTAGGGACCGGCCGATGCAGCATTGCCCAAAGGCCCTTGAACTTAACGGGAAAAAGTGCGGCATCTTTGTCCTCAGGTGGCATTACCGACCCCATACGATTAAATGATTTGAAATCACTGGTCATAGCCAGAGACACCAGTGGCCCCACTTTTGAATAGGCGGTATAACAGATAGCCCACTTATTCATCCCTTCGATCCAGGTTATCCGCGGGTCTTCTATACCCCAAAGCTCCTCAGGATGTTTCTCAGGTTCCGGCTTTAAGGTTGGCACCCTGTCTATTTGCCAGTTGTTAATTCCATCGTCACTCGTTGCCACGGTCAAATGTGACATACCTCTAAAATCTTCAACACGCGCAAGTAATAATATTTTGCCATCTACTTCTGCCGCAGCCGCATTAAAAACGGAATTTGCTTTGTACGGCCAGTCATCAACGGAAAGGATAGGATTACCGGGATGTCGTTGGAAAAGCTCATAACTTGAGTTCTGTTTCATAATGGTTCCTCCCTACAACTTGAGTTTACATTTGCCCGTTCCAAAAGCCCTAATCGAACGAGAAATATCTTCGTAATTAAGAGACCTTTTGATATTTAGACGGCTTTTCCCTTTTAAACTTCGTACCTCTGCCCGTAATTATACCTTTTTCTTCTCTAACAAATTCGATATGCTGTAGCAAAGCCCAGGCAGTATTTTGCCATCTCATCTGATAACCTCTCTGATGGGCCTGTTTCTCCATATGGATGCGTTTTTCCGGTTTGAATACAAGATAATCGATAGCTTTAGCAATTTGTTCTATTGAATCCTCACCGGGATCTATTAAAATCCCTCTTGCGTGTCTACCAATTATAACGCCATTTTGGCAGCGTTTGTTTGAATTGATAAGTTCAAGTGCATATCTAAACTTTGTTACTATTGCCGCTCTGCCAGCCCCAATGGTATCAGCCAATATACCACTGGATATTTGCTGCATGTTGAGATACGGCAGAAGCATTACATTTGTTGCCCCGTATAGCTTGAGCAATGTGCCTTCATCCATAAATGTGTCCAAGAAAACTACATCGTACTTTTTAAAATCAAAGCTACCCAGTTCTTTCACCTTGCACCACTTTATATTGGCCTCTTCGAGGGCCTTAGTTAAAGTTTCTTGATATTCGCTGTATTCATGACCACCTTCAGCTTTTATAAAGTCAGGATGACATTGACCAACTATTAGATATAATATGTTCTCTCTCTGCTGTTCGGTAAGAGATTCTTCTAAAAACTTACCAAATCCACGGATGCCATATTGAATTCCCTTATCCGGTGATAATAATCCGAGCGTAGTTACCAGGACGCAATTTTTCAGGCCGAACTGCTCTTTAATAGCCAACCGATCATACTGAGAAGGATGCTGCATTCTGATGCCGTGATCAATGTGCTTAAGCCTAAAATGTTCGATGCCATACGTATTTGATTGAAGTATATTAATTGCACTTTCAGTTGTAACAATAAGACCTTCGCTATGTTTGGCCAGTTCCTGTAAAACCATCTTTTGATGAGGGTCAGGCTCCTCAAGAACTGTATGTAAATAGACTAAGACTGTAAGTCCTTCATTCGTAAAGGCATTAGCCAATTCGATAAAATTGGTCCCATCACCATCATTGCCCTTCTCATCCGGATCTAAGCCGTATTCATGTTGCAGAAGTACAACGGTGGGATTAGTGCTTTCGTGAGCGCGAGCAATTATGTGCTTTATACCATCTTTCCAGGATTGAGGATTATACTGGTCTATTACAAGGTCAACTGGAATATTATAAGGAAAATTATCTTTATCGATTGTGGAAACCCTGATGCTACCAACCTCACCTGTGAAATGTTCTAAGGCATTAGCCAGATCCCGTGAGAAAGTACCTATTCCACATCTCCGTGGAGGATATGTACTTACTATGCGTATGTTGTAAGGCATACAACAAACCCCTCAATACTAAATAATGGTTTCTTAAACTCTATCTTTACCAATACAGCGTATAGCTATTGACATGAATAGTCAAGAACTCATCCAATGAGAGATTCCAAGACGCCGATATCTATATTGAAAATGTTTATCCAGGCCGTGCCTACCGGACCTATGGCGTTTGCTCATAAGATGTTGGCTTATGGCTTTGGCTCTTTACTATTGAATTTTGTAAAAAGCCGTGTATATTAAGAAGTGGCGCAGTTAAGTGAGGATATATAATATTATAAGGGAAATCCCAATTGATTATAGCTTGAAAGGGGATATCGATGCGCTGGTCATTTTCCCCGGGTAAAGTAGCTGGGATTGAATTTCAGCCGCATATTGCCTTTATTATTTTACCGGCAGCAATTTTCTTTCTGCCGCCCACAAAAAGCAGATTAAATCAAGAGTAGGAAGGGTATCCAATGAAAGACATAAATACCAGAGATCGATCCCATTTATGGCTAACCGAACGCACTCATGACCTGGAAAAGAAATTCCTGACCGGCAGACGAGGTCGGACTGAAGACCTGGAAAGTGCTGTGCGCATATTCCTGGAATTTCTACGAGGATTCGAATCGTTGGATATCGAAGAGCCGGCAGTCACGGTGTTCGGATCAGCCCGCTTTAAAGAAATTCACCCTTACTATCGATTGGCTCGCCAGGTCGGAAAAGAATTAGCTCTGGCCGGATTCACTGTCATCACCGGTGGCGGGCCCGGCATCATGGAGGCTGCCAATCGCGGCGCCAAAGATGCCGATGGTAAGAGCATCGGCTGCAATATCGTCCTGCCTCAGGAACAAAAACCTAATCCCTACCTGGATCGGGTGATAGAATTCGATCACTTCTTTGTACGCAAGGTCATGCTTGTTAAATACTCCTCTGCGTTTGTGGTCCTGCCCGGGGGATTCGGTACCCTCGACGAAGTGTTTGAAACCGCGGTACTCATGCAAACCGACAAAATCCAGGAGTTTCCGATTATTTTGATGGGACGATCCTACTGGGACCAGATGCAGGACTTTCTCAGGCAGACCCTGGTGCCTGAGAAGACCATTGATACTAACGACCTTGATCTGTTCCATTGTACAGATGATCCCAAGCATGTGATTCATATCATTCAAGCCCGGCAGAAACAAATCAGAGAATGAGATTTAGAATGAGCAGCCGGAATCCAACGAAAAGGAATCATTGCGAAAAATGGGCGAAAAATGGGGACTGTTCCGAATGGCGGCTGCTTAAGCAGATTAAAAAACCCACGGCATTATAATACGCAAAAACTTTATTTTTTCACCCAGTTGCCGATAGAAAAGCCTCGATGTTTTCTGTCGAGACATCGGGAGGCATACCCCCGCCGCAGGACAGGATAATCCGACTCTTGTCGCTTACCGATTCGAGTGCAGCTTTGACGCTGTTGCACACATCTTCGGGTGTACCTGAAGCAAGGACGTCGCGTGTTGGGATGTTTCCGAGTAAAGTAAGTCCCGATTTATCGGGATTCGTAAGCTCCTTCATCTGGCCAAGGGGGTGCTGGAAACTGAAATTGAAAAGATTCACGCCGATTTGGGAAAGGTACGGTGCGCATATCAGTCCGGGGGCGTCGTTGTGAAAGAATCTCACGGCCACATCGAGCGACTGGAAAATGCGTTCCAAATATGGCAGCGCCGCTTCTTTGAAATCTTCCTCGCCTAAGAAGCCTACGATGTCATCGAGGATGAATATGCCATCAATGGAGGCAAAGGTCCGGGCCTGAAGTTCGAGCCAATCGATGATGAAATCCGTTACAATCTCGAGCAACCTGTGTGTTTCATCGGGATTGGTCCGGATGGCCATAAGGAATTCTGTGCTGCCGGTCAGGAACGAGGCCACATTCAATGGTCCGCGTGAGACTGCGAATTTGATGGAGTGCCCTGCCTGCTCGATTTGGCCCTGGTAATGTTTTAAGCGATTTAGGACGAGTGGCAGCAGGCCGTCCGTTTTGGGGTTCGGCTTGCAGAGCGAATGGACATCCTGAATATCAGTGATAATTTTATCCGCATAGGGCAGAGCGTTTTCCTGCCAGGAGCATTTCGAGCCGAAAGCGGACGGCTCCGTACACATCCCAAACTCTGCCCAGAATCCGGGCAAAAACATAATGTCCGGGAACTGTTTGACGGCTTTGAGATTGGCCTCGAACCACATCTGTTCACTGGAAAAATAATCGATGATGGACATCCCGGCCCAGCCCGGAAGCCAGGGGCTGTCTATAATGAATCCCACCGGCAGCGGCTCAAACACTTGGCCGTTCAGCACAGCCATCAGTTTTTCCCATTGCTTGGATGTCATGCTGTCTTGTGCTTTGGACGGACGAAATGCACGACAATGCAAAGAACGATAAAGCCGACGAGCAGTCCGATTCCTTTCCACTGCAGCTTTGACCAGAGGCTCCAGACGCTTCCGAATGATGCGGCACCGGCTGCCAGTGCCATAAGGACATTCCAGAGGATGCGTTTGCCTCCGCTGGGCATATTGTTGCCCATGAAGGTCTTCTGGTTCATTAGCAGGAAGAATGCGAAGTACGCGATAGGCAACAGGACCATTGCAAAGACGGACGTCGGCACTGCAATATACGGAGCGGCATCTTTCCAGAAGAACGGTCCAAGCGCTCCAACCGAGACCATCAGACTTCCGAATCTCTGGGTCCAGCCCCTCGGCGGCCTGCCCAATAGCTCGCAGAAACAAAGCCCGTTAATTGTCATCAGCATTGTGGCGGCGCTCATCGCCATACCCATGACACCCAGGCCAAAAACATATTGAGCAATTACCGGACCGGTCAGCGGTGCGAGCGTCTCGGCCAGGTTGAAGGCATCGCGATTGACCAGGATAGCCGCCATCCTCTTGTCCGCCCAGGGCAGGGCTTCGGACTTTTCCCGCATCTGTTCCGGGGTGAGTTTGGTGAATTCCTCGGCGCCTATTTCGAATTTGAGTCTGTTCGCAAGGAGACCTTTGTAGAAACCGACGAGGTTTTTGGCGGGCTCAGCGGTTATTTCGCCGCCCGGCTCGGCAGCGACGAAACCCTCTGCCGGCTGACCATGAAACTGGCTGCTCGAAGCAATGACCACGCAGCCGGTCGCCAGGATAAAGGGGATGAACAATCCCGTTGACAGATCAAAGATAGCAAGACCGCGGAAATATTTGTCCCAGCCTTTTCGGAGCATCGAGTACGGCAGCAGGAACGTCATGTTAATACCTACTGCCGTTGCCGCGGCGCTGATCATAACGTCACGCTGCTTACCCACAATCATGTTGGTCCAGAAAGCCTGGAACTGTTCGGACACTTTTTCTATGTGCGGCATTATTATGTCGGTCGGTTTGACGAACAGACTCAGGTCGGGAATCATGCCGCTGAGAATTTCACTCCAGATAATCTTTCCTTCGATGCTGAGCTTGACGACAACACCGATGAAGCAAAGTACTATCATACTGACAATTGTCTTAACCAGTATTTCGAAGAGCTTGACGCCTCTGCCGCCGGCGCTGTAGGTCATGGTAAAAGTCAAGCAGATTGCCAGAAAAACGGCACCTGCGATCATTTTACTGGGTATTTCCGGCATGGCTTCCGGTCCGAGGATTCCGGGCAGGATGTTCTGTCGCAATGCCACGGTTCCCAGCGCAAACTGAGGAAGCGACCATACGAGATTTGCCATCATCGAGGCAATGAGCCAGCCCCAGCCGAGGACCGGATTGACATGTCTGTTGATTGCGTGCAGGGGACGCTCGCCGGAGGAGAGTGTTACATATGCGATGGCGCTCATCATAATAATGCCTAAAATCATCGCCAAAGGCTGAAGCCACATAAAGCTAAAGCCGACCAGCACACCCAGATACAAGCTCGACGACAGCGAGCCGCCGCCCAGTGTTATGCCGCTCTGGAGCCAGCCGGGACCCGATAACCTAACGTATGTCTTAAAAACAGATCCCTTGCCTTTCTTATGCGCATCCAATATCAATTGACGGTCCTTGTCGATGCGCGGGTTCATGTGCATCACTTGTTGCTTCTGACCCTGTGAAGGGCTTTGGGGGCCTTGTCCTGTTTCATTCGGCGACATATTTTTACTCTCCTGTATTAAACATTTCTACCGATACTACTCTGCGAAGTACCTTGCTACGTAGCACGAGTGTTCTTAGACAGAATATATTCTTTTGTTTTTAAGACTGCTTCCGGGTCCGTTTCAAACGGCAGACATCCCGTCCCAATACAAACTTTTTCTCTATTGTTGGCCAGTTCGAATACTCTGTCAACTTCCTTTTCGAGAACTCCGAAATTTTTTGATGTCATTGGTCCCGGGTCCATATTGATTCTAACCATCACGTCGGGATGTGCTCGCATTTTGTCCATAAACAGTTGCTGGTCTGTTTTGGCCGGGCAACAAACATATCCGGTCCCCGTTTCCAGGATTGAGTCAAGAATTGGGGCGGTGTCACCACCGATAATGCACGGAACAGGATGGCCGACGATTGCTGATGTCTCTTCCATAATCTTTTTGAGAGCACCAAGCTCGATGTCCCTGAAGTTATCCGGAGACAGCAGCGGTGGTACCGCAGCCGATTCAAAAAAGGCAATCCCGATTTTATCGGGAAACCCCTGTCGGACGACTTCTTTGCAAAACTCGACCTGCCCGGACACAAGATGGCTTAAAGCCCGGGCAACCAGGTCGGGGCTGGTCATAATCTCGCACAACAGGTTCTCAAATCCCATTAGATTTGCTGCCAGTGAGAAAGGACCACTCAAAGGTATTCTAACATCCGCCTCGGGACATTCATCGGCAACGCGCCCGGCAGCTTCTATAACCATTGGAACGCGACCATCAGTTTTGGGATTAAACGGCTCCAGAGTCATTAGCTCTTTTGCCGTTGAATATGGATGTCTTGAAATGGCAGGAACACCGGTACCGGAAGGCCTTTCAACGGTTGCACCATACGCCTCAGCTTCCAGGTTATAAATGTCTATGCCAACCACGACAGGGCAATGATTGTAGAGACGAAACGCTTCAATGTGGGCTTTTGATAGCAGCCAGCCGTCTCGCGATACTTCCCAGGGGTCTTTGCCAATCAATCCGGCAGCGTGTTCATATACCGAAGGACAGAACTGCACGTGCGTCGATTCCTTTCCTGATTGATTTACGGTTTTATTCTGCGTTCAATCTCCCGAATAACCGCTGAGTTGTCCAAATCCCCGTCGCCTGCTTCAATCGCCTTTTTGAGGACATCTAAGTGTACTGTGGACAGCGGCAGTTTCTGGCCGAGCTTTTCTGCGTATTTAAGTATAATCGAAACGTCCTTTTGGTGCTGTCGAAGCCTTGCCTGTGGTTGAAAATCGCCGTCCAGCATCTTTTTGCCCTTGACGTCCATAGCGGCCGAATAGGCGGGTGTCACTTTGAGCAGCTCAAGAAAGGCCCGCGGGTCGAGGCCTAATTTGCTTGCAAAAACAAGCCCCTCGGCCAGAGCGAGACGGTTCAATCCAAGAATCAAATTGCCGGCGAGCTTGGCCCGAGAGCCGCTGCCCGATTCACCGACGTAAAATACCTTCTCGCCCAGCGCGTCGAAAATATCATTGCACTCCTCGAACGGCTTCTTGTTGCCCCCCACCATAAAGATTATCTTTTTGTCCCTGACCTGTTGGCTGGAGCCGGAAAAAGGAGCGTCCAGGAAATAAATATCTTGCTTAGCGAGGCATTGTGCCAGCGCCGCCGTTTCTTCCGGCTCGCCGGTCGTCGTATCAATAATATATCTCGGAAGTTTCTTTGATTCCAGAATCCCGCCGGGGCCTTCGACAACCTGCAGAACCACTTCTGTGTTCGGAAGCGAAAGGACAATACGATCGGTTTGTTCAGCTACCTGTGCAGGACTATTGACGGCTTTTCCACCCAACTGTTCGAGGTGCTCACACTTTGTTGAATTGATATCGAAGCCGACAAGCTTGAACTGCTCGGCAAGCAGACGCTCTGCCATAGCCGTACCGACGAGACCAAGACCAACAAGTCCGATGCTTGAAGTCACTCTGCTGTCCTTTCTTTCTATTTAGTATCTGTTGCGGAAAACGAAAATCGACGATGTCACCCCTGCGAAAGCAGCGGTCCAGAGTGAAAAACTGGATTCCCGCTTTCGCGGGAATGACAAATACTGTTTCCGCAATAGAAACTATTTAAGTATCAACAGCATTACCAGCACGCAGGCCAGACAAATGCCCAGCGTCACAACAAAGCCAATCCAGGATTGGCGCGAGGGCTTAACGAGGAAAAGTCCACCGTTGGTGAGTAAACGCTTTTGTTGAGGGACGGCCTCGTCGAGAGGCAGAGAGAGTTTGTCCTCCCGGCCGATTGGGACATAAATCTT
The DNA here is from genome assembly GCA_035528395.1 of Sedimentisphaerales bacterium. Classification (GTDB taxonomy): domain Bacteria; phylum Planctomycetota; class Phycisphaerae; order Sedimentisphaerales; family Anaerobacaceae; genus NIOZ-UU13. The sequence continues at coordinate 16,537 of DATKYR010000177.1, forward strand.
CGTGAAGAACTTTTCTATTGTCTCACGGCTTGGTGGCTTCGTTACAAGGCTGCCGATTACACCGGCGAGCACGCCCACCAAAATCGGCACACCAATCGTTATATCCCGACTACAATTGAGTACATAACGGCTGACCAGGAATGTGCCCGAAGCCAAAATCGTACTGGAAAACATCCCCGTCGTGTTCATCCGCCGCCAGAGGATACCCATTGCTGTGGAAATACCCACCAGACTCAGGATGTTGAAATAATCGAGGATTGCTTTGACGAGGTTGCTCCGCATCAGAATCGCTCCGCCGAGTCCCAAAAGGGCGATGACAACACCTATGATCCGGGTTACACGCACCAACTGCTTCTCGTTGGCCTTGGGATTAAAGTAAGCGCGATATATGTTTTGGGAAAATAGCCCCGCGACTGTCACCTGCACCGCATCGCCGGAGGACATTGCAGCCGCCATCACGCACGCAAGCATTACGCCCTGAAGCTCGGGCCTCAGTAGCGCGCGGATTGCATCGCCAAAAGCGGCGTCCTTATTGATTTCCAAGCCTGTGTTGAGCAGGTACGCCAGCCAGCACAATCCAAGCACGCACCAGCCTATCGTGCAGACGCGCTTGAGTATGTTGCCGTACGTAAAGCCGATCCGCCCCTCCCATTCGGTCCGACCCGCCGCACAAACGCTCATCAGGTGCGGAAACGCCAGCGCCGTCAGCGGAGCGTTTATAGAAAGTAACAGCACTGTCAGCAAACTAAATTCTTTCGGGTCAAACAAGCTCATGTAATTGCCGCCTTGTGCTCCTAATGTCGCTCGCACCCCGGCCATACCGTCCACGCGACCGAGAGCAACAGGAATGGCAATGAACGACAGGGCGATAATCATTAAGCCCTGAATCATATCAGTGCGTATAGCTGCTATTATCCCGCCCCAATAACTGTAGATTATGAAAACCGCCGTGGTGACAAACAAGATACCGAAGAACCAAATCTCGCTTTCTTCGGTCAAGGCTTTGCCCATCACGCCCTGCACGGTGCGTGTTGTCGCCAGCATCACGCCGGCCAGAAAGACAATCATTCCCACAGCCGCGACGATAATATACAGCACACTGGCAGACCTGCCGAAACGCTCCCGAAAAAAGTCGGCCATCGTCAGGCACCGCATCCGCCGAATTATAGGCGCGATAATCCAGTAGAAAGGCGTCCCGAACAGCCACATCCACGAGACCCAGATACCGGAAGCCCCGCTTACGACACCCTGGCTCATTACTCCGGCCACGTTGCCCGGATGCGTGCCGGCGCCGAAGGCGTGCATCACCATCATAGGCCAGCCGAACCGGCGATTGCCTAAAAGGTAACCTTCCTGGTTGTGAATGCCACTTTTGCTCCACCAACCCATAAGGAGCATTCCTGCAAAGTATAATATAAGCACAATCCAGATTGCGTAGTGTAAACCGAGGAACTCCATAGTTACTCCTTATGCTCGATGCTGTATGCTCGATACTCGATGCTCGAAGAGCGTCGGGTATCCAGTATCAAATTTAAAACGTTTTAATGGGGACTTCGGTCCCCGTTTTTTCGGTCGAGACGTATGCACTGTAAATAGTCGAGATGGCATCGGCGGCCAGGTTACTGTTACTTTCCAACGTATCGCCATAAGCGATGTTTCTGTAGAAGGCTTCCATTTCCTGCGGGTAACCGGTGAACCAGTCCTCATCCGGCGATGGATTTGACCAGCCTTGTTTTGTGCCGGTCTTTTCCACTACATATATATCTTCGAAATATGCATCCACCGGATTGTAAGTTTTCATTGCTGTGTTCGGATTGATATTGCAGATAGTACGGTGGTTGTTCGCCGAGACTTCGAGCCAGTTATGGATACCGCCTAAAACAATATCAGAGGCAAAGATGTCGGCGATAGTGCCGTCTTCAAAGACGACGTGCATCAAGGAAAAGTCGTCGATATCATGGTAGTTGCATCGAATATGGCCTTTGTCCTCGAAGTTTTTCAATCGAGTCAGAGCGGCTGTGCGGGCCGATACCGCTTTCGGGCGAATCGGTTTGCCGTTGCGGGCATTTCCTTCCACCCGTTTTAGATAAAGCGCCGCCGTCAGCGGGTGACATCCCTTGCCTATCATTACGCCGCCGCCGGAGAACTTCCAGAAAGCGTAAGTAGTTGCGTGCGAGCCGGAGTGTGCCTCTTCGCCGTGAATCCAGAGAATCTGTGCGCCGGTTTTTTCGATAATCTCCCGCTCCTTCTGAATCGAAGGTGCATAAATCCAGTTCTCGGCGTAAAGTATCCGCCCCTTGCTTTTCTTTTCCGCCTCGAGCATCCGTCCGATACTGGCAATGGAATGGTCGAGTGCATCCTGCTTAGGGAAGGTATCGCCGTTGAAATCCTCCGAGCCGTCGCCGAAGTAGCCGGTGAGAGGTTTTTCCACGATGGCGAACTTGTCCCGTTCAAGGGCTGCCACCGCGATGGGTTCGTGGGCCACCGGCGGAGTGCAAACATGGATAACATCTACCTTATCGATTAGCTCTTCAAGCATATCATAAGCGCATATCTCTCGCTTCTTCGCATACGAAGCCGCTTGTTCGGTGTCTATTGCGAATACGCCTTCGATCTCAACGTTGGTGTCGTGGACTTTTTTCAGGCATTCGAAATGAAACGTCGCGGCGAAACCGGCGCCGATAATGCCGGTACGAATGGTCTTCTTTTTCATCTTAAAATTTATCCTTTCATATCTCGTGAAGTGTGTCCGGGAACCCAGAGGCCCTTCGTTCCGTCTGGACAGACCTTTTATATTTCGCTTTACGTTTCACCTTTCTGCCCGGGCTTCTGCAAAAAAGACATGTTCACTGTGAGACTTTAACTACTGAGCCATTAAATCAAATGGCGAGATGTAATCGCCATGTTTGTCTCTGGCTTCATTCAGACGTTTTCGTGTTGCCGCCAGTGTGTCATAAACTATCTGCGGACTATTAAGAACGTTTTCTCTATGGTACTTCTCAACACGTTCAATCTTGGCCAGATTCTCAGGTACCCGGATGGTGAACTGCTTGACATAATCATCTTTTGTATATTTCTTATCAAGAACCTGCTTGAACAGCTTGACCAGATCGTCATAATGAGGAATCTGACCCGTTGGGCAGGTAAGGGCATCCACATCGCCGTGTATTCGGAACTCCATCCATTTAACCCAGACATGCTTGTCGCGCACGCCATTGACGAACTTTCCTTTCTCGTCCCTGAGGAAGTAGTTGACGCCAAATACCAGAGGCGGTTTTTTAATACCTTTCGCAAAGTCAATATTATTCTGAATATATTTACCTTGAGGAATTGCCAGAAAGTCCTGAATACTCATCAAATTGATTTCTATCACACCTTCCTTGCCGATAATCGCAAAGGTTGTCTCAGTCTCAAGCGAAGCAGCGTATAGAACTATACCGTGGGCCCAGTCGAAGCTCTGCTGTACCGGCACATAAGCTTTGCTATCACGGCCCCCGTACATCAGACCGCCCAGAACAACTCCATCGGGATTGTCCAATTCAGGGTCACAATTGGCCAGCGCCTTTAAAGCCACCGTATATCTTGCGTTTTTATGAGCCAGCGAGATCTCATTTCCTTTTGCATCTTTCTTTCCCTTGAACCATTTACCAGAAAAGTTAATTCCCCTGTCCGGCGTATCTTCTCCCATTCCCAGCCAGTAAGGTTTTTTATCCGAAACCAGAATATTCGAGATAATCACCTCGCCGGGACTATGCAACACATTCCATATTACAGGGTCATCCTGGGCATTGACGTTTTGAATAATACCAAAGATTCCTGCTTCCGCGTTCACCGCTCGAAACTCACCTTTAACATTTCTAAAATATGCAATATCATCACCCATTATAGTTTCACGGGGCAGCATCGCTGTCGAAGTCTTGCCACAGCCGCTGGGAAACGCACCGGCCAGATAGGTTTTTCGTCCTCCGGGGCCGTAAACGCCGGATATGAACATGTGCTCGGCAAGCCAGCCTTCACGATCAGCCTTGCGAATTGTCAGTCTCAAAGCCAGCTTCTTGAGCCCCATGGTATTACCGCCATACTGTGTATTAACGCTGTAAATCGTGTCCTGTGTATAATCCATATAGACGCGCTTATGTTCCACATCCACGCTGGTCATATTCTCGCTCAATTCGCCGGCTGAGTGCAGAAAACAGAAAACGTTATCATTCTTGCCAATCTTGCAGAAATGCTCATAAGCAATACGATAAAGCAAATCCTCACTATGCGCTACATACCATGAATCTGTTGCCTGAACGCACGGAATACTAAATACTGAATTCTTCGGACCCAATGATAAAAACCGCAGAATCATTGTCCTGCCTTTCATTGAATCTTTCAAAAGACCACGCACCTCGGACAGTCCTTCTTCCCGTTGAATCTGATTCAAGGCCTTACTCAATGTTTCAGACTTCGGCACCAGATACCTGGTAACTTCTCTGTCTCGGCCCTGATCGTAGAAACCATCGAAATGATAAGTATGCCCCGGCGTTTCGAGCGGATGTTCTTCCCCGCTTTTAACCGCCATTTCACGAACATACCTGATATCTTCCTCAGAATCTGTACAGACAAAAACTGTCTCAGGGTTCGTCAGCTCTATAGCGTCAGCAGTAAATTCGTGGATCTTTATATTATCCACAGCCATAAGCCTTTTGTAGTGTTCGGCTGTCAGCTTTTCTTTCAATAATTCGTTTACATTAGGCATTGGTACACATTACCTCCATAGTCCGTAATTTATGTTCAAAAAAAACCGAGAGATTCTAATGGGAAGGTGGATTGATGTCAACTTGTTTTCCAGAAAGCATGATTTTTGTATAATCTATAGCGATAAATTCCTCCCCTGAAGGAGCGCATAACAGAGGCCGAGCCCAAAGCCCAGCCTTGATTCGCCCGGTATATGTGGAGTTTTGAGGTCCTTATCAGTAAAATAATCTACGAATATTTGCAAAGTCGAGATGCAATGTCAGTCAAGCCATCCCATCATTACTAAGGTAGCCTGCTGACGAAGGTTCAATACCTCCCGCAGTTCCAGACGGGCTTTGTCCAGAGACATAATACCCAAAAGACCAACGTAATCCACGCGGTCGCGGGCCGGAGGGTCATCTGCGACGCGGGCGGTTCTGTTGCGTCCGCTGATTGACACGAGGTTGACTGACTGGGGTGCGTTTTGGTGTACTGACAGGTCGAGTCTGCACTTTCGGCATTCTATTTATGTGAATATACTCGATCACAGGGTGACTTTTTGTCAGATTGGCCACCGTCTGCTTACGGATGGGTTCGTCGGTGTCAACATTAAGCGACTCCAGAGACAAAGGGCCCGTCAGAGACGTCAGGGCGGTATCTGTTATGTCGCCTGCCACGATCAGACTTCTGAGTTTCGGCAGGCCGTTTAGATGCGCCAGGTCCTCGCCCGTACAGTCCGAAAGTCCGCTGACATACAGGCGGTTCAGTTCGGGCAGCTCCCTGAGGTGACGAAAGAACGCTCCAGTCAGGGGGGAACCCGGTTGAATCGGTTGAATCGACAAATTCTCAAGCAAGGGCAGGTGTTTGAGAAAAGCAAGGTCACTGTCCTGTAATTGTAATCCGGACAGACTTATATCCTTCATCTTTTTTAGCCCCGACAGGTCCAGCATCAGCTCGTCGGCCGGGTCTGTCTTAGCGGCAATCCCCCATGTGCTCACATTCAGGTAGTGGAGATTAGTCAAACCGTTCAATTGATTCAGTCCGCTCTTACTTACAATTGTACCGCCCACAACCGATAAGCTCAATGAGTCTAGCTGATCCAGTTTGCCGATTGACGCCAGGTTTTGGTCGGTCAAATTTTTGCTCCCGATATTCAGTTCTTTCAGACAGCCAAGTGACTCCAGGCAGGCAAGATCTGCTTCGGACAATGAGTCCTGGTTGTAAATATGGAGTTCTTCCAGGGAACTCAGTCCCCCCAGGTGGGACACGCCTGTGGGTCCATCGTAGCCCATAATGTGGTTTTTCAGCCCGACATGCAGGCATTTGAGATTCCGGAATCTCGCCAGTGTCTTCATGCCTTCGGCGGTTAGACAAGAAATCCCTTGAATGGACTCGAGATTAGGTAAGGCCGCCAACTGACGCACGACTTCATCGCCATTATATTTACCTGCATAGCTGCTCCACAGTATTTGCGCAAAATCCACCTTCTTGAGGTTTTTCAGCCCCTTCAAATGGGCTACGCCTGCAGGAGTGAATCTCGGCATGGTACGGATAAAGTACAATTCCTCAAGGTTCTTGAGCTTGCCTATGGAGGCAAGACTGGCGTCGGTGAGGGTATCGCAGGCTGGGCCCCAGAGGGTCAGGCCCTTTAGCTGCGTCAGGCCTTCCAGGTATTTGATGTGCCGGTCGAAAAGTGGACTGCGACTTTGCACGATACATAGGCGCTCTAATCGGGGCAGCTTCGCCAGTTCGGCCAGGCCCGGGCCCCACATTTTTCCATCCGCTATGCTCAGCCAGCGTAGATTGGACAGTTGTGCCACCTGCCTGAGGCCTGCGTCGGTCACTCCCGTATTGAGCTCCAGGTATTCCAGAGCAGGCAGGTCCATTAGGACAGCCAGGCCCCGATTTGAGATAGATGCCTGTGTGAGCTCCAGGCCCCTGAGTGAACGCAGCGGCCTGAGGTGCTCAAGACCTTCATCGGTTATTCCAGTGCTAAACAGGGTCAGTATCCGCAGACCCGTTAAACGGCGTATCGGCTCAAATATCCGTGGGTCTGCGCCAGTCCTTAGGTACATATCGGTGCCGACTGAGAGCCAAAACAAGTCATTCGGATCAAGTCCCGACAGCCCTGACAAATCATCCGGGTCTTTACGGGCCCGGTCGGCAATCGTCAGTTGGTGAGCCTGAGGATTCTGTGTACGCAGTTTTGCCGACTCCCGCGGACTCAGTGCCAGTCGAACAATCAGTTTGATGTTTCGATCTTCGGGCACACGTACATCGCCCTGTGCGGCGCCATGGTGTTCCCATTCACCGTTCAGCCTCACGCACTTAGGGTCCCAACCCGGACCGGATTCGGGCTCAAGGTAAAGATTGCCCGTGCATTGCCCGGATGGAAAGGACAGAACCCTGGTTGCGCCTGGCGGCAGGTTGGGCGTCAACAAGGTAATCTCATCAGCTCGCAAGCACGCGACAAGTCCAAAGAGGACGAGCATGATCGCCCCTGCGTCAATTCGCTTACGTATTATGTTATTGGGGACCATCTTTATCTCCTTTCACGCTGGCGGTTCGCCGGTGCTCGCCGATTAGTACGAGATGGACTGACTCGAGTACGTTCCCGCTGTTCTCGGGATTGTCGGTTTGCCGGTTGTATTGTTCGCTGCGGTTTTTCGATGTGAATATATGTGATCATGGGCATGACCTGTTTGAGCCGGGCGACAGTTTCGGGCCGAATCGGCTCATCGGTCTCTACCCTGAACGACCAAATGGAAGGAAGACCACTCAGACGGCCCAGGGCGGCATCCGTGATCCGCCCGCGGAGTACCAGATCTCCGAGTTTCGTCAATCCTCCAAGATTACCCAGATGGTCATCGGCGGTGCAGGTTATACCACTGATAGACAAACGCTTCAGTTCGGGCAGGTTCCTCAGGCGCCACAGCCCCTCTTCTGTGAAGGCGCCTTCAAGCACTAACCATTCGAGATGATGAAGGCCTGCCAAAGACGCCAGGTCGGCATCTTGCAGGGAAAGCCCGGACAGAGTCAGGGTATTTAGGTTCGTGAGCGCCGCCAAGTCCAGCGTTACTCCATCGGCCGGGCCTGTCACAACCGGGTGCACTTTGACATCCAGGGCATGGAGATTTGTCAAACCACTCAATTGTTTCACTCCGCTCTTGGTTACACCTGCATTGTCAGAAACGCTAAAGGCCAATGACTCCAACTGATCCAGCTTGCTGATAGATGCCAGGCTTCGGTCGGTCAAATGGTTGCTCCCGCTGAGAAGCAGTTTCTTCAGACGACCCAGTGATTCGATACCGGCCACCTCCTCATCAGAGACAAATCTTCCCGCAACAGACCCGCCAAAGCAGAGTTCCTCTAAAGAGCTAAGGGTGCCCAACTGCGATGCAGCCACAGGATCATCGGTCAGCGACGGCAAAAAGACTACCAGAGACTTGAGATTACGAAGGCCGCCCAGAACCTTCATGTTTTCTACAGTCAAATCGATGGACTTAACGAATTCCAGTTGAGGTAGCGCCATGAGATATCGGGCATCACTGATATGCATGATTCCTAAGTCAATCTTGCGCAGGTACTTGAGTCGTCTAAGGTGGTTGATCCCTCCACTCGTGAACTTTGGGTAGGTATGGATAAAGTGCAGTTCCTCAAGGTTCTTGAGTTTGCCTATGGAGGCAAGACTGGCGTCGGTGAGGCTATCGCAGGTTCCCCATAGGGTCAGGCTTTTGAGCTGTGTCAGGCCCTCCAGGTATTTGATGTGTCGGTCGGAAATTGGGCTGGTACCCCAGATACATAGACGCTCCAGACGAGGCAAATTCACCAGTTCGGACAGGCCCGGGCCGTATATCTTTCCAGTCCGTATCCTCAGCCACCGCAGATTGGGCAGTTGCCCCAGATGTTTGAGGCCCGCGTCCGTAGTTCCCGTATCGCAGTCCAGGTACTCCAATGCCGGCAGGTCTTTAAGTGCCGCCATGCCGGCGTTGCCGATCGAGAATTCGTTACTGAGTTCCAGGGCCCTGAGCGCACGCAGCGGCTTGAGGTACTTCATCTGCTCGTTTGTTATTCCAGTCTCACTCAGCGTTAGAATCTGCAGTCCCGTCAGATGAGAGATAGGCACTAACACACGTCGGTCCGCATCGGCAGTTCTGACCAGTGAAGAGACATTGAGCTTGTACAGGTCATTCGGGCCAAGTTCCGAAAGTCCGGAGAGGTCGTCCGGGTCTGAGCTGAACCTGTTTCGCAGGAACATTCGTGACCCATGCGGCAGTCGCGCAAAATCCTCCTGCCTGGGCTGTAGTACCGTGATGAGATGGATGTTCCGCTCTGCGGGCACGGCCACGTCGCCTCGGGCCAGGCCAACGAAGTCCGAGTTACCGCCCAGAGCCACACGCTTCGGGTCTAATCCCAGGGGCAAGGACAGATCGCGGCCTAATTCGAAGTATGAACTCCCGAGGCACGGGTCCTCGACGGACAATCTCCCCAGGCACTGATCCTGGGGAAAGTGCAGGACTCTGGTCGGGGCCGCAGCAGTGCCACTGTCCGGCGAAGAGGCCACATCAGCCCGCAATCCTGTGACCAATCCCCACGTAACCAGTACTATCGCCCCCACGCTTACCCGCTTGCGTATCGTCCTGTCCTTCATAATCTTTGTCTCTCAAAAAGAGGTTTCAATTGAGTTCCGAAAGCTTCCAAAGGCCCTCTACCTGGACTAAGAACAGCCATTCCAAAACACAGCTATCGAGGAGCATACGACCAATCCAGGGGCCATTCTTCGGTTTACCATAGTAAACTCCTTTCCTTAGACAATTAGTACGTGAATATTTCTACACGCTGCTGGAATTCTTCAAAATCAAGTTCACCTCTGGCGAAGTCATCTACATCTGTCTTTTTTGCACGGATAGTCAGAACTGTGGTTGAGGCAGAGCCCATTTCTCCGTATTCCATACCGTCGCCGTATTCCATGCCGCCCATCATGCCGCCGCCAAAGCCGCCCATACCACCGCCGTAGCCGCCCATGCCGCCTCCCATGCCTCCGTAACCGCCGCCGGCCATGCCGCCCATCATGCCGCCCATACGGCCGGAAGTACCATAACCGCCACCGCCACCGCCAGCCATCCCACCAATGCCGCCGCCCATACCGACACCGCCGCCGTACAAACCACCCCCTGAGCTTAATGAGGTTCGTCCCCTCGATCTGGAAGTTCCGGTCCCTGGGGTGGCGCTTCGATAGTAGTCTTCATAAAACTCACCGGGTTGCCGGCCCTGTCCGATGACCGTAACAATTATCCACTCATCCGGTGTCAGGTTTCGAATATTCGCCGCGTGTTTGAGCGTTTCGATAAGCTCTCCCTTGAGCTGGTCAAATTCCACCAGACCGGGGCCCTGACCTGAGAAACCCGGCATACCCGGCCTGGGAGTTTGCGGAGAGAATATCTGCTCTCTTGCCCGCTGCCAGGTCGGGTCAACCTGTTCGGCGGTTTCCTCATCTTCCTGCTCCTCTGGTTTCAATGGAGGTGAGAATGCGAAATTTACTTCCATTAAAAAGATCACTCCATAGCCCTGCATATAGATAGCCTCCGTAGAGCGATTGTTCCGCCCGAAGAACTCACCGAAATCGGTGAACACCCCCTTAATCGTGCGGGATTCCTTAAACCTCTCGTCAAGGATGTGAGACATTACTAGCAGATCCTGTGTTAAAGCGTCAAGGTCTTCCGGTTCGACATCCGAATCCGGTATCACAAGGACTTTCCGGCCGCCTGTGCGCCCGAGCATAGGCGCAGGCCCAACCCTTTGCGAGATATAATTCCGATTAGTCTGGTCGCTTGTAACCGGAGTATAATGTTGTCTAGACGGCGAAAAAGTAAAACCTTTTTTGGTGGGAGTAACTGTGCCGCTCCAACCGTAGTCAACCTCAGCACGATAATAGCCGTTCTCATCTGTAACTGGATCGCCTGGCAGGCCCTGCATTACCACGCCACTCAGGCCCTTTATTACCACGCCGCTCAGGCCGGTTTTGCCGGAAATAATAAAGGTCCGAATCGAGGGTTCAGCCTGAGTGGGTTCTACTACCGTTGTCTCCGGGCTCGTGGACCCGCGGCCTCGCCTGCTGGCTGCAGGCTCCGACTGGCTTTCTGCTTGAGCTAAGGCAAAACTTCCCATTGCCAAATTCAAAACGGCAAGCACAATAATTGTTCTGGTTAAAGATTTCATTTTTTACTCCTTTCATTTAATGGTTAATTGGTGAGTGGTTAATTAGTTAATTAGTTACTCACTACTCACTACTGCTTAGTGCCTATCAGTTCATTCGTCTGGGCAGCTACGGCCAGCAGGCCATTTTCAAGACGGATTTTGTCCTGCTCAATTTGCTGTAAGGCCGCGGCAACCTGCTCGCGTTCACGTATTCTGGCTGCCTCGATTAACTGAATTAGTTCCATCAGACGTTGATTCGTCAGGATTCCGGAAGCGGCTAAGGTCTGTGCGGCGAACTCGGTCAGGTCGCGGCGAACCTGCTGATGAAGCTCTTCTTTGAGTTGAGCGCTATTGACCGCAAAGGCCGACTGCCATTGTTCGTTGAACTGCACGATTAGGTCCTGTCGAATAGCCGGCTCCAGAGACGTTCTCAATGAGCTTTCCAGAGTTGCCTGGAGTTCTTCCACATCCAGCGTCTGAGGGGCGGAGGCTCGGCCAACGGTGTATCCGACAGCAATCAGCAGTACAGCCGCGGCAGCGAACTTTGTTATTGGGCTTTTGAAAATGTTTCGCCATATTCTCGAGCTTGCACGTTGGTGGCTTTTTTCTTTGTTTACAAGCGTGTCCCGAGTTCGTTGTATGGCACGGTTGGTGGCCTTTGAGCTCGGCTCAATCTGTGAGAGGATTTTTAGCCGATGGTCGATTTTGTTTTCGTCATTTTTTGACATTATGCGTCTCCTTTCCGGAAGATTTATGCTGGTTAGACCTAAGTACGTTCCGAAGATGATTCAAGGCCCTGGAGCACATGGCTCGGACGTGATGGGATGTCTTGCCTAATTGTTCGGCAATATAATCGTAAGATTCCTGCTGGATATATCGCATTACAAAGGCCTCGCGCGGCACTTTATTCAATTGACCGATTGCATTTAGTATTTCGTCCAGTTCTTCCGCCTGGATAAGTTTACCCAACGGTGAGCTGTCATTAGAAGCAGGTTCGCATATCTGGTCTAACCTCAGAGGATTACGCTTCCGGCTGCGGCGCCAGTCAAAAGCCAGATTTATCGCAGCCCTGTGTGCATAAGCTTCCGGGTTCCCAGCTTTATCGAAGCTTCCGGAATTAATGAGCTTTATAAATAATTCCTGCATCAGCTCCTCAGCAATGTCTTCGCGCAGCGTCAGCCTGGTCAAAAGCGCATACAGATTCGCTCCGGACTTGTCCAACAGCTCTAAAAGTTCTTTCTGACGGTCTCGCAAAAAACCTCCTGATGATGTTGGTCCATCAAGACTTTACTATTATAGACGGTAAAGGGTGTCTGTGCGCAACCTCATTTATGAATAATTTTTTCGTTTTTTTTTGTTATCTATGCGCATAAAAAAGGCCGATCCCTGCTTGTCACTGGCAGGGGCCGGCCAGTTTTCGCTGATGATGTATACAAATCACTTTTTGACCTTGAATTCATACTTATAGGTTTCGTCTTTCTCCAAATCCCTGCCTTGGCAGCTAAGAACAAAACCATCTGTTGTTTTCTCGTACTTAAAGTCCTTTCCGCTGAATAAGTCCTTCGGCAGACCGGCCGGGAGCTCCTCAGGCAATTTGCCTGTTTTAGCCTTTGTTATATATAACTCAACTGCTGCCCTTACGGTGTTGGAAAAGGTATTCTCCCTTATCTCAATATTATAAATTTTTTGATACGCCGGTGCCACAATTGACGTTATAGTAGCAGCGGTGTTTTCGGCAACTTCCTTTTTTGGCTGTTCGCTCAGCTTCTTGAGCTCAGTATAGGCCTTCTCATAGGGCATCGGCGTAGTTAGAATCGTTTGAAGTGCGTCCATATGGTTAATGTAGTAATCCCTGTTTTTGTCAATAAGGGCTTGATCCACATTGCGAAGCTGCTCGGCTTCTTTGCTGTCCGGTGCAACAGGTTTACCGATAACTATTTCTATGAGCTCCTTTAGTTTATCAAGGTGCATATGCTCGAGAGATAGTTCCCTTTCATACTTTGATGTAGCCTTGGACGAAAGCGGTCTGCTTTCTATAATGGCCAATTGGTTTTTCAGCCACGTCAATGTCTGAAGGTCTTGCGGCATATCGGCCAGGAGATACTGGATGTGGTTGTCAGCCATCTTTTCAAGTGCCTTAGCTACCAACAATGAAATTATTGTCTCGTCACCCATATGCCGGCTTATCTTGCGAAGAGTCAGGCAGCGGTCAAGGGCCTGCCGGTAATCACCCTCGGACGCGAGAATTCTGGTTTCGGCGCCAATAATGAAAACCAGCTTTCTCGTCTGAGCAAGATGAGACAACAGCATCGAAAATCCGTCGGAATATTTCAGACCCCAATTGCAATTTGGAATCTCGGCGGCAGCTATAGCAAGATTAATTGCTCCTCGGCAGTTTTCGATGTATTTTTTGATTTTTTCGTTTGGTTCGATTTTGCCCCTTGCTAAATCAGCCACCATTTCCTGCATCGTATCGTCCGCTTTTTCATAGGCAATGTATGACTGATAGTAAAGCAAAGCTGCATTATCCGGGTCCGGCGGATAGGCAAGGGCCGGAGTGGCAAGTATTAATAACATAAGAGTAACACACGTAGCTTTTGTTGATTTTTTGGTAGTAATCGTTTTCATGGTTTCGTCCTTTCTTTATTTAGCTTTTGGAACCGTTAAATAAATCTCCTAATGATATACTGGCCGGCTGTGGTCCCAGAATCTTAAGAGCCTTTTCACACTGATTTTCAATTCCTTCTATGCCGCCCCGACGATAAGCGATTGTCAGCGACTTCATCGTCATTATCTCAGATGGTGACTCGATAACCTCCAACACTTTGGTCGTGACGCCTTGCTTACCCGGGCCCTGGTGAGCAATAAAAAAGCTGATTCCCACAATTATTACAGCCGCTGCGGCGATAAGCTTCATCATTCTGCTTAGGGTAATTATCCTGGGCGTGCTCGGCTTATGGTCAGCCGATTTAGCCCGGATAGTTTGCTCCATAGCTGCAAACGAGTCATCCAGGGTGCGCTTATCCATTTCGCGGCTGGTCGTTATATGCGGCTTTCTAACTTTTACGAATTCTTCTATGTTTTCTTTAGGTCTCATTTTGTCACCACACTATTCAAAATTGAACGAAGCTTGCCCAAACCATATCGGTATCGGCTTTGGACTGTGTTGATCGAAATACCAAGGGCTTTGGCTATTTCCTGAAATCGCATCTCGTGATGCAGGTGCAGCACAATAACCTCACGCTGCTCGTATGGAAGCCGGTCAAGTAAATCATTAAACCGGCCGGATTCCTCGCAGTCGATTGCATGTTCCATCGGCTCAATCGAATTGGAACCAGCCGCTTCCACAACGTCCGGCCCTGCATCCCGTACCGACCTTAAACGGTTCCTGTCACGGGCACAGTTGGCAACGCAGGTTGACAGATAGCCTTTCAGGGTCCCACTGAGATGGAAAGTCCCCACAGCTCCGGCAAACGACACAAATACATCGTGCACAACGTCTTCGGCGAGGCTTCTATCTCTTAACAGCGTGATAGCCAGTCCCAGCAGGTCATCTTTGTACTTTTCATAGATCCGCCGCAGAGCATCTTTGCTACCGCGATTAAATTTCCACACAAATATTTTGTCTTCGACCATCAAATCCACTTGTCCAATCAAAGAAACGGCCGTTTCTCACCTGTACAACGAATAACCCGCCCATTTTAGTCTAACTTTCCCAAAATTTTACAAAAAAAGTGCATAAAAAAGCCGGACTCTGCTTACCACTGACAAGGGCCGGCCTGGTTGGCTGACAATATAGCAGGTCACTTTTTGACCTTGAATTCATACTTATAGGTTTCGTTTTTATTTAAATGCGCAACTTTATTTAGCACTTTGGATCAAAACTGCTCATTTTTTATAGCAAATGGGAAATTTCGGGTTAACAAATTGTTACGCCCAGCGTCTTAATAAACAGAACGGCAAGAGTTTACAGGTGCAAAGCAATCCAGCTATTGGCAGTATGTGCGGGTAAATGAGAATAACAATGACACGTGTAAAAGCAAACAATGAGTGCAGACGAATCAGAGCCTGGCTGTTCACGGCCATGAGCAGCCGTTTTGGCCCTGATACAGACTGGTTACAGAACCATATTTCAAAATGTCTGAGATGCCTGCGGCGATTCGTCTCGCGCGGTAAGGTTAATATAGCGCTGTCATTTATGAAAAATCAACCGCACAGGCTTGATTTATTGATGCGTGCAAATGCACAGGCCATTGGTGTGCTGAAACACTGTCTTCGTCAGGCGCCGAGGGCCCGGCAACTCAGAACTATACTGCCTGAACCAAAGCTGCTGGAAAGGTGTGGTAAATATGGATACTCTGCAGCGAATTTAGCGGCCTGTATTGCAATCCTGCTTCTTATGAAGATCGGCGTTTGTTCCTCTATGGATAAGTTCCACACTGAGGCCCAACAAGTCGTCAAGCAGTATTATGCAAGGCAGGTGGGTCAAGACCTTGCGGATGAGGTCTTTCCAGTAATAGATACTCTTCCAAAATAAAGGTTTTGGCGGCCCGGGAATTCGGTCGGCTTGGATCTTGTCGTCAAAAGTACCGGCTCTCAGTATTCAAATGTGGAGAATGAGTTGAACTATGATCTGGACAATAGCAAAAAAAGATTTTCTGTTCAATTTAATGACATTTAAGTTTGCCGTTGGTGTAATACTTTGCATCGTTCTGATGGCCGTTTTTATGCCTGTACTCGTTAAGGATTATCAACAGCGATTGAAAGAATACAATGAAAACGTAGCTGCTAATGAAGCTAAATTACGCAACGCCAAGGTTTACTTTGGGATTTTTTATATTGGCCCCAACATATATCGGCCACCCGCAATGCTGTCAGTTTTTAGTAAAGGTAAAGAGGATCATTTAGATGGTTCAGCCGGAATAGGGACACAGTATGTTCCTGAGATAAATGCGCGTTTAATCGCAGTTAATCCATATGTATCAATCTTACCCGTTTGGGACGTATCGCTTGCTTTTAAAATTGTGGTAAGTGCTTTGGCGTTTCTGGTGGCCTGTGATGTAATATCAGGCGAGCGTGAGAGAGAAACGTTGAAGCTGATGCTGTCGGGCACTGTGACTCGATCTCACGTACTTCTTGGTAAACTCCTGGCAGGTCTGATGATTTTGCTTGTTCCTCTGACAATTGCCTTTTTAGTCGGTCTGTTGATTCTGGCATCTTCGTCTATGGTGGATTTGACGACATCTGATTGGGCTCACATCGGACTAATGTATCTTGTATCGTTGATTTTTATTTCCACTATTTGTAACATTGGTTTGTTTGTTTCCTGCCTGACGAAAAGATCAGCTATTTCTCTGATGCTTGGATTGTTTTTTTGGATTGTCTTTATTACGGTGGTTCCAAACGTAAGTGTTCACTTGGCGACGCGAATAAGACCTCTGGAGCCGGAAGATGCGGTGGAGGAGCGAATACGGCTGGTTGAGCAAGAAAAGAAATCGAAGGTTGAAGAAATTCCCTGGGCAGGACAAGAAGTTCAGAGCGAAGGTTATTCTCAATGGTTTATTTTAGTATGTAATAAAGAAAGGATGGACTGCCGGCAAAAGCGTTTTACTATGAACACTCCAGTTGATATTAAATACGCCAACAAACTTTGGGAGGTAAAGCATCGTCATTTAGGAGATTTGTTAAAACAAAAAGAGCTTGCCGATAATCTTTCGCGAATCTCCCCTGTTTTTTTGTATGAGAATGTAATGAGTGCTTTGGCTGGTACGGATACAGCCAGTTATCAATATTTTATGGCCGGGGCTAGAGCATATAGGAATGAAGTCATCGATTACATACGCTCTAAAACCGATAACTTTTCCTCCCCTCTTTATTTCACACAATGTACCGAAGCCGATATAGCCGTGTACCAGGAATATTTAGATGGTAAGATGTCTGAGGAAGATTTCCAGGAGTGGAAGGAGAAAAAAGTCACACAAGTCCTGCCGCTCGACCTATTGGACTTTCCACAATTCATTTATAAGCACGACACTGTAAAGAGCCTTAAAAGAGTAATTCCCGACCTGTCGCTGTTAATCTTTGCCAATGCCTTGTTTTTCGCATTATCCTTTCTGGCTTTCATGAAGTATGATGTAAGATGAATCAAAATATTTATTTGGAGACATACCTGTGATTCGGCATATCATTCGTAAAGAAATACTGGAGAATCTTTTGAGTTTACGTTTTATCCTTTCGCTGCTTTTGGTAATTTTACTTTTTGCTGTCAGTGGTTTTGTATTTGTGGGTATATACAGGCAGCAGACGCGGGATTACTGGAAAACAACAAACCAGAACTTTGCCGCCTTGAAGGAGCAATCGAGCCAACTTTATAATTTGCCATTCTATGTACAAGAGATACAGAAAAAACCAAAACCGCTCACACTTTGCGCTGGAGGTTTTGAAAAGTATCTTCCTAGTTACTTAAGCGCGGACGTATTCAGAATTGACATACGTAATCTAAAAACAAGTCGAAGCAACTTTTTACTTCCTCGACTCAGCGATGTTGACTGGGTCTTCATAATCTCTATACAGCTTAGTTTTATAGCGATGCTTTTCACTTATGATAGCATCTGTGGAGAAAGAAGAGCAGGCACCCTGCGACTGATGTTAGCTGGTTCGCTTCCGCGACATAAGATCCTGCTGGGCAAATACTTCGGTGCGGTGCTAACGTTATGTATACCTTTGCTAATAGGGTTGCTGATTAACCTAATCATCGTTGTCTCTTCTGGTATGGTTGCAATGGTAGCTTTAGATTGGATGAAGATCTCTGTGATCGTCCTACTGTCATTTCTGTATCTTTCCATTTTTCTGCTGCTGGGGATGTTGGTTTCCAGCCGAACGTCTCATCCAGCTATCAGCATGGTCATTATCTTATTTGTGTGGGTCGGCTTGGTTATCCTGATACCAAGTCTCGGCAGAATCATCTGCGATATATACTACAAGTCCCCGTCTGTTGCAGAACTTCGCAAGAAAATATTTGAAAGCATGGAACAGACTGAACGTGAGATGACAGCCGGAAAGTTTGGTAAAAATGCCGGCGGATGGAATCCCGACCGTAATCATCCTTCCAACAATCCCACAGGGGCAGCCCGGTACTGGAACACATCTTCAGCTTCCACAACTCGAGTTTATGAGCAGCATCATAACCAAATGTTGGCGCAGGCATTTGCCGGAAGGAGTTATGCGTGTGTGTCGCCATCGGTAATCTATCAGCGGGCTTCTGAGACCATTGCTGGTACGGGTATTAATCGGTGTGTCAATTGGTATCAGCAAATCAAAAGATATCAAGAAGAACTAAAGGAATTTGTCCGCACTGAGGACCAAACAAACCCTGATAGCCTTCATCTTCTTTTCGCTATGAAGCTCTTGGTCAAGAATTGGATAGCTATTTCAGACAAGCCTGTGGATTTTGATACTGTGCCGAAGTTTCAGGAGCGGGACCTTGCCCTTGGCCAATCCATGAAACTGGCCATCTGGGATATTGGGCTGCTGGTACTTTTTAACCTGGTTTTCTTTGCGGCGTCTTTTGTATCATTTTTGAGATATGACGTGCGTTAGACAAACGTCAGTGAACAAAAGCCCTGCCTTGACTAATACTGTATCCGGCTTTTAAGTCACTGATTTTTCTTTCTCCAGAGCCCCGGACAATCTTTTCGCTGAACCAGCTTCCATTATTATAGATTGCCTTTTGCGCTCAAAATGGGCGCTGAAATTTGGTTTTGCAGATTTTTCGATTATACCCCCCTTTAGTATGGTAAGCGCATAAAAAAGACCGGCCACAAAGGACCGGCCTTAGTTAAAATAAACCTTTTGCCCTACAAGGGGCTAAAATTCCTTTTTTATGGATAACTTGGTATCGTGTGCAGTAACAGGTCTCTATTCGGTAGCAGTGTTCGTTTTCGGGCAACAACCAGAGTTGGCAGCCGCAGACATACCGGCCATTGGACAACCGCTCGGTGCAGCTTCTCCGGCACAGCACGGCTTGGTGCAGTCGGCCGGGCAGACCTTTGGACAACAGTCCGGTGCAGCCTCTCCAGCACAGCACGGCTCGGTGCGTCCAAGCGGGCAGGCCTTTGCATCGAAGCCAGCGGCGGCCTTTTGAGCAAATGTTACTTCAGCGTTTTCAGCAAAGACGGCCTTGGCCATAGGGCATGACGTGCCGCCTGCCGCCGGACAGGTTTTGGCTTGTGAACCAGCACCGGACCGGGCAGGCAAAATGTTCGCATAGCTGGCGAGCAGAACAGTCCCTGCCAACAGGGCAATTACAACAGCTCCGATAATCAGCAGATTCCTGGGGTTTTTAAGGCTCATTGACAATTTCCTCCAAAAGTTGACATTTGTTCTCAAATTCTCCTCACATACCGAAATATAGTACCCTTTATTATATTATCGTCTTGTATTATACCCTTTCCTTAGAGGTATTGTTCTTAAAAACCTATAATTTTCGAATATTTACAATTATCTTCTTTATATGAGTCCAGGCCCTTGATTCCTGCATATTTTACAGGCAGCCTCAAGGAGGGGCGGATGATACTCTGTGAAGTACCTCGCTTCGAAGGACGAGTCGCGCCCCCCTGCTAAGACAGGTATTGCTTTGTGAAACGTTGTGCTGCCGAGTAGAGCAGTGCACGGCTGTTTTCGAGCGCGTAATCGAGGGACATATTGTCATCTTTGCATGATATAGTGGCGGCGATTCCGATTTTTTGATACTCCTGCTGCGGTATATTAACCTGACCTGCAAGGACAGCTACGCGAGTGTGTGATTGTGAGGCCATTCCTGCTCCGGCTTGGGCCTTCGCCGAGACGAGCTTTAAGATTCCGGATACTACTTTTCCATAGAGAGATTGCCGGTCGAAAGAGCCTTCGCCGGTAATGACCCAGTCGGCGGATTCGAGCTCAGCGCGGAGGTTGCTGCGGGCCATCACTGTTTCTATGCCGGATACGATAGTTGCGTTCATAAAGGCTATGGCGCCCGCGGCCAGTCCGCCGGCTGCGCCTGCGCCGGGGACGTCGATGTCACGCTGGAGTTGTTTACGGACCAGCTCGGCCAGGTGAGCAAGACCCTTTTCCATCTGCTCGACCATTTCGGGCGTTGCGCCTTTTTGTGGGGCGTAAACTTTAGCTGCGCCATGCTCGCCACACAGTGGATTGTCAACATCACAGAGGACTTCAACCGGAACAAGGCTGAGTTTTTCGGGTCTGATTATCTTTGTGATTTTCTCAAGGCCCGCGCCACCGAGGGGGACAGGATTGTCCTGGTGGTCGAGGAACTTCCAGCCTAAAGCCATTGCGGCGCCGAGGCCGCCATCTACGGTTGCACTGCCGCCAACGGCCAAAAGGATTTTGTGTGCACCGTATTTCAGCGCGGCTTTTATGAGCTGGCCTGTCCCGTAAGTGGTCGTATTGAGCGGATTCATTTGTTCGGCCGAAAGCAATTCCAGTCCACTGGCCGAGGCCATCTCAACAAGAGCCGTTCTGTCATCCTCGAACCAGGCAAAGCCCGCTTCGACCTGCATATCCGGCAGGGGACCCATTACAGTTTGCGTGACCCATCGGCCGTTGGCTGCTTTAATCATCGCCCTTGCGGTGCCCTCACCGCCGTCGGCCATTGGTTTTATTACAAGCTGAACCTCGGGTACGATTTCAGAAATAGCCTGTGCGATTATTTCACAGGCTTCGTAAGCCTTAAGAGTCCCCTTGAACGAGTCCATTGCGATGACAATTTTCATAAAACCTCAATTCCATCAGGACGATTGAAACCACCCCCAAACAAGTTTGAGGGTGCCACCCTGTGGTTAATCAACTATGCAAACTCGAAAAAATCCCTAACGCAGTTCAATTTGTTTGTGTCTTTTCTTTAGAGAACAATCAGGCTGATAATCCACAATGTGATGGCTGCGACACCGCCTTCGACGAGTGTGCCGAGTGTTTGCAGTTTATAGCCCTGCTTGACGCTCATTTTAGAAAGGCCGGTAACTACCCAGAAATAACTGTCATTTGCATGACTGACCACCATAGAGCCGGCGCCGATGGCTACCACTACGAGCGCTCTGGCAGTCGGCGTTTCGAGACCGAGTGTTCCGAGAAGCGGCGCCACAATTCCGGCTGTGGTGATAATAGCCACGGTCGATGAGCCCTGTGCCGTTTTGAGCGCTGCGGCGATGATGAAAGGCAGCCAAATACTTAGGTTCGCACCTTTGCCGAGGTATTCGCCCACGGCGTCGGAGATTCCGGAGTTCTGCAGCACCTTGCCGAAGGCGCCGCCGCAGCCGGTAATGATAATGATAGTTGCCGCGGCGACGACCGCCTGGCCGACCCAGCCGGAAGCTGAGAGCATCTCGGTAGTCAGTTTTTTCGGCAACAGGAAAGCAAAAAAAACACCCACCAGAAGCGCCACTACCGGCTGCCCTAAAAAGCTGATTACAGCAACCACATCCCCGCTGCCGAATGGATGGCTTGGGAACTCACTGATTGACCTTGCCACAATCAAAACTATCGGCAGAAAGATGGGAACAACCGACTTTAGGGCCGAAGGTGCTTCGGCGGCGAGCTCTTGCGAATCCTGTTCCGGTGATTCCGAGTCGGGGCTTATGTAAACTTTCGCTGCAAATTTTATAGCAAACAGCCAGCCGACTGCAAGGGCGATAATGCTTACCAGCGCTCCCCACAGGATTACCAGGCCGAGGTCGGCCTTCAGCAGGCCCGCCGCGGCGACGGGTCCGGGTGTCGGCGGGATCATTGTGTGGGTGGCGTAAAGACCAAGGCTAAGCGCTACTGCACTTGCCGCCAGGGATATCTTTACCTTGCGGGACAGCGCCTTGGCCAGCGGGCAAAGGATGACAAAGGCCGAGTCGCAAAACACAGGGATGCTCACGATATACCCGATTATACCCATAGCCATAGGCACATTCTTACTGCCTACTAATTTGAGTGTGCTCTCGGCCAGTTTATATGCGCCGCCGGATTTTTCCAGAAAAGTGCCGATGACCGCCCCGGCCAGGATTACGATTCCGATATAGCCGATAGTGCCGCCGAAGCCTGTGTTTACCGATTCGACTATCTGCTCGAGTGACATTTTTCCACAAAGGATGCCATATCCAAAAGCGGCAATCAGCAGTGCAAGAAACGGGTGCAGTTTAAGCCTGGTGGTCGCAATAATGATGAAAACGACGGAGAGAAGAAGAAGGATTAACAGCCACATAGAGTTTGTCCTTTCGTTGATACCCGGCACCTATATTTTATCTAACCTGCTTAGTGCCGGGTGTCAATCTTTTTTCATTAAACCCTGGGATTTCAATTGTCAATGTCAGCTTATGTGCCTAATTTTTTGTAATAGTACTGATAAAGTGATAGAATACCAGCCGTGCCGGAGCCGCGTCTCGGCAGGTCGGCAAGAAATTGCCGGTTGATAGTTGAACAATCGGAAAGGGCGGTTGCTACTCTGCGAAGTAGCTTGCTACGTAGCACGAGTCGCGAACTGCACCTACTGGTATGGGAGATTCTTTATGAGTAATAATTCTGACAACAAGACAGTCATGACCGGTAGAGAACGGGTGCTCAAGGCGCTTAATTATGAACCTGTGGACCGTGTTCCTGTGGATTTAGGCGGTACGCTCGGGACAGGAGCTCACGTTAGTGTCATAACGAATCTGCGCCGTGCGCTCGGTCTGGATAAGCCCCCGCCGTTTGCTTCGCAAAACGAAGCAGCGGGGGTGAAAGTTGTCGAGCTTTATCAAATGCTTGGTGAAGTTGCGTCTGACTTGCGGGATATGTTGGCGGTTGACACGGTAAACCTGCCGGGGCCGAAGAACCATTTTGGCTTTGCGAATACGGACTGGAAACCATGGAGGACCTTTGACGGTACGGATGTGCTGGTTCCGGACAAGTTTAATATAGAGCCGGAACCTAACGGCGATATTCTACAATACCCGCAAGGTGATAAATCCGTGCCGGCGTCAGGGCGGATGCCCAAAGGCGGGTTCTATTTCGATGACATTATTCGCCAGGGGCCGATTGACGAGGCCAGGCTCGACCCGGCTGATAATCTTGAGGACTTTGCACTGGTCGGCGAAGAAGATTTGAAAATTTATGAGCAGCGGGCACGTGAGCTTTATGACAATACCGACCTTGCGATTACGGCGGGATTTCCGGGAACGGCCTTTGGGGATATAGCGCTGGTGCCGGCGGCTTTTCTGAAACATCCAAAAGGAATTCGTGATATTGAAGAATGGTATATCAGTACTGTTTCTCGAAGAGAATATGTCAAAGAGGTCTTTGCCGGTCAAGCGGAAATCGCAATTCAGAATCTTGAGCGGATTTACCAGGCCGTGGGTGACAGAGTGCATGCCGTTTGGCTGGACGGGACAGACCTGGCTGCGCAAAATACATTATTCTGCGGCCCGGATACTTATAAGGAACTTTATCTGCCGTTCAGCAGGAAACTTAACGACTGGATCCACGCGCATACCGAATGGAAGACGATGAAACACTGCTGCGGAGGCTGTGAGCCGTTGATTGAGGGATTTATAGAAGCAGGCTTTGATATTCTAAATCCCATTCAGACCTCGGCCAAGGGTATGGACCCGCAAAATTTAGTAGATAAATACGGCGGCAGGATAATTTTTTGGGGCGGCGGTGTGGATACACAACAGACGCTGCCATTTGGTGAGCCCGAGCAGGTACGACGACAGGTTACCGAGCGGGTACAGATATTCAACTCAAAGAAAGGCTTTGTATTCAGCACTGTTCATAATATTCAGTGCAATACGCCGGTTGAAAATGTATTGGCGATGTTTGAGGCGTTGGGCAGAAAGATAAAACAGTAAAAGCAACAGAATCACGAGGAAAGGAATATAAAATGCTTAGGCGATGGTGGGTAATTCTTTTTGTGATATTATTATTTATCTTGGGTGGCTGTCTCGGCGAAAGAAAAACCTCTACAAAAAACACGGGTGACAGGCACATCATCAATTTAGATGGCAACTGGGAGATATCTCAAGGCTCAATGGATTTAATTCCGAGCAGTTTCGAGCACAAAGTGCCGGTGCCGGGACTGGTTGATATGGCGAAGCCTGCTTTCGAAGAGGTCGGGAAAAAAAGCGAGAGACGCCGGGCGTTCTGGTATAGACGAAGATTCACTGTCGAAGGGCAAATTCCGGACGTTGCGATTTTGAAAATCCAT
The DNA here is from genome assembly GCA_035528395.1 of Sedimentisphaerales bacterium. Classification (GTDB taxonomy): domain Bacteria; phylum Planctomycetota; class Phycisphaerae; order Sedimentisphaerales; family Anaerobacaceae; genus NIOZ-UU13. Next base: position 40,679 of record DATKYR010000177.1, read on the forward strand.
AAGGCAAAGTATGGTACGAAAGTTTTTCTCAACGGCAAATTGGTGGGCGAGCATCTGCCGTGCTTTACGCCTGCTCTGCTGGACGTGAAGAAATTTCTAAAAGGTTCAGGTAAGCAAAATGAATTAATTGTACGGGTGGGTGCCGACCGTGAATGTTTGCCGGAGGGTATGCCGGGCGGCTGGGACTTTGAGAAGTATCTCTATATACCCGGCATATACGACTCGGTTGAGCTGATTCTAACCGGTGCGCCTTATATTTCTAATGTCCAGGTCGTTCCGCAGCTTGGAGATAATACTGTTCGCATAAATTCGCTCATCCAAAACCCGACACTTAAAGGCAAGGTCGAAATTGATATTAGAGTGCGCGAATTGAAAAGTCAAAGAACTCATTGTTTTACTGAGTCTACACTGACAAGAGTCAAAGATGCTCTTGAATTTCCTTTCGATTTAGAGCTTCCTATGGGTGATTATAAACTCTGGTCGCCGGAGGAGCCGTTCCTATATGAGGTGGAATTGAATATCGGCACTGATATTATAAAGACTCGATTCGGAATGAGGTCGTTTCGGTTTGATAAGGAGAGCGGCCGGGCTATTCTGAACGGGAAGACCTATTTTATGCGTGGGACCAATGTCTGTGCGTATCGATTTTTTGAGGATACCGAACGGGGTGACAAGCCCTGGCGGAAAGAATGGGTTCGCCGGCTTCATCGCAAATTCAAGAGTATGCACTGGAATTCGATTCGCTACTGTATTGGTTTTCCGCCGGAGCTTTGGTACGAAATCGCCGACGAAGAGGGATTTTTGATTCAGGACGAGTTTCCCATCTGGCTGCTCAGTGAAGCACCGGAAAATCCGAAAAGTGAAAAGATAATTCCGGAATATACCGAGTGGATGCGTGAGCGATGGAACCATCCGTGCGTTGTTATCTGGGATGCGCAGAATGAGAGTGTTACCGAAGAGACAGGCAAAGCCCTCAGTGCGGTTCGGCATTTGGATTTGTCCAATCGGCCCTGGGATAATGGCTGGGCCGAACCCCAGTCCGATGATGATTGTGTTGAGACCCATCCCTATTTCTTTTCCAAGTTATGGAACGAGTATTGGGCGGATGACAATAAATTTGCCCTGTCGGATATGGCGAAGATTTCCGGCCGACCCTCAGTCAGAAAGGAACAGGAAAACTTTAATCTGCCCATTATTATTAATGAATACGGCTGGTTATGGCTCAATCGTGACGGAAGCACTACCTGTCTGACAGGAAGTGTTTACGAAAAACTGCTTGGCCCTGACTCGACAATCGCCGAGCGACGTTTGCTTTATGCACGCTATTTAGCTGCCCTTACGGAATTTTGGCGAGTCAATCGTGAATGTGCCGGTGTGCTGCACTTCTGCGGACTGGGTTATTCGCGAGCTGGTGACAAGCCCAGGCCGGAAGGGGGTGCGACAAGCGACCATTTCATCGACCTGGAAAAACTCGCGTTTGAGCCTTATTTCGAACAGTATGTCCGTGATGCCTTTTCGCCGGTAGGGTTGATGATTAATTTCTGGGACGAGGAGCTTGCCGGCGGGACAGAGCGTCGGTTCAGTGTCTTTGTGATAAATGACCTGCATCGTAAGTGGAAAGGGACCGTTCGTTTTCTCGTTATGCGTAGTGGGCAGATTGTCACCGAACAATCGAAAGGTTGTGCTGTCAGCGGTCTTGGGCGAGAGATTTTGTCATTTGAGCAAAGGGTCCCGGACAGAACAGGAGAATATCAGCTGGTTACAGAATTGGTTACAGCAGATGGTAATGTGGTTCGCAGTCTGCGAGACTTCAAGGTGGTGCCTGCAGGCAAAAAATAGTGTTGAATTTGTCAATGTAACTTTGGAGGACTAAAAAATGGACACGAACAAGAGCACATGTCGCGATTTTCCCGAAAGACACGGGGAAACAGACGTCCGTCGAACTCGCCGGAGTTTTCTTAAAGCAATAGGATTATGCGCATCAGGCTTTGCTGTTTCAGGGTGCGCTACTGCTGTAAGACGAACAGCGTATAGAGCACCTGGCGGCAAACCCAATATCCTTTGGATTACGTGCGAGGACATCAGTCCTTACTTAGGCTGCTATGGTGACAGTTACGCGAAGACGCCGAATCTGGACAAGCTGGCCAGGGAAAGCGTGCTATATACGAAGGCGTTTGCAACCGCTCCTGTATGTGCGCCGTCGCGTTCATGTTTGATAACAGGGGTGTATGCAACTTCTCTGGGGACCCAGCATCTGCGTTCCGAGGTAACATTGCCGAGTCAAATCAAGTGTTTTCCTGAATATTTGCGGTCGGCCGGATACTACTGTTCCAACAATTATAAAAAGGATTATAACTTCACCGATGTAAATGTCTGGGACGAGTCAAGTGATACGGCTCACTGGCGCAAACGTAAATCCGGTAAGCCGTTTTTCAGCGTATTCAATTTCACCTCTACACACCAGGGGCAGATTAACGGTTCCGATGAGGAGTTCTTTGCCAAGTACACCTCGAAGCTCAAGCCCGAAGAACGTCATGACGACAAGAAAATTCCTCTACCGCCATACTATCCTGTCACTCCATTCGTGCGGAAAATCTGGAGCCGTTATTACAACCTGATTACTTTTATGGACAAGCAGGTCGGTGATTTGCTCGGCCAGCTTGAAGCCGACGGTTTAGCTGATAATACAATAGTATTCTTTTTTTCAGACCACGGCATGGGTATTCCCCGGTTCAAAAGAACACTTTATGATTCCGGCCTTAATGTCCCGTTAATTATTCGTTTTCCTGAACGTTATCAGCACCTTTCTCCGCTTAGGGCAGGCAGGAGAACAGACAGATTGGTTAGTTTTGTTGATTTTGCACCGACGGTGTTGAGCTTAGCTGGATTGTCGATACCGGGTTATATGCAGGGGCGTGCGTTTCTTGGCGCTTGGGCGGGGCCGCCGCGGGAATATGTCTTTGGGGCGGCCAGCCGGGTTGACGAGGCTTATGAGATGTCGCGCTGCGTGCGTGATAAGCGGTACAAGTATATTCGCAATTATATGCCGCATTTGCCGTATATACAGCCAAGCGAATATCCGGACAGGGCTGAGATTATGAAGGAGTTGCGAAGGGCGGTCGCAGAGGACAAGCTGTCGAATATACAAAAATTACACTGGGCGCCAACCAAGCCGATTGAGGAGCTTTATGACACATCGGCTGACCCGCATGAAGTGAACAATCTGGCAGATTCGGCTTCACTTAGGAGGATTCTTGGGAGACTGCGTAAAGTGCACCTTCAATGGATGGTCCAGACGAGAGATGTAGGATTGTTGTCGGAAGCTGAAATGCATATTCGCGCCGAAGGTTCGACGCCTTATGAGATGTCACGACAAATTAGTAAATATCCTCAACGGCGTATTCTCGCTGCGGCCGATTTGGTTGGGAGAGACCCAAATAATATTCCGAAGCTAATCGGGTTGTTAAGTGATTCGGACAGTGCGGTCCGCTATTGGGCCGTCGTAGCTCTAAGTGTCATCGGTTCCGGTGCGCCGCCTGTCATCGAAGCACTAACCGAGCGGCTGGAAGATTCGAGCCCAAACGTTCGGTTTGCGGCAGCCGGTACATTATGCAAGATGGGTCTTTGCGAAAATGCCTTGCCGGTGCTGGCCGAAGGCCTGGAAGATTGGCGGGAGGAAACGGTCCTGTATGCTGCTCGCGAGATACAGTTTATCGGCAATAAAGCACGCCCGATTGTCCAACAGATAAAAGAAATCCAGGGACGATGCAAAAATTCGGATGGGACATATAGAAATAATAATCACGCAACGTTTATCGACTGGGCTCTAAAATACGCTCTGGAGAATTGTGGAGAATAATTAAATTGGTACTACCATAAGAGTTGATTTGACAAAGATATAATATAGTTGTCATTCCTGTGAAAGGGTCTGTTGAAAAAGCCGAGATTGCTTCGTCATTACATTCCTCGCAATGACGCAAAGTGCGTTTTCATGTCATTGCGAGTGATTCGAAGAATCGCGCGGCAATCTCAAAACGTTCCTTTTGAACTTTTTCAACAGGCCCGAAAGCGGGAATCCATATGTTGGTACGTCTCTGGATCCCTGCTTCCGCAGGGATGACAGTTCCAACCGGTAGGTTTATGTTATTAAATGAGTAATATTATGGATGGAACGCTTGAAAGTAAAGATAAAGGCAGCATTGTGTATGTGATGCTCGTATGTATGGTAGCTGCTTTGGGAGGGCTTTTGTTCGGCTATGATACGGGGGTAATTAATGGGGCGATAGGTCCTCTGAAGGCATACTTTGTCCTCGATGCAAGCTGGGCAGGCTGGGCGACAGGTTGTGCGCTGGTTGGATGTGCCATCGGGGCGGCTATTGCCGGCGTGCTCAGCGACTGGCTTGGTCGGAAAAAGGTGCTTATTCTTTCTGCGATTTTGTTCTTAATCTCGGCGGTGGGAACTGCCCTGCCGAAAAATATTACCACTTTCATTATTTACCGGATAATCGGCGGCCTGGGTGTGGGGGCGGCGTCGATGTCCTCGCCGATGTATATCGCGGAGATAAGTCCTGCGAGGATTCGCGGGCGAATGGTCTCGGTCAATCAGTTTGCGATAGTAACCGGTTTTTTAGTGGTATATTTTGTGAATTATTTTATCGCCCTTCAGGGTGACCAGATGTGGAACCAGGAGTCCGGCTGGCGGTGGATGTTCGGCTCGGAGGCGCTGCCGGCTTTACTGTTGTTAGCGCTGCTGTTTTTTGTGCCGGAGAGTCCCCGCTGGCTGACCAAACAAAACCGCAGTGACGAGGCGTTGGAGATTCTTACCCGTGTTAATGGGGCTGAATATGCCAAAACCGAACTGCTGGAAATCAAGGATGCGATTACCAACGAGAGCGGGTCGCTGAAACAACTGTTGCAGCCGGGTATGAAGATTGTGCTGGTCATAGGCATTGTTTTAGCTGTTTTGCAGCAGGTTACGGGTATCAACGTTTTTCTTTATTTCGGAACTGAAATTTTCAAGAAGATGGGGTCTGAAACCAACGCCGCTCTACTTCAAACGGTTGTGGTAGGTGTGGTAAACCTGAGCTTTACTATAATTGCCATATGGACGGTTGACCGGCTGGGTCGAAAGCCTTTAATGATAATCGGCTCGGCGGGGATGGGACTTTCACTCCTGGCGATGGGCCTGGCATCCTACTTCGGCAGAACCGAACTGTGGCTGCTGCTGTTTATCCTTGGTTATATCGCCTGCTTTGCCCTATCGGTGGGGCCCGTGACGTGGGTGATTCTGTCGGAGATATTCCCGACCCGGATTCGCGGGCGGGCAATGGCAATTGCCACGGTATGTCTGTGGGTGGCAAATTACCTTGTTTCCCAAACGTTTCCCATGATGGAGGAAAATAACTGGCTGCTTGAGAAGTTTCATCACGCTTTCCCGTTTTGGCTTTATGGGATTTTCTGCGCTGTTCTGGTCACTTTTGTCTGGCGGTTCGTGCCGGAGACCAAAGGCAAAACGCTGGAAGAGATAGAAAAACACTGGATGAGCACATAGATTGAACAGCAGGAGAGCGCTTTGTAATATTTTCAGCAGAAGGTGTAAGATGGATTTTCCGGAACGATTAACTATTCAAAGCCATACGATAACCATTGTGCCGCGATACGCCGAAACCGACAAAGGCGGAGTGGTTCACCACAGCGTCTATCCTGTTTGGTTTGAAATGGGGCGCACGGAACTTTTACGGGTTAACGGGTTGGCATACACAGACCTCGAACAATCAGGAGTTTTCTTTGTCGTAGCAGAGTTGCGTATAAAATATCGCCGGCCTGCAATGTATGATGAGAAGCTGCAATTGGAGACGCATTGCTCAGCGGTTACGGCCAGTAAGGTTGAGCATAGCTATAAGCTTACACGCAGCAGTAATGGGATAATCTTAGCTGAGGGTTCGAGCGTGCTGGCCTGCGTCAACGCCGAGGGCAAGGTTCGCCGAGTACCTGAATTTATGTATCCCGAAGCCGGTTAGAAATTCTACGGAGGGTGATACCGCACAAAAAGCGGAGATTTTTGGCCGAGCGAATTAGAAAAAGCAATTCATTTGGCGGTTTTCAATTGACAATTAACGTTTAACAATTGACAATCCCTTTATGGCTTCAGAAAAAAAAGAAAACTGTGGTCTTTTTGGCATTTTTGGTGACGCCGAAGCGATTCATAATACCTATTTCGGCTTACATAGTCTTCAGCATCGCGGCCAGGAGTCGGCGGGAATTGCCTCCAGTGACGGTGAATTAATCCAGTGTTATACAGGTATGGGTATGGTCAGGAGGGTTTTCCGCTCCGGCAGAAATGTTTTAAAAAGATTGTCTAATCCGATAGCGATCGGCCATGTTCGGTATTCGACGACAGGTTCCAGCAGGGCTATAAATTGTCAGCCGCTTTTGGCCGAGTATTCCCGCGGGCAGGTGGCAGTGGCACATAACGGCAATCTTATAAACGCAACACTTCTGCGTGACGAATATGAGGCATACGGCAGTATATTTAATTCTACAAGTGATACTGAGATAATTACTCATTTGCTTGCCAAGCCTACCCACGTGAGCAATCCTGACCCATTGGCACATGTACTGAACCATCTTCAGGGGGCATATAGCCTGCTGTTTTTATTTGCCGACCGCATTGAAGCGGCCCGGGACCCTTACGGCATCAGGCCTTTATGCATAGGCCAAACCGAAAAAGGTTCTTACGTAGTTGCCAGTGAGACGTGCGCCTTTGATGCCATCAACGCGAAGTTCATTCGTGAAGTTGAGCCCGGCGAAATAGTTCGATTGGATAAAAACGGTCTGCACAGCAGATTTTTCGTTACGCCGGGCACTGTTACACCGGCTCACTGTATCTTCGAGCACATCTATTTTGCCAAACAAAACAGCACCTTTTTCGGTGAGAATGTGCACGAGTTCAGAAAAAAAGTCGGAAGACAATTGGCAAAAGAACACCCTGTCGATGCGGACGTGGTAATACCGGTACCGGACTCAGGGACATCGGCGGCGATAGGATACGCAGAGCAGAGCAAAATACCTTTCGATATGGGACTGGTCAGGAGTCATTACATAGGCAGAACATTTATTTCGCCGGAGCAGAAATTAAGAGAATTAGAGGTAAGACTCAAATTAGCTGTGGTAAAAGAAGTAGTGGGCGGAAAGCGCATCGTGATAGTTGACGACTCAATCGTTCGCGGCACAACGACGAGGGGCAAGATTAGAACATTGCGCCAGGCCGGCGCTGAACAAATTCACATGCGAGTGAGCTGTCCGCCAATCAGGTTTCCCTGTTTTTACGGCATTGATTTCCCAACCAAAGAAGAGCTGCTGGCAAATAATCGCGATTTGGAACAAATCAAAGAGTTCCTTGAAGTTGACAGTATCGGTTATATGTCACTGGAAGGAATGCTTCAGTGCGCAATATTACCGGAAGACCACTACTGTACCGCGTGCTGGAGCGGGAAGTACAAAATACCGATAGATATCTCGGTCAACAAATTTGCCCTTGAACACTATCAACGGCAAATGTTCGAGGACGAACAATAACCGCAATTCAGCGGCGGGCCAAAGAAAATGAGTAAATACATTAGCTATGAACAGTCTGGCGTGAGTATCGATGCCGGAGAGGAGATGGTTCAGCAAATCCACTCGGCGGTTGCCAGCACATTCGGGCCGCGGGTTATTCAATTGCATAATGCATTTGCGGGGATGTTTCGGCTCGACTATGACGAAAGACTGTTCAAAAAAAATTACAAGAATCCTGTCCTTGTGGCCTGCACGGACGGCGTGGGCAGCAAGGTCCAGTTAGCCAGCAAGATAAAGAAGTTCGATACCGTGGGCATCGACCTGGTTGCAATGAACGTTAATGATATGCTCGTGCAGGGCGCCGAGCCTTTGTTTTTTCTCGATTATCTGGCGGTTAACAAGCTTGAGCCGAAGATTGTTGCTGAGCTTATCAAAGGCGTTGCGAGGGGCTGCCGAGAGGCCAACTGCGCACTGATAGGCGGAGAGACTGCTGAGATGCCGGACACCTATTCGGCGGGCGATTTCGATATGGCCGGGTTTGCCGTTGGGATTGTCGAGCGGAAGAAAATAATTACAGGCCAAGTAATAAAAAAAGGTGATGTGATTCTGGGTCTTGCTTCAAACGGACTGCACAGTAACGGTTATACGCTGGTTCGCAATATCTGTTTCAAAAAAGCGAAGCTCAAAATGACCGATTGTCTCGATGAGCTCGACGGTGCTGTGCTGGGTGATGTGCTGCTGGAGCCGACGCGAATTTATGTTCGGTCGATAATAAAATTACTGTCGCAATACAAAGTCAAACGAGTCGTGCACGGAATGGTACATATTACCGGCGGCGGTCTGGTGGGAAATATTCCGAGAGTGCTGCCGAAAGACTGCAATGCGACTATAAAAAAATCGAGCTGGCCGGTGCCGAAGATATTTACGTTTTTGCAGAAGACAGGACCGGTCGAAGAAGAGGAAATGTTTAGAGTATTCAATATGGGGATAGGGTTTGTGCTGATAGTGGCTGAAGACTTCGCTGATTCGATAGCTAAAAAATTGACAAGGTTCGGCGAGCGGGTCTATAAGATAGGCAGAATCACTACCGGTACAGGCAAAGTGGTCCTGAAATAAGTCGTCATTCGTGACCCGGTTCACGGGACAGTTCACAAAGCAGGAAATGCGAAATACGAAATATGCCAAGTTTGCCGTAGCAGCGATGATGTATGCTGCCTTTGCCGGGTATCTGTATCAGCCGTATTTCAAATACTTCGACAGATGGCAATACCTTTTGGTTGTGAATGCTCCCCTGGCTTCTCTGGGTTGTTACGTGCTCAGCAGGCGGTGGGTGGCTGGATTTGGTGAATCGTTTTTTGCGGGAGCTATTTACGGCTTTGGACCATTTGCACTTGGGTTAGTAAAATTTCACCCTACGGCGGGTCTTTTAGTGGCGGCTATACCATGGCTGTTTTGCCCTGCTGCTTTTGGTCCCAAAACCAAATGGCGATGGTTAAGGATTCCACTTGCGGTTTTTCCGTTTCTGGCAATAGTGCTTTTCTTTCTTGTATCCGCTCACTACCGGTTGTTCCCCGTTTCAACACAGGCCAGATTGCATCCTGCTGATTTGTTCGGCTTGTTAGCTCCGCTTATTACTGCTCAGCAAAACACAACTCTAATCGGCTTTTATCACATTCCAGTGGCGGCGTTGATTGTGGGTTTTTCTATGCTGCTGGTTGCTCGGCGGTATGGCGTAATAGCAATTTTTGCTATCGGGATGACTTTAGCCTTTTGCGAATCTTTCTTTGAGGTCAGCCCGATTATCTGGTTCACCATACCTATGTTGTGCTGTTCGGTTCTCATTGGCGAAGGTATGCAGGGACTTGCCTCGGCCGGTTTCGCCGACCGCGGATGGGTCCTGGCTGCCGTGGCGATTATGTGCGCTCTTGCTATTGTTACATTACTGCTGGCAACAAAATATTTTCAAACATTTTTAGGAATGGGGGCAGGATACGCAAAACTCTTTACCGAAGCCGGGAAAATGTATGTGCTCGGCGCAATTGTGGCTGCGATTATTTTCTTTATGATACGTGCGAAATTGCGAATGCGGCAGTTGCGACAGGTCGTCCTTTATGCGGCAATGGCGGTGGATATATTTCTCGGCGCAAGGTTTATCATCGATAAGATTCTTTGAATCTGTACTTGATACTCGAATTACGAGAAGGTTTCCCGCTGGATTTGGCCGAGGTAGAATCGGCCATCGTTGCGCATAAAATTTATAATGGCGTCAAACTGCTGGTCTATGAAGTGGGTGTCGTTGCTGACTATTGATATACCGATGACAGCACTGGTCTTGCTGTCCTGATGGTCAACTTCGGAAATTGAGATATTGAACCTGCTTTTCAATCGGCCGATTATACTTTTGACGATGCTTCTTTTTCCCTTGAGTGAAGTTATCCCCTGCATAGATAAATGAGCTGTTAGTACGCCGACAATCATAATTGATGCTCGTTTCAAGCTTAGATAGATTGCTTTTGAATCTTTTCAAGCAGCCGTTTAGTGGCTAATGTACCATCGTTTTCGCTGAGCCTTTCGCCTTCGTACTCGATGCCGACATAGCCGTGATAGCCGGCATCAAGGATAATCTTCATCATTCGGTAGTAATCAATCTTGGTCTCATCACCCTTTTCATCAAAGTCATAGCTCTTGGCACTGAGCGCTTTGGCGTGTGGCATCAGCATCTCGACTGTGTCGTAGGGGTCGACTTCCGGCGGAAAGTTACCGAAGTCGGGCAGCGTCCCGCAATTGGGCAGGTCAACATTTTTGATGACGCCGGTGAGCCACTGACCGTTAGACGATAATCCTCCGTGGTTTTCGACAATTACGTTGAGCTCGTGGTTGGCGGCATACTCGCTGAGGCCCCGCAAACCATCGGCGGCCAATTCAAGCTGTTCGTCGTATGAGCCCTTCGAGTAGGCGTTGACCCGGATGGAATGGCAGCCTAAGTATTCAGCGGCTCTGACCCATTTATGATGGTTGCGGACGGCCTGGATACGGAGGCGTCGGTCCGGGTTACCGAGACTACCTTCATCATCGCACATAATCAGCAGCGATTTGACGCCGAGGTCCTCTGCACGTTTTTTCATCTCAGCCAGGTACCTGGTATTGTTGGCCTTGTCCTTGAAGAAAATGTTGACGTACTCGACTGCATTGATGCCAAAACTGTGGGCCTCTTTTGCAAAGTCGAGATTATCTAATTTCGGCTCCTGTTGGCCGAAAAGCCTTCTGTGAAAAGACCACTGAGCCAGAGATATCTTGAAATTCATAAGGCTGTCTCTTTGAAAGATTCGATTCTTATTACAAGCGCAGAATATCAGAATCACTCGCCAGCGTCAAGGAATCTGTTCTCATCGTTTGTGCTCCTGCCTCTGCTTTTTGATATCTGCCATCACAGTTGGTAAAATCTCACCTATCCAAACAGGCTCGGAAGTCCTTCGTTTCTTATCCACAACCGAACTTTCTTTTTCAGAGTGTTTGTAAGGGATGTGAACCTTGAGCTCTGAATTAACCAAGGGGGAGGAATCTCTCAAACCACTCTATAAGTCATTACGCATTGGCTTTGAACTCCGCGACGATTTGGCGAGTTTGGGGTGATTGGTTCTGGTGGGCTTGTTTGAAGGCAGGGGTGGATGAGGCGTTCTGCTTTTTGAAAAGCTCGTTGCCGACAATAATCTCCTGCAGGGCTTTCGATTTTGTCCTGGCTTGTCTTAAAAATCCAATCGCTCTTGTTCCATAAACTCCACCAAGCAACGCACAAATCCCGATACCCAACTCCAGCATAGAGTCGGCAACTTCCCAGGCATCGGGCCGTTCAGCTCCCTGCTGCAAAGCAGTACGGGCAAGCTGCCAGTTCGATTCGATAAGGACATCTTCGGCGGTTTCGGCCTGTGGAAATTCTTTCGGCAGACCATAATGAGAACTAAACGCTCGACTTTGTATTTCGCTTAGCTGCGTTAGTGCTTGCAGCTTCTCTGAAGCATTCTCGAGCCTTGCGGTATCAGCAGCAATCGTGGTGGTACGGTTGTGCAGCCAGGCGTTCTGCTTTTGTGCCTCAGTTGGTGCAAAACGCAAGCTATCACAACCTACCGATAAACAACACAGAAGAGTAAGTATTATCAAAATCCTTTTCATAATGTCCCACCTTTTCTGTAATATTAAAAAGAATTGCCAACTACATCTGAATTAGCTTTGGATATTTCTTTCTCAATCGCTCGCAGTCGGTATTCGTATGAAATGCTTTTGCTCCAAAGCGATTCGAGCTTTTGTTCAAAATTCTTCTGGCATTGCAGCAGCATATTCACGTCACGTTGTAATATATCAAGCTGTCTTTGCAAATTGACCCAGCTGCCCACAATCAGAGAGGCCAAAAGTACCAACTGAACCAGCACAGAAACATTTATCTGCCGATTAAACTGCCACGATTTGGAATTTACTTCAGCCATCAAGCACCTCGTTTATCGATGAGCATCCAGCATTGATTTACGGTTTAACGTAGAATACGTTCTTGTCACCTACTCTGGACATTACCGCATAAGTCCCCGCCGATAGGGTTCCCTCTTGCTGGAACGATTCCGCCAGGTTGACTGCCAGCATCTGCCCGCCTATTTCAACAGGTATCGAGCCGGCATCGCCTATAACTACTGCGATGACATTATAGATGTTGTACGACGAATTACTTTTGACCTTGACGGCCCATGCAGCCGTTCTGGCGCCGGGTGAAGTGACAACGGATACTTCCTTGGTCTGCTCGGAGCCTTTACGAGCAAGTCTTTCCAGTATCTGTTGACCGTCTACAATATTTGCTTCACTGCCCATAACTCTCAGCCCCTTTGTCGAACTATTTTCAAATTCGTACACTGCTTTTCAAAATCCATCTGCACCCGCTCTATCCAGATTCTGCTTCGGTTATCGCTCCGGCAGGCTAATAAGTCTCTGCTTTCGGGACTCGTATCCACTCTGTCACCCACTCTGTAATCAAATGCAAGAAACGGTGTTTGTATATCGACGGTCTCGATGGTCTCAGATGAAACCGCTGCCGTATGCCGGACGAACTCATAAAGGGCATCTGTATCATCGACCTGGTCAGGGCAGCCGAGCGAATCATCGGATGAATTTGCAAATATACTCTGGCTGGAAACCTTGCGATATTTGAACTGACGGGGCAGTGTAATAATGTGCTTGACCATCGGTGCTGTTGAATTGACAGGTCCATCGGAAACTATACAAGTTAATCTCTCATCGCTGATTATCGAGGCGGTTATTCTGAATTTCAACACTCCTTTCAGCGCCGCCACCCAGGTATCAACATCGAGCTGGTCACTGCTGAGCCACAGTCCGCACTCATTGAGCAGAATATTAAAAGCATGAAGGTACTGCCACCAGTGCAAGCCATCATCGAACGATACCTGCAGGAAATAACCTAATGACTTTCCCTGTTTGTCGGTGGTCAAAGTTGGCCAAAAGCGCCTCCGGCGACGGGCGAAATCACTGCTGCCAAAAATTTTGGAAAAGTCAAACGCATCACCTTGATTGTAAGGAGCGCCACTGTAATCACCTGCCTCGTTGAGGCACCATTTACGATATACATCTTTTACCTGATAGAAAACGGGATTGGTCGAAGGCGAGAATTTATCATAGATGATGTCCTCAAGGCTGCCATCCCAGGCCTTCACCAACTCAAAGGTCGCTTCTACAACTTTGAAGTCGCCCTGGCCGATATATTTGTGTGTTATTGGCCAAAAGCTTTTCTTACTGTGCAAGCTCGCGATATTTGTCTTTGATATGCTGAACTGTTCTCCAGCTTGCTGGCAATTCACCTCAACAGTTCTGCCTGTGCCGGCTTTATAAAACACAATTGCCTGGCCAGGACCGGTTGGCACAAGCCGAGGGACAAACTTGAACCTCAGGCCGATCCTCTCACAGCATCGGTGCAGGGCTTCTATCAGATTCAATCCCGTGACATCGAGGTCGCGAACTACCTGGTTCTCGGTCAACACCCTCAATTGACCTATGCTCGGCGTTTGTAGTTGACTGGCCGTCAAATATTCACAAAGCAGATAATCAATTACTTCCGCATAGCTCCAAAGTTTGCCTTGCGACGGTTCGGCGCAAAATGTTGTGTAGCTTTTGCCGTTAACTTCAATTGGTTCCGGATTGGCATTGGCCTTACCATCCGGATTAAATGTTGTATCAAGACCAGCCAAAAACAAACTGGAATTGCTTGCCTCTGTCAGACGCTGGCCATAGACTGTGATCCGCTTTAAATTTGCGCTGGAATCTCTCGCTACTACTTCCACCTTTTCGCCATTTGCTGTTAGCTGTGTTTCTATATTCTCTATTTGGCCGTAAAAGATTGGAAAACTAAAGGTTGCTGCACCCGGCGGGTCACCGTTAAAATATTGCCGGATGCAAACAGTTTTTCCCATAGCAAATGAGGCCTCGATCTCTTCGGCAGCTGTCAAGCCGGAACCCTCATACGCAGCAGGATTGTAAGCCAATCTGGCCCAGCTAAATTCCGGCCAACCGCCGCGAATAATCTCTACCGGTTCCAGCGCTGGACACAATGTCCCATCGACCAAAATTGAAATAGAAGCGGCCGGAAGTGCCAGTCGTGTTTGTGCTGATTGGAAAAAGTCGATTCTGTTAGACATAGTTTATCTCGCACCTCGTTTCTCGATACTCGTCGAGGATCGCGTATCAGACAGCTTCGGCGCTTAAAATACCCATTGTATCGAGGCTTGTGGTATCGATCTGAATCTGTAATTGTACTAAAGAGCTGTTTTCAAGACCTTTTGTGTCTTCAGCCCTTATAGCAAACAAGTACCTGCCTGCTTCGAGTGCGCCACATTGGTAGCTGTAAAACTTTCGCCCCTTATAACCAATTGTTGCAAGAGGATTTTCATAGTCGATTTGTCCTGTTCGGTCATCATAATAAACGTTGAAGCACACAGGCTGTGACTTTTGTGCGATGGGACAATAGTACCAGACAAGCTGTATCTTATTGCTGTCTACTTGTTGAACTTTTGAACTGGAAATATTATTCGGCCGGGGTTCAGCCAACTCACCGGTTGATTCTATTGAAACCTTCACCGAAGCAGCTAAGGTGCGTTCCTGATAGCCGCAATTGTTAAACCGACGGATAATATAAAAGTATGTCGAACCGCTGTTGTGTGAAATATAGCTCGGCGGTGAGATTTCGCAAGCATCCTGCTCAGCAACAGTCAAGATATTCACGAAATCTATTTCTCCCATACTTGAGCCGCGGTAGAGCACAGAGTAGCCGGCAACACGAACCCAGAACCAACCCAAACTTAAGGTCGTACCAAGCTTAAAAGCATTAGCAGTCATTCCATTAAAAAGCGCTTCTCTTTTCCAATTACTTTCTATGTATGGTAAGCTGCGAGACAAATTTAGTATTGCTGTGACATCGGTAGTACTTACTACATTTCCACCGACTTTTCGCATTGCTTTTGCTGTTGCGCTTAAGGACGACAAGGCTACGGAACTGCCCGCAAGATTGACGATTTGGCCACCTATCAACTTCGGCCTCATCGCTTCCTCAAACATACAAAATGGCTCTCGGTAGAGTTGGGCTATTTCAGAAGCAGATAAGGAACGATTGAAAATATAAACAAAACTAACATTTCCGGTGAGAAAAAATATTCTTGTTGATTCTGGTCTCGCTCCTGTATTAAACTCGTTTGCAGAAATTGGAAATGCTGCCGATGCATCTGTATCGCTGGCCTCAAATATGCCATTTATGTATATCTTGGCGGTAATACCTGCTTCAAAGGTAGCTGCAATGTCAATCCATTCATTTGCCACATAACCAGTTATACTTCGGGCATTAGCGTATTCGCTTGCCGCAGTACCAATACCTGCTTCTACAGGGTCGCCGCCAATATCTCCACGGAATCGGACTTCGAGGATATTATTATCAGTGGTTGTATTATCAGCAAACGATATGACTTGTTGGATATTTGCTGTATTAGAAGAGCGCGCCCGTGTTACAATTGTTACGGGCAAACCTGAAATAATATCATTGTTTCTCGAAACGTAATCGGCCCCGTCAAAACTCAAACATGAACCATATTTTCCACTACTCCAGGCAGGGGAAGCAGCCCCAGCTCCAAAAGTACAATTTCTGCCATTCCCGCTCAAATCAAAGACTTGACCGCCTGAGCCTTCATTGAATAGCCAGAGACCGACAAGGCCTCTACTGAGGGGATGGTTTCGATTTAAGCAAATTCCTCTTGTGGGTTTAAGTTGTGGCATTTACTATTGTTTGCCCGTAGTGTTTGTATTTGAAGTTGTAGCTGGCGTTATATGTAGACTTTACACTTTGCCAGCTGGCCTTTATTGCAGTTACAATGTCAACAGTTGCTTGTGTTTCCAATGCAATAATATTCCTTGAGAGCTCCACCACAGTACCGGCGGCCAGCGCGCTTATTTCACCCGCTTCGAACTCCGATTCAATTAAGCTGGTTGGCGTAGGAACAATTCCCACAACAGGATTGTCTATGGGAATATGAAAAATCAAATTGACCTTACCTCTGCCGTTTGTAACTATACCTATTTCCCTTACGTGTACGTGTGCCATTGTTAATCTCCTTCTTTTCTATGAGGAGGTATAGTTCCACGGTTGGACATAGGCACGGACATCGTGGCTGTCTGTTGAACCTGTTTGTTGAACGCCAATTCTGAAGTGTGCAAGGTCTTTGATAATAAAACTTAGCTGCTGTGGGTCAACGCTCTTATCTCCCTGCATCTCCCAGATAGGCGTGTCATCATAGTTAGTACCATCGAGAGAGCCGTATAGTTTAATCTTAATCTCATCAGTCGGAGTAGCATCATAGTTGATTTCGATAATGATGTGAGCTCCCTCGTAGCCGTTTGTTTCCAGGTCAACGTCCGAAGAGAAAGACTCTGTAGTTCCGGACAGGGTTACGTAACCGTCGCCAGTGCCTATTATTTGACTCTGAGAAGCCCAATTCTTGCTTATAGTCGCCATTTGTTAACCTCCTTTTCCCGAAGCTTTGTTTTGCGAAGCTAAACGGCGGGGACCTAATCTAACGATGCATCTAAATCGCCCGCGTCAAATTTAGCTGTATCCCCACTGCCGATAATCTTGGGTGTGCTTAACGCCCCATAGGCCAACATATTACCACCCGTTGCCGCGTCAAATAAGGCAAAGTGAGTGATCGTCCCCCAGCTACCGGTAGCCTCTGGAAAAGTAATATCATTGGCGTTATCAAGTGCCCCACCGGATGCAGTGTTCCAGTCGGCACCAGTAGTTGAAACTCGCGTATAAGCATTGCCACTTGGCTCGGCTAATCCCGAACTGTCATCGAGTGGTTCTGCAGTCGATAGCCCCACATAAATCGTAACATCAGGGTAAGTTCCACCGGTTCCCAGGGTGGCGTTATACAATCCCTTGCCAAAAAGATGGTCTAAAATCTCGTTTTCCCAATAATCTGCAAAACTACCCATTTTGTATCTCCTTGACGTTCACTATTTTTATCAGTTCGGTGTCCTTGTGATAGTCGCTGCCGCATCGGTAGGGGTATGAGTTAAAAGGACCGTTTGCCCGTCGTTGTCGTAGTATTTGATTTCTCCGGTTGATTTGTTTTGGACAGCTTTGTTGGCAAGCAATTTGTCACTGGTCACTTCACCTGCCCCGGACCATATTATTTCGCCGCCTCCCACGAGGTTATCACTATCAGCAGGATTAGCACCGGCCTGCAAGAATATTTGAATGGAATATCTATCTGCGGGGATATTAACATCAAAGTTACTCACGTATCTGTGGCCGCCCTTGTCTGTAAGGGGTATATCGTAATCATTTGCAGTATGGCTGCCTGTCCCCCAGGCCTCAAAGACTTGCCCTCCGACATACCAGACTTCTCCCGCAGCGTTACGAACAATCGCATAAAGTGTATCACCGGAGGTATAATCTACATGTATTTCGTTCGCCATCTTAGACTCCTATACTTAACAAGTCTGCCATAGTTACTACGTCGAGATTCCCTGCATCTCGTTTTGCCGCCACATTGTCGATGTGCGTCTTCCAGTTGGCCCATATATATAACGTTCCTTCATTTGTAGAATGCCATCCTGTAACCATAATCGTCCCGGCATTTATTACTTTATTGACCTGGGATTCCGCAGTTGTTGTGTTGTCAATTGAATTAGTCCATTGTATTGTTGGGTCAAAGAAACCTACATCGTGACAAGTTGTTGAAAGCCGCAGCTGGTCAAACCATCTTCCTCTATAAATGTGATTAAAACCATTCTCCCAGTTAGTAGTTCCTCCCGGCAGAGCAAATATCCTCGCCCCATCTACAAGACCATTAGCACACATCCAATCCGTTGCTTTTGTAACCTCTTCTTTAAATTCGGCCGCAGTGAGATTATCCGTCTTCAAACATTTGTGGCTCCAGCTATGGTTAGCTATCAAATGACCAGCATTATGCATCTGATGAAGCTGTTCTAATGTCAAATAGCCGCTCATTCCAACTTTCGAAGGAATAATAAAGAATGTGCCTCTTATCCCCTTTGCATTCAAATAAGCTGCAAATTTATAATCGTCATCGAAGCCGTCATCCAGAGTGATAGCATATTGAGGTTGAGCCAAATGAGGAATGAACATTATTTTATCCCAGGTCACCGCTGGCGTATCATCGCTTTCTGTCGAATCAAACCGAACGCGAAGTTTTGTAACATGCTCCCAGCATAACGGGTAGGTCCCGGCGTCCATATTACCCATCTTCGGTGCGATAATTCTCTCATACCAGCCGGGTCCTGTTATATACCCACCCTCGGCAAGCAACATCATCTGGTAATTTGAAAAAGTACTGTCACCAACAACAAGATAAGTCGCCGAAATTTTGTCATAAGATGAAACACCGCTGCCTTCGTGCACATAGAATCGTATATATACCAGAGTATTAGTTAAATCGATCTCGGTAATCGTTTTGGTTGTAAAAGATGATGTACCACCGGATTGCTTTGTACACTTCATTGACTGTGGCGTACTTGCCTGTGAGCAGATATAATTAGTAGTATCCGCAGCTTTAGTTACGCGTATACCGGTATCCCATTGTGAGGTATCATCAAAAGGTTCGATGAGTTTCGGAACAAAATGCCTTCTCGGATATACTCCTTGTGCTCCGATTGAAGCAGCACAAAAATCTTTATTGACTTCTTTTAATCCAACAGAGCCGGCTGGTGGTTTGGTTGTGGAAATAAGCATATTTACGCCTCCTCTGTCCAGGTTCCATTCTTGGCAATGGTTGACCAATCACCATTGGAATCAGCTACGAGGCTAAGGCATTCTCCGACCGCATTAGCTGATTTATATTTGTCCGCTGTCTGGCCGCTGTCGTCTCGGATTGTCGCTGTACCGGGGTCAATACGCAGCTCATAAGCGGCCTGGACTGCAAAGCTGAATACCGTCCCCGCAGGTGCCGAAGCGGGCAGCGTAAGTGTAACTGTCCCGGTGGCACCAAGGTTACTGTGAACACTGCCGGATTCCGCTGTCGTAAGTGTGTCATCGCTTGTATGTGCCTCGATAGCCTTTTTCACACCGCCGGCTCCGTATGGCACCAAAGCGTTATGGCCCGCTCGGCAATCGGTAATCGAGTCGATGTCACCACCAGAGGTGCTCACTATCGCCAGCCGAATATGCGGCGTAGTTGCCATATCAGGGAAATTGCTGTATTCGTTGATTACAAGAGAAGCCGACGAATTCAGATAGACGTAAATATTTTGCTTGTCGTCCGCTAAAGTATTGCCCGACGAACCGGCATAGCTTATCAGTTCCGTATCTAACCAGAACTTGCCTGCTTTTACGGCAATGTCCAGCCCACCTTCATCATAGACTCGCAAGTCGTTTGCACGCCGTGTAGCTAACAGCAGCCGATACAGCAATTTTCGAAACTCCAAATAGTAAGGCGCCGTGCCGGTTGCTATATACTCAACACCGGTCTCACCGTCAGACTGTATGTTCAGTAATTCATTGTCGGATGGATACACTTCAGCCATAATATTCTCCTTATGTCATTACCTGCACAAGGTTGTCATTCCTGCGGAAGCAGGAATCCATTACCTTTCACTGTAAGCTAAACGCTGTCCTCTATTTTTAGCGCCAGTTGATTTGTCTGTTTGTTGAAGGAAGAAATGCTTAATCGCTCGGCAGGTCTTGCCGCCGGTATTACTGTGATTGGCTCGGTTGCGTTGGCGTTGCTTTCATTTCCCCTCCCGTTGATGACCTTAACACCAAACTTATAAACACCGGCCTGTAACGGCTGGCTTACCCACTCAATCGTATCGGCATCAAGCCCGAACTGACCATGTGCGAAACTGCCTTTGGCGAATCCAACTGCTGCTGCCGACCCATAACCAAAATCGTCCACACCGAATTTGCTCATCCCGAAACCGGCTTTATCCTGCCAGGCGGGCCAAATCCTTATCGGCGAATTAGTCAACGGCGTATCGTAATCAACTTCGCCCGTGCCATTATCAAAGTAGATTTCAGCAGTTGCGTCACTCGGCAGGTTCTGACTCCGCAACAGACTTATTCTCACCCGCTCACTGGTAGTCGGTGGGTTGACAAGCTCATTGCTAAAATCGGTACTTGCCTGCTCGGCCTCAACGGCAAAGACCTCAATCCGAACCGCTGATTCCAAAGAGGTAGGTATCGGAACAATCATTTGCCTTTGCCGACCGTCAATCGTTGCCCCTGCATATTGGCCGTTCACATAAACCTGATAGAACATATCGCTTGAATTCGCTTTGGCTGACCACTTCACCAGTGCTGCTCGCGGAGTCTCGACGCACTTGCCGTCCGCCCAGATACCAGCGGGCAATTCAAACGCTCTGACCTTTTCTATCCCAGTGCTGATGAGTCCCATTACTGCTTTTACCTTTTCTATCCGCTCTACGCTATACGCTATCAAACTAACTGCGTATAAACGATTTCATAATCTACAGCTATTCCATTGCCGCCCGGCCGTTCCTCGCTAACTTTGAAAGAATCCATCCGAAGGTTTTCAAATTTTTCACCGTCACTGCTTAAAAGCGTGTGGGTATTGCCGTCCATATATGCCGATATTGCATTTATCCTGGCGTTCATCTGCGTTCGGCTTTGTGCCCGCAGTGTGCCTCTTTGTCTTATCTTCCTGGCACGCCCACCCATATCAATACTGAGCATACCATCCAGTCCGGCCACAGCTTTCTCTATCGAGTCTCGGTTAAGACTGTCCTGCTCAATTTCTAACTGCTGCTCGTCAAACAAATTTTGTCCGTCTAAAGTAACACTCATCTGTCTTCTCTTTGCAGATTAATCCCGTACTAACTTTCCAGATGCCCCAACTTTAGTAACATCAGCCACCCCATCAGAGCCGATATCGATGCTGAGCCGGCAACGTTCTCTTGCCTTGGCGAAAAGCTTTTGATAGTGCAGGCTTTTCTTCCAGAAATTCTCGTCTTTGGCTTTACTGGCTAACATCGCATACACAGTTGAGATGACTGCAAAAACCGACGTCCTCTTCAAAACATTCGTATCCAGAATATCATCTGCATCTATATCACTTGCAGGATTACCCGGGCTGATGTTGAAGTATTCAGTCAACTGAAAACCAGCTTCATTAGCCTGTGGTCCGAATGTGCTGATGCGATAGAATATTTCAGTAGCCGCTGGCGGTGCTACGGCAGCCATCGCTGAATCCGACCTGATTACGGAAACACTAAGCTGTGTCGCCGAATCTACTGAAACTATCTCATACGCCCCGTCCAGCGTCCCATCCGCAGAACGCAGGTATATAACGCCACCCGACGATACCTGCGCACTTACAAAATCTGCACCGTTTGCAGTGAATGTTGTTCCGCTAAGCGTCCCCCCTGTCCCTGTCACAAGTACCTGCTGTGGCAGATGCAATTCTCCGAACAGTATCGGCTCATATTTCAAAATATCTGCATCGTTTGAGAAACTGACCATTTCCTTTAGCTCCTTCCCTTCAAAAGGGCTTTTCAGGTGCCCAAAGAGCATTTACCCTTTGAGCACCTTCGCCCTGACGCATTATG
The DNA here is from genome assembly GCA_035528395.1 of Sedimentisphaerales bacterium. Taxonomy (GTDB): domain Bacteria; phylum Planctomycetota; class Phycisphaerae; order Sedimentisphaerales; family Anaerobacaceae; genus NIOZ-UU13. The sequence continues at coordinate 62,357 of DATKYR010000177.1, forward strand.
ATGCGCCTGCTGCACCCCCGCAATTTAGCTGGTACTTAGGTCACGAATAAGACCATGTGCCGCTTCGTTTTTGAGCTCCACGGTATATTCGCCAATCAGTTCACCGCACTCATAATCACCGCCGCTGGCCAACGGCTTGAAATGAAAATTCCGCCCCGCTAACGGCAGCACGTTAGTACGGGATGAATCCAGCAGCAGTGCCGTATCCTGCGGCATCCATCGTGTGGTAACAATTCTGCAGACGCCGAAATCACTCTCGTAAATGCTAATCATATCGGTGAAGGTTGTATCGTTGGCCCCGTAGCTTCGGCTGCCGGCTGAAAAAGCATTTATCTTTCGCTTCTGAAAACCACCGACCACAATCAGGTCCACATTGCCGTTGCTGTTGGCCCAGATTTGCCTGAGCACGTAATTAATCTTGTCCTCGTCAAGACCGGTGCCTGTTGGAAAGCCACTGTCGCCGGTATGGAAAACATTAGTGGAGAGGTGTTGAATAATACCTTTCATTGACCTTCTCACCGAACCGCTGCCTTCGGGAGTACTCGCCGGCTCACCGCCGTTGACAACCGTATTTTCCAGATCGCGAAGCAGCTCACGCAGCCTTTCCTGCTTTTGATAATCCATCTCGTCGGCCAGACCCAGCTGGCTCGCGGCCATATCCGTCCCGCTCACTTCCACCGTAGCAGTAAATATCTGCGTATAGTTCCCGCATCTGCTGCGATTGGTAAATCTCGCACCGGGCTTGTCCGCCCCTTCAAGAGCGGCATTTCCGAGAATGTTTATCACCTGATTGTCAGCTAAAGCTTCCGCCGTAGTTCCCGCATAACCGCGAACCACCGTCAGCGTATTGCTGTTGATGCCGGTTACCAACATTAATTCCTCGCCGCCTTCTACCTGAATCTGGTCACCCACTCGGAACCTGCTGCCGTTATCAACTACAAAGTCGGTGTCGGTACTCGGGTCGGTATAGGTGCTGTCGTTGATAGCATCCTTATTAGGCAAAAGTTCATCTTCAAGCCACTCATGATGTGTGCTCGTTGCCTCTCTCATAGGGTCACCTAAAGCATCCAGCAAAGGCGTCTCATAAGGCGAAATTATCCCAATCAAATCCGATACGTCCTCAGCCAGTTCCGGCAAGGTCGTACCCGCTGAATATGTCGCTTTTCCTGTAAAAGCCATTTGTTCTTCTCCTTCAATTAGTTAATTGGTGATTGGTTGCTTGACTAATCATCACTCACTATTTAACTACTCACCAGAATTACATAAAATTCCTTCGCAGTTTCAAATATTCCTGCAAATCTGTTCGATTACCTGTAGTTGCCGCCTTCTTAGCTGACCTTTCGAGAACTGTTTGGTTGTTTGTCATTCGCTCTTTAGCTCCTGCAGTCTTTTTTGTTCTCACAGTTCCACTCCCCTTCTTGCTTTCGAAAGAAAGCAGGGGGGTGAACAGATATTGCTTTTCATTTTTCAACTGCTCAATTACGCCGTCCAAATCCGCTTCCGTTTGCCCTTCCATTTTAGCTTTGGCAAGCAATACAGCAGTTTCCATATCAACTGTCCCCGCAGCAGCTAATTTGCGAGTCAGTTTCTGCTCGGCCTGAATGTTACTCAATTGCTCAGACATCGTTGTTAATTGCGATTTTGCCTCCACCAGTTGCTCCGTCAAAGCTTCAACCTTTTTCTCGGCACTCTGTGCCCTCTTTCGATAGCGGATTGACTCAGTCACCGGAACAAGTTTCATATTGTCATTGTCACTTGCTACCGTTATGTCTTGGGACCCCGCAAGGCGGGAACCCTCTTCTGACAAAACCTCTTGTGTCTCAATCGGACCCATAAAACCTCCGGATATTTCATTCCCAAACAAGCGGGAATTCACCGTTCAAAATGTTAACTTTCTCTCGTGGCCTCATAGCCTAATTCTCTGAGCACCTGCTCAGTCGGAACACCCAGCTCTTTTTTAATCTGGGCTTCTTTTAGTTTCTCCATCACGTTTTCAGGCAGTGGGCTGGAAAAAACGATATCGACCTCTCTGTCCGCCTCGGAAGTCTTATAGATATTGGCCGTATCGAGTATCGCCAGAACCATCCTGCAGATTCTTTTAAGCCCCTCGTTGTAAGTAAATTTCTTACGTTCGTTCTTTGAGAGCATCCCCATAAGCGTTAGTCGAAGGGCCACCGCGCTTGTAAGGTTGCCGAGCTTATTCTTCAGAACCCCGGCCACTACCGGTGTTACACCACTGGCCTTGTCCAGCGCCTCTCTGATTTCAGCGATGTGCAGACCCTCACTTGGCGTCGCCGCATCTCCACCAAACTCTTCGATAGTCGCCTCCGGATTGTCGGTGTACCACATCCTGCCGGGCGAAATGGGCTTATCCTCAAAGCCCTCTATCCCTTTGCCCAGATACATCTTAAACGACTGGAACGTAATCCTGCTTGCTCTGTCGCTCAATCTGGTATTCAGCTCGTCCTGCAGTGGTATCAATGGCTCGACGTCGCTTAGCCCCTCATAGTAGTATGGCTGAGCAATGTTTTGGATATGCACCACCGGCAGAAAACCCCACGGCAATTGCGCCTGCTCAACAAGCTGCTTGTCTTCATATCTCTGATAAGCCACATCGGAAGTAATCTCCGTCACCGCAACTATTTGCCGACTATTACTGCTTCGTTTACCGCCGGAGAATATTCTTGATAGAAATGAGTTTTTCTTACTCAGTGCATTTTTCTTCTGGTAGAAGTGCTGCACGTAATATCTTATCTGTTTATAGTCGTTTTCATCCAGAACGGGCAGTGCTCTTGGTGCCTCAATCAGTTCAAGGCCGATTGTCTGTGCCAGTTTCAGCACATCTTCAAGAGACCACGCTTTGTGGGAACCCGGTGAGAGGCTTTGGGCTTGACCCCGCTCGTAGGTGGCGGGGGAGGAGGAGGAAATGCGTTCGATGATTTCTTCGCCAGGCCTGACGAAACAATCGACAAAACCATAAACACTTCCGAGCACTGCCATATCCTGGAAAAATCCGATAGCACCGTTGGCCGCAAACAGTGCCTTTAATATCGCCTCAATTTCTGCACTTTTTTGGCCATCCGGAGATTTCGAAACAAAACTAATCGGTTTGCCGAACAAAAAGTCCACGGCTGCGTTTATTCGCCAGGCAATATCGTTCTCAATAACTACTTCTTTTCGTTGCACGTCGCCGGCACACCTCGCGCCGAAGACACCCACCTGCCCATTGTGTACAAGCCCCGTTATTCTCACAGGAAGTCCATATTCTTGCGCTTGCACATAGCACCGACCTGATTCATTCACCTTTCTGTCACAGGCACCGGTGCCGTGTATTTCCATCTTGGGGTTTGCGTAATATTCCCACAGCTTCTCAAAGTGTCCTCGAACCTCGTTCGACTGTTCGTCAACGAGCCACTCAATATAATCAGCCTCAAGTTGCTCATCTTGAAAGATATCAATGTCAAATCCCATACTTAGAACTCCGTTTTTTGCTCGGTGGTTAAATAAACCAGTTACTATCAACCGACTACAAGTTGCAGATCACTGCTTCTATAATTAGAGCTATCTGCACGTTTGATACGAAAATCGCAGGATTTTTTAAGGGAGCTTTTTCCGTAAGTGTTTTTGTAGAAATGAATAAAAAAAATTGCAAAAATTTTGATTTTTGCTCACAGGTATCAGCGGTTTTGATTGATTTTTATCGAGAATTTTACCTATTTTAACAGATTGGACCACCTTCCACCACGCTTATCCTTGCTTACTTTTCAAGTAAGTATCAGCAGTTTTGATTAAAAATCGTGCTCGAACCAAAGCTCATTATTGCCATTTCAGCCCTCAAGAATTACAATACAGGTCAAAGTAAGGTATTCGGCCCCCGTTCTTGCTTTCGCATGAAAGCACGGGGGGTTTTGAGAAAATAAGAGGGAAAAATGAAAGAGATACCTTTAGGGAACGGCCTGAACGCAAAAGTTGACGACGAGGATTATGAATGGTTGTCCGCCTATAGCTGGTATGCCTACTACGATCCGGCACGCGGAATGACCTATGCCGCTCACGACACACCCAGCGGAAGACTTGTATTGATGCACGATGTCATTATGGGCCTCGATTCCCTCGAAGACGAGTCAATGAATTGAGCCTAACCGAATCTTCTTCAACAAAGAGCAAGAATCACAGTTCGTGATGAATGTAGAATTGAGGATTTGAAATTAGAAGGTATTACAGTTGCTCTCAAACAGTGCCCCGATGGTAATGGAGGAGTAATTGCTGTACATCCGGTATCGAGTTGTGCTTTTACTCGGTATCTTCCTTCTGTAACAGCTCGATAATCTCGGCTTTTGTGGGCAGTGCCTCGGCTGAGCCGAACTTTGTGCAGGCTAAGGCCCCTGCCGCCGAGGCGAATTTGACCGCTCCTCTTACATCGTCTTTTACAGCGTAGTAAGCAGCCAGCGCCCCTGCAAATGCTTCTCCACTGCCGGTCTGGTCAACAAGTTCTACCTCATAACCCGGGATCTGATCGGCGCCGCTTCTGTCGACAACCATACAGCCCCGCCTGCCCATTGTTATCACAGCAGAGCCAACGCCGCGAGCCACAAGATCAGAGCCAATCAGCTTGGCGGTACGAACATTGGCTGCTGAATGGTCGGCAATCTCCGCAGCTTCATAAAGATTAGAAAGCAGGATATCTACCGTAAAGTAGTCGACAGGCAGGTCGCTGCTTTCTTGGCCTTGTTGCTCTATCGGTCTTGCAGGATTAAGAATGACCTTTGTGCCGTGCACCTTCGCACAACGAACAGCGGCTACAATTGCTTCCTGTGGCAATCGGCCGTGAATCAAACAAACGTCAGCTTTAGAGATAATCTGTTCAGCGGCCTCGATGTCCCGTGCCTGTAAGGCGCTGTTAGCACCGCTGTAGTAACAGGAAGCATTTTCTCCTTTAGCATTAACCAGCGTTACAGCCACGCCTGTATTTTTGGCCTCGGCGGTATAGATAAAGTCAGTAATGACATTGAACTCAGCCAGACTTGCCTTAGCCATCTGAGCAAATGGGTCGCCGCCGACTTTGCTGATAAGATGAACCTTACAGCCGCACAATGCAGCTTCCACTGCCTGATTTGGTCCCGGACCGGTGGCTGTGTATGAAAGAGCAGTGCCGATAACGCTCTGGCCGGGTGATGGGATTTGGCCGCACCTTATCACCATATCAACGTAGGTACTGCCAACTACAACTACCTCGGGACTCCTTCCTGACATAATGTCCGTTACTCCCTGTCTTTCGCAAAGTTACTTTGCACACTATTTTGCCGTCCCTATAGTGTGGGACAAAATGAGATTCCTTTCAAGTACTTAGTATAACTGCTCGGCTTCTCAATGTAAAACTTTTTTTGGGATAATATCGGGCAAAGTCTTTATCGAAAAAAAGATGGTTATTAAACGTTCTGTTCAGTCAGCCACCGCTTCAGAACTTCGATTATGTAATCGATCTGCTCTACCGTAAGGGCTTTGCGCTGAGAGATGTAATGCCACTTTTCCAGACACTTGCGGCAGCATGTGCCGGTGGCATGCTGTGCGATGAAAACCGGATGGTTCCTCATCGGTGTCTGTCGGCCGTCGTTAGCCGGATTCGTATCTGCCAGGCGCCTCGTAACAAAATCTCGGGCGTGCTCAAGAATTGTTGCCAGGCCTTTTCGCCCAAGATATTCTGCTTCTTTGCCGGAAAGTCGAAACCGACTGCGAAATCTCGACCGACCTAAGGCCGCAAAAAGCTCATCCATATCACGCATAAATCAACTCTTGAGGCTTAATATTGACTCTACTAAAAAAAGCTCATAGTCTTTTCGATTAATCGAAAAGACTACAAAGCTGAAGCCACCGATAACTCTTGGAACTGCCTGAGCGTAAGTTTCTACCATCAGGCCGGAGCTCCGACCACAGCCATACAAAGCACACTTTCATCTGTGCCGTCAATACCCAAAATCGCATTTACGTGGTCATCGTATAAAGCCCCAATCTCGCAACTGCCGAGATTGAGACTAACAGCCACCAGTGCTAAATTCTCAGCGATGTGCCCGGCTTCAAGATAAATATATCTGTAACCCCGCTGGCTATATTTCCATTTACACCGTGCGAAAACAGCCGACCAAACAAAAACAGCAGCGGCTGTAGCGCACATATCTTGTCCTAAAGCCGCCGCTGCAATTTCCTGTCGAAACTCGCCCTGCTTTAATTGCTCAAGCTGATGAGCCTTGATAGAGTAATGATAAACTCCAGCTTCCACCTCTCTTACATCGTTGACAATCAAATATGTTTCTATCGGATAAAGAGCTCCTGCCGATGGGGCTGTGCGAGGCCCCCCGCTTTGCGGGAAACCAGATTCATATCCATCCTCGATGCGCTGGATACCGGTCGAGGCCCAAAGCAGATACGAAAGCTGGTCTTTACTAATCGGTCTGGCTTGGAAATCACGGATGCTCTTTCTCTGCCTTAATGTTTGGTCCAGACTCATCGTTTGATTCGGCTCAAAAGACGGAAGCTCAATCTTTTGTGCTTCTGGATATTCCTTGTACAAAGCCGGCTTAGAATCCCAGACCAGTCTATGTATTTGCATCCTGCTCGGCTCATACTTTGTTTCCTGCTGAAATTTATCACCTATATAGATCATTTCTGCACCTTTGTTTGTAACACTACCCCAACACAATTGCTCAAAGACTCTTATCATCGCAGGGAAATATCGTAATTCAAGCCTTAATACAAATTTTTTAAGTTCCAGCTTTTTTCAAACAGAGTGAAGGCTTGCCCATCGTTAAACAATACAAAAACTATGACCCTGTAAAGTAGGCCAAAAAGGCTGGGAAATATTTGGCTGGAAACCTGAAAAGTGGTTTTTAGGAGAATTTATTAAGAGGGAATAAGCCCAATTGGAATTAGTTTTTGCGCCACACTGTCATTCCCGCGAAGGCGGGAATCCAGTTCTTGTTCCATCCCGGAGTCTTTGCAAAGTGTAAATGGCTGTTACTGAGTGATATTCCATCACTACAAGCGCACATATTAAATACAATTGGTATAAGCCGATTTTTAACGGAAATTTGTGTGTTTTCTTAGATATGATGAATTTCCTAAATAGGAAATTGCTTCTAAATACGAAAATATACTATTTTCTGGAAGTTCTGACGTTTCCTCGGTGAAAAAAAACCTCAAAATGTTTGGTATAACCCGAAATCTTCAATAATTTTGTAAAAATTTATACAAAACACTTGACAAAGTTATGTAATCTGTTAAATTATGCTTTATGTTAGGTGTATATCAAATAAACATAGTTGAATTATTCATCATTTGCTTCGACTTCGGCGAACTTAATCGAAATGAAAAACAAAGCAATGGAGGCAAAACAGCGGGGGCGGGCCGGATCGGCCTAATATAGCCCCTGAATGCTCGTATCCAGGCATGACCGACGGTCAACATTGTGTTGCGTAGCGACTTCGCAGAGTAGTAGATGAAAAAAATTCACACAAATATCTCAAAGAAAACGCTGGGAGCTAAAAATCAGTATCGAGACGAAATCGACCTGCTGTGCGGCAGGCTGAACCTTCTAAACGGAAAAGACAAGGTCCTGATGACAATGTATCTGGAGAACGGAAATAGCTTTCGGCAGATAGCCCGACTGACCGGCATTAGCGATACAAGTATCGCTCGAAGAATAAACAGACTGACAAAACGACTCTTGGACAGCCAATACATAATCTGCCTGAGGAACCGTGACAAGCTCACCAGAGAACAGATGACTATCGCAAAGGACTACTTCCTGAGGGGTCTATCAATAAGAAAAATCGCCATAAAGCGGCACCGGAGCTTTTATCACGTTCGCGAAACTATGAAAAAAATACAAAGTATCTTATAGGATAGCGGATAACGTAATACGAGGTACGAGTTATGCCAACATACAGCGTTTCAAAAAGTTTCAACTGGCAGGGAACAATTACCGACAAGGTTGCCTTAGTCTGCAGGATGTTCGGGCTTACTGTGGATGGACTCACTGAAAGATGTCTCAACCATAGCTGTCAATTGGAAATAAATGACGGTAACATCGTCTATATCACAGGGCCATCGGGAGCCGGCAAAAGCGTTCTATTGGGCGAGCTGGAAAAATCCATCCCTGTCTCCGACAGGATTAACCTTACCCGAATAAAACTGCCGAGCGACAAAACGCTAATCGACTGTATTGATGGTGATCTGCTGAGAAGCCTTAGAATGCTCAGCATCGCCGGGCTGAATGATTGTTTTTGCATTCTCAATCAACCCTGCAATCTCAGCGAAGGCCAAAAGTACCGATTTCGCCTGGCGATGGCGCTGGCAGCGAGAAAGAAATTCATCTTCGCAGACGAATTCTGCTCTGAATTGGACCGCATTACCGCTGCGGTGATTTCATACAACGTCCACAAGTTCGCAAAGCGTACCGGAACCATATTTATTTTGGCCTCGAGCCACAATGACATCCTGCTCGATTTATCGCCGGACGTTCTGGTCGTCAAGGAATTATCAGGACCAACACAGGTTATCTATAAGCAGGCAGGCAAATGAAAATCAAGTACGTCCAACTGGAAAGCGATGCGTTTTTGACTGACTTGGATTACATCACAATGTCTCATGCAGAAAGAAGTGTATATTGCACCTTAATCTTTTATCTTACTTCCAACAACGGTAAATGCGAATATAAACCGTCAGCCCTAAGCAAACTCTGCCATTGCGAAAATGTAGAGGAATTTGAAGAAATCTGGCAGGGCATTTCAAAAAAGTTTCAGACACGCAACGGCGTGATTAAACACAAACGAGTGACAAAAGTATTAAGGAGGGCAAAGAAATTCATACAACGTCAGCGCGAGGCAGGACTTGCGAGTGCAAGAAAAAGGCAGCAACGGCTTAGCCATGGTTCAACCGATGTTACATCGCCGGTTCAACCAACGAAAACGAAAGGAAACGTAAACGAAAAAGAAAAGAGAGTTAATACGAATACGTATACGAAAGAGCAATCTCTTTCTTCTTCGAATTCGCTTCGAGCACTTTCTTTCAACGAGACCCTGATAAGCATTATCAAGCCCCGCAATCAATCCGACCGCACCTGCTTTCGCAATATCACAAACTGGCTTATGGCCGGCTGTTCGAACGGCCGTTTCAATGGGGAAATCTTCGACAGGGTCCTGGACTACGCCAGAGAGGCGAACACCGGTCGAAACCCCGCCGCCGTCTTTATAACCCTGCTCAAAAAGGAGTTAGGCTACAGACCGGGGAAATGAAATAATTATGCAGTGGGGTTTCAGCCCACGAACAAAATTAAGGTACTCAGATAGTGAACCATCTTAATAAACGGCGTTTTGCATCGTCTAATCTTTCTCTTTTTTGCCGAACGTTTATTTCGGGGTAAAAGCTGGATGCCTCAAGCACAAGTTGCCACCCGAGCTTATCAACGGAAGAAAACTTACTACCAACTATATATTGGGCTCTTTGGATTATCTCTGAATCTCCATGTCGAGATAAAAACTTTTGGCCTTCATCGTAATCAGTTCTGTTTGTCAACATTATTGCTATGTATATGTCCAGTGCATGTGCCTGAGCTCGTTCTGAATCTTGTCTTTGGCCTTCGCTCCGATCGTTAAATGCAAAAAGTTTCAGAAGCAGTGAATTTGTCGGTGAAGGTACTTGAACTTCAAGATTACTTCTCTTATCGTTGTCAGGCAGGAATGGCAGTAAAGACACAGTTCTTAAATCCTCTTCAATAAAACAGGCTTCGTTGGTAATATGGCCGTGTAGTTTTGAGCTGACAAATTTAATCCTGAATCCTTCTGTTTTGAATCCTTCAATAGGCGGAGCTAGGATATCAAGATACTGGTCCTGATTTTTCTTGAAATGAAGGTATTCACGACCCTCGCGAACAATGTATCTTAATTCACAAGTAATTATCTCAGCGATGGCCCTGCATCGGGCTTTTTCAATGACCTGTGTCTTTGTGAGAATCAAATCTATATCATTAGTGGTTCGAATCAATCCCTGTGCCTCACCTTCACATTCGTGAAAGCACAGGTAGATGCCCAATCCCCCACAGATGACGGGCTTTAGCCCAATTCTGTTGAACGACTCTGCCAGGTCGGCCAATTGTTGAAATATTCCTTTATCCACTGATATCAGCCTTTTCTAAAATACGCCGCTTTAGTTGTTCGGCAATCTTTGGGCCTCTTGGTGTATCGACCATCATCTCAAGATATAATTCTATGTCATCGACAACAACATCACGATTGTACATAGGCAAAGGAACATTAAACCAAACACCAGGGTCCTTAACCTCTGTTATGCTAACATTACCAAATTCAGCATCAGGAGTAATTTTGATACAATTGTTCCAGGACGCTTTTTTCACTTGTTCTATATCTGTTACAAATATCGTTATCTGGTCTGTAACTGCAAGACCTTTGATTTGTGCTGCATAGAATCCGCAGGCAACATAATCTATTTGTCTCTCGTAGAAACTGAAAAAAAGTTTTTGAGAGCTTTCTGCTGCGAACTTATACGTTTTCCTCTTTTTTCGCTCTGTTGAATTAATGTAGCCTTCTGTAAGCCTTGTCAGAAGCTTTTCTATGTTGGTCACAGATATAAGTGGCCCGCTTCTATTTATCAGCAGTTCTTCTTCAAGAGATTTTAAGACTTTTGAGACTGTCGATAATGTTATGTTGGCGTTGCGCTCATTGATAAAATCAACCACTTCATACAGAGATGAAAAACCTTCCGGTTTCAGGAGCAAGGCCCTGCTTACAAGGGAAGATGTCCCCTGGAAGATTTTTTTAATAGGTGCCGTATCAGGGAAACGATTCCTCTGGCCTGTACGTTCAATATATATTTGATTTGAAACTCTAATTGACATATTACCGGATATGTCCATCCACGAAATACCTTTATCTGCCAAAATCTGGCCCTGTCTCTTACCAATATAGGGAGCTATTACCACAGGTATTATATTTGGTTTGTTTGATTTACTCATATAATCAGCAAGTTGTCGGGACTTCTCAAGAACATTCTTTGGGGTGGGCACAGGTGCAATCTCCACCAAGGCTTCAAATGATGGTCCATCTTGGATCGAGAAATCTATGATTGCGTCAGCGCGATATCCCTCTGTCAAAGTAACCTGCTCTTCAAGGCGATTTATTGTAAGGGGAGCAAATTGGTCCCCTGCTCTTTGTAAATATTGAATTATTTCTCTTTCTGTAACTCTCATAGTTGTTTTTCCTGAATATGACTATTTTCCTATATAGGATATATCGTAATTTTAGGAAATTGTCAACAATATATTTTCCTGTTTAGAGACAATTTCCTAAATAGGAAATTAAATAAAACTAGGAAAATAGTTCATTTTAAGGCTTAAATCAGTTAAATAACAACATTAAGCCGCTCTAACTGCTTGCCACAGGGCTGTCTAAGAAATTTCAATCAAAACCGCTGATACCTGTGAACAAAAATCGGAATTTTTGAAAATTTTTTTATTCATTTCTATATAAGCACTTAGGTAGATTGGCCACCTGAAAAATTCGTCAAATTTCAATCAAATATGCAGGTTGGGCTAATTATAGGGGGAGGGCTAAAAATTTACTATTGACTATTTGTCGAAGTATTCAATCTGTGTGCCCAGGCAGTAAAAAAATGAAAGAGTGCTCTGTTTGCAGGAAGTTACGAGTTATCCCGGGCTGTTTTGATGATTACAGGCAGCTTGCACATTATCACTACCGCGATAGTCGGCTGGGGCCTTTCGAGCGCATCTTTGCTTTGAAACCGGTAGGGGGGACGCTACATACAAAAGCCGTGGGAGTTATCGTTTACTCGATGCCGGTCCCGGGGCTGGAGCTTCGAAATGTTGCTACGGATAATTTCTTTGTCGGCTTCGACAGGAGCACACAGTTTGCGCTTATTAACAAGAACATTCGCTGTATCAGCAGAGTAATTATCGAGCCCAGGTTCCGTGGGCTGGGTTTAGCGAGCCGGTTAGTGCGACAGACTATGCCAAAAATGGATGTGCCCATCATCGAGGCGATGGCGGTGATGGGACTGGTCAATCCGTTCTTTGAGAAAGCGGGAATGAGAGCTTACACAGCGAAGATGCCCGCAAGATGTGTACAGCTCACCGAAGCATTCAGTATGGTCGGGATAGAAGACCCAGAGCTTATCGACCCAGAAAAAGTACAGCGAAAGCTCGCCGGCCTAAGCGACGACCAGGCCGAATTCATTGAGCGCCAAATCAGCTCTTTTCTGCAAAGCTATGGCTGCCGCCGTCGGAATATGCAGGTCGGCCCAGAGCGAATGAGATATATATTGAGAAAGCTTACCGCCAGGCCTGTCTATTACATCTGGTTCAATGAAACAATTTCAAATTTTAGATTTCAAATTTAGTTATTATGACTAACCAGGTTCAATCGATAGCCTTGGACAGACTCATTGCTCATCCGGACAATCCTAACAGAATGAGCAAGACTAAGTTTACAAAGCTGGTTCGCAATATAGAGCGGACCGGCCGATATGAGCCATTGGTAGTTCGGCCCTGCCCTTCGTCTTCGCTCAGGACAGGCACACAGAAAAATTGTCATTCCTGCCCCGCATCGGTGGGCGGGGTAAACTCCAGCAGGAATCCAGATGACGACAGAACATCGTGCTTTCAAATAATCAACGGCCATCATCGCTGGCAGGCTTTACGAGAGCTTGGCTACAAAACCGCTGACGCAATAGTCTGGGACGTAGACGACCAGGACGCAGACATACTGCTTGCCACGCTCAACCGTCTTGGCGGCTCGGACATCCTTGAGAAGAAACTGGCACTGCTGAAACGGCTGAACCAGCGAATGCAAATCGGCAAGCTCGCAAAACTTCTGCCGCTCCGTGCAGGCCAGATTGAACGTCTCACCGAATTGACGAATTCCGATTGCCGAACAGCTTTTGAAAATCGAAAACCGAAAATCCTGAATCCGCTGGTGTTCTTCGTAAACAACAAGCAGCAGAAAACTATCGAGAACGCACTATCACTGGCACGAGTCTAGCTCCAATTGCCGTCGGGCGAAAGACCTGTGGCTGCACATGATGGGGATGGTGCCGGATTGGGTTCAATTAGTGCTGGAAAAGCAGCAAAGAATACAGCGGCTCTTACATATATTGCCCAACAGTTTCTAAACTTAAAACTTGAAACAAAGCCACAAAATAACTATTGACAATTGGAAATTGATAATTGACAATTGACTATTGAAGAAGAAGTTGGCATTTGGAATCAAATTCGTACTTCGCCCCCCTTCTTGCTTTCGCAAGAAAGCAGGGGGACTACGGATAGTGGATGATAAATAGAAAATAGTCAATATTACGAGGTTGCGCAATGGCAAAGAAAAAGAAGCTCATCAAGGGCCCGTGGTCATGGACGAAGGATGATATTAGGCTACTTAAAAAACTATATCCGCACGGAAACACAAAGAAGATAGCTGAGCGGCTTAATCGGCCTTTGACAGCGGTCAGACAAAAAGCGTACGATATCGGGATTAAAACGGACGTGTATCACTATTGGTCGGAGGGTGATATAAAACTGCTTGCGAAAGTTTACCCGAATACAATAACAGAAGAGCTGGCCGAGCGGCTTGGACGGTCTGCCGGCTCTGTAAAAACCAAAGCACGACAACTGGGCCTAAGAAAAACAAACAGCTATCTAAAAGCCATCAAATCTCGTCCTCGCAAGCGACGCAAGAAAAAATCCTGAAGTTCACTGTAGTTAATTGGTGAGTAGCTAATTCGTTGGTTCTGTCAACTTTCTGTATCCCATGCCTTACTCACTAATTGACAACTCGCTGCTCGCACCCAATATAGGTGGAGTTCCTTGTCTAAACAGTTTACGATCGACAAGCCCAAAACCATTCGATGTGACCGAGCCGTCTATATCAGAGAAGGGAGCTAAGGAACAGATGTCAAAGGCAAAGCAATTGAGTAAAAGACAGCTTGCCGTGATAGAAGATTTATTCGCCGGCGAGCTCGACGAGCAGGCAATCCTGGACAAGCACAATGTAGACAGACAACTCTATAGCAAGTGGCAGAATGACGATGATTTTATCGAGCAGTTCGAGAAGCGCATCGCCGATGCTTATCGCCAAAGTGCTGTTTTGATTGCACGCTATGCTCACTTGGCGGCGGCGAAGCTGATCCAGCTCACAGAATCCGACAAACCCGAGACCGCTCGCAAAGCCTGTTTGGATATAATCTCTATGCCAATACTCACAGCCAACAGGAAAACTCAGCTATCGAGGGAGGAATCCCGCCTTGCGGGGACCCAAGCCCAACCCGCCGATACTCAGCAGCTTTCCGAGCATACTGCCGGCAGATTATTAGCCGTCCTGGCAGAAGAAAAAAACGACTAATAAGCTGTAATTGTGGACGACTTGCAGACCTTATTATACTTTTCCGCCAAAAAGTATAATAAGAATTCGCAAGTTATACGAAAGTTTAATAAGATGTGCTCGTAAAATACCCTGTTGTTGAGGAGCTAACGGATATGACTATTCCCAATTATACACGGCGTGATTTCCTAAAAGCCGTCGGTACAACAGCGGCATCACTCACAATCTCCGGTTGTGCGCTGGCCAAAGAGCAAGCAGCTCACAAGCCAAATATACTTATGATTCTTGTCGATGACCTCGGCTACGGCGACCTGTCGAGTTACGGTGCAAAAGATATGAAAACGCCCAACATTGACAAGCTCGTCGCATCTGGTATGCGGTTCAACAACTTTTACGCCAACTGTCCTGTCTGCTCGCCGACACGTGCATCACTATTGAGCGGCCGATACCCAGACCTTGTCGGAGTCCCGGGCGTCATCCGCACACACCTGACAAACAACTGGGGCTATATAGCTCCGCAGGCGGTACTGCTGCCGAAGTTGCTCAGTCGAGCCGGATACCACACCGCTATCATCGGCAAATGGCACCTCGGACTTGCCTCACCCAATACCCCCACCGGGCGGGGCTTCGACCACTTTCACGGCTTCCTCGGCGATATGATGGATGACTACTACGACCATCGTCGCCACGGCAATAACTATATGCGACTCAACAACAAGGAAATCGACCCAAAAGGACACGCTACCGATTTGTTCACGCAATGGGCTATAGACTACTACATTCGCTCACCCTCCAGCTCGACCCAACCGTTCTTTTTGTACCTTGCCTATAACGCACCGCATACGCCAATCCAGCCGCCGCCTGACTGGCTCCAGCGCATCAGGAACCGCCAACCCAATATTAGTGACAAACGCGCAAAGCTCGTTGCACTAATCGAACATCTTGACGATGGTATCGGCAAGGTGATTACTGCTCTGAAAGATTCCGGCCTAAGTAACAACACAATGGTTATCTTTACTTCCGACAACGGCGGCCAGCTTAATGTTGGAGCCAACAACGGACCTCTAAGAGCAGGCAAGCAGGATATGTACGAAGGCGGTATCCGCGTACCGATGTGCGCCGTCTGGCCGAACAGAATAAAATCCGGCTCACAAAGCAATCGCGTCGCCCTCACTATGGACCTGTTTCCGACTATCTGCGAGGCAGCGGACGCTCATATAGCTCACAGGATTGATGGCCGAAGCATCCTGCCGACGCTGCTCGGTAAGGACCAGCCTGCCGAAGACCGCTTCCTGTTCTGGGTGCGTCGTGAAGGAGGCAATTATGGCGGACGAGCCTATTACGCTGCACGCTACGGCGATTACAAGCTCGTCCAGAATAGTCCCTTTGAACCGCTGCAGCTTTATGACCTCAAGGCCGACCCGCAGGAGCAGCATCCGCTGGACAAAAAGCACAGAATGTATCGGAAACTCTTTACCGCTCTGCGCAACCATGTTATTGAAGCAGGAGCTGTACCTTGGCAGAAATATCCAGTCGAACTAAATGATTCTTAGCAATACTGATAAGTTAATATGGTCTTTTAAACTGTCACCCCGAGCTCTTCGCTGAGCTCAAAAAGTTAACTCCATAAAGCATCTGACCGATAAACAATGCTGTATGTACAATAGTGTCGTAAGTCCTGGAGGTAACGGAAAAAAATGAAAAATAGTATCTCTATTTTCAGCACGCTGATATTTATAACTTTATTGCTGTCGTTGGCCTCGTTAGCCGGGGCACAGACCATCCTTATCGAGGCTGAGGGCTTTGAGAACCTCAGCGGCTGGGTGGTTGACCAGCAGTTTATGGACCAGATGGGCTCGCCGTACCTTTTGGCTCACGGTTTAGGTCAGCCGGTCAAAGATGCCACAACGGCAGTGTCGTTCCCGGCAGCCGGAACGTACCGCGTATGGGTGCGCACTCGCGATTGGGTAGCACCCTGGAAAGCACCGGGCGCCCCAGGCAGATTTCAACTGCTCGTCGATGGTGTACCGCTCAAAACCATTTTTGGTACTGAGGGGGCAGACTGGCACTGGCAA
Organism: Sedimentisphaerales bacterium; assembly: GCA_035528395.1. Taxonomy (GTDB): domain Bacteria; phylum Planctomycetota; class Phycisphaerae; order Sedimentisphaerales; family Anaerobacaceae; genus NIOZ-UU13. The sequence continues at coordinate 78,831 of DATKYR010000177.1, forward strand.
GCCGGCGGGACGGTCCGGATAACCAATGGGCAAACCACTATTACGCTGCATGATTTGACCGGCTTTGAGGGCCGATGCGATGCAATTGTCTTCACAACAGATACCAGTTTTACTCCGCCAAATGATGGTGAACAAATAGCCACCTTTCGCAGAAAGGCACTCGGCTTGCCTGATGAGCCGAAGGACGCTGGCAATTTTGACCTGGTCGTGGTCGGCGGCGGAATTGCGGGAACCTGTACAGCCGTCTCGGCGGCAAGGCTCGGCCTGCAGGTAGCGCTTATCCAAAACCGTTCCGTACTCGGCGGTAATAACAGTTCGGATGTCCGCGTCCATCTCGGAGGCGAGATTAACCTTCCGCCTTATCCGGCCATAGGCAACATCGTCAGGGAGCTCGACTCCGGATACCAGGGAAATGCAAGGCCGGCTTCATTCTATGACGACGACAGGAAGCTGCGCGTCGTACAGGCAGAGAAAAATATTCAGCTTTTTCTTAATATGCATGCGTTCAATGTTCAGACCCAGGGCGATCGCATCGTTGCTGTCATCGCCAAACACATCATAAACGGCAGCGAGTTGCGTTTCCGCGCCCCCCTGTTCGCAGATTGCACCGGTGACGGTACCATCGGCTATTTGGCCGGCGCCGATTATCACATGGGACGCGAAAGTAAAAATCAGACCGGCGAATCTATGGCGCCGGAAAAACCCGACAAGATGACTATGGGCGCATCTGTAATGTGGTATTCGGCGCAAACCGAACAGCCGACAAGATTTCCGGATTGCCCCTGGGCTCTGCAATTCACCGAAGAAAGCTGCCAGCACGCCACCAGAGGCGACTGGAACTGGGAAACCGGACTGAACCGGGACCAGATTACCGAATTTGAGTATATCCGTGATTACTCCTTTCGAGCCATTTATGGCAACTGGGCTTTTCAAAAAAACAAAAGTCGCATGAAAGACAAATACGCTAAACTAAAGCTCGACTGGGTAGCTTACATCGGCGGTAAACGAGAATCTCGCCGACTGCTTGGCGATTGTATCTTACAACAGCAGGACATCCAGAAACGAAAAAGATTCCCTGACTCCTTTGTAACCAGCACTTGGTCGATAGACCTGCACTACCCTGACCCGAAAAACACCAAATTTTTCCCTGGGGAAGAATTCCGTACCACCTACACACATCCGAAAATCAAGCCGTATCCGATACCCTACCGCTGCATGTATTCGCGTAATATCGGGAACCTGATGATGGCCGGCCGCTGTATCAGCGTTACCCACGTGGCGTTAGGTACGGTCCGCGTCATGCGAACCTGTGGTATGATGGGCGAGCTTATCGGTATGGCTGCCTCGTTGTGTAAAAAGTACAACACTGACCCGCGCGGCGTTTATCAGAACCACTTAACCAAACTCAAACAATTAGCAAGACGCGGTGTTGGAAAGCTCAACGAAACAAACGATGAGGACTATAAGCAGGCCGCAGAGAACGGCCGGCTCGCCAATGAAGGTTTTATTCGCTGCCAAAATTTCGTCAAGGGCTGGCTTCAGCAGGCCGACCCTAAAACCCTCCTCATTCCCAGAAATTTAGACCGGGACAAGGACATCTGGAACGCTCAGGACAGCGCCGCCGACAATTACCCTTTTATGGTGCTTACAGCAGCCATCACCGACCCATCTCTTTTCCAAGGCCGAATGCTCGATATGCTTCGTGCCGAAACGATACTTTCATCCCGTATCGACAGTCTGCCAGATACATACTCCTTTTCCAAGCAGGATTTCCTGTATGAACAGCCCGATTTGCCTCGTATCATCTTTGGCTCTTCGGAGTATATAAAAGACGGCCTGCTGCCGCTCACCGAATGGCTCGGGCCAAGCCCCTGGTCCAAACGTATGCTCAACATACTTGACGACTTGTGGAAGTATGCACCCGTTGAAACAAGTTACGGAAAAATCCTCTCTCGAAGCCAGGAAATCAACGGCGAAATGCTACAGACCTTATCCCGAATCTACTGGATGACAGGTGAAAAGAAATATCTATATTGGGCCATTCGGCTTGGGGACTATTATTTGTTGGATAGACACCACCCAACAAAGGACGAAAGCGGCCTCAGGCTGCGCGACCACGGCTGTGAAATTGTCTCAGGACTTTGCGAGCTGTACGCGACGGTCAACTTTGCAATGCCCGCCAGAAAGCGAGCATATCAAAAACCCATTCATGAAATGCTCGACCGCATCCTTCAGGTCGGCCGAAACGAGCACGGACTGTTCTACAACTCCATTAATCCCAAAACAGGTCGGCACGATAATGGTCTGACCGATACCTGGGGTTATACTCTGAACGGCTATTATACAGTGTATCTCATAGACAAGACCGAGGCTTACCGTCAGGCTGTTCGCAAAGCACTTATCAATCTGAATAACTACTACAGCTACAGGAATTATAAGTGGGGAGGTTCTGACGACTATGCGGATTCTATCGAAAGCGCCATTAACCTTTACAATCGTGAACCTGTCCCTTCCGTTGCTCAATGGATGGACGGCGAAATAAAGATTATGTGGAACATACAAAAACACGATGGCATCATTGAAGGATGGCACGGCGACGGCAACTTCGCCAGAACTACGATTATGTACTGCTTCTGGAAAACAAAAGGCCTGACTATCAGTCCCTGGCGGGATGATGTTATTTTGGGAGCCGTCCAGGATGGCGATGCTCTCAAAATAAGTATCAGCGCCAAGAGAGACTGGAAGGGAAAAATTATCTTTGACAGCCCGCGTCATCAAACGATTATGAACATGCCGCTCGACTGGCCGCGAATCAATCAGTTTCCCGAATGGTTCACCGCAAAAAGCAACAAAAGCTATGCCGTTCACGACCTGACATACAATTCGAAAAAAATATACACAGGCAACCAATTACAGGAAGGTCTCACAATACATCTGGAGCGAGGCTCTGAACGCTGCCTGCTGGTGCAGACTTCGGCGAGCTCAGTCGAGCCGTAACCACAACAAAAGCACATACACACAAAAAGAAAAGGCCGGGCTTACGCACCTGTGCCTTGCACTCTGTTTGTGACTGACACTCAAATCAGGGGGTATAGTAATGACAAAATCAACTTTTTCTCAAACTTCCAGCGACTCGTGCTACGTAGCAACTTCGCAGAGTAATAACCTTCAAAAAGCGGCTCATGTTTACGCTGAGCTTAGGCGAACTCGGCCGAGCACAAAGCGAGACCTTAAAAATTACGTCAAGGTCTTTCTCGGCATAGATGTCCCTCACAAGAAAATCTGCCCGGAGCACAACAGCCCGATGGATTATCTCTGGCACAGCTTCTCCGCAGATTTTAGTAACTATTCGAAGCGCCATTCTGAGCGAAACGAGCCTTTAGCCCTGAGCGCAGCCGAAGGGGAAGAATCTGGCCGGCGAAAAGCCAATGCCGATGCGGTAATCTGGGCCAACCGTGCCGGCGGCAAGACCGAGCTGGCCGCCGTCGCCACACTTATGGACTGTATCTTTAAGCCGAACTGTCAGGTCAGAATACTCGGCGGCTCAGGTGAGCAGGCCGGCAGGATGTACGAATACCTGACCAGCTTTCTACGCAACGGCTTCGAGCAGTTTTTAGCCGGACCTGTACTAAAAGCAAAATGCTGCTTTACCAATGGTTCGGCGGTTGAAGTCCTCACACAATCGGCAACCAGTGTTCGCGGCCAGCACATTCAAAAACTCCGTTGTGATGAGCTTGAGCTTTTCGATGAGGATGTTTTTGCTGCCGCCAAGTTCACCACACAAAGCACTGCAAACCTCACAGCAGCTATGGAGCTAATCAGCACAATGCATCGGCCTTACGGCTTAATGCAAAAAGTAGTTTCCTCTGCGCCGAAGTTCGGCACGCCAATCTTCAAATGGTGTATATGGGAAGTGATTGAAAACTGCACCGACAGAAACTGCTCGCAGTGTCCTTTATGGGCTGACTGCCAGGGCAAGGCTAAAACAGCTAATGGTTATCTTAAAATCGACGATTGCATAACACAGATGCGCAGGGCCAGCAGAGCGGGATGGGAGGCCGAGATGCTCTGCAAAAGACCTTCGCGGGAAAATGTGGTCTTTGGCCAGTTCGAAACGGACATACATGTTCAACCTGTTGATTATGACCCAAATCTTCCGCTTTACCGTGCACTTGATTTCGGTTTTGTAAATCCTTTTGTATGTTTGTGGATTCAGGTTGATAACGTTGGCGTTGTCCGCGTGATAGATGAATACGTTCGCAGCAGAGCTACCATTGATGTGCACGCCGAGCAGATAAAAAGCCGAACGCCGGTTTCCGAAGAGCAGGTGGCGGCTACTTTTTGCGACCCGGCGGGCGCCGGTGTAAATGATGTTACCGGCACAAGCGTCGTTCGGGAGCTGCGGGCGATGGGAATAATGGTTCGGTTCAAACGAAGTGGGATTCTTGAGGGCATTGAGCTTATCCGCCGGGCGATCCGCTCCGGTGACCGCCAAAGCACGCTTATAATCTCGCCGAGATGTCAGCGCCTGATAGAGGCGATTGAGTGCTATCACTATCCACAGTCCGGCACAGTTGCCGACGAACTACCGCTCAAAGACGGCCTATACGACCACCCAATCGACGCCCTGCGATATTTCTTCGTAAACTACAACCGACCAGCTAAAACAACAACCAGACGATATTAATGGCAAAATTGCCCGAAGCGGAATACCCCATAATTCATACTACAATATAGGTATTTGGAAATTTCCTGAAAAACGATTTAAGACGGTAATGTTTTTGCCCGATATTGCCATCAATAACGGCAGGAAATGGAGATAGAAAAACCTCGGCTGGAATGAACGGATAAAGGAGGAAACAGGGCTGAGGTGCGGAGGGAGAGGAAAAAGCGAGATATCCTCAGCCCTGTGAATGTGCTCCAAAACAATATATCAAAAAGCTCTATACAAGTCTATACTATTTTTGCCAAAAAATGTTTGTATCTGAAAAAAAATATCTGTCGAAGAAAAAATTCCAAACAACGCATTATTAACAGATAACAAATTCAATGATAATCATTTCCTTGTATTTTGTCAACCATAATATTAAAATATTTATAGTTAAACAGGAATATTTCAAACACATTTAGAAAAAATTGAAGGATTCACATGCTCACGGACAACATTCTCGAGCTTATTGGCAATACACCGTTGCTGCAGTTGAAGGGCGAGAGAATTTTCGCCAAGGCCGAGTTTCTCAATCCCGGCGGCAGCATCAAAGACCGCGTCGCTCTGGCGATGCTCGAAGCGGCCCAGCGGGACGGCAAGCTCACCGAAGATTCCATCATAGTCGAGCCCAGCAGCGGAAATACCGGCATAGGCCTGGCGTTGGTAGGCCGCCTGATGGGATATAAAGTCCGAATCGTAATGCCCGAAGGTATGAGCGAGGAGCGAAAGAAACTGATCAAAGCCCTCGGCGCTGAGCTCGTCCTTATCCCTGACGAGGAAGGTCTTGCCGGTGCGGTCAGCAGGGTCGAGCGTATGGCCGCCGAAGATAAACGCGTTTATGTGCCGCAGCAGTTCGAGAATCCGGAAAATCCACGCGTGCACTACGAGCAGACCGCTCGTGAGCTCTGGCGCCAGATGGGCGGAAAAATCGATTGCTTCGTGGCCGGCGTAGGCAGCGGCGGAACACTGCAGGGCGTTGGTAAATTCCTGAAGGAACAAAAAAAAGACGTAAAAATCATAGCTGTCGAACCTGAGAACCGCTCGGCGCTGTTGGGGCACGAGCCGGGCCTGCACCAGATTCAGGGTATAGGTGATGGATTTATACCCGATGTGCTCGATGTTTCGATGGTCGACGATGTCGTGGAGGTCTCCGACGACAACGCAATACAGACCACCCGGCAGTTGGGTACGGATTTCGGCCTGCTGGTCGGTATCAGCTCGGGCGCCAACGTCTGGGCCGCACGCAAACTTGCAAAAACCATCGACGGCAATATAACAACAGTATTGCCCGACAGGGCCGAGCGTTATTTCAGCACCGCCCTGATGTAAAATTTATTGGCTCAAAATTTCATCTTATAAAGCACACCCGTCCGTAATAAAAGCTTCATACCTGCTCAATTTACATAATTGTTGGATTAGTTAAGTGGTTAAATCCCCGCCGTTCGCTGATAGACCTCTCACCGGCCGAATACTCACAATTACTCCGGAAATCAAAAAAAATGGGCTGAGGCAAGGAGGAAAGGAGAGAAACTAAAAAAAACCTCAGCCCGTGTCTTTGAGTTAATTTATACGAATTCTGTTTACAAAAGTTCGCTTCGGGAAAAAGCGATAATCTTTATTTTCACAAAAAATTCTGTTCGCCCTGATTTTATTTCATTTTTTCGCCAAAATCGCCCATAATTGAGCGTAGAAATCTATTTTTAAAATCCGCATGCACTTAAACAAAAGGAGTTTACTATGCCTTCTTATAGAAATAGAGTCATTCGGCATTTATATATTGTTACTGTGGGGATTAGCCTGTTTTGTTCATTGGCGTTTGCGGAGTTTCCGAAGTTCGAATATCACCAGATCGCCAAAATCGGCAACAGAATGGGCCAGACTTCTCTGGTGGACTTTGATAAAGATGGAGACCTGGACTGGATTACAGGCTGCAACGGCGGAACAATATGGTGGTTTGAATACAAGGCCCCGGATAACTGGGTCCAACATACGCTCGGCCAAAAGGCCCCGACCGATGTCGGCGGCACCTCATTTGATATAGACGGCGATGGATGGATTGACCAGGTCTCCGGCCGGGCCTGGTATCGCAACACCGGCAAACCACGCGAAGAAGAATTTATAATGTATCCTAACGCAGTTACAAATAACTGCCATGACAACGTGGCCGCAGACATCGATGGAGACGGCAAACTCGATGTTGTCGCGATGAGCGATAGAAGTGCATTGTACTGGTATAAAATTCCCGCCGACCCAACCCAAAAATGGAGAGAGCACAAAATCGGCGAGGCCGTCCACGGTGCAATTGACCCCGCGGGCGTCGCCGACATCGACGGCGACGGCGATAATGACGTTGTTCGCACGAACATCTGGTACGAAAACGCCGACGGAAAAGGAACAAAATGGACCGGGCATAATAACATCGATTTCGGGCAACCCAAAGCCAGATATCCCCTGATGACAAAATCATGGATAACCGATTTTGATAAAGACGGTGACAATGACATCGTTCAGGCCGAAGGGGATTGTGTGAGCGGACGCGTGGCCTGGCACGAAAACACCGATGGCAAAGGCCGAATATGGACCCGGCACATAATTGCGGAAAAGGCCGGCCAGGACTACCATTCGCTTGCAATGGCGGATTTCGATAACGACGGCGACCTCGACGTCTTCTCCGGCGGCGGGCCCTTAACGGAAAAACCGCCGCATAAATGGTTTATCTGGGAGAATCTGGACGGCAAAGGACAAAACTTCAAGCAACACGAAATCCTCAGCGGCAAACGCTGCCACGAAGCCAAAGCGGCCGATGTCGACGGCGACGGTGACATTGACATCTGCTCCAAGCCCTGGAACGGCGATGAGCATGTTTATCTTCGCAACCTGCTCAACCCCAATTCCACGGCTAAAATCTTGCAATAAGAAGAAAAATCTGTTAATATACACCTGTCAAATAAAATTCTTTAGGAGATGATGGGATGTCCCTGCACTTTTTTCGATCTGGAATTAAGCCGTTAGTGTTTTTGTTTGCTTTTCTAAGCCTGCTCACAATGACCGCTAAAGTTGCCCCCGCCGCCGAGTATCACAACAACAAATCCCTTGCCAAACTTCTGGCCTCTCTCGCCGAACAGAATCCCGACCTTATGCGGGTTGCCGGCATTGCCCGCTCAATAGCCAAACGCAAGGTCTGGCTCGTTGAAGTCGGCAAGGGTGCTGAGCAGGACCGCAAAACCCGACCGGCCATGTTGGTCGTAGCAGGTATCGAAGGCAATGATTTAGTAGGTTCTTCCATAGCTGTCTCCTGGATAATGTATCTGCTTGAGCGATACGAAACCGATGCGGAAATTACCAAACTTCTTCAGACGACAACGTTTTACGTCGTCCCGCGGCTAAATCCCGATGCCGCAGAGCACTTTTTTAATGAGCCCAAATGCGAAACAAGCCGCAATGACAAACCTGTCGATGACGACCATGATGGACTGATGGATGAAGATGGCCCCGAAGACCTTAACGGCGACGGACTAATTACCTCGATGCGTATCGAGGACCCCGAAGGCGAATATATCCTCGACCCTAATGACGACCGCCTGCTCATGAAGGCCGACCCTCTCAAAAGCGAAGTGGGTGCCTGGCGTTACCTCGCGGAGGGAATCGATAACGACCACGATGAGTTATGGAGTGAAGACGGCCCTGGCGGCGTTAACTTTAACCGCAACTTCCCATACAATTTCGAATTCTTTGCCTCCGACGCCGGTGTGCACCAGGTAAGTGAGACCGAAACGCGGGCTCTCGCGGATTTTGTTATCGACCACCCCAATATCGGTATTATTCTGACCTACGGCGCCGCCGACAATCTCCTGAAGACCCCTAAAAGCGCACCACCGCCCGATCGCCGAAAGCCTATGACCGGGATTGATGAGGATGATGCGGGCTACTATAAAGCGATGGGCGAGCTCTATCGCAAAGCCCTTGGATTAGACAAAGAGCTTGAAGATACCTCGTGCCCCGGCACCTTCAGCGACTGGATGTATTTCCATCGCGGCCGCTTGTCGCTTGCGGCCAGACCCTGGTCTCCTGCGCTTGCTGCTGAGCTTTCAAAAACCTCTGAAAAAAAGGAAAAAGACGCTGAATCCGAGCGCAAAAAAAGCAACGAGAGGATGGATAAGGACGATAAAGATGATGCAGACAAGCGCAACGAAAAGGAGCGGCAGGAGCTAAAATGGTTTGACGAACATGCGCCGCAGGCCTTCGTCAAATGGCAGCCAATCGAGCATCCTGATTTTCCAAATCAACGTGTCGAGGTCGGCGGATATTCTCCTTTCGCCCTAACCAATCCTCCTGCCCAGATGCTTGAACAAATCACTGCCAAAAATGCCGATTTCCTGACGACGGTGGCGCAGCGGCTTCCCCGCATCGGCATCCGAAAGATAGAAACCCGCCATCTTGGCCAGTCCGTATATGAGGTCAAAATTCAGGTGGAAAACACCGGCTTCCTGCCAACCTCAATCTCACAGGGCCAGACAACAAGAGAGGTCTATCCGACACGTCTGATTATAGAGCTGGACGATAAATCCTTCCTTTCCGGGACCAGAATTACAAATATCCCCTTAATACGGGGAAGTGGTGGAATGGAAGAGGTGCGATATATAATCCGGGCCTCCGACCGCAAAAAAATTAATTTCGAAGTCATCTCGGTTTTAGCCGGACAGGTAACCGGAACTATCGAGTTAACAAACGCCGAATGAATCAGCAAAGAAATTTTTTATGATATTGCTCCATAGAAAAGAACATTCGTCATTCCGACCGAAACCCCCGTTCTTGCTTTCGCAAGAAAGCACGGGGGTGAAGCGGAGGAATCTATTAAAAACAGGTGTCTCGGCTCGCTTGAAATTACTTCTATAATGTTTTCTAAAAAGAATTATGGTATTAGAGGTTTCTCATGAAGCGGAAAATAAAGTTTAAGATTCACATCGCCGTTTTACTTTCTTCATTTCTCGTCCTGACACTTGCCGAAGCAGGCCTTGCCCAGGCTCGCATTCGCAAACCGAGAGCCGACAATCCGGCAAAGCATTCGTTTCCAGCGCTGGGCATCACGGCCGAACGCAAGGTCCAGGTGGCATGGAACCGGTTTTACGACCATGCCGGGCTGGGGGCAATCCTCGCCCGAATCCACAAAGTCTTCCCCGAGCTGACCCGCCTCTATTCCATCGGCAAATCAACCGAAGGCCGGGATATTTGGTGCCTTGAAGTCACGGCACTTAACGTCGGCGATCCCGACCGCAAGCCGGGAATGTATATTGACGGCAACATTCACGGCAACGAGGTCCAGGCCGGCGAGACCGTGGCCTATACAGCCTGGTATCTTTGCCACCAGTACGGAAAGCTCGAAAAAGTAACCGCTCTGCTCGATGACCGTGTCTTCTATCTGATACCCACCATTAATCCCGATGGTCGCGATTCCTGGCTTCAACGTGGCGGTTACGCGCGGTCCGGCATGGATCCGACGGACAACGACCGCGATGGCCTCGCCGATGAAGATGATTACGAGGACCTCAACGGGGACGGCCTTATCACGATGATGCGCATAAAAGACCCCCACGGCCGGTTCAAGCTGCACCCCGATTACCCTCAATACTTGATGGTCAGAGCCAAACCGGGCGAGCTCGGAGAGTATGAATATCTTGGCTGGGAAGGAATCGACAATGATGGCGACGGCAGCATCAATGAAGACAGTCGTGGCGGTTATGACATGAATCGGAACTGGGCATACGATTGGCAGCCGGATTATATTCAACGCGGGGCCAAGGAATATCCCTTCTCGCAGCCGGAAACCCGTGCGGTGTCCGAGTTCGTTCTGGCCCATCCCAATATCGCAGCGGCCCAGTCGTATCACAACTCCGGCGGTATGATTCTGCGAACTCCGGGCCGTGAAGGCGGCGAGATGAAAAGCCAGGATGATAGAGTACTGGGACTTATCGCCGAGCGAGGAGAAAAAATCATCCCCTTTTACCGCTCGATGATTATATGGAAGGACCTCTATACAACCTGGGGAAGCGAGCTGGATTGGCTTTATGGAGGACGGGGTATTCTTTCCTTCTCAAACGAGTTATGGACATCCAAAAACCTGTATAAAACCCCGGATTCACCTTCGGATGAGCAGGAGGCCGAATTTATCGAATATGTGCTGATGGGCGAAGCTGCTGTCCCCTGGCGGGAATATGAGCACCCGACCTATGGCACGATTGAAATTGGAGGCGAGAAAAAAGAATGGGGCCGTGTGCCGCCCTCATTCCTGCTCGAAGAGGAGCTTCACCGCAATATGGCTTTTACGCTCTATCATGCCGATATGATGCCGCTGCTCAAAATCAGCGAAGTGAATGTGGAGAAGCTTGCCGATAACTTATTCAAGATCTGGGTAACCATCGAGAACCAGCGTCTGATCCCCTCCAGAACGGCTCAGGATGTGGCTCATCATATCAGTTCGCCAGATATTGTCTCTATTCAGGGTGGTGACATTCGTGCCCTCTCGGGCGGGCAGGTTACGGACCGGTACTTCAAGCGCGTCCGGGCAGTCGAACGCCGTCCCGAACGAGTGGAGCTGGATACCATCGACGGTATGAGCGCTGTACGTGTACAATTTGTCATCGAGGGAAAAGGAAAGTTTACCGTGACGGTCGATTCAGCTAAAGGCGGTTCGCTTAAGGAAACTCGATTACTACCTTAATCATATTAGTATAGGTGTGTCAAAATATTGATAATGAGACGTTAAGTTCGTATCTTTGTGACTATTCCGGCTAAAAAAAACTTCGAAAAGTGACTAAAAAGACTTAAATTTTCTTGACAGACTTGATACATTATTAGAAATAACACTCAGTGGCGCAGCTGAGGAGGAGCCAATTAGAGGTCCCAGTGGCTATTGATAAGCAGAGGCCGGCTTTTTGTCTGGACTTCTGTAAGTATTAAGGAGGACACACTTGTGAAGAAGTTGAACCGGCTATCAGCATTTCCCGTGCTGTTTGTCACGGCATTGCTCATGACTTTTGGTGTTGGACGCTTTGCAATTGCAAAAGATGGAACCACGGTGGAAGTTGACGTGCTTGCCCCATCGGTCTAGGTTGAGTTGGTAACCCCGTTAGGCGTGGAATTAGTGCAACTGAGCGGTCCACTGAAACAGCACGTCCATTTTGAGGGCCCTGACCAGGGCGATGCAGATGATAATGACACCGATGGGCTGGACGAAGTCTCGGCTGAGATAGTGGAAATGGACCTGATAGGGACGAGTCCGTCGTTGGGTGAGGTGCGCTTGTATGTCCACTCCAAAATACCCTCGTTGGGCCAGATCAGGGAGCAGGTTAACAACACGCCGGGCGTGCTGGACATACCACCATTCACACCAGCCGGCATGGCCGACAGCTTCTTCGATGTGTTCTTCCGGATTGAGCTGCCCGACCTCGGACAGTCTTTCTTTGCGGCTCAGCCGAAGCGATTGACTGGCGTGATTACACACAAGCCCCCGGCACCATGCGATAGCTACGAGAACCATGACCAGACTCCAATCATAGATCCTGACGGCAATTCGACTGGCTATTTCATGGGCACAATGAGGTTAGAAATCGCATGCGAGGACGATTGTGATTGGGATCCGGGCGATGCGTACAAGATGCACTGGCCGCAGTTGCCTGATCTTAGCAACGTCAGCGCTTCCACCCTCCGTAGCAGAGCTACTGCAGAGGACGGTCAGTTCCAGGCGGATTTTCCCGGAGCAAGACATGCTCTACGCATATCGCCAACCTTGTTCCAGCCAGGCGTATTCGTGGCTGGTGATGCAGGTGCCGGCAACTTTTTTGAGTCGTTCGCGCCGGTCGGGCGAGAGCTTCGTCCAGGAGGCGCTTAAGTTCTCTCGGACCTGGTCAAGGGTGTGGACTCCACAGGTGCAGATGTCAACCAGTTTGTTCTCCAGCACGAAGGCAATCAAGTCACGGGGCAGGCCGGCGTCGGCGCCTTTGAGATCGCGATTTTCCAGGAGAGCACCGCGGACGAAGGGCTTGATGGTAATCACTCCTAATCCCTTTTTCTTGGCCGCCGGCAGCAGCTCTTCCGCAGCGCGATGCCGCACATTGTAGGGTATTGAGCAAGTGTCGAAGTAGTCACCAAACTTCTCAAACGCCTCTAAGAACAGTTCGGGCGTGAAGTGGCAGCCGAATCCGGTAAACCGAATCTTTCCCTGCTGTTTTAGTTTGTCGAGCGCTTCGATTGAGTATGACATGTCCCAATAGCCGGACTGCGGTGTGTCATTGGCGGTATTGCAGAGCAGGCAGAGGTCAACATAATCGGTTTGCCACAGCTTCAGGCGGTCCTCAGTCCACTTGTATATCTCCTGTTTGTCGGCTTCGATGCCCTTCATTTTGTGGGAAACTCGGATGGAGACGATGACTTTATCTCGCGCTTTCAGCCTTTTGAGCGCCTCGCCGGGCACGCTGGATTCTTCCAGTGCTGTGCAGGAATCGAGGAAATTCACTCCCATTTCCATCCCCTCGGCAATCATCCGGACGGCCTCGTCGATAGTAGGCCTGCGATATCCTCCCTGGCCATCAGGGGCCTGCTTGTACGCCCAGCTATGGCCTCCAATTCCGATTTCAGAGATGCGCAGACCGGTTTTGCCGAGAACCCGATACTTCACCTTGCGGTCAGTCGTTTTCGAGCTGCCCGTTTCTGACGCCAATACCGACTGTGCATCACCTAAAAACGGTGCCGCTATTCCTCCAGCCATACCGAGCCCGAACTGTTTAAGGAATTGCCTGCGTGTCGAGCCGCCCATCCTTCGTAGTCCCGATTTTATCGGGACGGAGGATGGAGCTTTTCTCTGGTGTTTCGATATGCGTTCGGTCATTCTATATGTCCTCCAAACATTTTGGTATCTGTACCAAGATTCTACCCCATTCTTCTCTGGGTTGCAAGGGATTCTTCGGTCTAAGTCGATACGAGGAGAAAAGTGCCCGGCCATTGTCTTGAAGCTCGGAGACTAAATGGCTAAAATCTCCAAACGAAGCCTACACTAAGCGCATCAGCCGCCGCTGTTTGCTGGTACTCGATGTTGAAAGAACAGTTTTCGGCAATGTCCACCTTGGCGCCAATATAACCACCGAAATTCAAACTCTCATCGAGATCCCAAGAGTATTTCGAAGTTAAAAGACCTCCTCCACTTGCCTCGCTAAATTCATCGTCCAAATCGCCAACGACGAAGTGGAAGAACGGACCGCCATAAATCGAAATATGGTCTGCCAATTTATACGTGGGGCCTACTGCGACCTGGATCTCCGTAATACTCATCTCAACGAAGTCAGCCGCTGCCCAGTGCGCTGCATTTAGTTGCCCGTCAAATTCAGCCCAATTAGCTTGAAACAGTCCGCCTAATTTCAGTTTGTCATTTTCGTAAAAGGTTGCCTTGATACCACAGCCAACGGTGAAGTCAGCGTGGTTATCAAATTTTTCTGCGTCTTCCCAAATCGAGTCGCCAAACGTAGCGGTTGTTGCCCCCAGACGCAAAAAAACATCCAAACCGTCGATGATGCCATATCCAAGGTTGAAATAGGCCTTATTTGTCTTGAAATTTTTGAGTGTCAAGGGATCCGCATTCCCTGAGTCGTAAAACACACCATCAAGCTGCTCGATCCAAATACCATTGTTCAATTTCAAGTCCATCGTGCCGTATGAGTATTCAATCCCTTCTTCAAACTGCCCCTGTCTAAGATCGGCCGTTGGGGGCCCCATCGGGTCCAGGGCAAAGGCAGCCGAGCGGCCTGCCATAAGCACAAAACCTAACAACCAAATACTCCTGCTATTTCCGGCCTTTGATAAAAACGTTACCCTTTTCATATTTAATCTCCTCTCTTTTTCTTTAACCATAAAAAATTGATTACACTCAGTGGCTGCGAAGTAACTGTCATCATCGGCGTCCACTCATATAAGGCATCTCACCATAAAAAGGTAACGTACTTGTCGAGAGATTTTCTTGCACTGCGGCGTGACATCTCCTGTGTGATTGAGTTACGGTACGAAGCTGCTCTGCTTAGAACCTGCTTTTAACAAACTGCCTATTGAAGACCTAATATTTTTTATGCCATACATTCCGTTACCAACCGTTAAGTTGCTGCCTTTTATATATAGAGCTTTGGAACACGGCTGTATCAGAATGATGCAGCCGAAATAGGTGGTACGAAAAGACGGGAGGTTTCGGACATGAGAGTACTGCGATTCATACAGAAATGGCTGTGTAAATTCTGGGCTTCGGGCGTGAGCTTATCGACGGGAATTGACTCACATAAATGGGAAAGTAAAATCGAGATCTTGGGTCGTTTGTCGAACAAGTGCTATTAAGAGCCTATCTGAATAATCCTTCGTCCTTTGTCATTCTGAGGCGAAGCCGAAGAATCTGGCCAACGAAGAGGAGATTCTTCACTTCGCTACGCTCCATTCAGAATGACAGGCGAGAGCAAATAGTTATTCGGATAGGCTCTTAATGCTAAGGTAGAACAAGCTGGATGAGAGGGGAAGACACGGCAGACTAAACAAAATATTGTACGAAATGCTTCTCTAATCTGCCAAATCTGGTAAAATCATCACACATAGTCTCGGCGGCGTAGCTGAGCAATGCCTATCTGAGAAATATCGGTTAGGGACTTTCAACAAATCCAGACGAGGTTTTGAAATGAAAAAGAAAATTAAACTCATTTTTGTTCCGGCTCTTCTACTTTTGTTTGTATCAAGTTCATTTGCTCAGCGCAGAGAGGCTCAGCCCGTCCAATTCAAGAAAATATCCGACAGGCTCTTCGAAATTTCAGGTGGACGGGGCGCAGGCGGGGGAGCATACATCGGTGATAACGGGGTCCTCGTGATTGACACGAAAATGGACAAAAAATCGGTAGATAGCGTTATCGACGGGATTAAACGGATTACCGACAAGCCAATAAAGTTCCTTGTAAATACTCATAGTGACGGTGACCATGTCACGGGAAATCGATATTTTCCTGCATCGGTATCTTTTGTCGCCCACCAGAATTGCCGAAAAGAATTTTTTCATCCAGGGAGAGACGGAGCCCCATCGGAATGGAATCAGCCTGAATTAGCGCCTTTCGTTCCTTCAATAACATTTCGTGATAAGATGGATATTTATCTTGGCTCAAAGAAGGTAGAGTTATGGTATTTCGGCGTTGGGCATACTACTGGAGATATCGTTGTTTATTTTCCCGAAGAAAAGACTGCTTTTATCGGAGACCAAATATTTTTGACAAGACCTCAACTTATCCATTCTTATAAAGGTGGTAATTCCTTTGAGCACGTTGAGACGCTCACCAAAATGCTTCAAACAATAGATGCTGAAATATTTTGCAGCGCTCACAGTGAAATGACAGACCGGGAGGGAGTAAGGAATCACATCGACCAGATGAAAAAACGGCAGGAAAAAATTAAAGCTTTAATTCGAGAGAGAAAGAGTATAGAAGAAATAAAAAGTGAATTTAATGAAAATGAGGCCAGATTAATCGAAACTATATGTAGTGACATAAGAAAACGTTCTGGGCAGTAAAATCCTTAACCAGGATAACGACAAATTGAAAGAATAAATTAATACTTGGTCCAAACTGAATTCTTTCCAATCGGCTTATGATAGCTTCCCACAGATGGAGGGCGTTTTTTATTTTCCTGCCAAGGCGATAGAGAGAAAGCTCTGAAGCGGCCAAATCCGCTTTGAATATTCATTTCTGCATGAACTCAATACATGAAACCGACCTGGGCGGTAGGGCCACTGTCAGCGTCTTGCCGTCAAAATGTATATCTCTCTGAGTTATCCGGCCGATCTGCCTGGGCTCATCAGGTTCAGGTGCATCGTTTAGGCGCCCTTCCAAAACGTGGTGTACCGCACGGCCCTCAAGGCGACCAAAAGCAGAAACATCAACTGTGATATCTATCGATTGTTCAAAGCTCCGGTTGATGGCATGAAAATAGATACGTCTTTGACCTGCTGTCGCAAGTGCGTCAATGTAGGCGACCTTTCCTTTTGGCGAAATGCCACCCATTTGATATGGCTGTTTGTATGTTGGTACGTTCCTGCTCACAAGGGCAAGCAATTGCTCTCCGTGGTGCTGTGAGTAGAACATGGTTACCTGGCCGGAAGGCATATAGAAAGGGGGAACCTTACCTTCCGCATCTGCTTTTATGCTCGTGATGCCCCAGGAGTTACCTACGAGCATAGATTGGCAGCCCAGCTCAATCACATCCGCCGCTCGCATAAAAGCGTGAAGGTATCCGGCAGCGCCAAGCCCCTTGGCGAAACTCGAATCCAACGCCGGCCCGGGGCCATTGTACCTCCACCAGCCATTCCAATTCCATTCGGTCACCGCAACCTTATAGCCGAGCCTTCGTGCGGTATTTATGCCGGGGTGGTTAATAATCGACCGGCCACTTTCATCGAACCATGTTACAGCTACCCAGGCGCGCCAGATTTCGTCGGCAGAAATCTCATGTACCAGGACATCTTTACCGTTTTTCACCACTTTCGTAATGGCCCATGGTGAATAGAAATGTGTAGCAAAATAGGATACTTTGTCCCCCAGTTGTTCATGCACCTGTCCTGCAATCCCTGACATATTGCCATCGTGGCCATCGACGATGATTTCAATAGAAGGATCTACGGACCGCATCGCTTCAATGTATGCGGCCAGACACTTAACGTAAAACTGGGGTGCCGTATCAGGCAAAATCTGCCTCAATTGTTTTATGAAAGCCCATGTTTCATTACCGATTTGAAAATATTTCACTTTATAGGGTCCGGCCCGACCATTTCCGGCCCGCAGGGACGGCCAATTGTACATACCTTCCGGCAGCTTCGCTCCAACAGGTGCGTTGCAATAAGCAACTAATGCCGCCGCGTGCATGGCAGCTTCTTTCAGGGGCTTCTTCATGAGCAGAGCATCTCGGAAATTCACTACAAGGATAGCTTCTGCGTCAACATCTTCACAAAATTGAAGGAACTCATCATAGCCGAAGTTATTTGTCACCTTATGTCCGCGATGGCCGGTACTGACAGGTCGCTGAGCCGCTCGGCCTGGTACGTTATCGACCATATCGCGCCAATCTAAGAAATCCACATCGGTCCCACCAGGGAATCTGATAACCGGTATTTCCATTTCCTTCAATAGCTTCAACACACGGGGTTGGAGTTTCCGTGTGCCGGGAATTAGTGCCCCCTCGACGCCTATCTCACCCCAGCTTGGCCTCTCCATAAACTGGCCGAATATGCGTGAATCAATCTTGTGGAGAACCTCTCTTTTTATACTAAACGAAATATCAGCCGAATCCTCACTTTGATGTGCGGACGCGAGGACCTGCAATTGGCATAAACAAAGAACAAAACATATAGTAACTAAATTTGCCGGATGTGTTTTACACTTGTTTCTCATATCGCCTACTCCCTCACATTGAACGATGATTTGGTAATCAGCCCAAGGCGGTCAAGTTCAGCAGATGTTGTCATTGTGCATTATAACGTTAGGCAGGAATTCTTGCAATTGATTCGAAATTGAGCTTCACAGATCCTGTACATCAACCGCCTATATATGGAATCTGCCTAAGGCGGATTGTCTCAGCGGTAGCAGTAGGGTGTGTACTGCACACCACTAAAGAAAAGGTGGGCGGTGCCCACCCAACTAATAGTCTTTAAAGGTTCTCATCCATTGAGGCCAGTCGGACGATTGAACGCCGCCGGCTGTCGTCCAGACACCCTGAGTATCAAAGTTGCGGTGCCAATTGAACGTCCAAAGCTCCTTCAGAGCTACCTTCCTAACATTGAGATCCACAAAAACGGCATTTATTGCGCCCTTGTGCCTGTTGATGCAAACTAAGTGCATTTCGTTTGTAACAATGCCATCAACCTCAGGCGGGCCTTGTGTGTGGTCACAGTAGGTATCCCAGACTACACAGTCAAAAAACATCGGTATGTTGTTTGCCTGTTTTTGCTCTCGATTCCTCCAGAAGTTTTCGCCAGGTCGATCGCCGAGCCATTCATCCATGCCGTAGCTGCCGTAATCGTCACCGGGTTTGCTCTCAAAGTCAGTCCAGCCTCCTCCTTCCGTTCTCCATCGCCAGGCTCCGAAAGGTACCTTGCCTCCGTCAGTATAAGGTTTTTTTGCCGACGGACACAAGGTCAACGCCCCCCGGTCCTTGTAAAACGGTCGCAATTTTTCGGGCCAGTCTCCGGAGGCTTCGGCACCGCTCGGAAACTTTCCCCCGGAGTCCTCGAGATACATATGCCAGCAATAAGACCATTGTTTGATGTTGGACATACAGGCAACAGCCTGTGCCTGTTTCTTTACCCGTTGCAGCGAGGGCATCAATATCGCCAATAACAGGGCGATAATGGCAATGACCACCAAAAGTTCTATTAGTGTAAAGCCATATCGTTTGCACATATCAATTCCCCTTCTCTTTCAATAAATGTCCTTCCAAACCAACAATTTTCGCCAGACATGATGGTTTTCGTACTCGTATGCTTGTCTGCCGTAATTATAACACACTCATTCGTGGTAACGCAAGCTTTTATTGGAAAATTAGGACAAGAAGGTAGCGTGGTTGCTGGCAATCCGCCTTTGGCGGACTCTATAGAGTATTGAAACATAAAAAAAGCAGGCCGAGAAGTGGAGGAAAGACAGAGTTTAGCTCGGCCCGCTCACATTTTGTTCCGGAGTATTATATTGTTGGCAACAAGTGCCGGATGATTATGCGCAACCCCCGTGCTTTCTTGCGAAAGCAAGAAGGGAGGCTTTTATTACTCTGAAGGTACGATAGTAATCTCATCTGAGCCCTCGAATAAGCTTATAAGTCGAAGATGCCTTCCAACAGGTGGAGGCGTATATATCCATATCACAATTTCTCCCTGCTTCTTTTCTTTATCCCCTATTATTTGTCCCTCTCTCGCCCCTGATTGCTGCTGGCAGTGGCACAGGTTGATTCAACACCAGCTCCTTCGAGTACCTTAGTTAAAGGATTTCCATCCCACTCAAATTTCGCTCGGTTTGCGCATATCAACTCGTTTGTCTCCGGTAAATTCTCCTCATCAAGCAGAATAAAAGGAACCTCCGGCTTACACTCCCTTAGCCGGTTAATCAGCTCATCACTGATGTTTTTCAATATTTCCGACTCAATAAGCACTAAAGGTACATACACTCCGCAGGTTGGCAGGGTCTCCAATTCTTCGATAATTTCCTCTACTGTTTCACAAAGGATTGAACTGTAATGTCTCTCTTTTAAGCAATGTTTTAGCCAGGCGACGTTGAACGTGTTCTCGCCGGCGACTATGATCATTTCCTTCATTGAACCAACCTTTTCAAGAATGACATCTACTTCTGCCTACCGGATTTTTAATGAGTCATATGCCTGGAAAATGAATATATAGTTTTGCTTAGCACTAATATATGTATCGGATTGTGGAAAGCATAAGTGTATCAGGAAATCTCTGTATTTGGGGTGCGAAAAACATGGAATATGCAATAAAATTGAAACATGCATAAATTAATAACGTGGATTTCAGTGACAGTATACAAAGAAGTGGAGACTGGGAGGTGACATAAAATTGGAAAAAGTTTCCAACTGTGCTCTACGTTCTTAGACACCTACAATCCGGACCGGCTATTGGGATATCTCTTGGACAAGCCTGCATCCGGCAATTGTAAGTTTACTTCGTGACAGAGTAAATGGTCTTTGATGAAGGTCAGATTATAGGTTCAATGATGATATGGAATCCCGATAAAAAATGGTTAAAAATCGAGTGATGTTATGCCCTCATTAATCGCATACTTGGTGAGATCAGCTACATTGTGAATATCTAATTTTTGCATAATTTGACGCCGTGTTGATTCGATCGTTTTTATACTCACGTTTAAATGCAATGCACTTTCTTTGGTGCTTTTTCCTTCTGATATCAGTTGGAGCACCTCCCGCTCCCGGGGGGTCAAAACAGCGGAAGCTGACTTGTCTGGTATCGACAAATTACTCGCAAAATCATGGGCCATGATTCCCGTTATCTTAGAACTCAAATATACTTCGTTCGCAACAGCAGCTTTAATTGCCCGAATCAGGTCGCCATGAACCTTCGTTTTCAATATATAACCCGAAACACCGGATTTAAGCATATCTATCACAAATTGTCTTTTATGATGCATTGACAGGACAATAACTTTGGTATCCGGGATTTCTTTGCGGATCCGCCGTGTCGCCTCAATACCATTCATATCCGGCATTGAAATATCCATAATAACAACATCTGGTTTTAACCGATGTACCAAATTGATCGCCATACGTCCATTCACCGCATCGCCGACTACCTCCATATCAGGCTGCTCTTCAATTAAGCATCGCAGACCATATCGTACAATTTCATGGTCATCTGCCAAAAGAATTTTTATGCTCATATTAACCTCATGTTCCCACAACGTTTCCTTTTGACGGCGCTACTAAGACAACTTGTGTCCCATGGTGCGGTTGGGATTTAATGTCTATATATCCTCCAATGTGGCTCAAGTGTTCTTTTATACTGAAAAGGCCATAGCCGCTTTTTTTGTCTTTGGAGGCGCCTGCCTCCGACAATTCGAACCCAACTCCGTCATCATCAACACAAATCCTTATTTTGTCCCCCTCCCCGCGGAGTGAAACTTTGATATTTTGTGCCTTGCCGTGCTTCACTGCATTGACCAGTAGTTCTCGCACGCTCCTAAAAAGAAAGCCGCTGATATCCTCACTCAATGATTTGGGGGCACCCTCAGATTCAAAAAAGGTTGAGATGTTATGTTTTTGCTCTATCTCTTCGCTAAGCCACTCCTCTATGGCTGACTCTAAACCTAACTCATACAGAGTAGGAGAACCCAAATCGTAAGTCAAGGTTTGTGTCTCCTCAATAACCTGATCAAGCATGTTGCTAATTTCTTCCAGGTGTTTGCCGGAATCGGTCGATGTCGTTGAAGACTCCAATTCATCTAATTTCATTTTTGCGAATACCAGGGGTTGTACAATGCGGTCATGCAATCCTGTGGCAATGCTTCGCCTTTCACGCTCTTCGGTTAATGACAATTCCGAAGCCATCGACTGGAGCTTCTGCTGATACTCTCGAAGTTGTTCTTCCACCCGCTTGAGCTCGGTGATGTCCCTGATTGTACCTGCTATGAACTTTTTTCCAGTTCGAGAATCTGTGAATGGTGATTTCTTGGTTGAAATCGTATGTAATTCGTCGTTCCATGTAATTTTTTCTTCATTTACATTCGTTTCCTGAGTTTGAAATACAAGATTGTCTTTCTCCCAAAACACGTCAGCTTGTTCCTTGGCAAAAAGATCGTAGTCACTTTTCCCGATAAGTTCTTCCCTGGAGTGCCCCATCACCTTACAGGCAGCGTCATTTAATATCACCCATCGGTGTTGCTCATCTTTTACAAAAAAAGAATCATCAAGAGCATTAATTGTATGGGCAAGGAATTTCTTAGAATGTTCTAATTCCTCCTCCGCGTGCTTGCGTTCAGTGATGTCTGTTGCCGTGGCAATAATACTTTTTGGTTTGCCCTGGGCGTCCTTCATTAAACTCCAGCTCATCAGAACGGGAATTCTTGTCCCATCCCTATCCATAACAACCGTCTCAATGTTTCGAACAAGGCCTTCGTTCATCAATCTTGGAATAATTTCCTTCTTAATCCTTCGATTATCTTTTTTGGAGATGATTCCAAGCTCAGCCGATGTTTTTCCGACTATCTCTTCCCTTTTATAGCCCGAGCGTCTCTCAAATTCGCTATTGACCTGGCGAATTGTCCCATCAAAATCCTTAATCGCGACCCCCTCAGGCATTCCTTCAATCATCTCTACCGCCATCCTCGTTACTGCCGCTTCTCTCTCCATCTCCTGCAGCCGTTTCTGCGGCGTGATATCCCTCAAGATGGCTACAACATTCTTAGGATTACCCATCGCGTCTCTCTGTAAACTCACTGAAGCACTAACCGTCAGCTCTTCTCCGTCTGCCCTTCGAACTCTAACCTCAGCAGGTTTGGAAATACCGTTTTGAACTATCGACCTAAACACTCCTAACATCTTCGGGATATCTTCCTCCGGGTCACAAAAGACTTCCCTTAATTCACTAAAGTTTCTTCCTAAGAGTTCATTTACAGAACTACGACGGAACATCTTTAAGTGAGCTGGGTTGCAGGAGATTATCTTCCCATCCGGATTAAGAACAATAACTGAATCATACATTGCGTCAATAACAGCCGCTCTTTCCTGCACTGCTGCTATACGCTCCTCCTCTGCCTTCATACGCTTCAGAGAAGTAGCAACCAGATTGGCGAAAGCTTCAAGCATCTCAATTGAAAGTAAAGGCTTTTGTCGCGGCATCAAAACCGGCATTGAACCTATAATTTTGCCGCCGTAGTGTAGAGCCAATCCATATACGTCACCAATTTTAAGAACCCTTTTGAGAGCGTTGACCACGGCTCTTTGCATAGTACCGAACATCAGTTCGTTCAGCCCTTCCAGCCTCTTTGCTTTCTCCGATAGCATCTCCTGGATATGGCGAGGCTCCAGAGGAATTCGGAGCTCTTTGACTTTCCGGCCGAGTATCTTATTAGCTGTGATAATAAATTTACTATCCGTGGAAATATGTTCTATCCTAAGTTCCTGCCTCTGAGAGTCGTAACTTGTTATGCCTGTAAAGAGGGCTCCGGTAATACTTTTAAGCTTCTCACAGACAAGTTTGTAAATATCAGCAGTGGAAGACGCAACTGCCAGTTCCATCGCCATTTCGTTTATTATTGTCAGCTCTTCTGTCCGTTTCTGAAGTGCCTCTTCCGCCTCCTTGCGCTCTGTGATGTCAACATAGGCCGCCTGGACAGCGGGCTTTCCCTGATATTCAATCCGGCTGGCATGAGTCTCGAGCAAGCACATCGATCCATCTTTGCGGATTCCACGAAGCTCATACCGCTCGGGCACCGGTTTGCCACTGAGCCGATCCTGGTATCGGCCCCAGATGAGCGTTCGATCTTCTGGATGCACAAACGCCTGTACTTGTTGAGCTGGCGCGTTTAATATCTCATAGACTGTGAAGCCCGTGATGTCCGCCATGGCTTGATTGGCAAAGACAACGCGCCCATCCTGGAAAATGGCCAGCCCCTGCAGCGAATGATCCACCAGTGAGAGATACGCCTCCTCCGCCTCCTTACGCTCGGTTATGTCTTGTATGATACATATGCCCCCCACATATTTCCCTTCTTTACCTTTTACTCCGGCAGCATTTATTTCAACGTCGATTATCTCGTTGTCTTTTCTCACCATTTTGTATTCTTTGTGGTGGGCAAAACCATCAACTAATATTTTATTAAGGCAGGCCCTTGCTTTTTCCATATAATCCGGATGGATGATCTTCGCTATAGACTGTCCTGCAATCTCATCTTTCTCATAGCCGAGAAGGTCCTTAATCCTTGCATTGCAATCTAATATAATCCCATTTCTGTCCACCGTTGTTATGAGACCGGCGGCGGTATTGAAGATCGAACGGTACTTTTCCTCACTCTCTATCAACGCTTCTTCTGCCTTCCTGCGTTCGGTGATATCGACAAGGGCGGCCTGTATGGCAGGCCTGCCTTGATACTCAATCCGACTGGCATGTATCTCCAACCAACATATTGTTCCATCCTTGCGAATTCCACGAAACTCATATCGGTTTTGTTCGTGTTTGCCCCTGATCCGATTCAGGAGTCGACTCCAGACGAGCGCTTGGTCTTCCGGATGTATAAATGCTTGCGCTTGTTGGGCGGACATTGCCTGCATCTCATCAACGGTGTAGCCGGTGATCTCAGCCATTGCCTGGTTGCCAAAGACAAGACGTTCGTCCTGGATGATTACGAGCCCCTGCAGCGATTGGTCAACCAGCTTGCAATACGCCTCCCCCGCCTTCTTGCGCTCGGTGATGTTTTCTACAATCGTGGCAAGTTCATTCGCAACTCCCACAAGATACCGAATCAGGTCCTCACTAAAGGCCCGGGGGCGGGTACTATAAATCAGAAAAGCTCCAACACTTTTGCCATCTATAATGAGTGGAATCGCCTGGTTCGAACGGTATCCATATTTAAGGGCTAATGGACGCCATTTTTCGAAATCTTTATCGTGCTCAAGATCGGCATACCCAAAAGGTTCTTTTCTTACAATCGCAATACTCATAGCACATTTAGCATCTTTGCTGTCATCAAGCTCAAGTCGCAATCCATCCAGATATTTTTCGTATTTTCCAGCCCATACCTTGGGGATAATTACCTTCCCATCCGGTCGTAACTCACCATACCAGGCCATGTGATAACCGAAATTCTTAACGAATAAATCCGCTGTCTTTTGAAGCATCTGTTCAAGACTGGCTTCTCTTACATAAAACTCACGTAATTCCGAGATGGCATGCTGATATGAAGCAAAGATTTTAGCATGTTCTTTGCTTTCTTTAAGCGCATCCTCCATCTGTTTATGCTTGGCCTTGTCACGCCTAAGTTTTTCAGGACGTGACATCCGGGCTTCTTCAGTAAATTCTTTTCTGCTTTTCTTGGAAGCAGCCATCGCTTTACCTCCCTACCTACACTACAGGTCTACTGCCCTTTATAAAGGCTGGTTGCCGTGTGTATCTGCTATCTTTTTTTCCCATTACCGACCTTTGTTGCCCTGGGATACTTGTATATACTGTATACTAAGTCTTGCACTAACAATCAAAGAATTAGTTTGTTTTTTTCGTGAAGAAAATAGGCTGTATGATAGCCCTCAAAACGAGTACGTTCTGTAAAAGGCCTTTGAGGTGTTATAAATTTAAAGCTGATAGCCTTTCTTGCATTTGCGCCGACAAGCAGCTCTAATTGGCGATGCAGAATAGTGTGTTGGCGGTGCGAATGAACAACCGGCCGTCAGCGATGGCGATTGAGGCCTGGATGGGCTTGTCTTCCATATCGATTCGTGAAAGGACCTTGAACCGGCCGTTATCGGCGGCAAGGACAACAGCTTCGGCGGCTTCGCTAATGCAGTAGAGCTTGTCATCCCCGGCCGTGACAGATGCCCACCATGGAGCGCTGCCGCCGAGTTTGCCCTGCCATTTTTGCCGGCCCGTTCCGGCGTCGAGGCAGGTCAGGACTCCGCCTTTTCTGTCACCAAGGACATAGATGCTGCCTTTGTAGTAAAGTGGGGTACTGACATCCGGCGATGAGCCGTCAAATATCCAGGCGATATTTTCGTTGGTTAGAGTACCCTCTCGGCCGCTCTTGAGTGCTAAAAGGCCCTGACTGCCCCTCGGCGGGACACCAAAGACAAGCCCTTCGGCAGTGACTGGTGAGGAGATGTTACGTCCTCTTTTGCTCTTTTGCTCGGCGTATTCATAACGCCAGAGCTCTTTGCCGGTTACAGGGTCATTGGCCGTAATGTAGTCAGCGCCTATGACGAGAATTTCGACACGTCCGGAATGTTGATAGAGTATCGGCGAGCTATAGGAATCAAGCGACTCGTTCACAGCATCGGTCTTGCGAGGCTGCTTCCAGATATTTTTGCCTGTTTTGGCGTCCACCGCCAGTATGAATGCATCGAGAGTCGTGCTCTTGGGAGAGCGATAGGCCGTATGGCACCGCTGGATGAGGATATAAAGCTTGTCGTCGTAAAGCAGCGGGCTTGAGCTGTAGCCGTACTTTAACGAGATATTTCCGTATTCGGCCTCGAGATTGCGCGACCAAATGACGTTTCCCTCATAGTCCAGCCCGGCCAGGTCACCGGAACCGTACATGAAATACACATATCTGCCGTCAGTCACAGGTGAAGGCGTGGCCGGATTGTTGCGGGGTACATTTCGGCTGGATTTTCCCAGCTTTTTGCGCCAGAGCTCCCTGCCGCTTCGGGCGTCAAGGCACAGGGCAAAAAGGTCGTCGCCGTCTTTATCTGTCGAGCTTACAAAGACTTTGCCATTGGCGATGATAGGGGAAGCGGAGCTGTGGCCGGGAAGAGAGGCAACCCAGGCGACATTCTCCGTCTTGCTCCAGGTCGCGGGCAGGTTCTTCTCGTCGCTTGAGCCATTCAGAAACGGCCCGCGCCAGTGGGGCCAATCGCCGGCCAAAACCCGCGCACCCACAAGCAATCCAATAATCATTATCACTGCTGATGCTCTTCTAATTATCATTTCTGTCGTCCTAATTGTCAGGATAAATCCAACCGATGCGCTGCGGCACACTTAATATGCATAAAACAAACTTCCTCACAACTCCTCCGTGAGGTCAAATATTGGCGGAACTGTACCTGACTGAGACAAGTCTTTCAATAGAAAAGTCGTATAAAAGGAACTTCCTTTTCAGCGCTTCTCACAAGCTTTCGATATCTTATATTCTAACGACATCCTGCTTGTTAGTTAGGAGGTCAATTCTCTGGTGTCTTGCGTCCTGAGCAGGGCTAACTATTTTTTCAGCATATGTGGAGGTCTTCCGCTATTGCCCTAAAAAAAAACCGGGGCCCATACCGAATTGGTATAAGCCCCGAATTGTCACGAATCTGCTATATCAAACACGTAATTCTAACTGCCAGCTAAATCACACGGCTTAAGGTGCTGGCTTAGGGCGCCGGTGGATATAGTCGAATATCATCAAAGTACATCGTACCTGAGCCACCAGCCTGCGGATTGTTCTTATTGCCTAACCCAAGGGCAATCGCATTGACGTTGGCCAGGTTCACACCCTGGTCTGCAAATGTTTGCAAATCGATATTCCATTCCGTCCAGGCAGTTATCTGCGCTGCATTAGGATTATCATGCGAGACCACGGCGCTGCCATTGAGAGCAACATACAACGTCTCAGCAGCGTTAGCAGCATCGCCTATGAACCAAATCGTCAGCGTGTTGACACCTTTCTCCGTCCAGTCACGCGGATAACTCAATGTCATCTCCACCTCTGAATACCTGAGGACGCTGTTGTCATAGAATACAGGCATCGATTGTCTGCCTCCGTGAACGATAGTTTCCTCAGTGTAAGAAGTAGTGCTTTCGTCGCCTACAGCAGAGCCTGTCCCGTTACCGGAATAGGCTGGTTCATTGCCATGCTCGGCATAGCCAAGCCCATCTTTCCACGACCACCATATCTCGTAGTTGCCAACGTCGTAGTCCTCGAAATCGTCCACGATAAGGAAGTTAGCTGTCGTAAAGCTCCAGAGGTTTCCTGTCCACGGACTATCTGGATTGGCGTTATTTACCTCGTCAACACGCCAGTAGTAGGTGGTATCCCACTCAAGCATTCCGGGGTCATAGCTTTCGGAGCCAAGGTTCCAGCTGCCTTTGTATTCAGATGAAGCTGTATCGGCATTGCGCACGGCCTCTTCCTCTGTGCCGAAATAGACTTCATGTGAAACGGCATAGTCTCCCGGCGACCAGCTAAGAATCTGTATCTGCTTGACATCCACAGCGCCGTTAGACGGTTTCGAGCGGCTGGCCTCTGGAACGACCATTATTTCTGCTATCTCAGCTTGTGTCAGTGCCCGGTTGTAAATGCGGACATCATCTATCAGACCATCGAAAAGTTGATCTATCATGTCTCCTCCCCTTGAGCCTATCGACCAGCCAACAGCGACAGGGACAGCGCCCACACTATCCTCAGCCGAGTTAACCAGCTGCCCGTTCCTGTAAAGATTCCAAAGCGAGCCATCATAGGTGCCGGCCAAATGTACCCACTTGCCGATGTCCGCGTCCGCACTATCGTCAGAGACCTCGTGCTGACCGCCGGAATCAAGGGAGCCGAAATTATAGTTGCTACCGTTGAGCTGCAACCGTATTTCACCGTGCGGGTCAAATACGTAACCTTTTGCGATGATGTTGCGCTCACCACCCACATCGTCGCTTTTTATCCAGGCTGCCAGTGTGATATTGCCCATAATCTGCAGTTCAAGGGGGTCGTTCAGGTCAACATAATCATCAGTTCCGTCAAACTCCAATGCACCATCTATATTCCCGGCCACCCATTGTGGCCCGCCAACAAGCGTGCCGTGATTGCTATGGCCCGACCAGTCAAAAGCCACACTGCCCTGGCCTTCATCAAACTTCCACCAGCCAAGAAGACCAAGATCAGTAATGGCCGGCCCGGTCATGAAGCTCCAGACATCACCTTTATAGGTATTGATGGCATCAAACTCATCGACCCGCCAGTAGTAAGTCTTCTCTGCTTCAAGAGTGCCGGGAGTATAGGTTGTTTCCCCCTGAGGAAGACCTCCGGCGGCATTTTTCACATCGTCAAAATTGTCGCCAAAGTACACCGTGTGCAGTTTCGCGCCGAAACCTTCCGTCCAGCTAAGCTCTGCATTTGTGTTCACAAATTTGGTGCCATCAGCCGGAGTCGGCTGCCAGGCGGTCATGGGCGGTACCGTAAAGCTCCAGACAGGGCCTTTCCATGGACTATTCGGTTCGGTGTCGTTCACCTCGTCTATCCGCCAGTAATATGTCGTGCCTGGGACAAGACCGTCGGGGAGAGTAAAACCGGGAAAGCCGATGACCATAAATGCCGCGGTCTGGTTGCCCTGGAACGTATCGCCTGTGCCCTCGTTGACATCAACAAAATTCTCACCCAAATACACATCGTGTGAGACCGCAAAATCTCCCGTCCGCCAGGCAAGACTCACCCACGTATCAGGATACAGGGCACCATCAGCCGGGGTGGGGCTGGAGGCAAATAGGTACACTTCGCCTTTCATAATCTCCTGAATCCTTTCCTGCGTCAGTATCCGGTTATAAATACGAACGTCGTCAATCGTGCCATTGAAATACCACCTGCCTGCACCGTACTGTTCTCTCGCGATACTGATGGGTATGTCGGTCTGTTCGATGCCGGTGGTGTTCTTTTTGCGGACACCGCTCAACTGCCCATTGATGTAAAATTTGACTTCGCCGGTCGCACCGTCTGTAGTTACTGCCACATGATACCACTCGTTGTTGGTCAGTGGGTCGGCTGACAAGGTGGTGTCACTATCTGCGGCCCAGAGCTTCCGTGGTTCTCCCTTGATCAACAGGCTATAACCCTCGCCCCATTCCCCCTTGGTCACCAGCGAGCCGTGAACCTGGCTAACATTCGGCGTGTTGACCCAGAGAGCAATGGTGACCTGGGCATCGGCTCCGTAAATGTCGAGCGACGCAGCATTGCCGCAGTCCACATAGTCGCCGCTACCGTCGAACTCCAGCGCGCCACCTAACTGACCTTCCACCCATTGTGGGTCACCCTGGAGTGTACCGTCATTGCCCTTGCCGCTTGAGTCCAAAGCAGTGGTACCGGAACCATCATCAAGCTTCCACCATCCGACAAGCTCAGCACTGGCCGAATTCGTCAAAGTCAGGCCCAAGACCAAAACAAAAGAAACCAAATAAATCAATTTCTTAGACATAATAATCCTCCTTTAAAAAAGTTAAAATAAAAACGAACGATAACAACTTTCATTCCTATTATGGTACTGCTGAAAGTCTATCGTTAAGCCAGTTATCCACCATGATAACAAGGTCTTCGATGTCAAGCTTGCAATCGCCATTTATATCGCCACGCAAATCCAACCTGTCGCGACGTGTCCGCGACACGGCTGGCTACTCAATATTATAGCTCCCAGCCGGGCACAACATTATCTGGTCAATGTATATATGGTCTATGTCTTCACCCTCCTGATCTGATATCGTTCCGTCGCCAAAGCCAATAGCAAGCTTTTTGATATTGCTCAAGTCTACGCCGCCACTGCTGAACTGCTCAAGTGACACAATCCACTGGCGCCATGAATCAGACTGGCACGCATAGGTGTATGGGTGCTCGGCCTTGAAGCTTTGGCCGGCGGCATCCTCCAGCTCCAAATACATCAGATGCTCCATATTTTCGTGCTCACCTATGAAGGACAACGACAACGCCTCAACGGCTTGAACCGTCCAATCCTGCGGGCTGTCAAATGTCCGTGTGGCCTCAGTAAAGTAAGGCTCATACTGATTTTGGAATTCAAGCCGCATAGAATTGTTGCCCTGGTTGTCTGTCGCGAGAAAGGCGTAATCGAAGTCGGCGATGTTTTCAATCCATTCAGCCCTTATACCCGCATTGTCCGCATAGGACTCAAAATCTTCTACGCTTATACACTCTCCCGCCGTAAAGGTCCAGGTGTGCCCTGTGACGGTACCTGAAGGCCCGATTTGATCGACGCGCCATTCGTAAGTCTGGCCTAATTCAAGTGTCCCCGGGTCAAAGGTGGTACCTGCAGGAGCCGGCTCAACCTTTTCCATAGCTCCTTTTTTACCGAACCACAGATCGCGTGAAGTCGCAAAAGCCGCCTCTAACCAGGTAAGGTCAGCGTCCACATCTACATCTGCCGCGCCGTCAGCAGGGCCGGGATTAACGGCTGCCGGGCCGTCAGACACGGAGAAGATATCGTCAAAGGCGCAGTGGTAGCCGGCCGGTTCCTCTTGTTGATTCTGCCCGAAGATACCGCTTACGCCGCTGGTAAAGACGGCGTCTTGCTCAACTTCCTCTTCCCACGGGTCGTTCTCGTTGGTGTCCACCATTGTCGCGGTCCTTGCGATGAGCGGGCCGCCTTTATACTCATAGAGACTACCGGTAACGTACACGGGGCCCGAGCCGACAATATCCATTTCAGCATAGTAGCTCCTGGCGTGGCCGAGGCCTGGTACGGTAACGTCCAAACCCAGCTCTTCTTCGTTCCTCATGATGTTTTGCAAGTTGACTACCTTCTCGATATCAATTCTCAGGTTGGCGGGGCCGTCTTCCCAGTTTACGTGCATCACATAAGTCTGGGTTGCAACCATGCCAGGGGCGCCGGTTACCGAACCATCGTCAAGGAAGTAGGTCGTCCTTGCGATGAAGCCGTGGTGATTCCGGGAGGCATCGCCAGTAACATTCACGATGGCCCCCACTCGCACGTCAGTGAAGACTTCGTCGCTGCCGAACCCGGCGCCAAACTGCGAGCCGCCGATGCCCGCCGAGCTTGTCTCATCCAGGCTGAGGTATTTGTTGCCGTTTGGGTCGGTCTTGATAGTGTTGGTGTACGTCTTGGTCATATCCGGATAGGGATGGAACTCCCATGTTGGCAGGTCAGGCTCATCGCCATCGAAGGTTTCCAGCCAGTTGGCCTGCACGGTACCGCTCGCTGCTACAATCAATCCTACTACTGCACAAATGACTAACTTTTCTACTTTAGACATAATAATCCTCCTTCAAAAAAGTTAAAATCAGAACGGACGATAATAATTTTTGCACTCACTATATTCTACATTTGCCCAAGAAATGTTTTTACGACTTGCCACCATCTCCTTCCATCAAAATGCCGATACGAATTGTTGATTGGGACGTAAGAATCTGCACCTACGAAGCACCTGTACTTGCGTTACCATACCTGCGAGCACAAAGAAAAGTTATGACTTTCAACTCTGTGCCTCGCTCAACAATTTTTCAGCTTTTTACCAAAGAAACTATAGACATTCCACACGGCGCAAGGCCGAAATCCACAGAACTCATCTATCCCATTTATAACACATTTCCCACTTTCTTGTCAAGAGTAATTGGCGTTGTTTCCGGGGTGTATATTGCAAATATTGTTGCAAATCCGGGCAAACATCCGCAAAATGGTACAAACAAAACGCAAAATGGCGTTCCTTTAAGAATGAAGGGGAAAAACTGTGATGATGAAAAATATGAAACGCATTTCTACAAGATGTTTGTTTGCTTTGCTGGCGGCGCTGATAGCGTCTCGAACGAGCACAGCCAAACAGAATGTCGTTCTTGAAAAGCTCGATAAGCCGCGTGTGATTGTGCTGACAGACATTACCAATGAGCCGGACGACGAGGAGTCTATGGTACGTTTTCTGGTCTATTCCAACGAATTCGATGTCGAAGGCCTGGTTGCGACCACATCGGTCTGGTTGAGGAACAAGGTTCGCCCGGACAAAATCCGGGAGCGGATTGAAGCGTACGGTCAGGTTCGCAACAATCTGTTAAAGCATGCATCTGGATATCCGACCAGGGAACATTTGCTAAGTGTCACAAAAGCCGGCCTGCCTGAGTTCGGGATGCAGGGAGTTGGCGAGGGCAAAAGTTCGGATGGCTCCCGACACATTATTGAGGTTGTTGACAAACCGGATGACCGTCCGGTCTGGGTGAGCGTCTGGGGCGGGCCTAACTGTTTGGCGCAGGCACTGTGGGAGGTGAAGAATACTCGCAGCAAAGAAAAGCTGGACGCCTTTGTCTCTAAGCTGCGGGTTTATACTATCTCCGACCAGGACGACTCGGGACGCTGGATGCGGCTAACATTCCCGAAGCTGTTTTATATCGTTACTCCCAGCAGTGTAGATAGTAATGAATACTACAAAGCAACATGGACAGGTATTTCCGGGGATCGCCGTTATAAAAACGGGCCAATGCATAAGTTTGAACTTGTCGATAATCCGTGGTTAGAGAAGAACATTATCAAAGGCCACGGTCCGCTCGGGGCGCTCTATCCCAAAGCGAAATACATCATGGAAGGTGATACACCATCGTTCTTCGACTTAATAAGCAACGGCCTGGGCAGCCGTGTCAGTCCGTCCTATGGAGGGTGGGGGGGACGCTACGTCCTTCATCAAACATACGCTGAGACTCGTCCAATCTGGACTAATGCAAGGGGCTGTCAGGACACGGTCATCGCAGAAAATGGCGTGGAGTATACCTCGGCCCAGGCAACCATCTGGAGATGGCGCCAGGCCTACCAGCATGACTTCGCAGCCCGGATGGACTGGTGTGTAGCAGAAACGTTTGGCACAGCCAATCACAATCCCGTGGCCGCTTTTGATAACGACAAGAGCAAGGCGGTGGTAAACCTAACCGTCAAACCCAAAGAGACGGTGAAACTCAGCGCCGCTGGGACGTACGACCCCGATGGTGACAAAGTCTCCTATCGTTGGTTTGTCTATAAGGAAGCAGGCAACTATGACGGTCCAGTCAATATCAAGAATGACACGGCACAACAAGCTCGCTTTGCAGCACCAATAGTCAAGTCACCGGGAACTATCCATATCATTTTGGAGGTAAAGGACGACGGCGAGCCGAGTCTTGTCAGCTATCGCAGGGTCGTCATCAATATAAAACCTTAATGCTCTGTTGAAAAGCCATAAAAACTGTCATTCTGAACGGAGCGCAGCGGAGTGAAGAATCTCTTTTATGGCTAAAAAAATTAGATTCTTCGGCTCCGCCTCAGAATGACAGTCCACTGCGGAGGGCGAGTCGGCGGAGTATGCTCCGATGAAAAAACCGCGTGAAGCGCTGGAATTTGATTGACGCTTCTGCGCTATTTTTACCTCGACAGATTTGCTGGCAGACGCTAAAATAAACATCAACGTCAGGGTTCACCCCGTGAGATGCGAAAAGAAAATCTCTCACGGTGTAAACTCGAACAGACATCATAAACACCGGCCCTGAAATGCCGGCTCGTAGGTAGGAGTGCAAAATATGTCAAATCTATTGAGACTAAAGCAAATCAAGATTGTCCTGCTGGTAACTCTTGCTCCCGCGTTGACAACTGTTTTCGCGGCTGAGAGCTGGGAACAGTTTAAGTACGATTGCAGGCACTCAGGCAACGTTCCCGACAGAACCGTAACCGTGCCGCTCGGCCTGGTTGGCGCTGTGCCGCTGACCGACTCTGTCCTGACCGCACCGGTTGTCGCCGAAGGCCGAATCTACGTAATCGACGCCTCAGGTGTGGCCTTCGGCATAGACGCCCAGACTCTGAAAGTAGTATGGCAAACCCCCACACGCGGCGGTAAAGCAAACTGTAACAATATCTCATCACCAGCAGTTATTGGTCGCTATCTGCACTTCGGCACAATGGCCGGGTCCTACTACGTACTGGACGCAGCAACCGGTACCGTAGTGAAGGAAATTCGCTGCGGCGAACCGATTTTCAGCACTCCCGTCATCAACAACGGCCGGGTCTATTTTGCTACACTCAGCTCCCGTGTTTACGCCCTCGAACCCGACGGCTCCGTTTGCTGGACGTGGGACTTCGTAAAAGAGATTCCTGGTTTTGACGGTAATCGCTGGAGCGGCGAGGAGTGGGCAAGGCACAAGAACGGCCGGGTAACCTGGCAGGACCAGTTCTGCTGTTCGGAAGATATTGCTATGCACGGCAGGGTGCTCGTTGTGCCGGCAGGCGGTTCAGCCGTCTGCCTCGAGGATGCAGGAAGCCGCGCTAAAGTTCGTGGAATGGCCACGGTGCCGTCGTACGCGGGTTCGGAAAAGCCCGCCACGTTCGGGATAGCTTTGGGCGAGGATGGCGCCATCTACCGGCAGTGGCACCGCAGGGACAATACCGGCCGGGTCGAGGTAATCCGCCTCATCGAAGATAAAACGCTCACCGAGTACATTGAAGGCACACAGACCGAGATAAACCGCCCCGGATCATTGAGTTTCTCGTCGGTGAGTGTGCGCGGGGACGATGTCTATCGATGCCGGCCCGAAGAAGGTTTTGGTTTATGTAAACATTCTCGGGGAAAACCCATTCAAAAGCTCGGAGGCTATCCATCCATCACGCCCCCGATTCTGCTCCGGGACAAAGTGGTTTACGGCGGTCTCGACGGAAACCTATACGTCGCATCGATGTCGGACGGCAGTGATGTATGGTCTTTCAAAACGGCCTTCGGAAGGGCAATCTCAGCGCCGGTCGCCGTTTGCGACGGACGAATCTACTTCGGCTGCGAGGATGGGTACCTGTACGTCCTGGGACAGGGCGGCAAGGCACCTCTGCCCACAAAAGACCTTGAACTATGGAAGATAAGAAGCCCACTTACGGGCAGGTTAGCCGATTCCAAATATGATTGGTTCACCAACTTTGGCAACTTGGCCAGCACAAACTCCAACAGTCAAGGCATAGAGCCACCTTTCAAGGTCAAGTGGATTCGCCGGTACGAAGGCACTTTCAAGCACCTTCCCGTTTGTGGAGCCGGCCGAATGTACACCCACACCGCAGAAGGCCAGGTCTTCGCCGTAGAGCAGGAGACCGGACGACTCCTGTGGCGGCGCTACTGGCCCGGCGCACATATCTCCTTCACCGGTCCAATCTACCACAATGAGCGACTGCTTGTACCCCAGGCAGGGATGAAAAAATCGCGAATGCGCTGTCTTGACGCAGCGACAGGGAATTTGCTATGGGAGGCACCCTTCACCGGTTCGCCGAGTTGGAGCCGTCAGCAGCCGCCAACCATCTATAAGAACCTTGCTGTTTATGCCTTCGGCACGGGCCGGTACGCACCACAAGGAACTGAAAAAGCCTACCTCCAGAAAGGCGAGCCGGTCAAAGCCGCCGACGGTGCGGAGGTGATGAGCTGGATCTACGGTCATAACAATCCTTACTATCCTAAAGACCAAAAGCCGCTCATACGGGCCTGGGATATTGATAGTGGCCGTGAAGTCTGGACAATAGACTTCTCTGAATTCGGCTCCGGCGGCAACGATGGGGGTTTGTGTTTGATGGATGATACGCTGTATTATTCGTGTTTTTTCGGTTACGCGGCCAGAGGAAAAGATGACCTGCCCGGTGCGAAGGGCCTAACCGCAGCGATTGAACCGGCCACCGGCCGGGTGATTTGGTTGACGAGCGAGTACTATGTGACCGCGGGTACCACTATCAGTGCCGAAAATGGGCGTTTGTATCTTGGCGGCTACAACCCACCGAACCCAAAGACAACAAACCGCTACGTATGGTGTCTGGATGCGCGAAACGGCTCGCTCATCTGGCAGTCCGAACCGGTCGGCAAATCGGTCAATGTGGTAACAATAGGCCGAGATTTCGTCTTTGTCCACGGCTCAACAGGCCAACCGAGCTTCCTGATTAACAAAGATTCCGGCAAAATCCTCTCAAGCTTCGATATGAGATATGCCTGTACCCGATTTACTTTGTCCGAACCTTACCTGCTGGGCTCTAACATGGATGTTATCGATACTACCAACGGCAACAAAGTAGTGTCTTCCGGCCCCTGTGTGGATGCGCGGGAATGTGTCGGGGCCGTTGTCTCCAATGGCCGAATCTTCTATACGTCTCAGGCAAATGGTCTGCAGCTCTCGCAGTTGTGCGGCCGGGAAGCTATATCGTTTAGCCCCGTATGGCAGACGGCAAGCCCATAAAAGACCGCAAAAAAGAGAAATGAGCTAAAGTGCCTAAAGTGAGCTAAAGTCAATATAGTTATCAGGTTATCAGGACATCGGGTGGTGGTTATCAGGTTACCAGGATATCAGGTTTACTTTGTTTTTTTTCCTGGTATCCGGATTTCCTGATATCCTGCATCCTGATTTGCTGATATCCATATTTTAGGCATTTCAGGCACTTTAGGCGCTTTATACTTCAGGTGCTTTCATATTAGGAGACTAAGCAAACTTCCTTCCAGGTTGCATATTGCAATTCCATGGGGTATTTTTAATGAGAAAACCACTTCCTAAATGTCTCAGGGGGAGTTAATTTCGGGCAAAATTCTTGTTACCAAATTCAAAGTTAGTGCCTTTTATAAATAGAAGAAGTCTCAAAAATGGCTGTTATTGCGTAAAATATTGAAAGGAGACGTATTATGGCAACGCTAAAATACAAGAAAAACGTTAAAATTGCTGTTATAATGCTGGTTTTGGCCCTGATACTGTTTATTGAACCGGCCTTCGCGGAGAAGAAATCCAACAAAAGCAGTAGCAGTAAGTCAAGCGGAGGCAGCGCCAAAAGCCAGCAAGTTTCAAGGTCCTCCTCCGCCACCATGACCCGGCAACCTTCGAGCACCAGATCAAGCTCCTCCAGAACCTCTACCTCATTGCGATCCATTAGGCCTCAAACCGGAACAAGCACAGCAAGGCCTTCAGGGTTAAGGAGTTCTACTTCTTCACGAAGTAGCTCGCTACGAAGCACGGCTCCCGGCAGAATTACCGGATTCAACATCCGCATGCCCAGTACGGGGGTATCCAGCCGTCAACCCGGTAGAATGACGGTCAGCCGCCCTGTTACCATAGGTTCCGGAGTCAATTCCAGTACTCGTAAGCCTTCGAGCATCTCCATTGGTAGTAGAGAGCCGACTATGATAAGTTCCGATACCGGAAGACAGACATCGGCAAACTCAGGTAATCGCATAAGCTCCGGCATGTCCTCGCGTATCGGCAGCTCAATCAGTACAGGAACACCGAGTGTTCGCAGTACGCAACCGCAAGCTGACAGCTCAGGTAATCGTATAAGCTCCGACAGGACATCACTTATCGGCAGCATAATCAGTACGAGAACACCGAGTGTGCGCAGTACACAACCGCAGATTGGCAGCTCAGGTAATCGTATAAGCTCGAGTAAAAGCTCACGTATCGGCGGCATAATCAGTACAAGAACACCGAGTGTTCGCAGTACACAACCACAAGTTGTCGATTCAACCAATCGTATAAGCACCGACAGGTCCTCGCGTATCGGCGGCTCAATCAGTACAAGAACACCGAGCATGGGCAGAACACAACCGCAGATTGGCAGTTCAGGGAATCGTATAAGCTCCGACAAGTCCTCGCGTATCGGCAGCTCAATCAGTACAAGAACACCAAGTGTGCGCAGTACAACAAAACCACAAGTTGGCGATTCAACCAATCGTATAAGCACCGACAGGTCCTCGCGTATCGGCAGTATAATCAGGGATAGAAAAACTTCTGTTCCCACTTCTACAGGAAGACCTGCTCTCAGCAGTAAACTGGGGACTGTTATCAACGGAATGTTTGGAGATAGAAGCAGCCGGGTTTCCAGAAAATCTGAGCCCTCTCAAGGACCTCGAGACGGACATATCAACAAGGAACCTGAAAAGAGACCTGCAATCAGCCGACAACGCAAAAGCATAAACATAAGGGGCATGGACAGGTTATCGCCCGGTTCAAGGATAAGAAAAGTCGTTCCGGAAAGGCAGACAGAAGTTGTTGGCACTACATTAGTGCACGATGCTCATACAGGAGATAGAATTTCCCTCCACAGTTACAGAATAGGAAGGTCTTCACATGTGGAATATCGCGACCGTCCGCATGTAATAAGTCATGTCCCTCACTATGAATATTCATATATGGACTGGCGTAACCGGCTATGCAACAGAACGATCTGGCCCAGATATCGCTTTATGGTGAACTACAGCCTTGGGCCCTGGTTCACGTTTAGATATGTCTATCCCTATTATCACCGGAAATATATCTTCGTGAGCTTAGGCGGCTACTGGCCGATGGGATATAGATACAGACGTTATTACTGGTATGGCTACCATCCCTACGCTTGGTATGGCTATTACCCGATCGCCCGTGAAGTACAAGGCGACACGTATAACTACTACACCTATAATTACTACAACGATGACAATGCTGTGGCGTACGGGTCGGGCCAGATAATAGATGGTATTCAGCCGGTTGACCATAACACTTTTGCCGACGTTCGCGAGAAGTTAGCGCAGCAAGCGGCTGAAGAGCCCGGCGAGGTAACGCCGGCCGATACCTACTTCGAAGCGGCTGTCAAGGCCTTTGAAGCTGACAATTATGATGTAGCTATCGAAAAGTTCACCGAAGCGATGGAGCTTGCACCTGATGATATGATACTTCCATTTGCCTACTCTCAGGCGCTTTTCGCTAAAGAACAATATGCGGAAGCAGCAGAGGTCCTTCGGGGGAGTCTGGCGAAGGTTTCACCTGACAAGGAAGGTGTTTTCTATCCTCGCGGTCTATATTCGGATGACGATGTGCTGTTTGAGCAGATTAACGTCCTTGCCGAAAAGGCAGAGCTGTACAGCTTTGATGCAGACCTGCAGCTTCTTTTGGGCTATCAATTGCTTGGTATCGGCAAACTTGACGAGGCCGTCGAGCCCTTGCAGCAGGCCAGCCGGGATATGGAAAATGCGGTTGCTGCAACAACGCTGCTTAACGTCCTGGAAAAAATCAGAACCACAGATGGCACAGATTTGAAAACCACAGATGACACAGATTGAAATGGATTAGCTAAGATGAATCTGTGAAATCTGTGGATGCAGGGTAAAACCATGAAAATCAGATACTTGACAACATCTACAGAGGTTCTTTTTTTGGCGAGTCTTCTGGCATCAGTAGGCCAGGCCGGTAATTGGCTTGAATTTGCGGTCTGGCCCACAACCGATGAACAGGAAGCGCCTGATATCTGGGGCGATATTATAGCATGGCAGCAATTCGTTGCCGAATACGGGGACTACGATATTTATATTGCGGATATAAATAACCCAAGTGAGCCATTGGTTTTTGTAATCGGTGATGCAAATGACCAAACCAACCCGGCTGTCTATGAAAATATGGTGGTATGGCAGGATTATGTTGTTTGGGAAGGCTCCGCAGATTGGGACATTCGAGTTGCGGATATTAACAATTTGGCTGAACCTCAAATTTTTGTAGTTTCAGACATCGCTGATAACAATGAACGCAATCCCGCAATCCACGGCAATACGGTTGTCTGGCAGGATGGTGACGCGGGTGATTTTAATATTTACGGTGCTGACATTATTGACCTGAATAATCCGGCGGAATTTCAAATCGCTGCATTTGAGTATGACCAGCAAAGCCCTGCTGTATACAGGACGGCTGTCGTCTGGCAGGACAACTTCTTTGGCGATTGGGATATTTATGCTGCTGATATCTGGCGAAGGAACAAACCCGAAGAGGCTGCCGTCTCTTACATTGAAAACGACCAGCAAAGCCCAGCCATCTGGGGTAATATAGTCGTCTGGCAGGACAACTTTTTCGGCGATTGGGATATTTACGCTGCTGAGATTTCTGACTTCGACAGGCTCAGCCGAGCCGAGCCCAATAATCCTGTTGAGTTTGCAATTACCACAAATGAATCTTCGCAGATGAATCCTGATATAGAAGAAAACATAGTAGTATGGCAGGACAATCGAAATAACAACTGGGACATATTCGGCTATAATCTTACAACACAAAAGGAATTTCAAATCACCGATGAATCTCACGACCAGACCAATCCTGCAATTAGCGGGAACGTGGTGGTTTGGCAGGACAATCGAAATGGTAACTCAGAGATTTATGCGGTGGTACTTGATGGGCCTGAAGTTGCACAGTGCATATCCAGGATAGCCGGTGATGTTAACGACGACTGTAAAATTGACTTTGAAGATTTTGCCATAATGGCCTCACGCTGGCTCGAATGTTATCTCGAACCGGTGGAAGCCTGCTGGTAATAG
Organism: Sedimentisphaerales bacterium; assembly: GCA_035528395.1. Taxonomy (GTDB): domain Bacteria; phylum Planctomycetota; class Phycisphaerae; order Sedimentisphaerales; family Anaerobacaceae; genus NIOZ-UU13. Next base: position 119,810 of record DATKYR010000177.1, read on the forward strand.
ATGGAAACGAATTCAGGAACGGATTTTATAGATTTGAATGGAGATGTAAAATGGCTAAGAATCTGATGACTATTCTAATCGTAGCGGCTGTGAGCTTCGGCTCGTTATTAATTGCCGGCTGCGAGAGTGACGCCCAGGTCGGCTCGGCCATCGGTGCCCTTGCTGGTGCCGGCATCGGCCAGCTGGCCGGCGGTGACAGTGAGGCAACTTTGATTGGAGCAGCAGTTGGTGGTACGGCCGGCTATATGATAGGCAATGAAAGCGACAGGCAAAAAGCACAAGCCGAAAGGGCCTATATGCGTCAGGAAATGAATGCTGTTGCCGTCAATATTACCAACAGTAACGGTTCTGTCAGCCAGGTAAGGCTCAGAAGGCACGGAGTCGGTTACGTCGGCACCAGAGGGGAGTACTATCACCGTTTGCCGACAGAAGATCAGTTAAGACCTATATACGGATTTTAACATCCGGGCAACGGCTCGTGTGTTTGCTCGCACCTGCGGTTACGTGAGTGCAGGTGGGTGATAAGAGATTCAGGCGACCGCTTTGTCCCTGTTATGCTTTTAATAACTTGACGGTTGAAGAACTTGTGATCTTGAGATATAATAGTGTTACTAACCGTCAAGTCGGTGAGTGGTGAGTAGTGGGTGGTCAGTTGTGAGTGGACTCACCAATTAACTACTCACCAATGAACCAATTAAAGAAGCAAGAGACTTTGTATGGATAAGCGGCTGCGAAACGCTTTGAAAGGACTTACAGACCCGGATGTTGAACGCCGTCGCCGGGCAATGGAGCCTTTTGTGCGAGCTACATTCGGAATCTTTATCAAGTATTTATACAGCTACCTCGGTAACGAGGTAGAGTGTGAGGATGTGCTGGAAGATGTATATGCCGATATATGGGAAAGTCCGGAGCGATTGCGTAACATTACCAACGAAACACAGCTCCTAAGAACCGTATATCTGTACTATATGCGAAAACGCTTAAGGGAAGTATATAGGAGAATAAACCGGAATTTGTGTCTATCGCAAAGCAATCTGAAAGATCTTATTGCCCCTGAAATCGGTGCTCTTGAGATGGTGTCACAGTCGGAGCTTGAACAGAACCTTCGTCAGGCGTTAAGCAAACTTAAGGCCCGAGAGCGAAGAGCTATAGAACTCTGGATGGAAGGCGCCTCTAACAGGGCAATCGCCAATGAGCTCAAGACTACGGTCGGGGCAGTGAAAATGCTTGAATATCGAACAATGTTAAAACTTAGAAAGATGCTGCGCTATTATTATCATGAAGACTGATTTTGTATTTTATGCAGGAGGAAGAGACAATGTCTGAGTCAAACAGAGAAATTCATGAGCTGCTGGTTGATTATGCCGGTGCCTTGCGTGACGGTTGTATCCCGGCGTTTTTGAAGTCACTTACGCGAGAGGAAGCGGAACGGATAGCTTCTTCCTGGGAGTTTTGGGATGCCACAGAGATATCGCGAATTCTTAATAGCGTTGGATTCGCCGACAAGGCTGTGGCCCCAAATGTAAGCCTGTTTATATCTCGCGTTGACGCCGAGATTGCTTCACGTTTGAAGAAATCCAAGGCATCACCGCCCGGCAAACGCAGTACAAACACAAGGGTGACCAAGAGGGAAGATAAAACCGAGAAATCAATATGATTTTGGATTGCTACCAATGTTCATCCTGCTATTTTGAGGACAAAGAGCGTTCTTCAAGGATAGACCCCTTAACAATCTCAACACAGCAGCCTAAGAAGGTTTTCAATGACGTATTGGTGGTATTTGTTTGTATCGAGCTGTACGATAGTAAACAGGAGCTGGAGGAAGCGGCAGAGGAATTTGTCTCGCTGTCAGAGCTGATAGGTAAGAGGTCGATTGTGCTGTGTCCAAACGTTCATCTGTCAATTGACAAAGCGCCTGAGAAGCAGGCCGTCTGGCTGATTGGTGAGCTGGAGAAAATGCTGATTGCCAGGGACTACGAAGTGCACCTCCTGTCTTTTGGTTACCATAAACAATATGGTATGGAATGTGACGGCAATGTGGGCAGCGTTGTCGGCAGAAGGTTCTACGGTTCCGACCAAAAGCAGTTTCTCAGACTCCTGACCCGTCTTGGTGTTTGTCCTCCTGAGTCCCTGCCAAAGGACATGCCTTCCTGGGCGAAAATTCTGACCGAACGCCTGCTCAAGGTATTAGGCAGCCGAAGCGAAACCTATAATGTTGCAAAGAGAATGCTGCAGGAGCAGCTTGATTCAACGGGCCATAGTGAGCTTTGGACATGTATGTTGTTTGAAGGGGAGAGGAAGCCAATAGAGGATTATCTGAGCACTTTGTATGAAATTATAGAAGAATATAGCGATGTAAGAGTGCACCGGGCAATGAATCTCAGCGTGCCTGATTTTGCGAATGCTGCGCAGTTCCTTTTTCGTAAGTATCCCGAGGCAATAGAATCAGGCAGAGTTAGGATTTACAACAGCCAGGTTTCCGACTTGGAATTTCTTTTAACCAGAAGCTCAGTTCTTCTGGCCTTCCCGCAAAAACCGAGAAAAAAGGGCTCTCATGCAGGAGAAATATCGTTTGGAATTTACTGCAAGGATGAAGACTTTGCGAAGAATTTGATTCAGTGGTACAGTACTTTTCTTGTCGATGGGCGATTTGGATGGATTCGAACTGAGTCCGAGCTGAACGAAATCATCAATGAGCTGGAAGAAGAAAAGTTTCAGAACAGATGTGAATAGACACCAGGAAATTACTGTCTAAACCAGGTTTAGCGCTAAGCATAAAGAATACCAGATTAGGACGAAACTGTGAATACGGTCTTATCTGTGGCTGTTGTTGTAATCTACGTGATTGGTCTGACGTTTGTGGCTGTGCGAGCGCGGACAGCTCGGGATTTTTCAGAGTTTTCATTGGCAAGACGGGCGCTGCCATTAGCATTGGTGTTTGGCAGTCTTGCCGCCACCTATGTGGGACCTGTGTTTTCAATTGGCTTTGTCGGCAGGGGCTTCAAGAGCGGTTTGCTCTTTCTTGGCGTAGGATTGGCATACGCGGTCCAAAACATTCTGGTCGGCCTGTTCGTTGCCCCTCGTCTCAGGCGTCTCAAAGGATGCCACACATTAGGGGATGCCATAGGCCAGAAATACGACCCAAAGTGCCAGGTTCTGGCCGGCATTATCTCTGTTGGCTTATGTGCCGGCTTTGCTGCGGTTATGGCCAAGGCAGGTGGTGATGTGCTCAGGAGTATATTCGGTCTGCCGCATTGGTCGTCTGTCATCGTAGTCGTCGGTGTTACGGCACTATATACGACATTCGGCGGATTACGGGCCAGCGTAATAACCGACGCCTTTCAATTCTCCGCGTTTGCAATTCTATTACCCTTGATGCTTTTATTAGTATTGATGTTCCATCTGAATGGTAGTGCCGCGACTTTTGCCTCTGACGCACTGGCAGCAACCAGCAAAGGCTTTTGCGACACCGGCACCATCGAGATAGTCGGCTTGCTCGTGGCGTTCCTGCTTGGCGAGACCCTCATACCGCCTTATGCCAACCGGGCCCTGGCCTCTAAAACGACCGGTGTCTCGCGAAATGGCTTTGTATTGGCGGGTCTATTCAGTGTCGTTTGGTTTATGGTTATGATAGCACTGGGGATTGCAGCTCGCAGCATTATCCAGGGGGATATCGAGGAGGACAAGGTTCTTCTGAAGCTGGTCGAATCAACGATGCCTGCCGCAGGTTACGCCCTTTTAATGGTGGTGTTGATATCGATAATTATGTCGAGCCTTGATTCGCTTCTCAACGCCGGCGCCGTGGCATTTACCCAGGATATTGTAAAGCCGTTTGCGAAAGTACCGGACAGCACTGCTCTGAACATTGGTCGCTGCGCAACTATCGTGATTGCTTTAACCGCTGCTGCCGGTGCAGTTGCTGTTGAAAGTATTATAGATGGTCTGCTTATCTGCTATGCTATTTGGGCACCCGCCATCCTTCCTGCGCTTATCATCGGCCTATGGGTCAAGCATCCGAAGCCTCTGGCGGGAATTCTGTCAATGGGTGTCGGTGCGGCTGTGGCCGTAACGTTATGGGTAATCTTCAAGTTCATCTTTGGCTGGCCGATTGAGGTGTGTGTACCTCGTGTCATTGTCCCGGGTCTCGGCGCAGCGCTTTTGGCATATGTCCTGGGGCATTGGATTGAAAAAGTTCGTGAGGAGCGTAAAAGATGGGAGTAGTTATCCTGGTTCTTGTTGTAATTGCGGCCCTATTAGCTGTCGTTAGCGGCGTTTGGGTTGCGCATGCGCTAATAACTGCTATATCCGGGCGTAGAGCTATACCTGATACACAATGCCGAACAAATGAGCAAGGCAGTGATTCATAAAAAGACAATGAAATGATGGTCGTAAGCTGTTGTTTTTATAAGATTATGCGTTTTGCATAAGGTTCCAGGCAATAATAAAGGAGAGCTTATGTCAAACTATAGCCGTAGAGATTTTATCAAAGCATCGGGGGGTATTTTAGGTGCCGGCGTATTAGGTAGTTCAATATTTGGTTGTCGTAAAAAAGAAATTCCTGCTTCTTCCGAATGGGGTGGTTTCAATTATGCGATGTGTAATGAGAGCATGAGCGAGGGTTCCCGCCTTGCGGGGTTCCAATTAAGCTGGGCCGAACAATGTCAAATTGTCGGCAATGCAGGCTATAAAGGGATTGAAATTGCGTCATTTACCTTAGTTAAAGAAGGCGTGCAGGAAATATCCCCCGCAGAACGTAAGCAAATGGTTTCCGTTATGAAAAATAACGGCCTTGAATGCGCGGGACTCCATTGGTTATTAGCACCACCACCAAAGGGATTGCACTTTACCACACCTGATGTCGCTCTCCGCCAAAAGACTGTCGCGTACCTTGATGAGCTTATTGATTTTTGTGGTGACCTTGGTGGACCTTATATGATTTTCGGCTCTCCGAAACAACGCAATACAAGGGACATTGCTGTTGAAGAGGCCAAGAAATATTTTGCCGAAGGTCTTACCGGGGTTGCCGACCATGCCCAGGAACGCGGTGTTAAAATACTTATCGAAGCCTTAGGTAAAAGAACAACTGATGTCGTTAATACTTTAGCAGAAGCGTTGGCGTTGGCTAAACAAGTTAATCATCCCGCTATTCAGATTATGTTTGACTTCAATAATACTGTTGACGAAACTGAGCCATTTGATGTCCTGCTGAGAAAGTACTTCAACCATATCTATCACGTTCATGTGCAGGAAATAGGTGGTAAGCACCTTGGCACGGGAAACGCGGTCAATGATTATGTGAAGGCCTTTCAAACACTCAAAGACTTAAAGTATGATAAGTGGGTATCTCTCGAAGTATTTGATTTTTCTCCCGGCGGGAAAACAATCGCTGAAGAGTCGATTAAAACTCTGAAACAGATTGAAGACAAATTAGTATAATAAGCGTTTCAGCTTAGAAATTTTTTAATTTATAGTGTCCTCGGTTGAAAATTCCCATTTGTGCGCGGGTAAGTAGCTTTAAAATAATAGTTTATGATTTTACACACGGTAATTTATTACCCTAAAGGGTATAATAGTCAAATGACTATGACCGGTTAAGATATAGAACACGTTGATTCTGTAATGCAATAGTCAAATGACTACTACTGCAGTTCCTCGATTTCTTATGGACTCACTGCTCGGTTATAGTATCAGCCGACTCTGCCTCGAGCAAAATTTCTTCCGAAGAAACCACAATCTCAGGAGCCGACGCATACAGCCGAATGTCGTCAAAGTATAATGTACCACTGGCACCATTGTCGTCAATCCCTATACCCATTGTTGTAACATTCTGCAGGTACACGCCTAACGATGCAAGGTCGATATTCCACTGCTTCCACCGTACCCGCTGAATGTCAGCCGCATCACCATCATATACCGCCTTAGAGCCGTTGACCTTCACATATAACTGCCCGGTGTTCCCCGCACTGCCGTGGAAGTACAGCACCAATGTCTGAATACCGGCTTTAGTCCAGTTTTGCGGAACAGCAAAAGTATGTTCGGCCTCTGAATATGCTGCACCGGCGGTGTTGCTGTAAAACAGGGGCATCGCCTGCTCACCGCCGTGGACAATCGCAGTCTCAACGAAATGCTCATCGTTAAGAAAATCGGGATTAGGATGACCTACAATCGAACCGTTAGCAGGATTCTCATATCCATCTGACCACGCAAAATATACAGTGTATGGCTCATAGTCGTTGTAGTCCTCGAAATCATCCACGATAAAGAACTCTTGCGTGGTAAAGCTCCAGACGTCCCCTCTGTGTATCGTATCGTCGGCCTTGACCTCGTCGATTCGCCAGTAGTAACTCTGGCTTAATTCAGGAGCTTCTGGGAGGGTATAAATGACAAGGTTCTGCCGGCCTCGATAAATGCCCTTCGTATCAGTGACATCGGCATTGTTCACATCGTCGAAATCGGTTCCGAAGTAAACATCGTGCTGGACAGCAGTCTCCCCGGCTATCCAGCCAAGTGGGCTGGCCTCCGGCAGGTCCACTATTGTCCCTGGAGTGGGAGCCACAACTCGGGCCTTTTCCAGGTCAGCAGGGGCCGGAAGTGCGCCCTGTACTTTCATTTGGATCCGGTACACAGATGTTTCAGCTGTGATGAACAGTGTCCGATTGTCGTCACCACCGAATCCACAGTTTGCTGCTGGCTCCGGCGTAACAATATCCCCAAGGTGCACCCCCTCACTATCGTAGACTTGTACGACTAACGTGTTGTTCGTCACGTATAGGTTACCCCTAATGTCCACTTTCATTCCGTCGGGCCAAGCAGAGAGATCAGTAAAGACACGACGATTTGCCAGAAGACCGTCGGGCTGTACGTCGTAGGCATATATACTGCCGGGCTCCTGAGCCATGACGTACAGTACCTTCTCATCAGGAGAGAACGCCAAACCATTGGGGAAAATATCGGTTTCCAACAGCTCCAGCGTCTCGCCGTCTGGTGACAAACGGTAGACACCCTCGAACGAGAGTTCCTGTATACCCGGTATGCCGTATGCTGCCGTCAATCCAAAGGGAGGGTCTGTGAAGTAAATGCTACCGTCAGATTTGACAACCGCATCGTTCGGGCTGTTCAGGCGGCTCCCGTTATACTCACTAAGTAGGAACGCATAAAGTATCATGCAGCTTTTTTGTTAACATCATCATGATCAAACATAAATCCCATCTTTTTGCGGTGACCATTGACACAGGCAACACCACGACGAAAGGCCGCGACCAAATCATCTATACCGACA
>DATKYR010000178.1:0-44269 GCA_035528395.1 Sedimentisphaerales bacterium
GGGCTATCAGCAATTGTGGATCTTGGAAGCTGCCCTCAATGAACTTAATGAAGAAAAATCTGTTGCCATGAAAGTAAAAGTTGCGTAAGATCTTAGTCAGGGGTAGCCATTGAACCTTCAACTGAGTTCGGGACAAGTCCAGTATTAAGATAGTGGTTTTGAGCGTCAAAGCCACAATGTAAAGTGGCCGGGCGATGTGGATGCATCCCCGACCGTGGTCCTAACTACCCAAGGAGTTAGAACAATGGAAAACCTACCAAAACAATCCCAAAGTATCAAGTCAAAAGAACATTCAATTTTCGAGGTCCTGGAGTTCTGCAAGGCTCAGAATCTACCTGCTCGTGTTGTAGGCAAGTGGGTCTGGGTCAAGTTTGAATCTAAGCCAAACGCAGAGACCAGACAAGCCCTGAAGGACTTTGGCTTTCGCTGGTCAAGACGGCGGGGACAATGGAGCCACAACTGCGGACGACCAACAAAGCCAGCACTGAATTACAGGCCCTGGGACAAGTATCAGACCATAAGTTTAGACGAAGCGTATGTGAACGCCGGACTGGGGGTGGCTCTATGACTATCACCGACAACGAGCTAAACGAAAAACTGACTGTCTTGGCGTTCGATGTAACGGACAATTTCTGCTATGGCTGCTATAAGGTAGTCAAGGCCGACCGCTGTCTAGGCTGTCACTCCGATGACTTCATGCGTCACTTAGAGGGTGTCGGTGTCGAATACGGAACCGACTGGGTTATCGAGCACTTGATAAAAGAGCATTGCGAAGCTATTGACGCCGAAGAACAATTCGAGGAGCTACTGAGCGAGACCTGCGAAACGGTCAAAATCGGCAGTCTGGAGTATGATCCAGGCTATGTCCTTAGAAATATGGACCCGGTGGCTTTTCACTGCGGTGTCTCTGATATGCTGTCCGATGAAGACCAGTACGTCGAAGCCGATGGTCAGTATTATCGAGTCTATGACATTGAGAATATGATCGAAGAACTAAGCTGAGAATTGGGGGGCGGTTTTCGGACTGCCCCTCTTTCTATAACATAAGGAACTAAGAAGATGAAAACTACAACACTATTTGAGAAATTCAGACCGACTACGTTTGAACAGGTTTTAGGTCAAGACAAGGCTATCAATAAAGTCAAGCTATTACTTGCTCGTGGTTGGGGCGGACGTGCTTGGTGGTTGTCTGGAGCAAGTGGAACGGGCAAGACAACCATCGCAAAGATCATAGCACAACAAGGAGCGGACGATTTCTATGTCACCGAGTATGACAGTGCCGATGCAATCTCTGCATCCGAAATGAACAGACTTGAACAGGATATGACTTACTTTGCTCCAGGCAAGGGCGGCAGGGCTTACATAATCAACGAGGCACACGGTCTCCGCAAGCCGATTATCCGACGCCTACTTGGGCTGTTGGAGCGAATCCCGAACCACGTTTGCATACTCTTTACCACAACAAAAACGGGTGAATCCCAACTGTTTGACGACCAGATAGACGCACACCCTCTGCTATCTCGTTGTGCAAAAATCGAATTGACAAATCAGGGACTGGCTAAGGTGTTCGCAGAGCACTGTCGGCAGATAGCTACAAGCGAGAATCTGAACGGCAAGCCTCTGCAAAATTACGTCAAGCTGGCCCAGAATTGTAAGAATAACTGTCGAGAAATGCTAATGGCTATCGAGTCAGGTGATATGTTAGATTAAGAAAAATCAGTTGTCGGACAATGAGACAAGTCGATCAGACCCCGTCTGGAGTCTCTTGCTCGACAAATAATTAGGTATACTGCGTGAATTTTTGCTCGCAGGAAGGATAATATTATTATGGCAAGAAAAAAGAGAGTTAAACAAGCTGTGGGCTATTGCAGGGTCAGTTCTATAGGCCAGCAGAAAAATGGTTCAGGGCTGAATCGGCAGGAAGAGATAATAGCCGAATATGCCTGTCAGGCCGGATACGAATTGATAGAGGTCTATCAGGAAGCTATGACCGGGACAGATACAGACCGTCCTGTCTTTACCCAAATGCTGGCGGACATATTATCGAACGGTTGCAGGGTCGTCATTGTTGAACGGCTGGACCGGCTTGCCCGTGACCTGGGCGTTCAGCTTCAACTTGTAGGTTTATTTTGTAGTAAGGGCCTTACTCTCATATCCGCCGATACTCAGCAGGACGTTACGGCGGCATTTTCAGGGGACCCTATGCTCAAGGCGATGATACAAGTGCAAGGTGTTTTCGCCGAGTTGGATAAATCTATGCTGGTAGCGAAGCTCAGGAAATCCAGAGAAGCTAAGAAGGCTAAAACCGGCCGGTGTGAAGGTCGCAAGCCCTATGGGTTCTACGAGAGCGAGGAGGAGTTAATCAAACGCATTAAGCAGTTGCATCGAAAGCCCAGAGGCGAAAAACGATTAGGCCCTTACCAGATAGCCCGAATTCTGAACCGGGAAGGCTGGAAGACCCGCAATGCAGCAGAATGGTACGGCTCCCATGTAAGTGCCATTTTGAAACGGCTCAAAGTCGCCAAATAGGCAATGGTTGTCTATAGCGGTACGAAACTGAGCGGGGCACGCAAGCCCTACAACAACGGCCATATATGCCAAAACGAACAGCAAAGCTCGTAAAAGGCAGGTCGAGGCTTTAGACAAAGGGCAATAAACCGCTCTCACCGCCGTCTTACAGAAAATCCTGAGTTGGTTTAATATAAGATTTTGTGGTTTATTCGCAGTTCCTGCAAAAAAATCTCATTATTTTAGAAACTCTCCCTTGATTTGTTGGCCTCCACGTATATATAATAATAGCCGGTATATTAAATTTGGCGAGAGAATAGGATAAACATCCTGAGCTATTAGCATCTCACTCGAAACTGGTAAACCTGAGATAAGTACGATGTAGCGGTGCCCTTTTTATTGCGCCGCATTCGGAAAGGAGGAGACGCCTATGAGAAAAGACGTTCTTTTTTTAAATACTAACGATTTTAGGTTGAGAAAAAGAACAAAACATATTTTTGAGAGGAGAAAAAAATGAAAAGTACGAGAAATAGCAAAAAGACCATTGAAGGGTTAGTCTTGATCGTAGTTTTGGCGTTTGGGTGCGGTTCTGCTAATGCCGCCACTCGTTATGTGCCCAGCCAGTATTCGACAATCCAAGCTGCGATTAATGCCTGCAGCACTGGCGATATCGTCATTGTTGCTGATGGTACCTATACAGGTGACGGCAATCGAGACATCGACTTTCTTGGCAAAGCTATCACCGTACGCTCGCAAAATGGCCCAGATAATTGCATTATCGACTGCCAAGGAACAGAAATTGAGCCTCATCGGGGTTTCTATTTCCATAGCGGTGAAGGCAGTAATTCTGTTTTAGATGGTGTCAAAATCATGAATGCCTATGCTGGGGGAAGCGGATTAAACAGCAGAGGTGGTGGTATATACTGCTTTGGGGCGAGTCCAAGAATAAACAATTGTATTCTTATTCAAAATAGAACCGGTACTAATACACAAGGCGGTGGGGGTGGTGGAATGTTCAATGACGGAACCGGTGCTCCAACTATGACCAATTGCACATTTGAAGGGAATTCTACCGATGGCTTTGGTGGAGGCGTGGCTAATAATGTGGCAGATGTCACATTGATTAACTGCAAATTTATTGGAAACTCCGCGCAATGGGGTGGCGCTATTTGTAGCGAAGAAAGCTCACCGACGTTGACTAATTGCCTGTTCATAGGGAATTCTGCAGAGCAAGGAGGCGCGATTTTCAGTGCTGGCGGTGGCAACACTAAAGTAAGTAATTGCACTTTAGTAAATAACTTGGCTACCGAAAAGGGTGGCGGTATTTGCAACGATTTTTATGGATTTGGGACATTGACCAACAGCGTTCTTTGGGGCAATACCGCTCCAGTTGGACCTGAAGTCGCGTTAGCAAATACTTATTATCCTCACGATTCCGGTCCTTCAAGTATTTCAGTCACATACTGCAATGTGCAAGGTGGGGAGAATGCGGTGTATATAGAGCAAGGCTGTACACTGATTTGGGGTGATGGCAACATCGATGCTGATCCGCGCTTTGTTGACTCAGGCGCCGACGACTATCACCTAATGCCAAATTCACCTTGCAATAACGCTGGTGACCCAAGCGGAAGCTATACTGGCCAGACAGATATTGATGGTGAGCCGAGAGTTATGAATGGTCGAGTTGATATTGGTTCGGATGAATGCTCAGAGCCGCCACCACCTCCATGCCCGCCGCCACCGCCTGAGCCGTGGTCCTTTGTCCATATCACCGATACACACATAGGTGATATCCAGAAAGCCACTGACTCTCTTTGTGCTGCAAGGCACTATATAAAACACCATTTGTCACCAATGCCTGCTTTTGTTCTGGTAACGGGTGATATTTCACATGTTGGCTGCAGTAATGTCGTCGTTGGCTGCCCTCTCACGAACTACCGTGATTTTACTAACATCATGGAGTCATTTGGCATTCCTTACTATACTATTCCAGGTAACCACGACAGAAGAATAAGACTCGGATGGTGCCAAAATGGCCTTGGTTGTTACGAATCCAACATAGATATACCGCAGGATACTACACCTCTCCCCCTATCTGGTACAGGCAATTACTGGTTTGAGAAGAATGGGTATCTCTTTATTGGACTTGATACAGGGGGTAAGCACGATGCCGCATCCGACCATCTTACTAACGAACAGATGGGTGAGTTGATTTGGCTGGGAAATAACAACAAATGCAAACCGAAAATCGTGTTCATGCATCATCCCGCGGCTGGTGGAGACGACAAAATGATCGATAATAATCGAGACGATTTCCTTGACTGGTGCGACAAAAACGACGTCAAGGTTGTAATAACGGGCCACACTCATCAGAATGTTGTGTGTGACCGGAATGGAGACCCTTCTTGGGATGCCGGAGAGGTGGGGTATATTCAAACACCAAGCAAAACTTTATTGGGTGGTGGCGTTGGTCGTTCGTTTAGGATCTTTAACGTTAATGGAGGGATAGTATCTATTCATAAACTCATTTACACCCAAGATATATTAGATGGCCGGTTGGAAATACAGTCACTTTCACCTGTGGAACTGCACGTATACGATTCTCAGGGCCGCCATGTCGTAATAGATCCATCTGGTATAGTTGAAGGTGAGATACCTGGTTCATACTCTCTTCCAAAACGTAGTTTGGAAACAGAGGATGGGAGTGAGAGCTATCCAGATAAAATCATTATCTTTGAGCCTACTGATGATTATCTCTACGAGTTAATTGGTACAGAAGGGGGGACTTACGGGCTAAAAATCACTCTTGTAAGCGAAGGCGAAGAAACTACTTTTGAAGCTACTGAGATCCCTACATCACCCGGAGCAAGGCATATATATGCAGTGGATTGGGGCGCTCTTTCTGCTGGTGAAGAAGGAGTTATCCTCAATATAGACAATGACGGGGACGGTGTTTTCGTGCAGATGGTCATTGCGGACAATGAGCTAAGCTATGATGAGTTTGCTCTGCAAACAGAAACGGTGGTCGATTTTGACCCTGATACTCTAAATCTTAACAGCCAAGGTAAATTCGTAACAGTTTATATTGAGCTTCCGGAGGATTTTGATGTAAGTGAGATTGATCTTTTCAGCTTAGCATTAAATGAATTGGTCCCTCCCTTACCAAAGCCGATTGAAATAGGCGACTATGATGATGACGGAATAAATGATTTAATGGTCAAATTTGACCACCAGGAGCTTATCGCCATACTTGAACCAGGAGAGCAGATAGTTGACCTAACAGGCCGACTATGGGACGGTAGGCCGATTGCCGGATTTGATCTTATCCGCGTGATACCTGAATCGCAGGAGTAAATAATCGAGTCTTGTAGTTACTGGATTTACAAAAGAGTTGTATCAAGGGCAGTGAGCATCGCGCTTGCAGCCCTTTTTCATTGTTCTCGAAATCTACTTACAGCAGCCCACAGAATCCCAGAGAACACCCCTCAGTAAAAGAGCCAATTGACAACTAAGTCTAACTCCGCTTAGAATATCCTACAGTCAGAAATAGTGAGTAACAGGGTGGGGTATATATAGGTTTTGTCTGATGTGGCGAACCCAATACGGTGAAAGGAACTTGTCAACAAGTTTCACAAGATTAGTACAGTCTGATAACGAGACAACTTTCGGATACGCTCTTACTTCTTAGCTTGGGTGCGGTGATGGTGAGAAGAAATCCTGATTTTTAGGGCCTTCTGTTTTAATCTTCGCGTATTCGTTTTAACCATTTGTTGAACACGATGTCGTTTCGGAACCATGAGTTGAAGAAGAAGATATAAGTAAGAGCAACATAGTCAATTACGATAAAGGTAGCTTTGTAACCTACTATGCACTCTGAAGTGCTTATTGCTAAAGCATATGCAATGGTAACAACGCTATAAAAAAAACAGAGAGCGCCCATATTTCTTTCGCCGCGTTTAACAGTTAGTTTAGCTGCACCCTGTTGATGACGTCGTTTCAATCGATAATCTTTCTGGAGTGAATAGAAAAAAAGACAAAAAAGAACAATATGGAGCACAGATAAAGAAACCCAATCAGCAAATAACACCTCAATTACAACTACTATATATTCCATTTCTTTTTCTATCTCATATTGATACTGATTTTTTTAGGGCTTTGATTGTTGTGATTCTCTACTGTTCCGATGAAAGATTAAACCCATCCCAGCTACCACACCAATATTGCTAATTATCTTCTTTCTTCAACATCAAACATGTTAAAATTAAGTACGTGAACAGTAGAAAACCGCCAATATACGACAGGCACAGGAATATCACATTGTCAAGATTTTCGGGTGGTGTTTTACCACCATATGTTTGGATTGACCATCCAACTCCACCTATTCCAGCAAGGAGCAGAAAGTATGAGCTGAAAATCAGTAATATCGTAAGGATTTTGTCTGTAAGAAGTTTGGGATACTTGGATTTAAGAAAACAAGCAAAGCGGTATGCGAAAGCAAAGTCAAGAGCGATGTACAATGCGTTTCTGAAGTAATGTGAAACCACCGTTTGAATATTCGTTTCCACAAGTCAATCTTTCTTTCTTCGACTTATTTGTGATTGCCGATGGCACCGGTCCGGTGCTCAGGTCGTTTAGCGATACTCTAAAGACGATATGTCTATTTTGCAAGAGAAAAATAAAAGCCCCGAAATAACTCAGGGCTTTAACTACCCTCGCCACGTCCACAGCAAGGCCTCTCATGCTCGCTGTAGTACGGTGAGGTCGAGGATATAGTGTTGTGCTTACCTTTCTTTCCTATATTTCTTAGAACCTAAGACCACTAAGGCTCCAAGTACCAGAAATCCAACTGTGGAAGGTTCTGGAATAGGACATTGACCTGATTTTCCGAACTGATAAAAACTCCAATCGTATTGTATCTGATAATAGGGCCATCCAAACGAATAACCCAACCCTCCCAACAAATTGTATTGCTCTCTATCAAGATAATAATATTGTCCCTTGTCTAAGAAATAATATCGTCTTCTATCGACATAATCCCCTGCGTTAAAGTAGCGACTCCATACGGCATACTCACCAATTGGAACTTGACCACCACCGATACTAAACCAACCTGTATTTACTCTTTTTGTAAATTCAATCGCCTGGTCCAAATTTCTTTCAAACAGTTTCGGATAACAGGGATGCCCTAATTGATAGCTCAAGCCTCCGAGTATATTATATTGTCCTCTGTCGAGGAAATAATACTGCCCATCATCTAAAAGATAATACCACCCTCTATCAAGATAGTCCCCTGCAACATCTGAATGAAAATATGTTGCATGAACTCTATCAGCAAAACCAAGGGATGCTATGACGGCTAATCCGCCAATTCCAAGTCCCCTTAAAAAGCGATGTGTAACCGCCCTGGCAGTGTGGGAATCCTCATCCATGATTATGCCCTCCATGTATGTTCTCTCTTTTAGAACACCATTCACTCTATTTGGCTTCGGAACCCCAAAAAACGAAGCCCCAAATCCATTAGGTATTATTGTAGGACTTTAAGCCGACCAATCAATTCCTTTTTCATAATTTTTACAGACCGTTATTTTTTCCTTTAACTTGAGAATAGAGAGGTATAGTATTGTGGATATGCAAGCGGGTATGACCGGACTGTATGCTTAAACGGAAAAACTAATGAAAGACTATGCAGATTCATCGTTTGAAACTTTACGGGAGTGGAGTCACGTCTCTATCACACCGGCTTATTCATTTCAATCTACATTCCTTTTTCAAGGATGTAAATCTCTCGCTCGCAAGATGTTTCCGCTTTTGCGTGTTAGTAAGTCGGAACATAGAATTGCTCCGCTCCCAATTATTCTATCGTCCAGACTGAACGAAAACTATAAGGAATTTATTATGGGCAAAACACAGCGTCCGAACAAGCGGAAACGGTCAAGATAGTATCAGATGCGTATCTACTGCGTTCGTTCGCCTGTGCGTGCGTCCGGGCGTTGTATAGGGCTGCAAATAGGGCGATAGAGGGTAGGTTATGCTGTGGCGAGGCCTTATTTATCTCTTGGCTTCGCGTCCTTTTTGTCGCCCCTTTTTGTCGCCCTCTTTTGTCGCCAGCGGCTTATCTACCATCCGCAGCCATTTCTCTATCGCCTTTGTTTCAGTTTCTTCGTCCATATCGGTTAGTTCCTTACTGCCGTCCGCCGCTTCTTATGAGACTTGTTGGTAGCTTTATTTGCACATGCTTTGCACCACACCGCCAATCCATCTTTGTTGATGTGTGCTTTGTAAAAGTCACTCTCGGCCTTCCAGCTCTTGCACCTGCAACATCGCTTTTGTTTCACCCCGTCAACAACTCGATGGCACTCCTCATATCGATAATATTGTTTCAGGCCCTTTCCCTCTTTCTTGTAACGCTCTCGTATATATGCCCGCACGCAGTCCTTGCACCAACAAAGGCCGTCCAGTTTGCTCAACTATTTCCCTCGCTCTTCCACGTGGGAAAAGTTTCTTGAGCAACTTAACTTCATCTTCTGACCATGTAACCCAGCCGCTTTTCTTAATTTCGGCCTTTTCCATAGTCGTAATTCTACAAGATTTTGAAAAAATGGCAATGTTTAGCTGTATCTTTCCTTGCTTGTCAGGGAGAAAATGAATATAGTATTATGGACAATTCTAATGCGCTGCTTCGTGGAAGAACCAATGAAAGGCGTTTTTTCTGAAAGGTAAAAAATGCAGAGTAAATTCATCTGGCCAGCAGTTGCTATTATGGGCTGAACAACCAGACCCTTGCGAACCTGTTACCAACAATTTCTGAAAGGGCTATACATGAAAGTGAAATGCTTTGTTATCATGGCAATGAGCCTCCTGGTTATCGTAAGTTGTGAGTATGAAAGTCCCAAAGAAAAAAAAGAATCAGCAAGAGCAAAAGACCTCCATCAAAAAATATCACAACTGGTCAAACAACATAACGCTGATGCAGAATGGGACCGCTATTTCCGGGAACAGGATTTTGGGACGGAAAATTTCACCGCACACTTCGAGCGCATTTTCTTGTCTGATGAGAATAATCCCTTTTTATTCGTTGCAGAAATAGTAGACGTTAAGAAACAAGGGGCGAAGTTTGTCATTGCAGCACGTGTAGGAGACCATTGGCCAAACTACGACTTTATGTACGTGCTTTTGCAGTGCGTTCCACGTTTGACAGAAGCAGTGCTACAAAGAAGACACGATTCGTTTGATGGTAATACGTATATTCTTGTGGCTACGGTTTCGACTGTCGAAAGACCACCTTTTAGGTTGGAATCTTTTGAAAAAACTGACGAAGAATCAGGTTTCATTACAGAAAGCTATGTCAATCTTGAGTTGACCAGTGATATTATAATATTGACTGGTACTTGCTTGGATGTCGTCTTTGTTGGCAACTATCGATATAGAGACATAGAGTGGTGGAAAGACGATTGGTTGGATGCGAAGATGGAAAACACTATAAATTAGCTGCTCGGCTTGGGTGCGGTAATGGGGAGAAAAAGAAGATATTAAAGATTTTTGAGGGGGAAGAAAGGACAAGAATCATGCAGAACAACTTTTTAGAAGAACTCGTTGCTGAATGGCTTGAATACAACGGATACATCGTGAAACGAAACGAGCGAGTCGGACGACGTGAAAGAGGTGGTTATGAAGGGGAACTGGACATTGTGGCCTTTAATCCCGTGACAAATCACCTAACCCATGTCGAAGCAGAAGGAGGCGCAGCTTCTTGGGACTACAGAGAGAAAAGTTTCAAAAGGAAATTTGCGACAGGAGACCGTTACATCAAAGCCTTGTTTGAGGGTTTGACTATTCCAGACGAGATAGAGAAAAAGGCAATCCTCTACGGCAGCAATAGGAATCATAGGACTATTGGCGGAGGACAAGTCGTTCCCGCCAAAGACTACCTTCTGGAGATTCTCCGCAAGTTGAAAACCACGTCATTCATGTCGCGAGTAGTACCGGAAAAATATCCCATACTTCGGATTCTGCAGATGGTCACCCATTACTGGAAATATTTTGTCGAAGAACTTAAGTGAGATAGTCATTCATCTCTTGGCTCCGCGTCCTTTTTGTCTCCCTCTTTTGTCGCCAGTGGTTCATCCACCATCCGCAGCCATTTCTCTATCGCCTTTGTTTCAGCTTCTTCATCCATATCGGTTAGTTCCTTACCCCCGTCCTTGCCTCGATACATTGCTTGCACTTACGGGCTTTATATTCTAATGTTGCCAAAAGTACCTTGAGTTGCTGGTCTTTGGTCTCGAAGGTTGCGTCCATCAGTCGCTTAATGATTCGGTAGAGTTCGGTCAAGTGGCCTTGCGTGGTTATCCCACGATAATCCCACTCGACAAGTCCTTCCTCAAGGTCTTTAAGATAATCAGCGATACGTTTAATTTCGGCCCTTTCCATATTAATATTCTAAAAGCTTGTCGCTTAAATGGCAATATCTTTAGTTCTATTTTGCTTGATTTACAGACCAAAGGAAAATATTATTGTATACCACTTCGGAGTTTATGATTATGAGCGAAGAAACGACAAACAAATCTATTGTGGTATGGCATCCCAGTTTAACATACGCGGTTCCAGATATCAGAGAGTGGACAAGCCTTTGTCTATTCCACGACCAGGTAGTATTGTATCATCTTTTCTTCGCTACAGAGGCTGAGCCCACCCCATTTCTTGAGTTTTGGCAGACAAGACAAGATTCCAAGGAAAGACTTGCTTTCATAGACGGGATTCAGTTTTTAGCAAAGCACAACGTCATTCGACTAATAACACTGGAGGAAATCTCTCCGGTGCTCACTGATGTACTGAAAGTACACAAAGTACGTATCCCTCCTGTATTAACTGAACGTTTTCGTAACTTTGTTAATGCCAATATTAAAGAAGTCGAAGATGTCGTAAACAAAGAGGGTAAGGTTTTAGAAGCATTGGACATAAATGATGCAATTATGTCCTGTTTAGCCTCAATGGCCTACCAGTATCCCCTTGTGACTAATGACGTAGATTTACAAGACCCTTCTAATATGAAGCAGGCTGAGACACTTTCTGAAGTGCTGGCACAATCTGCAATATGCCAACTTGCCTTACCTGATGTTAGGGCCGTCCATGCGGAAGACGTTTTAGAAGCCCGTACTGAGTTAGAGGATGAACTGCTTGAATTCCGTGCTGGGATACTCAAACTAACGTGGCTACTTCATCACCAAATCAAGAACAAAGATGACCTGGAACAAATCCGACATGAAGCTGATACTCTAACAAATACCAAAATCAAAGGGTCTTTGCTGTCTCTGGAAAATCGAATGAGACAACACAAGAAGAAGCGTATCAGACGAATGCTGTTTGGAACAGGTAGAGTCTTAGTTGAAGCAACGAAGCTTTTTCTTCCTTCAGGAGCAGCAGAAAAAATGATTTCTGGGGGTAAAGGTCTTCTACAACTGGCAACGGAACTTGATAGTGCAAAACCACCTGAAGACCAGGTCGCAACGTATTTGTATAAGTTGAAAGGGAAATTAAAGTATGAATGAATTTATTACGCTAATATTAATCCCGTCAATCATGGCACTTTTGGTTACAATAGTTACATGGACAGGAGTTCAACAACATAAACTCGCTAAAGAGAAATTCAAACTCGATATGTTTGAAAAACGATTTGCTGTATATAAAGAAGTACAAGAGTTTCTTACTGTCATACTTCAAGATGGCACATTTAAACTTGACCAACTTTATGAATTCAGGCGAAAAACTCAAGACTCAACATTTCTCTTTGGTATAGATATTCCCCAATATATTGACGGCATTGCCAAAAAAGCATTAGATATGCGTTCCACAGAAAAAAAGTATGAATCCCTTCCTGTTGGCCAAAGGCGGAGTGAACTTGGTGAAAAAGAAACCCGTTTGCTTGAAGAATTAACAGATGAGCTTCCAAAGTTAAAGGAAGTCTTTGCACCTTATTTGCGTTTTGACAAATGGAAATAAGTGTAGAATAACAGCCTGAATCTGTAAGTTCATTGTCTAAGCCAGTGTCTAAACGTACTTACACTGACTCGACAACCAGTCGGTATCCACAGCGATTCTGATTTTGGACCGGCCTTGCCAGTCTGAGACCTAAGCGCGTGCCAAAGTGCGTGCCAAACATGCACGTCTGACCTTCTTTTGACCTTCGGCTGGTCTTCGCTTGATCTCATAAGTCTTTATTTTACAGTCATAAACCACTTTACTACAACTCCTTACAGAATCCCGTTTGGGCCTCCGGAGCCAGAGGTTGTGCGTTCGAGTCGCACCGGGGATATTCATTAACTTCATGCTTGTCAAGCACTTATGCTTGGCGGCCTTTTTGGGTTTTGGGCGTCAGAAAGGTACTGCAACAAATTTGCAACAAAACCTTTACTCATTAACCCCTGACCATCCATACATTCCTAAGCTTCTTATAACAATCTTTGGTCATACACCTTTCTTACTCAGGGAGATACGATGTTCCTTGGACATCCCATATCGGCCCGATGCCCTGGGGCGACGGCATTGTGGATGTCCAAGACCTGATTGTTCTTGCTGAGCATTTGTTTGAGGAAATTCCGCCGGTTGAATCGGCTGAATAGGTAGCACACTGAAGGCCAGACGTAGGCAGCAGAAAACCGCATGGGTTAAAACCCGTCCTACGAAACTAAGAAACTCATCATAGGAAGTATAAAATATGCGGGCTAAGCATTTTATATGATGTTTAGCCATCAATGATTTTTTCTTTTAGCCAGGAAGCGGCTGGAGAATCAACTTCGATATTATGCCGGAGAATGCGCTCGGCTAAGTTCTTCATAACCTCCTTATAATCAGGATTATCACACAGGTTCTTCATTTGCTCCGGGTCCTTGAGGCGGTCAAAGAGCATGTGATTACCATCGGCTTTTAGCACAAGCTCGTATTCAGGCGTAAAAATTCCCGCCGAGGCAAGCGATGAATGATGTATCATCGCCTCGTCCGTCCATTCGGTCTTTTCACCCTCCCCGATCGGAATCGAGGACAAGCGTAATAAGCCGGAAGCATCCCGTCCCTGCTCTCGTCCGCAGGGCTTAATTTCCATCAGGCCGAGAAGTGTTTGCTGCACATCAACATTGGTAACGAAGTTGTTAATCACGGTGCCGGGCCGTATCTTCTTTGGATAGCGAACTATAAACGGAATTTGGTATGCAGTTCTGTACCATTTATTTTTTCCATACAAGCCGTGCTCGCCCATATATTCTCCGTGGTCGGTCGTGAAGACAATGATTGTATCGTCGAGAATGCGCTTGTCTTTGAGGGCATCGAGGATACGTCCAACGTTGTCGTCGATGCACTTGACGAGGCCGCAGTAATGGGCCTTGCTCTTTCGCATTACCTCAGCGGTTATCTTGCGGCCTTTCTTTGGCGACGATTCCTTAAAGTTGTTTGGAACGGTCATATCTTCGGGCCGATACATACTCATATAAGGTTCACGCACAGTGAACGGCCCATGGGGGTCAGGGATGCTCACCATAAAGAAGAAAGATTTTGTCCTGGGCTTTGTTATAAATTCAATCGTCTTATCGGCAAGCCAATCGGTGGTAAACGTCTTTTCGTCACCAATCACTTTATACGGTGAGACTTCCGGGTTTCCCTTGGGTTGTTCTACTATTTTCTTCCAGTGGCCGCGGTTAAACATAAAGCGACAGTCTGCAAAGCCCATCGAGCGCTCCGGCCTGACCCAGCCCGGTTTCGGCGGCCCGTCAAGATG
The DNA here is from genome assembly GCA_035528395.1 of Sedimentisphaerales bacterium. Classification (GTDB taxonomy): domain Bacteria; phylum Planctomycetota; class Phycisphaerae; order Sedimentisphaerales; family Anaerobacaceae; genus NIOZ-UU13. Next base: position 14,276 of record DATKYR010000178.1, read on the forward strand.
CCATTTTCCCGCGTATCCGGTTTCGTAGCCACTGCTTTGCAGGATACGGGCGATAGTCACTTCATCGCGGTTCATCTCGATATTATTTCTGTATGCGCCGTGTGCGTGGGGATAGCGCCCGCTGACAAGGCAGCCACGTGAAGGTGTGCACACCGCGCTGTTGGTAAAGAAGTTATGAAAAATAACACCTTCTTCGGCAAGAGAATCTATATGCGGTGTCTTTACGAGGACTTTTCCATAGTTCGGTGTCTTGGTCATTTGTTTCGCATAAATACTAAGCGCCCAGCAGCTTAACTGGTCGGTGTGAATGATTAGTAGATTGGGATATTTCCTATTTTGTTGTGCCGGTCCAGGCCTGCCTTTTGCCGGCTCCGGCAGCGCCAGCGACGCCGCTCCTATACTCACAGCTTTAAGAAAAGAACGGCGTGTGTAACTTCTCAAGCTCATATTTGTCCTCCTGTAGATTTCAGAATTCGTTGGCGGCTTTTTTTAGAGTGGGCGAGTGCGGCCTTGTTCTTTATACTTTTCCAGAAGATTCGTCAGCCGCTCAACAATTTCCGGGTGCTCGCTCCAAAGATTTTTGCTCTCGGCGAAATCCTCTTCCAGATTGTAAAGCTGTCCCTCGGGCTCACCCGGCTTTGGCTTATATGTTTTGGGTTTGCTGAAACCGCCGGAGCCAAGACCAAGTATGAGTTTCCACTTTCCCTGGCGGATGGAAAACATCCCCATACTGGAATGATGCACAATGGCCTCTCGTATCGGCTTGTTGAGCTTTTGACCTAACATGGCCGGCAGGATGTTATAACTGTCTTCGCCGGCGTTATCAGGAAGCTCGGCACCGACAATCGCTGCGCAGGTTGCCATAAGATCCGTCAGGCAAACAATCTGGTCGCTCGTGGTGCCGGCGGGAATATTGCCCGGCCAACGGGCGATAAAGGGTTCACGGTGGCCCCCGTCCCAGATATCGGCCTTGATGCCGCGAAGGTTGCCATTCGGATAATGGCCGTAAATCTCGATAATCGAATATGGTTCCCGCTTAACCTTTGTCCTTGCCGGTGAGCCATTGTCACTGGTGACAATAATCAGCGTATCGCGAGTAAGTCCGTTGCGCTCCAGGGCCTTAACAACCTGTCCGACGGTCCAGTCCACCTCAACGACGAAGTCGCCATAGCCGCCGGCCTTGCTGCGGCCCTTGACAAAGTCCGCCGGGGCAATGGGACAATGAGGCGCCGAAAGTGCAAAATACATAAAGAACGGCCTATCCTTTGATTTGGCGGTATGTTTATCAATATACTCCACCGCCTTTTCTGTCAGCCTTGGCAGAACCTCCACATGCTTAAAACCGGGTGCGATAGCTCCTGCTCGCCACCATCCATCTTCACTGGCTTTGCCGGCTTCAATTGTCAAGGTGGGTTTGTCCACGGGCCGGTCGTTCTCGATATAGCAGTAAGGGGTCATATCCAGTGAGGCGGGAATCCCATAAAAATAATCGAAGCCAAGTGCATTAGGCCCGGGGGTAAGCGGTTTATTGAAATCGGTCTTTTTGTCGATACCCAAGCCAAGATGCCACTTTCCGATACACGCGGTGGCATAACCATGTTGCTTCAAGAGCGAGGCGACCGTCATCCGGCGAGTGTCGATTAAGGCCGGAGAATAACCGTTGAGAACGCCTCTTTTCAATCGGCTCCGCCAGCAATACCTGCCTGTAAGCACACCGTAGCGTGTTGGTGTGCAGACCGCAGACGGCGAGTGGGCATCGGTGAAACGCATTCCTTCGGCCGCAAGCCTGTCCATATTAGGCGTGGGAATCTTCGAATCCTTATTGTAGCAGCCGAGGTCACCGTACCCCATATCGTCGGCCATAATGAAAACGATATTCGGCTTTTTTGTACCTTCCCCGCCACCGGACAACTGCAAACCTTCGGCGCATCCCGGCAATGTCAACGATGCCATCCCAACGCCCAAAGCTTTTAAAAAAACGCGTCTATTAATATTTTTTGGCATTCGTACTTCCAATGCTTATTCCATAGAGCAGATTATTCAATTCCTAAAAGCACTACCGACTTGGACGGCAGCGTTACTGTTAACATATTACCTCTCAACTGAAAGTTATCGAAGGCAGCGGGTTTGACTACCTCCGGTCTGTCAAAAGTATTATGTGCGGTCATAATATCAGCGGTTAAAACACGGCCGGTGATTTTCTGGGCCCCGGTACCTTGAAGCTCACAAACAAGCCGTGCCGAGTTTTTGGGGTCCAGATTGCAAAGCGATATATGAATTCTGCCTGATTTGTCCTTCGATGCCGAGACATTGAGTGCCGGAATTTGTTCGTCCCCGAATTTATAATCACTGCGCTGCAGCTCAATGGGAAGCAGCGTAGCATCGTGATGGACCTTGTACATCTCGAATACGTGATAGGTCGGCGTCAGAATCATCTTTTCGTCTTCGGTCAGAATCATCGCCTGCAAAACATTGACGGTCTGGGCGATGTTCGCCATTTTCACGCGGTCGCAGTGATTGTTGAGTATGTTGAGAGTGGCGCCGGCCACGAGGGCGTCACGCAGAGAATTTTGCTGGTAAAGAAATCCTGGATTCGTTCCCGGCTCGACCTGGTGCCAGGCGCCCCATTCGTCAAACATCATCCCCACTCTTTTCTTTGGGTCGTATTTGTCCATGATAGCAGCGTGCTTTGTGATAATTTCATCCACGAGCAGCGCTCTTTGAAGCTGAGCAAACCAATCTTCCTCATTAAATTCAGTAGCTGAACGGCTATTTTTACCCGAACCACAGTAGTAATGGGGAGCCAAACCGTTCATATTTCTTCCGGCATCGCGCATCAACACCTCTGTCCAGTCGTAATCCGACTTTCTGGCTCCACATGCTATTTTGAATAGCCGGTTATCACCGAAGTTACGTAGATATGTAGAGTACCGCCGATACAGGTTGGCATAATACTCGGGCTCCATACGGCCGCCGCAGCCCCAGTTTTCGTTACCTACTCCCCAGTACTTTACCTTCCAGGGCTTGTCCCGCCCGTTTTCGCGGCGCCAATCCGCCATTGGGCTTTTGCCGTCAAAAGTTATGTATTCGACCCACTGCTGCATCTCTTGTACGGTGCCGCTGCCCACGTTGCCGCAGATGTACGGCTCGCAGCCTAACTGTTCGCACAAATCGAGGAACTCGTGGGTCCCAAAGTGATTGTTCTCCGTTACACCGCCCCAATGGGTATTGACCATAGTGGGACGCTGGTTACGTGGGCCGACACCGTCCTTCCAGTGATATTCGTCGGCAAAGCACCCGCCCGGCCAGCGCAGCACCGGTATCTTCATTCGTTTCAACGCCTCGACTACATCGTTGCGGATACCGCGGGTGTTCGGAATCGCTGAATCCTCACCGACCCAAATACCGCCGTAGATACACCTGCCTAAATGCTCTGAGAAGTGGCCGTAAATGTTTCTGTTGATAGTTTCCTTGCCTTTGTCGGCGTGAATGACCAGCTTGTTTACCCCCGGTTTTTCCTGTTGCGTTTTATCCCCGGCAGGTGTTGAGGCACAACCAGCTATAAATGCTGTAATCACAAGACACACGATTCCTTTGGTATTTGTCATTGTAAACAAACATTTCCTTGGCTTACTGTGCTTCATTTTCTTGTCCTTTCCACAGAAAATCAGGAGTCAAGTCCACACGAAAAAATGGGATTCACTCAAGCTCATGGTCCGATGGCTTTAGGCCTTTTTTGTGGCCGCCCATTCCGATTGGATTGGGATTATACTCGCCAACTAAATCAACCTTGCTCCTGTCCGGGATTTTATCTTCCATTTCCATTGCCCAGTAGCAGGCATTCACAAGAAGACGGCGGAAACCTTCGTTCTTAAGGTCGCCTCCGTGCCCCATTGTGGTAGTGAAGATACGGGCAGTTTTTCCTTTTTCGCCCGTATAAGTCTTGGTCCAGGCCACAGGCACAAGTTTCTTATCCGGATTAGGTTTATCTTTTGGGTCCATACCTGAAAGTACCTGACCCATAATCAATGGTTTGCTGTCACCGGTCAGTATTGTTAGGCCATAGACATCGGACGGGCCCCAGATATCTTCAATGCCTTTGACAATGGGATGATTTTCCATACCTTTTGCGAAAAGTCCACGTGTACTTTCTCTCTGGTGGCGCCCATAGTGGTTAATCCACGTCTCACCAAAAACCTGTCTTCCATACCCACCGTCTAATTCCTTGCTCTGAAAACTGTATTTGGCGTAAGGGCTGTTTTTGTTTTTAGTGTAATTGAAAGCGTGCGTTGATGTTCTTAATCCTACAATGGGCTTACCGGAGTTAGTATAATCAATAATGTATTTCATCTGCTCATCAGGTAACTCGCGAAAACGCAAAAACATCACCATCAGGTCTGCTTTATTGAGAACCTTGAGGCCGGGGATATTATCAAGCGTCTGCGGGTCGATTTCGCCGGTTTCTTTATTGACGGCAAAAAGCACTGTGCACTTAAAGCCGTGGTGCACAGCCAAAATCTTGGCGAGCTGGGGCATCAAGTCTTCCGAGCGGTACTCCTCGTCGCCGATGATAAAGACAATGTGCTTGCCCTTACCAGGGCCCTTGTCGCCTTTGAAAACAATGCTGGATTTAGCGTTCACTACTCTACCCAGCAGGCAAATCAATACCACAAACACCAACACCCAAAGCTTAATTGAATTTCTTGACTTGTTCATCTTCATCTCCTTTTCATCGTAACCAGGTAATCATTACATTCATAGACAGGCGAATAATATAACAAATCCGGTTTTGTTTATCAATCCCGTAAGTGAACTCAAGCGTTTTTCGGATGCATCTGCCGTTTGTAGGTGGGTTTTTTCTCAACTGTAGTTTTTTAATCAGCAACACAGTTTGTGGCGTTGTTATCCCTGCTCCGCTTTCGCAGGAATGGCAAGTCATGTATTCAAGCTTGAAGGAATAAAAAGTCTAATTATGCAGGACTTATAAAGAGGAAGACAAAGACGACGCAAGTACTATCCGTTCTGCTCCGACGTCGGTATACAGTTCCCCTAAAACGGTCTAACCGACCGCGGTTTCCTTTGCATCAAATGTCAGGCTATATACCTCTCCGGCCTGGATAACATGAACAGTGAGCCGGGGATTGGCGGTACCAGTGCCCATATAGGCGGTCCACTCACCGTCGGTGGGGCCCCAGCCGTTTGCCATGCCTGCCGAGGTACCCTTGCTCTCAGTTCAACCTGGAATATTGCCCGAGTCTATCTCTATATTTTCCGTTCCAGGCAGCTAAAAACTTGGGTTTTCAACTGTAACAAGTATTGGTCACTCAACCGGCCGGGGAAGATACAGCCGAATGTCGTCAATGTACACTATACCCGAACCGCCAGGCTGCGGATTGTCCCTGTCGCCAAAACCAATACCAATCGTCTCGACATTGGCAAGATTCACGCCCTGGTCTGCAAACTTCTGCAGGTCGATATTCCATTCCGTCCACTCAGTTATTAAAGCTGCATTCGGATTGTCGTGAGGGACCACAGCGCTGCCATTGAGAACCACATACATCGGCTCAGCAGTGTTGCTGATTATCCCTATATCCTGGTTCGTCCACTGCCCGGAGACCGTACCGGTGATATTAACGTTAGAGAACTTGGCCTCACAGACCTCGCTGGTGTTATGTGCGGTCACTGCCAGACCTATATACATAGGAATATTCATGTTGACGCCCTCGGTGCCAACCTGTATCCACGAGCTGCCGTCAGCTGAATATGAGGCCGTAACGATACCGCCAACGTTGCGTTCTATTTTCACCCACTGTGGCGCCATGATCCCGGTTATATCCGTGGAGAAGCTCGAAGCGCCCGCCGTTCTGCGACGCTGAAAGGAAACACCCTGAGCAGGTGTAACCACCACCATTGCATGGATGGAATCCGCATCAAGCGTATCGCGAATCATCACGCCGGCCTTGGCCGATGGGTCCGTCTGATCGACGCTCTCGACCTTTACTATAATCGAGCCGGCGCTGGTAAGCTCTTTGAAAGCGAAGTGGAACTCATCGGAGGTGTTCCAGATATCTGCGCCGGTAGCGGTCATCGTATAGGTGCCTGCCGGGTCTTCTGTGAAGCTGCCCACATCACCCATATAACCACTGTGCCACAGCGACAACGTTGTAACGCCATCCCTGGTCCAGTCACTCCCCGAAGTTAATGTCATCTGTGCTTGCGAATATTTCATATCGTTGTCGTAATAAAATGGCATCGACTGTTCGCCGCTGTGAACAATCGTAGTCTCAACAATATGCTCTCCCTTGGAAAAATCTGCATCATGACCTATAAGGGCACCGTTTGTATCGACCCCCCATCCGTCTATCCAGGTTTCGAATACCATATCAGGAGAGTAGTCGTTGTAGTCCTCGAAATCGTCCACGACATGATAGTTGATTATTGTAAAGCTCCAGGTATCGCCTTTATAGACTGTGGCCTCGGGCGGAGCATTGACCTCATCGACCCGCCAGTAATACCTCTGACCGAATTCGAGAAGGCCGGGATTATAAGTTGTATCGTCCTGGTTTTGACTGACAAGTACGCCCCGCGGATCGGTTATGCCGGCTTCGTTGACATCATCTAAAACTTTTCCAAAGTACACATTATGAGTCTCAGCAAGGCTTCCAGCCCTCCAGCTAAGAACCGGTTCGAGTGATATATCTTTCTGGCCATGAGATGGCTTCGGCACGAAGGCTTTTAATCGGGGCTCAGCACCGATCATATAATCAATCGCATTGAAGAACATCTTAAGACCATCCTCGGTGAGGTTTAGTGCGCCGGCTTCCTGGCCTCCCCCGCCACCGGCAAGAAACAGCATCCTCTTTTCTGCGGGTATCTGAGTCGATCCGTCGTAAAACTCTATGCCGGGTAACCACTCAGCGATCCATACAGCTTCATTGTCTTCTCTTTGGGCGATTAAAATTCCATTTCCGACATCGTTGGTAATAATAAAAGAATTTTCGCCGTTGTTAACGGTTTCATCAATGACATCCACCAGACCATCAACAGGTGTTATGCCCTTAAACACCGGATGGGTGCTGTCTACTACCTGTAGCATTGCTTCAGGAGAAAATTCTTCTATGGTTGTGCTGTTTATCCATAGCCAGCGGTTACTCCTGACCCAGTACGCAGTCATCATTAACATTGGTGTAGGAACAGAGTTCCACTGCGCGATCTCCGCTGCATCTGTAGCATAACTACCGCTGTTACTATTTCGGCCTACAATAATAAGGTCAGCCGACTCAAGAATCGCTAAATTGTCGGCATCGAGGGTCGTCCATTCGCTTGGCTGGAGATCAACGGTGTACCCTGCATCCTCAAGAAGGTCGATCCAACCCTGGTCAAAATAGACAAGATCGGCATCCGCATTCGTCTCCGAGATCCAGACGATATTCTGGGCATGGGCCGATAGCGCCAGACAAAAAACCAGCGCCAGAAATAAATAAAGCATCTTTCTACACATAATAGTTCTCCTTCGAAACTAAATAATATGGGATTTTAATTGAAATATAGAAATCTGAACTATGTAGCACAAAGCTGCTGTTCCAGCCCTGTGCCTCGCATAATACAAAAAACTCCTCCTTTACTTGATATTCCGTACCTCAGAAGCTAAAAAACCGTAGACCATAACAATAATATTTATATCAGATAGTTACCTTCTCGTCAAGAAAAATTTTTTCAAAGGAATGTGGCGGCCGGCGTTGACCTATAGCTTCGCTTGAATAAAAACTGTGAAAAAAAGCCATAGCAGTTGGATTTCCGAGATAAATTTGATATACTGACTAAATTAAAATTAAATCACAGCGGCAAAGCTGAACAGATAGAAATGGGAAATATGATATTTAGGAGAGGTATCATGCATAGAAGACATTACTTTTTAATTTCTTTTGTTTTAGCATCAGTATTATGCCTGGTGTTGGGTACTATTGCCCAAGGCAAAGACAAGCCAGGAACCCTTGATACTGACCCAAATCTTGCCGGCTGGTGGAAATTCGATGAGGCATCAGGCAAAACTGCCGCAGACTCTTCGAAGCACAACCGAAAGGGCACCCTCAAAGGTGGTTTGTCGTTCGAAAAAAACTCGGTCTCAGGCAGGGTAGGAAAAGCACTGAAGTTCGACCGTGACGATGGTTACGTACAGATAATCAAATACAAGGGCGTTACCGGCACGCGACCCCGCACCGTTGCGGCCTGGATAAAAACAACAGAGTCAAATGGCGAAATCTTATCGTGGGGCTCGGATGATTACGGTAAGATGTGGATATTCGGTTTCATCAGGGGGAGTATAGGCGTAACACCCAACGGTGGGTATCTCTATATTAACGACGAAACCGACGACGATAAGTGGCATCATGTTGCAGCGGTAGTGGAGGAGGCCGAACTGCCGAATCTCCATGATGATGTCAAACTTTATAAAGATGGTGAGCCGGCGGAAATCCATGACATCGGTCTTTTGGACCTCTGGCCAATCGACACAGGCAGCGATTTGGATGTCAGGATAGGCATACAATTCAAAGGCCTCATCGACGATGTCCGTATCTACGACCGTGCTCTTTCGGAGGACGAAATAAACGCCCTGTTTAAATTGCAGAGCAATAAGCCATTACCCAAATAATGATGACAATCTCTAAGATTACGAAAGGAGATGAACAATGGACAATATTCGAGTTACTCGGCGCCAGTTTATGCGTGATAGCGCAATAGCAGCAGCAGGTATAGCTGCCGGCCTCGGTGCAATTGGCCAAAATGCCAAGGCCGTCAACACATCCAGGATTCTCAATTACAACCCAAATATGGAATATCGCCGACAGGGCAAGACCAATCTTATGGTCTCAGCCGTCTGCCTCGGCGGGCACTCCAAGAGCAACCAGGCCGAACGCAATGAAATTGTCAGCCGCTGTATCGACATTGGTATAAACTACATCGACGCATGCACCAGAAGCGAGGTAATCAGAGATGCCAAGGCCTTGAAGGGACGACGCGACAAGATGTATCTGGCTCTGTCCCATTGCGGCAACGAGGTACGCGAGAAGGAGTTCCGCACCTCCAAAAAGCTGCTCGAAGTGCTGGATGGATTGCTGAAAGAATCGAACCAGGAATATACTGATTTGTGGCGTATCACCTGTTACGAACCCGGCGGCAGACATTCGTTCGATACGTCCTGCGAGGTCGTTGATGCGTTGGAAAAAGCCAAAAAACAGGGCAAGGCCCGTTTCATCGGCTTCTCAACACACGACCGCAGATGGATAAAGTTTATGATTGAGTATTTCCCGCAAATTGATTGTATCTGCTTCCCCTTCACGACGATGAGTAAGGCCGCTCCGAAAGACAGTGTCTTCGAGACCCTCAAGAAGCAGGACGTCGGTGCATTCGGTATCAAGCCTTTCGCCGCCGGCTCACTCTTCAGCAGAGGCGACCAGACAGAAAAGGACCGACGCGCACGCCTGGCGATTAGATACATCCTGAACACCAACACCGTAATCCCTATCCCTGGAATGAACAGTATCCATTACGTCGATAACGTCGCAAAGGCCGTGATGGAACGCCGCCAGCTCGACCTGAAGGAAAAGGCAGAACTGGACAACGCCAACAAGCAGGCCCTGGCGAAACTGCCGAGCAACTACCAGTGGCTCAGGAGCTGGGAGTACGTCTAATCGGTAATGTTCGTCCAATTAACAGTTCGTGATGAGGGAAAGCAATAGTGCCCACCTTGCCGTTTAAATAAATACAGGGATAGAAGGTATGAAATACTATTTCTTGACGTTTATTCTGGCGGCAGTTGCTGTTGCCGGAACAGGTTGTGAACAAGTAAAGTCTGCACAAAAAGAAAAGACAAACCAAAAACCGGCAGCCGATCCAGTAACCGCAGCGGCCCCGGAAGCCGTAACTGGTAATGAGCCTCTGCTGCTCGATGATGAACCACTGCTGTTGCTTGATGATTCCTCGGGCGAGAATTCGTCCACGGGTTCGATGGCCGACAACAGCCGATGCTTTGTCTGCCACATCAACTACATGGATGAGGATATCGCCGTCACTCATGCACGAGTGGACATTGGCTGTGCGAATTGTCACGGTGAATCCGACGAGCACATCGCAGATGAATCCTGGGCCTCAGGCGAAAACGGTACTGCGCCGGACATAATGTATCCTCAGGCAAAAATCAATCCGTTCTGTATGGGCTGTCATACTAAGGAAAAAATCGACACCGAGCAACACAAGCCTCTCTTCGCGGGTAATAATGATGAAAAGTATTGTACTGATTGCCACGGCGACCATCGCCTGACAAATCGCAAATGCAAATGGAAATAGGTCTGCCTGTTTCGACTATACTGCACTGTATCAATAGACAAGCCGCGCGTAGGTCTGGCGCCGACCAGCCATAAAGCAATTGCAAGAACATATAATTTTCGAGTAACATTGGCAAAGACTTGAACGCGATAAGGAGGTTAAGTATGGGCAATACTCTCGATCGACGCGATTTCCTGAGGAAAACGGCAAAAACATCGGCGGCCGCCCTCGCGGCGTTCACCGCTCCGTCAATCCTGAAGGGAAGAAGCTCCGACCCACCACCAAATGTCGTCTTTATCATTTGTGACCAAATGCGCGGCGATGCCCTGAGCTGCCTTGGACATCCAAATGCCCGCACCCCTAATTTAGACAAGATGGCGGCGGCAGGAGCATTATGCGAAAACTATTTTGTTAATAATTCCGTTTGCGCTCCGTCAAGGGTCACTCTATTTAATGGACTATATCCACACCAGCACGGCAAACTTACGAATCAGAGCGGGAAATTAATAGAAGCGCTTTCCGGCTCTATGTTAGGCCATTTTCGCCGGCGCGGTTACCGCGTAGGATGGGTCGGCAAAAATCACACATATTCAAAAAAGGTTCTTGAGGGTTTGGATTTGTGTGTGATTAGGGCCCGGGAACCTTTCAGGGCTTATAGTAAATTTGTTCCGCCGTATTGGCATAGTGACACCTTATGGCCCGAAGAAAAGTGCCATCCGCGTATGAACACAGATGATGCTATAAGGTTCATAAACAGCACAAAAAAGAATGAGCCGTTTTTTCTTCATATCAGCTATTTCGACCCGCATCCGCCTTATATGGCGCCTTCGGAATATACAAGCAGATACTCCGGCAAGGATATGGTCCTTCCGCCGTTTGTGCACCCCAAAAAATTATGTGCCAGGCTGGATGAACAATGTCGAGCCCTCCATTACGACCGCATAAAAGATACGGACCTGACCGAGACAATGAGATATTACTATGCTGCGATAGAATGGGGTGTGGATTACCAGGTGGGCAGGATTTTAGAAACTTTAAGAAACAAAGGACTCGTTGAAAATACAATCGTAGTTTTTACTTCGGACCACGGCGATTTTATGGGTGAGTATTGTATGGTTCGAAAAGGTATGTTTCTCTATGATGCGTTGCTGCACGTTCCTATGATATGGTATGCTCCCGGCCTGGTTAGCCGAGGCATTCACATGAAAAATATGGCACAGGGCGTTGACCTATTTCCCACGTTAGCGGATTTGTCCGGCGGTAAAGTTAACGGCGAGCTTCCAGGAAGGTCGTTAAAATCCTTTTTGCGGGGTGAATCGAAAAAAGAAAGAGATTTTACAGTCTTTGCATCCGCCGCCTATAGTGATTTACCGCCGAATTACTTTGACAATCCTGAACCGGCTTACGACCCTGATAGCGATGTACCTTTCCACACCCGCGTAGAAAATCTTACCTGGAAAGATGAGAACAGAACGGCTATGGCGCGCACGAGCCAGTGGAAGCTGATATTGAATGAATCACGTCCGCCGGAATTATACGAGATGGCGGACGGCTGGACTGAGAAGGAAAATCTCGCCGATAAACCAGATTTCAGAGAAGTGCGAAAAGCGCTTGAGGCCAGAATAAAAAACGTTTGGAAGTGGTAACGGAGCCGGAAAATGCGAAGGTTATCAAGGGCTCAATGGGACCAAACTGTCGCCGAACTGAAGGATGCCGACATTGAACTATATAATCTCGAAGAGGACATCAGTGAATCTAATAACCTCAGAGAAAAGAATCCAAAGGAATATCCAGCGCTTAAAAAAGAGCTGATAGCTTTTTTAAAAAACATTAAGTAACACTCTGAGCATTTAATATAAAGCCTTTTTCAACAGCCCCACTGTTCCTATTTTCCATATCGGTTACGTGAGACTTTTTTTCTTAATCTGCTTAAGGAACCGCACCTAATGTTGAAATTGGCACGTTAATCCGCCATTTTGGAAAACTTTACTTCTCATAGAACTCCACAACGTAATAGGCTTCAGCTTCCTTCTCATTGTATAGCAGAACCCGGATCTCTACCGGACCACTTGTATCCTTACCAAACCTTTGAATATTCACCAGATCACCTTCCTTCGAGAATGCGTATGCCTCAGGATTGTCCTATAGTCCTGGTCTGAACCAATCAGGCTCACGTGTGTACTTATAGCATACCATAGAACTCCCATACTTAGGTATCCCATAGTTACCATCGCCGCGTTCCCAGTACCACGAAAGGTTCCTGTTTTTATATTTTACATTCCAGACTCTCATAAAAGGTCGCGAATTAATGAGCAGCCCCAGGTCGTCTCTGTTTATCTTGAACCGGAAAGTATATCTATAGCCCCTGATCTTCTTCGGCTGATCGGCTCTTATGTTTGTCACAGACTCTGGGATAGGATTCAATACGTACCGCCTGAATGCCGTGGATGCTTCTGTCTCTGACATCCTTCGGGCCCTACACCCACTATGTGTCAGAAGCCAAACCATACAAATGAAAAACACAAACAGTAATGGCGTGTGAACTATTAACTTGTTGTGTTTCATAATGCTCCTTTTTTCTCCGCCGATGTCTTGTTTTCTTCTTGGAAATATTTTTATAATCGCTTTGACAGTATGGTCATGGAACCAGCCATTAAACTATATCAGGGAAGAACTACTCTCAGATGTACGGATTATATTACCGGAGTTGGTAATGGCAAACACCTTTTTCAATATGAAAGGCTTCAGCGAATGCTCCAAAACCGATTTATTTTATGCTTCCAATTAATCCCTTCTTGAGTTATTATTATTCCGGTCGGTGATTTCGTATCTCCTGCCCATATTTTACAATTTCAATATGATGGTAATAAGAAATGTTGAAAAGAAAAATACTATCCAGGCAGTTATTAATCCCCACCTTAATCTTTAGCCTAATCGTCATTTCTGCCGTCTATGCGGATGACCAGCCTCAGTGGGGCCAGAGATATTCACGGAACATGGTCTCGGATGAAACGGGCCTGCCTGAAACCTTTGACCCAGCCACCGGCAAAAACGTAAAATGGGTGGCCGATCTTGGTACAGAAACCTACTCAACTCCGGTGGTGGCCGGCGGCAGGGTACTGATTGGCACGAACAACGACAGGCCGCGAGACCCTCGGCACAAAGGAGACCGCGGCGTGTTATTGTGCCTGGATGAAAAAGACGGCACCCTCTGCTGGCAGCTTGTAGTTCCTAAGCTGACACCCGCCTTATATCGGGACTGGCCACGCTCAGGTATCTGCTCACCGGCCACTGTCGAAGGCAACAGAGTTTATATCGTGAGCAATCGCGGCGAGGTAATGTGTCTCGACCTCAAAGGCCTGACCGACGGCAACGATGGCCCTTATAAGGATGAAGGTCGGCATATGACCCCGCGAAACGCCGAGCCTAATGAGGTTAGCAAAACGGATGCCGACATTATCTGGCTTTTCGACATGCATGCAGAGGTAGGGATTCACCAGCACGATGCCGCACATAGTTCGATTCTCCTGCACGGCCGGTTCTTATACATTAACACGAGCAACGGTCTTAACGACAAACACCAGCTTATTCCCGCAACCGATGCCCCGAGTTTGATTGTGCTCGACAAGATGACAGGTCGGCTGGCAGCTCAGGATGCGGAGCGGATTGGCCCGCGTATATTCCATAGCACATGGTCGTCGCCTGCAGCGGGCGAAGTCAACGGCCGGTCTATGGTATTTTTCTGCGGCGGCGATGGTGTCTGCTATGCCTTCGAGGCCTTACAGACTGTTCCAGAGACTGCATCCGTACAGAAACTGAAAAACCTCTGGCGGTTCGATTGCGACCCCACGGCCCCGAAAGAAAACGTGCATAAATACCTTAGAAATCGCCGGGAAAGCCCGAGTAATATTAAGAGTATGCCGGTTTTCCATAAAGGTCGGGTGTATATAACCTACGGAGGTGACATCTGGTGGGGCAAGAACCAGTCCTGGCTAAAGTGTATCGATGCGACTAAAACAGCCGACCTAACAAACTCCGATGAGCTTTGGTCATACGAGCTCAACGGCCACTGCTGTTCGACGCCGTCTGTCCAGGATGGTCTGGTTTTTGTTGCCGATTGTGGGGGACATATACACTGTGTAAATGCCGGAACCGGCAAACCTTACTGGACCCACGATACCGGAGACGAAATTTGGGCCTCAACGCTTGTGGCCGATGGAAAAGTCTATATCGGCACTCGGCGTGGTAATTTCTGGGTGTTTGCCGCCGACAGGAACAAGAAGATTATCAGCTCAATTAAGTTAGACAGCCCCATACACGGCTCACCTGTCGCCGCCAACGGCGTACTATACATTGCTACAATGAAGAAACTTTATGCGGTAAAGGCATCTGGAAAATAAAGTGGTTAAATTTAAGGAGATGCTCTGTTGAAAAGCCACAAAAACTGTCATTCTGAACGGAGCGCAGCGGAGTGAAGAATCTCTTTATGGCTCAGGAAATGAGATTCTTCGGCTTCGCCTCAGAATGACAATCCACGTTTTCAACAGAGCATTAAGGAGACTAAAATGAAACGCATTAATATTCTCCCATTCATTCTCGTTGTCGGACTTATTCTGACACTCTTTTGTGACACCTCGGTATTGGCCGCAAACAATGTCGTTGAACAATGGACCCGTTTCGAGGACACGTTTCAAAGTTCAAAGGACTATAATAATCTGGTCCAGGACGTTAAGGTAACGGTAGAATTTACTTCGCCGAGCGGGAACAAAAGAATTTTCCTTGCCTTCTGGGACGGAAACCGTGTATGGCGTGTACGCTTTTCGCCGGATGAACTGGGCAAGTGGACATATAAAACAATATGCTCGGACACAAATAATAAAGGACTTCACGATCAAACCGGCTCGTTTGAATGTGAAAAATACCGGGGTGTTCTTCCACTTTACCGGTATGGAGAATTACGTCTTTCTGACAATCGGCGATACTTCGAGCACGCTGATGGTACTCCTTTTTTCTGGCTGGCCGATACCGTCTGGTGCGGTCCAGCCCTTTCGGACCTGAATGATTGGAATATTTTCCTCAAAGACCGCGTCTGGAAAGAATTTACTGCCATCCAGTTTGTAATGACCCAATGGCGTATGACCAAAACAGACGCGGAGGGAAATCCCACTTTTTTGGGCAAGGACAAAGTCGCCGTCAATCCTCCATATTTTCAGCGATTGGACAAATACATGGATGCGATTAATGACGCGGGGCTTCTTGCCGTACCCGTCCTGCTCTGGGCGATCCGGGGCGATGACAATCCGGGCTATTATTTGCCCGAAGACCAGAAAATCGTATTGGCCGAATACATGATAGCCAGATACGGTGCCCATCAGGTAATCTGGTTCCTCGGCGGTGACGGTAATTACAGTGGAGAAAACGCTGAAACCTGGAAGGTAGTCGGTCGTGCGGTATTTAACAAAGGCCAGCATCGCCTGGCGACAATGCACGTCGGGGGAAGAAGCTGGGTCGGCAAGGAATTTCGCAATGAGCCGTGGTTTAGTTTCATCGGTTACCAGAGCGGACACGGTGACGACGAAAAAACCTTCCGCTGGCTAAACCAGGGTCCTCCCGGCTCCGAATGGAACAACAAACCCAACCTGCCCGTTATCAATATCGAGCCCAACTACGAAGCGCACAACGGCTACACCAATCGAAAAGTCCATAACGACCATTCGGTCCGTCGTGCCGCTTATTGGAGCCTCCTGGTTTCTCCCACGGCGGGAGTAACCTACGGCGGTCAGGGAATCTGGGGCTGGCATACAAAGGTACAAGCCCCGGCTGACCACATCAGCACTGGTCTTGGCTCACCATGGTACATCGCAAAGGACCTTCCCGGCGCATTGAGCATGAAGTACCTGCACCAGCTCTTCAAGTCAATCGAATGGTGGCGGCTGGTCCCTGCGCCGGAAATCCTCACTGAACAACCGGGGAAAGAAGATGCCTCTAAATTCATAGCGGCCGCAAAATCAAAAGAAGGGGACCTGCTGGTAGTCTATCTCCCTGAAGGCGGCTCCGTCACTCTAAAGACCGATTCACTCAACAAAAACGCAACCGCTCGCTGGTATCACCCCCGCACCGGCGGCTGGCTCGACGCCGGTAAGCTCGAAAAATCCCCACAGACTTTTAAGACTTTTGACCGTAATGACTGGGTGTTGTTGATTGAAGCAAAGTAAGCGATTGACATTATAAGGAAAGAGCAGCCATGAGAAAATCCTTCACCTCAATCTTATCAGCTCTTTTTGTAGGATTTATTCTTTTTTCGGATGCATCTGTTTCCCAGGCGGCCAAGACCTCGCCTTTCTTTAACGTAGCCGATTATGGAGCAGTGGGGGATGGGAAAATCCTATGCACCGAGGCCATCCAGAAGACCGTGGATATTTGTGCGGCCGCGGGAGGCGGTACGGTGCATTTTCCAGCAGGAAAGTATCTCTCAGGCGCAATCTTTCTCAAGAGTAACGTAACGCTGCACATCGGTGAAGGAGCAACGTTGCTGGCGAGCACCAACTTCGAGGATTTTCCGCCGTTTACACCACACTGGCGGATACAATCAGATGACACCAAACGTTCGAGCCTGATAACCGGAATCGACCTCGAAAACATCGCCGTTACCGGCAGGGGCACTCTTAACGGTCAGGGTAAGCCCTGGTGGGATGCCTTGCGTAGTGATAACAAAAAAAAGGAAGGCCAAAAAAAGATTCTTACCTATGGTCGGCCGCGGGTGATTAACCTCTATCGCTGCCGCAATGTTCTGCTCCAGGGAGTTACTATCGTCGACTCTCCTTCATGGACGGTCCATCCGGTTGGTTGTGAAAACCTCGTGGTTGACGGTATTTCGATTATCAATCCCGAATCCGGTCCAAACACCGATGGCGTGAACCCCGAATCCTGCCGCAATGTGCGAATCTCGAACTGCTTTATCGACACAGGCGACGACTGCATCACGTTGAAATCCGGACAAGATGAAGAGGGCAGGCAGAAAGGCAGGCCTACGGAGAATGTCACTATTACCAATTGTGTAATGTACAAAGGCCACGGCGCCGTAGTCATCGGCAGCGAAATGTCAGGAGATGTCCGCAACGTTACCGCCAGCAATATCGTTTGCGTGGGAACCGACCGTGCTGTCCGCATCAAGAGCACACGGGGCCGAGGCGGCGTCGTGGAAAACATTCGTTTCTCCAACTTTGTAGTCGAAAACGTCAGAGAGCCAATCTACATCACGACTTTTTACACAAAGACCGACCAGGAGCCTGTTTCGCAGCGCACTCCAATCTTTCGTGACATTGCCATAAGCCATTTTACTATCAAGAAGTCACCGTGTATGGCGAAAATCCTCGGCCTGCCCGAAATGCCCATACAGGGACTGCGTATAACCGACGTGGTGGCCTCAACCGACGTTGGATTACTGTGTGACAGCACTGTGGGTCTTGAGCTGCAAAACGTGCAGGTCAACACGAACAAAGGGCCTGCTTTCGACATCAGGAACTGTAAAAATATCGAGCTCAATGGAATCAAAACAACAAAACCGCTCGCGGATGAGCCGATCGTCCGGATGGAAAACGTACAAGATGCCTTTATCCACGGATGCAGGGCATTTCCCGGAACAGAGAGCTTTCTGGAACTTAAGGGAAAAACCACAAAAGACATTCTCCTGGTTGGAAACCAGCTTTACGATGCAAAAAACTTTTTTGTTTTGAAAAATGGAGCTCAGAAAAGAGCTGTCGTGGAGAAGTAAGAAACGCATTTTATTGAGAAAGAAGCGAATTAGTACCTGTTTCGGAAAGAAAAAACCAACGATGTCACCCCTGCGAAAGCAGGGGTCCAGAGCGAAAAAGCTGGATTCCCGCTGGAGTTTATCCCGCACACGATGCGGGGCGGGAATGACAGATACTGCTTTAACAACACAAACTAATTTAGAAGGGGGAACATTATGAAAAAAGATGTTATTCACAAACCATACGTTGCTTTGACCGGCAGCGACTTATCACGGCAGGGCGAGGCAATGGGCAGGCGCGAATTCCTGAAAAGGGCCGGCTGCGCCGGTGCCGGACTGGCCCTCGCTGCAATTCAGCGGCAGGCATCCGCTCAGCCGGTCAGCGAATTGCAGAAACGAGTTCTCGGTCGAACGAACCAGAAGGTCACCATCCTCGGCCTTGGAACAGCCCCGGTCGGAGAAGGTCCCATTGATGTTCAGGAGGGCATTAAAATCTTTAGCCAAGCCATCGACCGCGGCGTTAACTATATCGATACCGCGAGGATATACGGCAACGCCGAAGAAATTCTTGGGCACCTGGTCCCGAAACACCGTGACAAGTTGTTTGTCGTAACAAAGGTATCTACTGATAGTGCAGATAGAGCAGAGCGTTCCCTGAGCGAATCATTGCGCCGGCTTAAAACCGACCACCTCGACCTCGTCCATATCCACAGCATAGGCAGCAAAAATCTTGACCGCGTTCTGGCCAAGGATGGCGTCCTTGAATATCTTTTGAAGCAGAAGGAAACCGGCAAGATACGTTTCGTTGGAATATCAGGCCATAACAGACCGCCCAACTTCGTCCGTATGCTCAAGACCGACCAGATTGATGTGATTATGTGCGTGATGAATTACGCCGACAGGAACATTTATGATTTCGAAAGTAAGGTTTTGCCCGAAGCGAAAAAACGCAACGTCGGCTGTGTGGCTATGAAGGTCTATGCCGGCATCAAGGGCGGCTTCCGAAATCACAGGAGCGGCTTCGTCGGCTGTGTTACCGAACCCGCTTATCTGCCGCAGGCTATGGCTTATGCGCTTGACCTCGAGAACGTCAGTGTAGCCGTAGTTGGCCCTTACACTGTCGAACAAGCCATACAAAATGTAGAGTTTGCAAAAAAATACAAACCACTCTCTGAAGAGCAACGTACCTCATTATTAGAATATGGTAAGAAACTGGCGCAAAGTCTGGGGCCGCGATATGGATCGGTAACGTAAACCGCTCACAGCTCCCTCGGACCAAGCTCGCCTATAAACATTAGAGACACTCTATTGAGAAATAACAAATGACAAAAAAGACAATTTTACTTTGGACAATCGTTACAATATTGGTGATGTCTGCGCCGCTTTTAGCCACTGACTGGCCCCAATGGCGCGGACCGTTTTTTAATGGCTCGACTAACGAAAAAAACCTCCCCGATTCCTGGAGTCAAACCGAAGGCATCGCCTGGGTCAGTCCGCTTCCCGGTCCCAGCGGCGCTACTCCTGTTATCTGTAACGGCCACGTGTTCGTCAGTTCAACGGTCAAGTCAAGTCCCGATTTCGTCGCACTGTGCTTTGACGCCCGGGACGGAAAAAAGTTATGGGAAAAACATGTCGGGTCGGATTCTCGCAGATTTACACGCAATAATATGGCCTCGCCTTCTGCGGTTACCGATGGAAAAAACGTATTTTTCCTGTACGGCAGTGGTGACCTTGTCGGCCTCGACTATAAAGGGAACAAGCTATGGTCGCGGAACATTGAAACCGAATACGGTAATCTGGCCCTAAAATTCGGATATAGTTCCAGTCCGCTGCTTTACCAAAACAAACTCTTCATCCTTGCGGTTCGCCGCAACAAACCTTATCAACGACCTGAGGCTGATGCACCTCTCGATTCGTACCTGATGGCACTGGACCTACGAACAGGCAAAACCCTCTGGAAACAACAGCGACCAACCAACGCATTCGACGAGGGTATGGAAACCTACAGTACGTCAATTCCCTTTGTTCGTAATGGACGCGCCGAAATCCTCAATACAGGTGCTGACTTCGTCACCGCACACGACCCGGATACCGGGAAAGAATTATGGCGTTTTGAATACCACACATCCAAAGTCAGAGATTCGCGTATCATTCCTTCTCTTGTCACCGGCGATGGCCTGATTTTCGGCACCCGACACAAACATGGCGGCGTCTTTGCTCTTCAACCCCCCAATCCTGATAATCCATCTCAGGGCCGCATCGTCTGGGAATTTGACGGCCCTTCACCCGATGCCGGCACGCCTCTTTATTATCAGAAGCGCCTGTATGTGCTGAACGGCATCAGGTACGGAAAAGTGGTAACCTGCCTTGACCCGAAAACCGGCCGGCAAATTTGGCAGGGCAAAATCGGCGGACGTGGTCCCTGGCGCGCCTCTCTGACAGGTGCAGATGGCAAACTCTACTGTATCAACGAAACCGGCGAAATCGTAGTGCTCGCCGCAGACAACGATGAGTTCAAGATTATCTTCCAGACAAAAATAGAAGAAGGTCCAATTCAGTCTTCGATTGCCATCGCTGATGGTCGTCTGTTCATCCGTACCGCCGAAAATCTCTACTGCATCGGCAAATAATATATCTTTTCGTTATAAATGTAGTAGAAAATGAAACGGACGATACACAGAGCGAAATTCTCCTCCGAAAAAGTTGCATCGTGAGTACAAATCAAATATAATTTTCAAATCTTGTTATTTATCCGAAATCAAGATAGGGAATCTTTTAAAATCCAATGGAGGATATGATATGGATAAGCAAAAACAAACCTGCCGCGATGGGTCGTCGACCACGTCGACGGCACGGCGGGTAACTCGACGCGATTTTGTAAAGATAACAGCGCTGGCAGCCGCAGGCGCCGCTTATGTTATCCGCAGCAGGCCTGTGATGGCTCAGGACAAAGGCGAACGGCCAATGCAGGCCGCCGATGTTACCGTACTCAACCCGCAGAACCGTGTGCCGGTCAGCCTGATTATCGACGATTCGACCTGCCTGGTGAACATGGCTCACTTCGGCATACCACACTTCGCCACGGCCTGGCCGGATAGGTACAAGCAGGACTGGAAAAAACTGCCGCGAGAGATACCCGATTCATTTGTGCGCAAGTTCGGTCAGTGGTGCCGTGAGTACAAGGTCAAGGGTAAATACAGCATCGTACCGTACCCGGCCTGCGTCGGCTGGCTGGACCGCTGCCTTCCCGGCTGGTCGCAAAAGGAGCTGGACGACAGCCTTAAGCTTGTCCGCGAACTCATGATGCCCGACTGGGACATTCATCCGGAGATGATAAGCCACACCTGGGTCATCAACATCAAGACCGGCCGACCCTATCCGGAGCGAACCGGCTACTACATCGAGAACGCCGGCTGGAGCCAGGACAAATCCGCCGATGAGCTCGCCGACTACATGGCCTACGCACTGCGAATCCTAAAGAATGTCGGCCTGCCGTGCGAAGGCATCACGACGCCCGGCGGCTTCGGCAGCCAGAACCGCGACAACCTCGCCAAGGCGACGCTGCAGTCGTGCCGCGATGTATTCAATGCTGAGATTCCACACTACTTCCGCGACCTTTTCACCGATGACCGCAGTGTCGCCCCTCTTGTTCAGTACGCATCCGGCCTTGATGGTGATAATCCGAAATGCGTTGTGTCCATCATCGGCTGTACCGGCGACTGGTTCGGCGGCTGGGACGGCCTGGTCCCGGGCTCGGTGGATAAGCACATAACCCAAGACCTCAAAGGCGGCAGACTGCCGCAGGTCATCGACAAGGGTGAGCCGGCAATACTCGTCTGCCATTGGCCCGGCGTATACTTCAACGGCGAGGAAATTGGCTTTAACATTTTTAAAGAAGTAGTCCGGCGGATACACGCCCGGTATGACAATCTGCTGTGGATGAAGCAGAGTGAGATCGCTCGATATTGGGCAGCTAAGGAGCTGACAAAGATTGAAAAGCAGGGCGGCAGCATAACTTTCAACGCCCCCTTTGCTACAACGCGGTTTACTGTGCGAATAAAAAGCGATTTGCCAACCATTCCCAAGCTGATTGCCAACAATAATGCTGTTCGAT
The DNA here is from genome assembly GCA_035528395.1 of Sedimentisphaerales bacterium. Lineage (GTDB taxonomy): Bacteria > Planctomycetota > Phycisphaerae > Sedimentisphaerales > Anaerobacaceae > NIOZ-UU13. The sequence continues at coordinate 36,469 of DATKYR010000178.1, forward strand.
TACGGCGTGTAAAGGAACCACTGCAATTGGAAAGCCAAACGTGGCACGCGGATGGCAGGGAATTTACGGTCTGCTTTGACTTACCCAAAGGCAAATCAACCCTTGACCTTTGATGAGCAAAAAATGCTTGCCACTGCCTTGGGACAGGCCCCCTTAGAGTATAAGGCACTCTAAACAAGGGGATAGACCCCCTTAGAGTGCTTAACACTCTAATCAAGGGGGTAAAAAATTGGCTTTGAAATTGGGTTTGTTTGGGTTTGAATTGGGTTTGTTTGGGTTTGATTGGGTTTGTTTTCACCAAGTGTCCAATTGCATTTTTTTTCATAAGTCTTTTTTGAGAAGATACTTAAGTTCATTTGCAATCCGCCTACGGCGGACAAGATTGGGTTTGTTTTGCATAAAAAGAGCTGATTTGTAGAGGGTTCTCGACAGATGTAGAGGGCCGACGACAGAGGACAGACGACAGATGACAGACTACAGAATACAGACGATTGATTATAAGATCATGTTTCATAAGGAGTTACCTGGTAGTTTGAAATCCGAAATACTAAGCACTAAATCCTAAACAAATCAAAATTACACAAATGTAAATGTTCAAAACCTTGTCTGGCTTGAAAGATAATGCTTTTTGGCGTGTATCTGCTGATACGAAAACGTGCGGTTCTCCGCTAAAACTTTCGCCTGCTGGCGGTTTGCGTTAGCCTGCTGGCTAATATGGTAGGTATTATACCATAAAACAGGTCAAATTTCAAGACAATTCGATAAAAATGTCGGAGACACGGCACTAATTGCTGATTTACATTTCGTAATTAGAAGCACTGAGCAATAAATCCGAAGCTCTAAACAAATCCAAACCTCAAATGACAAAAGGCAGTAAACACGTGACGATGGCCTAATACCTCTTCTCAGGCGAGTTGTCAGCCTGCAATCCGAAATGGGGTGACTTTTTTGCGATTTGCGAAACGCAACCTGTGATTTCCGACCTTATATTCCCTAAATACGAAAATTACTTTTTTCTTGTCTTTTTCAACAATCACGACAATAATATCGCCAGAAAAAGCGGTATATCGTTTCTTTTATGCGAGTACCAGTGGCAACCTGATAGATGATTAGCTATTATTCCCTCGGTTGATCGTTTTTTTTGTTGACAGAATATGATCATTATGGCATCTATGATTATATATATACTAAAAATGCGGAATTTTGTGGAGCGAGGAAGATTGTGCTCATATATTAATGTGATGTGTTAATGGTTTATACTTTCTATATATTATCACGTTCTTACACAATACGAGGAAGGGAGAGTCGAACGTGGCATCAGAGATAAGTCAGTCGAAGATTCGAAGAGCCAAGAGATACAACCTGCCACTTGATGTTTCATTAAGGATTGGTAGATGTAGCTATGAAGCAACAGTTATCGATATATCTGAAATCGGATGTAGAATTCGAGGGAACCTTTCTGACATCTCGCTTCCTGCTAACAAACCCTGCACAGTCGCATTTACTTTAAGCGCAGGTTATTCAAAGTCACTCAATCGAATATTGCCCAAGAAGTCAATTGCAGCCGTCATTATTAAAGTCACTAGGTCTGCACGTGACTCGGAACTTGGTGACGACTATATAATCCAATACAAGGATGAAGGTGTTGGACAGTTTGTTACTTCGATTGCTCGTCAACTTCACCGTTTTGCCAAGCTAACCTGGAGGGTCCCTGACTTCGGCCAACATATTGTTGAACTTGTGGACCGATTTGGCCATAAGTTTAGTGGTCTCACTAGGGGTCGAGTCGACATGTGGCTCGAGCAAATCTGTGATATGAATGATGATAAAGACAAGGCACGTGACCTCCGTAATTTTGCACTTGAACTTTTGGCAATTGCGCTATCGCGATATCACTATTCCTACGAACGATGCTCTGCTCTGGCAAAAGATTTGTGGAATAAGATTCTTTCGTTAGAAGGTGTCGACCATAACAGAGAATGTGTGCGGCTTTTCCCACTCGATATCGAGGCAAAGAGTGGTCATGTAACGCTCTACACGATGCGAGTGGCTAACAATCTACCGGATCATATTACCAGGGAGAGTTTTGCTAGACTGGAATCCAAAATTGAGCGGAAGAGATTGCAGCATGTTAAGTGGATCGTTCTGGTTGATGATTTTCTGGGTAGCGGCAAGACGGCGAATAGATACCTTAAGCAATTCAAAACGCTCGCGAGAAGATTGAAGGATTACTCTAAAGTAGGAAAAGGTTCTACTGGAGTGGATATTCTCGAAGGTAAAAGGATAGCATTAGCATGTTTTGTCGGCTTTTTCGATGGTGATAAATGGCGCAAAAGCAAAAACAACTATCCGGAACTCAAGGAATACGATGACATGCTAATTTCCCATGAACTATCTGAAGCCGAGGATACAATACGATCATACCTGATAGTCCCGCCCCGTCACAAAGACGACCTTAAGGCTCTTCGTGATTTAGTTGTGAGAAGAAAATTGTATTTCCATAACGGCGAGTGTCATCCCGATGGTTTTGAGAATCTGGGGGCTTTGGTTTCATTCTACTATAGTACACCTAATAACTCACTGCCAATACTATGGTCTAGAAGTGGAGGTTGGCAGGCACCTCTCCCAAAAAGATATGAGACCGTTTGGAGGAGTCTGAAGGCACCCAACCCGCAGCCCGTACCCCTTATCGACACGGAAACCACAGCCAAAGTAAAAGAAGTACTGGATTCGAGAAAGAAGACAATTGGAATATTTGGTGGTCCCTCATCCGGGAAATCAAATCTTGCAGCGGAACTCGCGGACTACTTTGGAAAAGATTGCTGTGAGAATGTTATTTGGCATGAATTCGCTGACATATGTTCCTATGACTCTTTCTATTGCCACGTTGGCTGGTTCCTATCTGAGGTCTGTTCATTGACTGAATTGAGGGAGAACTATTTTCGTGGGCAATCTGCAGAACAGCTGAGGCAAATTCTTGTGAAGGCCCTCAATCGTCTTAAGGCTTATCTTTTCCTAGGTGGGGTCGACAGAATAAAAGACGCTAGCCTAAGGACACTGATCAATGATTTAATCAGTGAAACAAATGAGAATGTCAAAATCATTTTGACCTGTCGGTTGGATGAGAAAAAACACCCACCTCAATGGATTATGGATTCTGTTGATGAACCTATAATTCTAGGACAGCTTAACGATCAACAGATCATAAACATATTTAACGCAGTCTCCGGCGCGAACCTGAAGGTTGGCCATCCATACGTGGATTTGGTGATACACAAGTCTTGCAGACATCCACTCGTGACGTGGTTGTTGGGTTCACTTTACCTTAAAGAGTCAGGCCGGTTTAACGACATCGTTAGCACTTGGACAGTCATGGAAAACCCCCTTGTCGCATCGACAAGGAATTTATTTGAACTACTCGACGAGGACCTCCAGTGGTTCTTAATGGTGGCTTCCCTTTTTGTCTGTCCGTTTGAAACCGAGTTGGTAGAGGGACTATACAACAACAGCACTCGATATTCCATATTTCCTAGTAGTTCCTTTAGGGATGTTCAGAAGTGCCTGCAGGTCTTGGAGAGGGAATGGAAAACACCTTTCGTTTTTAAGTCGGAGGGTTCACGCTACGAGATGCCAGTATACCTCAGGGATAGCGTGTATGACATCTGGCAAGAACATGTCTCCGAACAACGGGAAATGGAACATTCGTTGGCACAATTATTCGAGTCCATGGAAACGCAGGAGATTGCTCACAAGATGGACTTCATTGAGATTGCCCATAAGCATTACTTGAGGGCTGCCTGCTTCTCCGAGGCTGCTATTTTGTTATTTGAGCAACGAAGAGTATTTACATCAAACAGCGGTAGCAATCGGTTACTGAACTTAGTGCAACAAACTCTGGACATGTTTGATCCACACAAATTGGAGCAGCTTGTGTACCTGCGTGCCAGACTTTTAGGAAGTTTGACGAAATTCGGTAGTCTTCACAAACTCTGTCACGAAGAAGTACAGTTGCTGTTTCCGAGGATGTCACACCTTTCAAAGGCCAGATTCGCTTTTGTTGAAGCAAGAGTCAATGGCAGCAGGAGATACTTTGACGATGCATGGGCGGCTTTTGATCGGGTGCAAGGGAATCTAAAGTCTGCAATTAATGCTGGAGAGAATGTTGAAGAATGTAGAATACTGCAAATAAAGACCCTCCTACGACAATGTCAGACGCGGATGTCTCAGGGTATGTACTGGGAGGCATGGAACGAGTTACTGAAAGTGATTGAAGAACTTGAGAGCTATCCCAAAGCACCCTTGATGCACGAATTGGCTGTCACTTGCCGCCATATGCACACGCTTCTATACCTAAGCGGGGAATATGCGGAGTCTTTGCTTTGGGCTGAAGTAGCGATGGCACTTAATGATCGGCTTGGTGACCACGAGGGTATTGCGATAATGCAGTGCAAACTTGCGCGAGCATGGTTAGCGCTATCTAATATCAAGAAAGCCGACTACTTCTGTTCTGAATCTCTTAGGACACTAGATGCCCATGTATCTGGTGGAAGGTGGTGGCGGATGGCTTTCCTAGAGACGTTTGCTCTGATTCAGCTTGTTCATTATGAGCAAAATCCGATGTTGAGCGCTTGCATACGCGAAGCAGAGGTTGCGCTTTGCAGAGCAGAGAGCCTGTGCGCAGACATGGAAATCGAGAGAGAAGAAACTGTCCGAGCACATCTTTCAGAGGTCAATCAGGCGAGAGCATTCTTAAAATTCCTCAAAAAAGACAGAACCTTTATTTGTGAATGGCGGAAAGCCTGTAAATATCTGCGTACAGATCCAAAAGATGCAACGAGCATTTTGGATACGTTCAGGAAGAGTGAACTTTACTTTGATTATGCGTATTTTAAATACAAGTTAGCACTCGAAGATGGCTCGGTCAACACACATTGGGTCAACCATGTCATAGTACCGATCTTGAGGCAGTCTGCAAACATGCTACGGGACGCATGTCTCGTTTCCAGCCAGAAAAAGCACCTCTTATTCCTTGCTGATGTCACAAAGAACAGGAAGGGCCTTGAGCTTACCGAACTTGAAGCCCTCTTTCGAATAACGGCCATTGATGGCGGTGATCGCCAAGATATTTCAGAAAGGCTGACTAGGGCAAGACGACCACTCCGAAAGCTGCTTAGGATTGGAAAGATTGATCCGGAAGGTCTTAAAGACTATCCGATTTCTCTCAGCAGACTGAATCAACTCAAGCATGACATAGAAGAACGACTTTCTCAGTTGGTTAGAACATGGGCTGATATGGATCCATCAGAAGGTCGATCTTGAACGTGTTGAGCCCATCATAAAGACTTTTCTTGAGGAAGAAATCAACAACGAAACACTGCTCTGGTATGTCCGCGAACATGTGCTGGCCAACTGTGACGAATATAATCGAGAATGCGCAGGTTTTATTCTTTGCGGGATCAAGCACGCGATCTTCAATAAGATCCGTGTCTAAATCCTTGAGTAAACTCTTATATCAATAATTCGTCATGAATTGACAAGAACCAAAGGGTCTCCACAATTGTGCACTTTCCTTTTTTACAACAAAAAAGCCCTGCGGTTTCCCGCAGGGCTTTAATCCGCCTGAGGCGGATAAATATCAAGAAACAGTTAAGCCTGCAGCGAAAGGCCTGACAGAGGGCAGAGGCCGCAAATTCTAAGCACTAATCCCCGTTTTCACGAGGACAAGTCTCGAAATCTTAGACAATCACGAATTCCTAAAAATTCAAATTCAAAAGAGATTGCCGCGCTCGGCTTCGCCTCGCTCGCAATGACAGCGGGCAGAGGACGGGGGAGAAGAAAGCATTCCTCACGTTTGCACCCCCGACCGGAGGCCGGGGCTAACAAAAAAGGAAAACCCTGTATGTGCCAGGGTTTGTTTTTAATTGACCCTCCAACGCTGCCTTATAGGCAGATAAGAACATGGGGTTGGGGGGCTAAACAGTATTGCGATTGTTTTAGTGCCTTATAAGCACGTAAGTATTTGCTCGTAATGACCCCCTTAGAGTAAACCCCCGATGAGAAGACTCGGGGGCAGGCAGCACTCTAAACAAGGGGGCAGGCCCCCTTAGAGTATAAAGCACTCTAAACAAGGGGGCAGGCAAATCAAACCGAAGCGGAAAAAGCTTGACTGTAGATACCATAATATGGTATCCTTTGTATAGATAAAACATACGAACTATCCCTTTGTCTTTTCGAAGGAGGGTAAATATGAGCAGTTTGAGCAAAACCTTCAAGCTGTCAGGGGCTCGCAAACAAAGCGGGGGCCTCCTTATATTCGTTATAATCTGCATTTTTGTCCAGCCGGCCTGGGCAAAATACGAAGGCGGGGCCGGGACGGCTGAGGACCCATATCTGATTTGTACAGCCGAGCAAATGAATGAGATTGGCGCCAATCGCGGCGACTGGAATAAGCACTTTATGCTGATAGCAGATGTAAATATGGGCGATATAGCGGGAACAGACTATAATATTATCGAGGAGTTTACCGGCACTTTTGACGGCAATAACTGTACGATTTCCAACTTCAGCCTGAGCTCGACACGCGAAGAGAACACAGGACTTTTCGGCTCCGTCGGTGGAGAAATCATAAATCTGGGATTGCTCAATCCCAATATCTTCGCACAAGGAAGAAGTGTTGGTTCGCTGACAGGCTACCTGAACCAGGGAAGTGTAACAAACTGCTATGCCAAAGGCGCCGTCGTATCAGGCGGCCTCTACGTCGGCGGCCTGGTGGGTTTGAATACCGGCAACGTCACCAAATGCGGCTCAACCGGCAGTGTCTCAGGTGACTCATATGTCGGAGGATTGGTCGGACAAATCGGCGACGGCAAAGTGATGATGTGCTATTCAAGGGCCAGTGTCTCAGGCAATAGAAATGTCGGCGGCCTGGTGGGCAAAACAGCCGACGAAGCAGGCGAAGTTACTCACAGCTATGCCACCGGCGCTGTTGAGGGAGATTTATACGTGGGCGGACTGGTGGGGCAAGTTGAGAGTGGCAATGCTTACAAGTCCTACTCAACAGGCAGTGTATCAGGCAGCCAATACGTCGGCGGCTTTGTGGGACATATAAGGGTCCTGGGAAGGGTTTCGCAATCCTTCTGGGATACTCAAACCAGCAGCCAAACAAAAAGTGCCGGGGGGACGGGCGAAACAACAGTCCAGATGAAGCTTATGAACACTTACATTTCCGCAGGCTGGGATTTCTGGAATACATGGTCAATCTGTGAGGAGACAAATTATCCCGTGTTGCAATGGCAGATTCCGGCTGCAGATTTTCTTTGTCCGGATGGAGTTAATTTTATCGATTTCGCCTTTTTCGGCGACCCTGACCACTGGGGGCGAAATAACTGCAACGAAGCAAATGGTTTTTGCGATGGCACAGACCTCGACCAATCCGGCTCAGTGGATAACCTGGACCTTGAAATCTTCACGGAACTCTGGCTGGAAGGTTTTAAATAGCTGAATATTGTAGACCTAATTTCAAATTTCAAAAGGGGCTTATACCGAATCAATCAGTATAAGCCCCGAATTTTTGCAAATCTGCTTTATCAACCCCGTTAGATATGAAAAATACGACGTTATCTAACGGGGTCAACCACGCCCCAATATCTTGCTTCTCAATAAGCAATGGGGGCCAGCCAAATCTCGGCTTAAGGTGCCGGGGGATACAGCCGAATATCGTCAAAGTACATCGTACCTGAACCGCCAGCTACCGGATTGTTCTTATTGCCTAAACCAAGGGCAATCGTATTGACATTGGCCA
>DATKYR010000179.1:0-24620 GCA_035528395.1 Sedimentisphaerales bacterium
GGTGCTACTATACTTTTTTATAGAGTAAATTCTATTACTTTTTGGTTGCGGCTCTGCTGCTCCAAGTTAATTCGTGGTTAATAAAAAAAAGTTATTTTTGTCCATTTTTTTGTTGACTATATTTGATAATATGATAAAATATCCGTATGTTTGCCTGCTGGCTAACATAAACCGCTCCTAAGCGGCAGATATAGCGGAGAACCGCACGTTTTCGTATCAGCAGATACACGCCAAAAAGCATCGTTCGTAAATATCGAAGATCCGGCCTTCCTTGGACGGAACCATTTATCCAAATTAACCATATTAACTAAATTAACCAATGAACCATCACAACCATCGAGAATCAAGAATCGAGAATCGAGGACTTTTTTCGCATCAAAAGTGCAGGTAGCTCTAATTATAGAGGCGCTACTTTTTCGCCTCCGGCAAAAAGCAGCCAAATACTTAGAGCCTATCCGGATATGAACCTACGACAACCAATAATCATTTATCAATATCTAATATCCCGACCCATCGGGAATCAATCAGAAAGGATTGCCCTGATAACCCGATACTCTGATAATCACTGCCTGTTAACCCGATACCCCGATGCCCACTACTATTATGCAATACTCGCCAACCGTCTTCTGTCCTCGGCCCTCTACATCTGTCGAGAACCCTCTACAAATCAACTCTTTTTATGCAAAACAAACCCAAATTTTCGAAAAGTCAAATGAATGTAAATCCATATATTACAACGGATTATGAAAATATATCCAATTGGACACTTGGTCAAAACAAACCCAATTCAAACCCAAACAAACCCAATCTTGTCCGCCGTAGGCGGATTCCGAATGAACGTAAACTTATATGTTATAGAGGATTATGAAAATGAAACCGCCTTCCGGCTCCAAAAATTCAAACCCAATTCAAACCCAATCTTGTCCGCCGTAGGCGGATTCCGAAAGGCCAAAATGAACTTAAAATCGCTTGCCAGAAAATCTGGCCACACCCTCGTATGGAACTGTTCTATTGTTTTAAGCGGAAACTGGACATAGATGATTTCAAATATTTTCAGACCAACACCAATTGAGCTATTTCGATACTATTTTGAAGGCAACATCGCTGCCGATATTCAGGGCGTGGCCTCCGGTTGTTTTCAACTCCGGTATTGTGCAGGTGAGCTTGCCGTTACTGCATTCGACGGTGTTTTTCTCAAGATACCTGCCGCGCCAGGTCCTGTACAAGCGGACCTCATACTTACCTTCCGGCAGTCCGGATATCGTAAATGATTCGTTGGCAACACTAACGCGGGGATTGACCACCCAGCCGAAAATCAACTTATCGCTCTTCATTGCCCATGCATCACAATTGGGAGCAGTTATATCGGCAGGCTCAAAATCCAAATTCGCAAAATCTATGTCCGACACAAATCTTGAGAAATAGAGCATTTGATTGGTGACGACACTATCGTTAATCCAGTCCGAATACGCCCACCAGAAAGGTGTTGCACACAAACCATTTGTCAGGGTGACCCAGAGGGCATTGTGGTACATTGCAAGGTAGCCTGGCATGCCCGGCTCATAATACGTATGGTCCCAGCCACACTCGCCGATAATTGCCGGCTTATGAAAACCATTCCAAAGATTTTGTGTCTGGATTGCGTAGTTGCGATAGCTCAACTGAAGTGGACTCTCATCGTTCGGTCCGAGCTTACCGCTTTTGGGCATCGGATGTCCCTGGGCCTCATAAATTTCCCGGTTTGATATATCGAAGATTTTGTACCCACCGGGCCACCATTGCTTGATACCACCGCTTTGGCTGCCAGTTGTCGGGCGGCCGTATGGGTCATTCTCGTTAAAGTATCTGTCTATCTTGCGGCACCACTGTTCGGCTACGGCCTGGTCTCCCTGGGTCCAGCCCTCGGTGCCGTTTATTTCGTCGACGACGAACCAGAGAAACAAGGCCCGGCTGTATCCCCAGCGGGCGATTATGTATCGGTAGAGCTTCTCCTGGTATTTCCACGCCTCGTTATTTCCATAGAAGTCGACGGCGTTGCTAACGAGCATGTAAGGATTGTTTCTGTATCTTGCGTTTCCACCACCCCAGACGGCCATGGAAATGTAGGAATGAAACCAGATATTCCAGCTAATTTGTATATCCCGTTCTTCACACCATTCGAAGAGCTGGTCCATGCGGCCGCAGCGGTTCTGGTCGTACCGTCCCAGGCCGGTGCCCATCGTTTCCAGAGGAGTCGGGAAAAAGCCGATGAAATTTGCCCCTCGCTTCTTCAAGTTGTCGAGCCCTTCTTCTGTGATCCTGCCTTCATTAAACCGCTCATAACTGTCGTTATACCACATGCCAACACCGTAAAATGAAGTGCCATCGTCATACCTGAGATACCGCTGGTTAGGCGCGATTTTCACGAACCCATAATGTGGGGAGGCTGCCGCCGTGAAAGTGCCAACACGGCTTTTTCCAGTACCTTCGGAATCGGTTACTGAAACCACATATCGCCAGGTGCCTTTCTCAGTCGGAGAAAAACGCACCATCCAGAGGCTGGCCCAGCTGGATGGATTATAAAATCCCCAGATATTCCATTTTATACCCGACGGTGAGGTGAACTCCGCTTGCAGGTCAATTTCATCAGGGTCAAAGGGATTGCTGTATGCAGCTTTAAGGTCTATCCCTAACTCAAATTTCTCATAGATGCCGGTCTGTTTAGAATTTGCTCGAACTGATAGGATTGACGGTGGTTTAGCTGTCACAAGCGTCACCATAGTGAGACACATCATGCTTATGGGCACCAACAGGTAACCATTGACTCTTTCAGGCATTGCCATTCGAATCTCCTTTTTAGATTATCTTGTATTGTGAGTATTTTGAACCCAGAACTCTTATCTGAACCTATTTAGTTTCTGTTACGAAAAACGAAACTCGACGATGTCACCCCTACGAAAGCGGGGGGTCCAATGCGAAAAAACTGGATTCCCGCTTTCGCGGGAATGACAAATACTGTTTCCGCAACAGGAACTATTTAGCTGTAGATACTGAACAGTGCTTGCTTCACTAAGATACCCGAATTGACTTTTGGATGCAAGCCCGTCAGATGTTCAATTTTAACTTCTTCCGCCATCACTTTGATATGCCTATGAAAGAAAGACCTGTCCCTCCCGAAACTCCGTCCTTTTTTGCTTACGGCACTTACGTGCAATCACCAGCTCTCATGGAACTCGGACAAATGATACCATAATGAGGAACACTTGGTCAAGATGAGTAAACCGGTTTTTTGCGCCGGTCTTTTTGCGCGACTTTATGCACAGGAAAAGGAAAAGAAGCAAATAAAGAATTATAAAAAATAACAAAAAAAGTACAAAACCGTAACAAAACCGTAACACTTAGTTGTCATAATTGCTCCTGTTAAAGTAACCATTTTTTATTAACCTATTTGAAAGGAGCACGATTATGGAAAGGTTGAAGAACATCACAATAATCTTTTTATTGGCGGTCGGCCTCCTTAGCTCCGTCGTTCTTGCCAAGGCTGCAACTGTTCTGCTGCAGGAAGGACTGTATGCCGAGCAGGTTGATGGCGACCTCGACGCGGCCATCAGAATCTATGGGCAGGTAATTGCAGATACTTCCGCTCAGAGGTCTCACATCGCTCAGGCAATGTATCGGCAGGGTATGTGCTATCTTAAGAAGCAAGATGAGCAGCAGGCCAAGGAAGTTTTTGGAAAGCTGGTCGCAAACTACAGTGACCAGACCAAAATCGTAGATAAGGTCAAGCCTATGCTGGACGAGCTGGGCAATGCCGACCCGGCAGCTTTGATGCCGCCTGAGACCTTAATCTACATAGAAACGGGCAGCCCGGGGAGGCAGATTGAAACCATCCTGAACATGCTCAAAGGAACTCCATTTGAAAATCCTCTTGCAGCTCTCGGTGGTGGCAAAGGCCCCGGGCCGGGTGGTAAATCACCCGGAGATATAATAGCGGCCCTTATGAATCCAAGTATGATAGCTGAATTTAAGAAGATACGGGGTATGGGGATAGGGATTACCGGCGTTGCTCAAAATAATCCACCTGTCACAGCGGTTTTGTTTCCCGGAAAGAGCGATGCCTTGCGGGGTTTAATCTTAGCAGCATTGGGTATGGTTGGAACACCTGGTGAGCCTATCGAAGGTATGCAGACCGTGACTATTGCAGGCACGGCAGGTGTCGCTTATGATGATAATATAGTAATCATTGCACAGCCAGCCGGGCAATTAACCTGGTCTGTCAAGCAATACAAAGGTCTTACCAGCAAGCCGACACTTGCCTCGAGTAACAAGTCCTTTGCAAAGCTCAGCAAGAAAGCACGTCAGGAAAATGCTCTGACTCTTTGGGCAAACGTCGACGAAGTATTCGCAGGTCTTTCAGAAATGTTTCCAGAAGGCAGCATTCCCGGCCAAATCCGTATCGCTGACGGCATTGCCGATTTTAAGAATATCGACGATTTGATCGTCTTTTTCAACATTCAGGAAAACGGAATAGCTTTCGAGGAAAACATAGCTTTTAAGGATGGACACCATTGTCTTGCATACAATATGATTCGTACACCGAATCTTAGCAGGGCCGGCTTCGAGGCCGTTCCATCTGAGGTGGTCGCGCTGGTCAGCGTTGCTCTGGGTGAGGCTGAAAGTGCCCAGGCTATTGCTGCAGGTAAAAGAATTGAAAGTCTGACAGGCCTTGACATCGGCAGAGAAATCTTCGCCAATATCGAACAGATAAGCCTGTTTGCCTTGCCGCCCGAGAGCGCTTCCAGTCAGAGCAATACGGGAATACCCCCAATAGCGACTAATTTTGGACTTGCAGTAACCAGTCACAATCCACAACAGACTCGCCAGATTCTGACCCAAATGTTGACCGTGGCTAATCTGGTAGCGGGCCAATCCGACAGTGGGCAGCCCGAACAGGGTACCGGCAAGTATCAAATTGGACTTGTCAAAAACCAAAAACTCTACTGTTATATGAACCAGATGAACAAAACTACTGTTTTGTCGTTAAATCCGGATGTCGTAGAGACTTCGATTTCGGCACTTAAGAGACGCAGGTCGGTCTGTACCGCCGGGCCCTTAAATGAAGCTGTAAACAAGCTGTCACCAACGACGAGCAAACTGGTGCTGGTTAACGTCGGCGGAGCGATACGGCTTGCCGATTCTCATCTAAAAGCGACATACGACAATCCGCGAAATCCGGCGCATAAAACATTAGCTCAGTTAGCGCAGGCCTGTGATAAAACCAGCATCCAGTTCCACGCCGATGAGAGGATTAACAACTTTAACGCGCGCTTAAGTATAGAACAGCTGCCACCGCTGGATAATGTATTCCCTCTGCTAATGCAGATATCCCAGTCTGACCCAACAGCAAAGGCCAAGGCTACGAAGCCCCAGCCGCGTAACGGAGCAACAGTTGGTTTGACAACTGTTTCAGAGCTGAAGTGGAAGCCGGGGGCGAATGCTAAATCGCACAAAGTCTATTTCGGCACTACGGCTGATGAGCTGCCACTACTGGTTGAAGTGCAGAGTCCCAGTTATGACGAATTGCCGGAGCTGGAAGAAGGTGCCAGTTATTACTGGCGTGTCGATGAGGTTTGGGCTGATGGCACCGTTATAACCGGCGACGTATGCAGTTTCACCACCGGCGAGCAGGTAGCATGGTGGAAGCTGGATGAGACCAGTGGCGAGACGGCAGAAGACTCCACAGGGAACAACGACGGCAGACTTGTTGGCGACCCGCAGTGGCAGCCATCCGCCGGCAAAATAGGCGGAGCAATGGAGTTTGACGGCGACGGTGATTATGTGGAGATTGGCAGGGAATCAAACTTTGATATAGCCGATCAGATTACCGTTTCTATCTGGATAAAGGTCAACCAGCTCGATAAAGAATGGCAGGCAGTCATAGCCAAAGGTGACAGCGCCTGGAGAATACAGCGTAATCAGAATAACAACTCTCTTGAATTTGCCTGCACCGGGCTGAAGGTTCCGAGCAGTAGTCCCTATGGTAGTTTGTATGGAGAAAAGAGCGTAAATGATGGACAATGGCACCATATCATCGGTGTATATGATGGAAGTAAAATGTACCTTTACATTGACGGTACTGTGGACACATCTCAAGCGGGCTCCGGCAGGATAAATACAAATGATCAGCCGGTATACATTGGTGAAAATTCAGAAAATACAGGACGTTATTGGGACGGCTTGATAGATGATGTTCGCATTTACAACTATGCTCTTAGTAAAGATGAGATTACAGAGCTTTACAACGTAGACAAATAGAAACAGCAAGTGAAAAACCGAAGGTAAAATCAATGCCGGTTACAACCAGTTGCGGTGGGTAGTATTACTGCTTGCGATAGCGGTAGTACTGCCCACTGTATGTTTGCTGTGGTTTATGAGCCAGGCGGTCAAGAACGAGCGTCTGGTAGTCAGGCAAACACGCCGGTGCAACTGTCACCCTGCTCGCACAGCCATTAGCGTTGAGAATGCATAGTGATTTGTCAAGCGTGCTTTGAGAGATGTCATTCCGCACTTGATGCGGAATCCAGTACCATCAATAAGTCTGGATTCCCGCTTTCGCGGGAATGACAGCGATTCTGTATTCGCTCATGCTGCTCATAAACCTTGATTTAATGACGACTGCGTCCGCCCTACCCCCCTGCTTTCTTGCGAAAACAAGAAGAGGAGGTCGCAAAAAAACTATACATCTACAGCGCAGCCTATCTTGATAATTTTTGCTGCCTGCACCTGTGGTTGCGCAGGCACAGGTGGATTATAGGCTTTTGTCGGCAATATACAAGGCAAAAACAGACTCGACTGGCTAATCGGTGCGACAATCATAATTGTCTATGACCTGCCCCCAAAAGTGTCCAACAATACACGTACCTTAATTAAGGCAATCCAGGTCCTACCGGTAGGCCATAATCGTATGTAGTAATTTCAAAAGGATCCATCTTGGCAGAATGACCATCGATAAACAGGCAGTTAATCCATTTGGTATGACGGTCGCGTGCCACTCGCCGCGAACTGTCCTGGGCTGACGGCAGATGACTTGGGTGCCAGGCATCCAGCGACTGCATTTTAACTTTCATGGTATCCGGTGAATCGTCCTTTAGTATGATTTTAATATGATCCATGTCTGGAGTATATTCGTAGTCCGCCAGATAAATCGTGGTCGCATGGCGGGGAAAATCATCCAGCTTGGTAAACCCGAAACACTCCGTGAAAGTGCCCTTTAAGTCGAAGGCGTTACTGCAATAATCGACCGTTTGTTCCTTAATCGGGTAGCTCGGACAATCATATATCTTGAGTTCGTGATAATTTTCGACCTTGTCGGATAACCCACCTACATAAGGCATAAACAGGATAGGCCATCTCATATCTATACCAGCATATATAGCAACACCCGGACGTAACTCAGCCCGTGGCAATAAATAATCGTAATCAGCAGCATATGAATGCATTGCCAGACCGATCTGCTTAAGATTGCTCTGACACCGCGTTGCCTTGGCCTGCTCCCGGGCTCTACTCAGCGAAGGCAATAGGATAGCAATCAACAATGCAATAATTGATATAACCACCAAAAGCTCTATGAGCGTGAATCCTTTAGCGTGTTTCTTGTATGACATAGCATACTCCATTGATATATCAACCTTCAGACGCATCTGTTTGACCCTGCAACCCTGCCATAACAGCACGTTAATATATTATATACTTCAAAAGTATCTGAAACAATCCCGAAATATTCTGTCTTTAGAATAAGCTTTGGCGTTGTTGGAGAGATAGCTGTCAGATAGTGTTTTCTGCAGAAAAGTTATGGAACGACCGCTGTCAACGTATTAGATTTGTAATTATACTCTCAATCTTCTTTGTGTTCATTAGATCCGGCCCTCGGGGGCAGTTTAATCTTCCGACAAGTAATTCGTCTTTCCCCGAGTAAATAACCTCCGGCAAATAGCTGAAAACGATACTCTCCAGGGTGCGGGAAGACAATGCCGTGCAAATCCATCGCTAAAGTAACGATTTGCTTAACATCCTTAAACTGTACTGTTCCTTCTTTCTCAAATATAATTTTCTCCTCTTCCTGAGCATCAATGAGTCTTATTTTCGCTTTCGTTGTGCCATGCCCATTCGTCAGCTCACAAAAAAAGACAATTTGCGGATGTCTCGCCGGATATCTTTGAGCATTGATAGTTTGAACAATATCTATAATACTCGGCATACCAGAGACTTTGTCAAAAATGACTCTATTACAGGTGATTGCCGATAATAGAATTGGCTGTATCTCAGTCATTTTGTAAACCTCGCTTCCACCTTTTTTAGATTATTTACCCTGTAGTCTAACGAAAAAGTTTTTTCTAATCAAACACTTTGTCGTTTTTTCTCCGATTAAGCTACGACTCGACTGAGCTCGTCGAAGTCTGGCCAGCTACTTTTACATCCTACCTTCCCGCTGCGACGCATCGCGGCGAGCAGAGGTAACGTCCATGATTGCCTGGCCGATTTTTTGTATGAAAGTGCCGTATATCTTATCAGTGATGTTGAACTCGGTTTGGTCCAGACCCAGGCGGACGATAACCATATTCCATTTAGGAATGACGAACATATCGTTGTTATTATATCCGCTGGCTGAATAGGTACCATGTGGAGCGCCAGGCCACCTTCGTTTGCCACGCCTGTCAGAAGCGTGCGTGTCCGCATCGGGCTTAATACCGTTGACCCACCAATTATAGCCATAGACTCCCCGGCCGTCGGCACCACTAAGAAGTTCCAAAGGTAAGGATGCCGGTACATGGGCCCGGGTCGCCTGCTCGATCCAGGCACGGCTTATCAATTGCTTACCTTTCCATTTGCCCCGATTCAGAAATAAGTGGCCGAGCCGGGCCAACTCTCGAGCCGAAATGCGAACGTGTTTGTTATTATTTCCAGAGCCTCCATTGACCACGATGCCGTGCACCTTCCCGAAATCGCCCCAGTCCCACTTACCGCGATTCATCCCAATCGGGTCAGCGATTTTACGCTTGAACAGGGCCTCTATCGGCTCGTTGGCGATGCGGGTCAGAACATTGGCGAACTGATTCATCGCCGAATCCCAGTAGGCATACTTCGAGCCGGGCGGTGTAAATAGTGGCTTGTCGGCCGGTTTGAAGGGAGTCTGGCTTGGGCCGTGTTTATAGCTGCCGCGAGGCTCGTCACCGACGGCGTAGTATCCGGATGTCATTGTTGTGAAGTGCCGAAGCGTGACAGTCGGATAGGCTGCAGCCATACCGGAGACGTAGTCTTTTGCCCGCGTATCCAGAGTCGCCCTGCCATCATCGATAAGCAGGCCGAGCACCGTGCTGGTAAAAGACTTTGTGAGGGACCAGACACCGTGAACTTTGTCGATGTTCGTACCTTTGAAGACCATATATCCGTTGCGTATAATGAGCAGCTCCTTGACGCCGTCTCGCCCGGAATTGTTTTTGAGATATGATACAGCAGCATTAAGCCTGGTCGAGTCTATACCCTGCGATTCAGGCGTCACCTCTTTCCAGTCTTTTCCTGGAAAAGTCATTCCTTTGCCGGCCTTAGCCACCGGTGAGTGAACAATGTAAACCACAGCGTCACCTTGCAAAGGGGCTCGAAGTACCTGCTCTCCATCGTTCGCTCTTATCGTGCCTGTCGATACAACCTTACCTTGTTCAGGGTCAAACCACTCGTATTCGTACTCACCGGGCTTTAGGTTCACAGTGATAGAAGCTTCATCAGATGCGGGCTTATAAACCAAATACTCCACTCCGGGCTTCGCTAAACAATACTTTGTTGAGGCCAAGTCATCACGAGGCCGCATCGCAGCCAGATTCATCCGTTCGGCATACATTCGTGTATGTCCCATGCTTCGACGAATCGGGTCCCATTTCGGGTCAAACCGTTCTCCGAGAACTATACCATCATACGGGTCCATAAAGATGGGATTGTGTCCCCTGAGAAAGCTCTTCCATACCCACGATTGATTTCCTCCGATTCCCCAGAGATGGTCGGTATCGTTCAGGATGACTTTTCGGCCATCGGCAGCCGGAGGATTATCCCGGTAGCCGCCCTCTCGATTTGGGGAAATCCAATCAGCAGGGCTATTGAATAGGGTCTCGTTCTTTCCGCCGCGGTACTGGAACGTCATCCCTACGGGATGTTGTTTCGGTTTATTCTTCTCGTAGCTTTTGATATACCGGATTATATGATATTGCCATTCTGTCGATGGCGGGTGGTTCTCATTGGAAATCTCATACAGCACATTGTCGAAATCATTGACCGTGTCGATTACCTTCCGGACATAGGCCTCCTGCAAGGCGGTAACCGCTGGATTTGCCAAGGTGTGAAATTCCAGTCCTTTGCCGTCTTTGTTTTGGTCTCCATCAACACCGTTTATATTATTCTTCTGGTTGAAGGGATGACCTTCCCACGCTCCAGAAGAGAACTGCATTGCCCAGCCCTCAAAGAGCATTACCGAAACGTAAATCCCGCGGTCACGTGCTGCTGAAATACGGCACTTCAATCGGTCGAAGTAGGCAGGGTTGAACTTCTTGAGATTGAACTTCGACCCAGCAACGCTGGGTTCCGTTCGATACCCGCCGCTGGCGGGGCCGTCGAGGGCCATACCCGGCCCGGTTCGCGCCCAGGGTTGAGGAGCGGCCGTATGGAGCTTGTTCTCCCTGTTTGCCTTTGTGTTCCACGTTATCGGCTCCCAGGTCCACAGTCGAATGAAGTTGTGATTTAGTTGCTGCATCCAATCCAGGTAAGCCGTAAAGTCGAATCGCGGCGGTGGGTCCTTTGGGCCAATATCGACAAGATTAGACCAGGTATGTGAGCCGGTCAGGTAGACAGCCCGGCCACTATCATCTGTAAAATACCGAGGGTTATCCAGATGAATCCTCAGAGGACCTGCTATGCTGATATTATTAGCATTAGCCTTCAGGCCTAACAAGAAAACACTAACAATCGTACATATTGTCAACATCCACTTTGAAATCACTGAACTCGCACATTCGATATTCAATTTTCGCAGATACATTTGAGTTCTCCTTGTCCCATTCCACCTCATAATAAACGACAACTTGGCAGCAGCTTATAAAATAAACAGAGGTTGTCGCTAAAACAGATTAACGCAGATTGGAGCTGATTGCCACAGATAAATCTGTGTAATCTTTCGTCAAAAATCTGTGGAACTGAGCTTCACAGGTGCTGCACAACCACCTTCACTCCGATATGGAAAAGCTTCTGCTCCCGTAATGATTTGAGGTTGCAATTATGGTAATCCTCCGGTAGCATCAATAATCAGACTTCGATTTAAGAGTTTACAGGAGAAACAATGACAATGAAAAGATACTGGACTTCATCAGTGTTCCTTTGCCTTTTAGCAGCAGCCTTAGCTCTTGGTAGCGAAGCTGTATATGATGTGCGCGACTATGGCGCTAAGGCTGACGGCAAAACATTATGTACTAAATCGATTCAGGCGGCTATCGACAAGTGCGCTGCGGATGGCGGGGGAACTGTTTACTTGCCGTCGGGAAACTGGCTCTCCGGCACTATCTATATGGGAAATTATGTGACCCTCTTGCTCGATTCAGGTAGTACGCTGCTGGGAAGTCGAGATCCGAACGATTATGCTCACCCCCACACCTCAGGAAGCAAAAACTCACGGGACCGGAACTTCAGCCATTGGAGTCTCATTGCAGGGACGAGCCTTGAGCACATTGCCATACGGGGGCGAGGCATAATCGACGGCCAAGGTTCTGCATTTCGCTTCAAAGACAGGAGCCGCCCTAAAGGCATATATCTGGAGAATTGCCGTGATGTTCTCATCGAAGGGATCGAGATGCGGAATGCCGGAAGCTGGATGCAGCATTACCGCAACTGTGACAGGCTGAGGATCCAAAACATCACAGTGTTCAACCATGCCGCATACAACAACGATGGTCTCAATATCGACAGCTGCCGAGACGTTTGCATCTCCGGATGTATGGTGGATTCAGACGATGACGCCATAGTCATGAAAAGCCTCTCGCTCAAACCATGCCAGAACGTGACAATCGCGAACTGTGTGATAAGCAGCCATTGCAACGCAATTAAAATGGGCACCGAATCCGGCGGTGGCTTTCAAAACATAACAATCACCAATTGCACAATTTGCTCTCCTCGCTATTCCAAAGTCACCTATGGCAGGCAAAGAGGGCTCGCGGGCTTAGCTCTGGAAATTGTTGATGGAGGAGTTTTAGACCGGGTGGCGATTTCCAACATTGTTATTAAGGGAGTAAGTGTCCCTATTTTCATGCGTCTGGGCAACAGGGCAAGGCAGTATGATAAAGACGAACCGAAGCCCGGCGTGGGGACTCTTCGAAACGTCGTTATAAACAACATAGTGGCAACCGAGACATCCAACATCGGCTGCTCAATCACCGGGCTGCCGGGACATGCGATTGAAAATGTATCTTTGAGCAACATTAAGCTGAGTTTCGAGGGGGGCCCCGGAACTAAAGAAGATGCATCGAAAGAAGTACCGGAGAAAGCTGAAAGTTATCCGGAAAGCACGATGTTTGGCGTGCTCCCGGCATATGGATTCTACTGCCGTCATGTCAGAGGATTAAAGTTCATTAATGTGCAATTGCAGACAACCGCATCTGACCAGCGTCACGCAGTAGTGTGTGAAGATGTAGAAGACCTCTTAATCGATTCTCTCGATACCACTTACTCACCGGGGGCCGCAGCAACAATTCGATTAACTGATGCAAAAGGCGTTTTTGTTCGCGGGTGCAGACCAAGGACAGGTACGGAGCTGTTCTTGAATCTACAGGGTTCACAAAGCGAACGCGTGGTGCTTATGGCCAATGATTTTAGCGGCGTCAATAAGATTGTAGAGACGAGCCCGGATGTTGCGAATACGGCTTTGGCTCAATGGGCCAACTATCCCGCCCAAGAATAGCAGGACCCAGTCAAATGACTGTTTAAATTTTGTACCTTCTTGGCCGGCCAAAACGTGATTTCTTATCCGATTTACCGCACTAGAAGCCGACGGGCAGTCGGTATTCTTTTGGGTTCCCGCAAGGCGGGGTCCCTTCACTAATAATCCTTGAAATTTCTCATCCATTGGGGCCAGTCTGAGGGCTGGACGCCGCCTGCTTTGGTCCAGGCGTTTGCCATATTGTATCCGCGATACCAGTTGAGCATCCACAGTTCTTTGAGCCCGATATTTCTGACAGACCAATCCATAAAAAGGCCGTTCAGATACCCATTGTGGCGGTTGACGCAAACACGCTTCATTTCACCTCCACCTCCGGTTTTTACTACATCACCCGGGTACTCAGGAGGATTGTCTGTATAAAGCGGATACACATCGTACCACATGCAGTCGAATAACAAGGGAATCTCGGCGGCCCCTTTGACGTTGACGCTCCGCCAGCAATCTTCTGATCTGGATTCACCCGGGGGTGTGTTGTACGCCAGCTCATTCATGCCATAGCTGCCGTAGTCGCCTTCCTCCTTCGGCCCGGACCACCCTGGATCGTCAGATGCGAGTCCAGCTCCAAAGACGCCCCACGCCGCGAACGCACCTCGGGCTCCTTCCGACATAGGCTTTGTAGCCGTTGGACAGACACGGATTTTGGGTTCCTGATAGTAAGGCCGCAAAGCACCGACCCATGTGCCGTTAATCCCGCCACCATACCCAGCCATGAATAACCCGTCATTGTCATCGGTGTACATGGCGAACACGAGGGCCCATTCATGCAGATTGGCCTTGCACGCCACCGCCCCGGCTTGCTTCTTGACGCGCTGCAACGCCGGCATCAATATCGCCATCAGCAACGCTACGATAGCAATCACGACCAGCAGCTCTATTAGGGTAAAGCCTGTGTGCTTGTTCATAGCGATTCTCCAATTTATTATGAGGCAGAACTAAAAACCTCAGAATATATATACCACATCTGAAGCTATAAATCAAGGCGCTTAAACCTGGGGGTGTGGCCGGATTTTTTGGCAAGCGATTTTAAGTTCATTTTGGAATCCGCCTACGGCGGACAAGATTGGGTTTGATTGGCTTTGAATTGGGTTTGTTTTGACCAAGTGTCCAATCGCTTATATTTTCATAATCCGTTGTTATTAGTGAGTTTACGTTCATTTGCAATCCGCCTGCGGCGGACAAGATTGGGTTTGTTTTGCATAAAAAGTAGCTGATTTGTAGAGGACTCTCTACAAATGTAGAGATGCCTTGCCCAGCACCAATTAGTCGTGAGCTAAGCTCAATTGGTGCGGGGTCTGCGCTGCGCTCCGAGATTCTCGATGGTTGTGATTGGTAATTCCCCATAAGCTCTTAGTATTTGGCTTCTTTTTGCCGGAGGCGAAAAAAGTAGGGCCTCTATAATTAGAGCTACCTGCACTTTTGATGCGAAAATATAACCGTTCCTCGTCGCTCGTAGCTCGTAACTCTATGTTAGTAAGGCAGTTAAAAATATTTGAAAAATTTGATTTTTGTTCTGAGGTATCAGCGTTTTTGATTGAAAAAACGTGGATATTTTACCTATTTTAACGCCTGCTGGCGGTTTATGTTTGCCTTTTGGCAAACATGCAGGTATTTTAACATTTTTCAAACATAAGTCAACAAAAAAATGAATAAAAAGGTGCTTTTTTTTAGTCATCCTGAGCCTGCCGAAGAGACCGCAGTCGAAGGGATTGAACCACTGATTTTATGCTAACATTATGTCAATATCAAAATATTTTAAACAGGTGGATGTCCTTAGTTTTGCTTCCTTCTCCTCCATTTACTTTTGTAGTACTTGTCCTGCCATTCATAGATTGACGGAAGCCCAAGATATTCTTGTTGGCTAGCGCTGCACAAATCAAGCATATTAAACTCTCCTTTCGCCATCCGCCTTGCAAGGCCAGTTGCGTTGTCTCTATGCCTTCGGTGATTGAAGGAGCCGGGCTCCATAACGCATAATTCGTTTCCCGTAAGGATAAGCACAGGTGCAGGCCAAGAAAGACCTTGTCTTGGTCTCCGTCCGGTCTCGGCAAACTTCTTCAGCAGTATTCGCTCTTTTCTTTTGAGGGAATTCTTAAGAGTGCAAAATGCCATGACGCTACCAGGGAATTTCCGCGCGAACTCTTGCATCCGTCGGATGTCCTTGTCCTCAAAATCACCAAAGCACTTGCATTCACCGAAGATTACGTGGCGCCCTCGTTCGCGCCAAGAGTGCTTGTGCCAGAAACAGATGAAGTCAGCCTCCAACTCTCTCTCGTCTTTGACTAGTTTGCATGATGGCACACAGGTCGTTCCGGCATCCAACTGATCCGTCAAGAACCGCAGGGCTAGGAAGACAGAATAAGCTCCTTGTCCAAATCCGGGTGAGGCAAAAGGCCCGATAGATCGATAGCACCACCCTCCTGACGGAGGGGAAGCGACTGGAAAGTCAAAGTGACGTAGACATTTTCGACATTCGATATTGTGAGCAAGTTCCTCAAGAGTGTATCTCGGATACTGCCCACAGTGTGGACACTGTATCTTCATACACAAGCTTAGGATCCCTTTTTCCTGGAAGTATTTCAAATGCCTTTCTGTTAGACCGTGAAGTATATCCTCTTGTTCGTTAGCTATCCTAACTAACCCGTGGAACTCACCGGCTGGTACAACTTTTCCTTCGGCCATGCGTCCGAGCGCTCGAATAATGCCTTCATTCGCAAACCACCTTCCTCTAAATAAACCTCCTGCAACATTTACCATACTCTGGAGTATACGCCCCGAATCTGAGAGAACAAGTTCGTATCCTTTTTCCATAGCCCACTGCTTCCCGATCCGCCCAGCTTCTGGTAACTCCCAGTGATGACTCCAATCCTTGTGCTCACAGCAAACAGCAACTCCTTCATCACAGGTCCAAGGCCTATGCACAGAAATGGTTCCCAGAGCACGACCTACTTGTTCCAAATCATCAGGAATCACATTTGCCGGAAGTCTCTCAGGATGATGCTCATTTATATTGATAACATTTATCCACCTTGGCCCGCCACGTCCAAACCTAGCAGCAAATTCAGGATGCAGCGCATCAAATGTTAAGTAATCTCCATCGACATCAACATGCTCATACTTCTCTTTGCAGTGGAATGAAGCAGGACTAGCCCGGTCCCAATAGGCTTCCTGCTTTGCCCAGAGTCTTGGATAGTTCCCCAGCGTAATACGGTGCTTCTTACTGAGCGAGAGATTCTCCACAATCTGTTTCAGCTCATCTGTGTCAAAACTCCGTGAGGCCATGAGGCAAGGGTAGGATAACTTGGTCTCGTTGACTGCCCTCTTTCGCAAGTATCGGTTCATAAAATATTTGATCTCAGGTGTCAATTCTTCCACTAGTGACGTGGGCAAGGGAATGCAGGAACCACCACAAGCTCGCAGGTTCCAGAAATCGATCAGATCAAGTGGTTTCGTCTCATCAAGCACAAAGACACAAGGCTCAGGTGTTCCTCTGCTCTCTTCCAGCTTGTGAATCGTGAGCGGCAAAGGGGTAATAGTACCAGGCAACAGCGTTTCGATGGAACTGTAAGTCTTGCGCTCAGCCTCGAAAACCTCAGCGAACTCACGCTTATAGTATGCTAGCCTCTCCTCAGCGGGGAACTGCCCCCAAAGGCATGCGCCTAAAAGCCAACAACGTCCTCGCACATTAGGAATCTGACCTTTTCGGGGATGTCGCTGTACGAAACGGAAGACCTTTCTGTAAGCATCTGCATAGACGTCCATCATGTCTAAGCCAAAGCGTATTGGGCTTCCGGACGCCGCATATTGAAGGGACAGCACGTCGCTCGGACCGATTGTTCGATCCTTAGGGAAAATGCCTTCGGGGATATTGGCATTCTCAGGCTTGACTATAAAGTCCGGCTGGAATGTCGCAATGTAACCTCGCAGGATTTCGATTCCAGTCGGACCACCCAACCTCTCGTCTTTCCAGATGGGTGGGGCCTGTATGTAAAAGGGGATCAATGGATTATAAATGCCGCCCCACAGAACCGTGTTGATCTCAATTGCTCTGCGAAGATCTGCCTGGTACCCAGGTCGCACGAGAAATCCCAACCTGATTGGTCGACATGTCCGAGTTATCGATATAAATCCCATCTGCTTACTCTACAATCCCATTAAATCAAATCCGGGGACATCTTAATTATTTTTCCCTTTCATTGAGATTCTTTCGTATCTCGCATAAGTTCTCCAAACAGATGCATCAATTCTTCGGCTGCGCTCAGGACGGCATCTGAAAAATTTAGATTATCAGATTTTTCCCAGAGGCATTTTAATAGCATCTTGAAACAGCTACAAGAATTTTTTTACGATTTTGCCAACAAACATTCAAGCCATTCATTGACCCCATTAGAGTAAACCCCCGACAGTGCTGGGGGCTAACAGGTATTGAGGCGAGGGACGGCGGCGGTTGAGTGAAGTTAAGTGTAGGGGGCCCCTTTTGTCCCCTCCATAGGGTTGGGTAAAAGACAAAAAATCCCCCCACCACAGGGGTGGGTAAAAAGGACAAAAGCATTCCTTACGTTTGCACCCCCGGCCAGAGACCGGGGCTAAATACGCTCGACGCGGGGCGTCGAGTTGGAGTAGGGCAAGGCAATAATAAAATTAAAAGTGGTTTGTGTATATATGGTTCGGGTAGGGGCGGTTCGCGAAGAAGCCCCTACGTTCGGGGACAATGATTGGCCACACCCTAACAAATTGTTTTTAATAACCGAAATATTTCATTAGCTGGTATCATTTGTACCTGAACGCTATATAATACTTTGCAAATTTCCTGGGTGAGTAATGGATTCGACAAAGAGTATATCACGTTCGACACTGGCAGGCATTGTTTTGTGTGCGCTGGCGATGTCGGTGGGATGGGGCTTCCGGGGCGATTACGGGCATGAGGCCGGCGCCATGGTGCCGGGTGCACTGCTGGGACTGTCAATTTGCTTAGCCTCAGGTCGGCCTGACTGGTGGCGGCGCTCGAGCATTATGGCAATGTGCGGGGCGGTAGGCTGGGCGTTCGGAGGGCAAATGAGTTACGGCCTGATTACCGGCTACACAGCAAGTTCCTCGTTGCCGGATGTTGTATATGGGTATGCTTCGCTGTTCGTGATTGGAGGGCTCTGGGCCGGCATCGGCTCGGCTGTACTCGCGCTGAGCGTAACTAAACCGAGGTCGTATCTGGAACGGTTTGCCGGCCCCCTGGTAGTGCTGTGGATTACCTGGCTGATAATGGACCTGAGCGGATTGACCGTTTGGATGGTTGAGAAATGGTATCTGAATG
Organism: Sedimentisphaerales bacterium; assembly: GCA_035528395.1. Lineage (GTDB taxonomy): Bacteria > Planctomycetota > Phycisphaerae > Sedimentisphaerales > Anaerobacaceae > NIOZ-UU13. The sequence continues at coordinate 18,315 of DATKYR010000179.1, forward strand.
ATACTGACTGGTTCGCAGCTCTCTCAGCTTTAGTCGTGGCCGGTATATACGCACTTGCTGTCCCCCGCAGCCGAACGGCGTGTGGATTAATCATTGTGATCGCAGGTGGTTGGTGGGTGGGCTATGCACTTTTAACCGGGCTTCTTGGTCTGCATATGACTCCGCCGCGTAGCGACAACTGGTCGGGTTGCGTTGGGCTGTACATTGCGTTGGTGGTTTATCTGATACGCCAGGATGATAGGGCCGCCTTGAAGCTGGCCCTTTACGGCTTTTTCATCGGCGGCATCGGCTTTGCCCTGGGCGATTTTGTCAACATGCTCGGACGGGCACAGTGGGGACTAATCCGTCATTACCAGGCACTGCAGGGCCTGGATTACTGGAAATGGATGGAGCAGCTATTTGGACTCGTCATGGGGCTTGGCATAGGTTTGGCCTTTCTGCGATATGTAAGACCAAAGCTTGCATCAGCCACGCCTGCCCCCGCGTCTTCCGACGCGAGTCGGGGCGGCGGGGAAGATGACAATGGCGGCAAGCCCCGCCCTTATGCAAAGGGCGAGGGCAAGATGAATATCGTGGCATTATTATTTCTTCTCCTGGTTATGACCTGGAGCAACCTCTTCAAGAATGTTCGCAATTGGGCAAAGGGCGACAACATCCCTGAACACTTTTTTGGCCTCCGGACGGAATGGTGGTTTCTTCTGGTTGGGCTTATGCTCTCGGCAATAGTATTGGTAGCAATCATTCGGTACCATCGTCAGGTATTGCCTTTGGCGCCGTCCAGTGCATTCGGACGAGGTCAGCTTTTGTTCCTAATTATTCTTTGGGTTGCTATTGCCGGTGCCTTTATGCAGGCGTTTCCCGTGATGACTAATAAAGGAGTATTTTTTGTGCATGTGACTTTCTGGCTCACTGGGGCGATTTGTTCACTGCTCGTATTGAGTTTGCCTGGCACGCCGAAGCTGCTTTGCGAAGGCGGCCCCGGCACATCCGAACCGCATACCGAACAACAATTAACCCCGTCCGATTCTTATTGGAGGCTCGGTAAGAAATATTGGCTGATTTGGTTGGTTATTCCCATCGTAATTCTTCTGATAGCGTATCTGACCGTTGCATCACATGACGAACAATTGCCCGGCAGCCATCTTCGTTTTGTAACTACCGGCCGGTAGTCCTGCACCCAAAGATAGAAAACGGAGGATAGAGCTGACTTCTCTCTAACGATAATGCAGTGGATGTCGTCACCTAAATGCCCTTTCTTAAAAAAACGTCTCCGACTGATTGAAATATATGCTCAAAATAAGCCGTATCCCCTTGTTCTTGCCGTATTTCTGCACAATCTTATCAAAAACGCCTGCCGATGCATAATCCGGAGATTTCCCTTGACGGGAAGGTAGATAATTTGGTATAGATAGCATTAGTGAAGCTTATGCCTGCGCAGATCCTACCCTGAGCACAGCCGAAGGGTCGAATGGGTAGGCATCTGTGACTTTGAGGGCATCCAGCCCGCTACGACGCAACGCGGCGAACAGGCAAAATTCTTGATGTTTTCCGATAGAGGAGGAGTTATTGTGTATTATGCGAGACACGGAGTTGAAATGGGAGCTTTGTGTTTTGCAGTGAAGATATTGTTACATTTCAATTAACTTCCTATATTTATTTTTTGGACCCCGCCCATCGAAAATGGGACGTGGTGAAGGAGGACTATTATGTCTAAAAAAATGATTTGTCTAATTTATTTTGTTTTGGTGTTGTGCTTAGTTGGAACGAGCACAGCCCAGAATATTGACCCAGGCCTTGTCGGCTGGTGGACGTTCGATGATGGTTCCGGCACAGTCGCCAAAGACCTCACCGGTAAAAGCGTCGATGCGGTGTTAACCGGCAACGTCTCGTGGGGACAGGAAAGTCAACATGGAGGCATTCTCTTGTTCGATGGATCCTTGGACGCATGGGAATACGTTTTCATCGATGGAGACTTTAACATTCCGGTGTATACGATCACTATATGGTTAAGAGTTGACGGCGGTGAAGGAACCCCGAGAGATGTCTTATCAGCCTATGCGCCCGGCGTGGTGCATGGCATCCTGCTGGAGGTCCAGACATCCGGTTCCCTTCGCTATCTTCATCGGTATCCGTTGGGTGTCGGGGGGGGCACCAATATCTATACCAGCACCACATACGACGACGGTGCGTGGTATCATGCGGCGATGGTCAAGTCGGTGGACACGATAGCGCTATACATCAATGGGGAGCTGGTGGATTCAGTAGCCGATACCAGTGAGTTCAATCCCGGTGATACATTTGGGATAGCCTTGGGGATCCTTGACCATGAGAGAGCTGGTGGTGACAAACGGCTATTATTGGGCGCGATGGACGACGTCCGTATCTACGACCGGCCGATGTCACAGGAAGAGATTCAGGCCATTATGGAAGCCGAGCCATGGCCCTATGCCTGGGGACCCATTCCGGCTGATGGTGGTCTCCATCCGGATACATGGGTGAATCTTGGCTGGTTGCCGGGACCTTTTGCCGTCTCGCATGATGTGTACTTCAGTGACAATTTCGACGATGTGAAAGATGGCGCCGAAAGCGCATTTCAGGGTAACCAGGACGCGACGTTTTTGGTTGCAGGCTTTCCCGGATTCGCTTATCCGGATGGCCTGGTCCCGGGCACAACATATTACTGGCGGATTGACGAGGTCAATGACACCAATCCGAATAGTCCCTGGAAGGGCGATGTCTGGAGCTTTTTGGTTCCTCCCAAAATAGCCTATGAACCCGAGCCCGTTGATGGCGCTAAATTCATAGGCCCGGATGTACAGCTTAGCTGGACGAGGGGTTACGGTGCAAAATTGCACACCATATATTTCGGTGACACCTTTGACGATGTCAACAATGCCGCCGGAGGGCTTCCACAGGGAATCACAACCTATACTCCCGGCCCGCTTGAGTTGGGTAAGACTTACTATTGGCGGGTCGATGAGTTCGATGCAGTAACCACCTATAAAGGTGATGTATGGAGCTTTACGACAGCAGGTCCCGGTGGAGGTGTGCGGGCAGACTACTTCAAGGGCAGGAACTTATTAAATCTTGCGATGACTCGTATTGACCCTCAAATCAGCTTTAACTGGGACGGCGCGCCGGATGAGGCTGTCGGTGAGGATAATTTCTCGGTCAGATGGACCGGCGAAGTGGAGGCTGCATTTACCGAGACCTACACATTCTACACCAACAGCAATGACGGTGTGCGTTTATGGGTGGATGGCCAACAGCTTGTTAACAACTGGACTGACCACGAAAACACCGAAAATAGCGGTAATATCGACCTCGTTGCCAGCCAGACGTACAGCATTGTAATGGAGTATTATGATAACGAAGGTGTTGCCGTTGCTGAATTGCGCTGGTCGAGTCCCCGCACGCCGAAGGACTTCGTTCCACAGGGAGCATTATCGCTGCCTGTCAGAGCCAGCCGCTCGAAACCGTCTAACGGCGCTGTGAATGTAAAGCAGATTCAGATTCTTAGCTGGTCGCCGGGAGACTACGCCGCTTCGCATGAAGTCTATTTCGGCACCGACGAAGAGGCCGTGCGCAATGCCGATACAGCTTCGCCTGAATACAAAGGCACTAAGACCCTTGGCTCCGAAAGCTATGATCCCGGAAAGCTTGAGTGGGATACCACTTACTATTGGCGTATTGATGAGGTCAATAACGTCAATCCCGATAGTCCGTGGACAGGCAATCTCTGGAGCTTTACGACAGCTAACTTCCTTATTGTGGACGATTTTGAGTCCTACAATGACCTTGACCCCGCCGACCCCGATAGCAACAGGATATTTAATGCGTGGATAGACGGATACGACGACCCGACAAACGGTTCTTTAGTTGGTTATGACACTCCTCCTTTTGCAGAGCAAACTATCGTTCACAGCGGCAACCAGTCGATGCCGCTCTTCTACGACAACAGTGTTGGGTACTCTGAGGCAACTTTGACATTGACTTACCCGCGTGACTGGACTGAGAAAGGTGTCAACACACTGACGATCTGGTTCAGGGGCAATTCGGATAATGCTGCTGAGACTTTGTACGTTGCTCTCAACGGCAATGCGATAGTTACTAATGATAATCCTAATGCGGCTCAGACAGAAGAGTGGACAGAATGGAATATCGATTTGCAGGCGTTTGCAGACCAGGGCGTGAACCTTACCAATGTCAATACGATTGCCCTTGGTCTTGGTAACAGGAACAATCCGGTAGCCGGTGGTTCAGGTACGATGTACTTCGATGATATTCGTCTGTATCCCCCGCTGACGGAATAACAAGAACCTTAAGCTGTGTGAGTGGCAATTCTCATAGATGAGGTTTTTGATGCCTGTTGAAAACAATCTCGAGAGGTCGGGATTTTGGTGTATGGCCAAAACATAATTTATAATTGTTTTATATTAACTTTTTGAAGGAGGACTATTATGTGCAGGAAATTGATTTATCTAATTTCTTTTGCTTTGGTTCTGGGCCTGGCCGGTTACGTGTCCGCGGCTGAGGCCGATATCGAGATTCCGTCCGTGGGATATCCAAAGCCGATTCTCGATGGTGTTATGGATGATGTATGGTTACTTTCGACAGAACAGGTCATGACCTTATTCACTGGAGAAGAACCCACCTCGCCCGAAGATTGCTCTGCCAGCTGGTGGGCGCTTTGGGACGAGGAATACTTGTACGTACTGGTCAATGTCAATGATGAAGCTTTGGTGCAGGATTCAGACCCGACCCAGGGATGGCTCGATGACCGTGTTGAGATTTATGTTGACGGGGACAACGCCAAAGGGGCCTCTACTGATGATAATGACTATCAGTACAATTTTCGGTGGAACTTCGGACAGGTTGAAGCACCTGTCGAATGGTATAATTCGCCGCGAAGTCTTCAGGGCGTGGAATATGGAGTGGCCACAACCGATTCCGGGTTTCTCGTTGAAGCCAGGATGCCGTGGTCGACTATGACAGGTGACATACCGCAAGAAGATCAGCTAATCGGGATTAACGTAATGATTGACGACGATGACGACGGTGGTGCTGAGGACACGCAGTTCCAATGGTTTACGGAGACTACTACCCCACACGATCCCAGTTTGTGGGGTACGGCTGTGCTTGTACCGGGGGCGGGTGAGCCATGGCTATACGTTTCGATACCTAAACCGGCTGATGGTGACATGCTTGAGGACACTTGGGCGAACCTTTCCTGGAAGCCGGGGGGGCGTGCGGTCTCGCATGATGTGTATATCGGCGATAATTTTGACGATGTAAATGACGGCGCACCTGAGGCATTCGTGGGCAACCAGGTCGCGACTTTTATTGTTGTCGGATTTCCTGGATTTCCTTTTCCGGACGGCCTTGTTCCAGGCACAACTTACTATTGGAGAATCGACGAGGTCAATGACACAGAGCCGAACAGTCCCTGGAAGGGTCCTGTCTGGAGCTTTGGTATTCCTCCTAAAACTGCGTACAATCCAGACCCGGCTGATGGTGCCGAGCTGGTAAGCCCGGCTGTAATGCTTAGCTGGACGCCAGGTTTCGGGGCAAAATTGCACACCGTGTACTTTGGCGACAATTTTGACGAGGTGGACAACGCCGCTGGCGGACTCCCACAGGGAACTGCAAACTATACTCCCGGCACACTTAAATTGGCCAAGACTTACTACTGGCGGGTTGATGAGTTTGATGTCACCGACACGTATAAAGGCTACGTCTGGAGCTTTACTACTGAGGGCGCCGTCGGAAGCCCGGACCCGGCTAATGGTGTTGTGGATGTAAAGCATACACCGACTCTTACCTGGTCGCCGGGAGTCTATTCTGCTTCCCATCAGGTCTATTTCGGCGCTGATGAAGGCGCCGTGAAAAATGCCGATACCAGCTCACCAGAGTACAAAGGCACCGGAGACCTTGGTTCCGAGAGCTATGAATCCGAAAAACTCCTGTGGGATACCACCTACTATTGGCGTATTGATGAGGCCAATAACGCCAATCCAGACAGTCCGTGGACAGGCAGCCTCTGGAGCTTTACGACTGCCAACTTCCTTGTCGTGGACGATTTCGAGAGCTACAATGACCTTGACCCCGCTGACCCCGAAAGCAACAGGATATTTAATGTGTGGTTGGACGGATACGACGACCCGACAAACGGTTCTTTAGTTGGTTATGAGAATCCTCCGTTTGCCGAGCAAACTATCGTTCACGGAGGCAACCAGTCGATGCCGCTCTACTACGACAACAGTGTTGGTTACTCTGAGGCAACTTTGACGTTGACTTACCCGCGTG
>DATKYR010000180.1:0-13635 GCA_035528395.1 Sedimentisphaerales bacterium
GGTGCTACTATACTTTTTTATAGAGTAAATTCTATTACTTTTTGGTTGCGGCTCTGCTGCTCCAAGTTAATTCGTGGTTAATAAAAAAAAGTTATTTTTGTCCATTTTTTTGTTGACTATATTTGATAATATGATAAAATACCCGAATGTTTGCCAGCAGGCAAACATAAACCGCCCGCAGGCGGAATATATAGCGGAGAACCGCACGTTTTCAGGTCCAGAAGGCCCAGCCCCGGAGTCAGCAGACCCAGTAACTAATATCCAATTTCGGTTACGTCTTAAAAGACGCTTTACATTTAACGCAAACGAAACGAGCTGCGCAACCGTCCAACGAAATTCGCAACCTTATAGCCTAATTTAACCATATTAACTATATTAACTAATGAACCACGAACCATGAACTATGAACTATGAACCATGAACTATGAACTATGAACCATTTACAAGCATCGAGAATCCAAGTTTAGTTCACTTTAGGCACTTTAGGCATTTTAGCTCACTTTACATTCCCTCCGCCCTCTACATCTGTAGAGAATCCTCTACAAATCAGCCCTTTTTATGCAAAACAAACCCAATCTTGTCCGCCGTAGGCGGATTGCAAATGAACGTAAACTCACTAATAACAATGGATTATGAAAATATAAGCGATTGGACACTTGGTGAAAACAAACCCAATTCAAACCCAATCAAACCCAATTCAAACCCAATTTCCGAAACGCCCAAAATGGACGTAAACTTATATGTTATAGAGGATTATGAAAATGAAACCGCCTTCCGGCCCCAAAAAAACAAACCCAATCAAACCCAATCTTGTCCGCCGTAGGCGGATTGCAAATGAGCTTAAAATCTCTTACCGGAAAATCCGTCCACAACCTTACTACCTGTCTTGCAGTTTAGAAATTGCAAGAACATTAGATTTAAGGTATAATAATGTATAAAGTCAAAACAAGCCTGAAACAGCGTAAAATTGTAAATCTGTTGAACAAAAGGTCCGTTTTGCATACCCTAATATGTTGAGTAAATAGTGATTTTTCGATAGAAACCACAGATGAACTTTATGGACAAACCAAGAGGATTTACATTAATTGAACTTTTAGTCGTCATTGCCATCATTGCTCTTTTGATGGGAATTCTCTTGCCATCCCTTCAAAAGGCCAGACAACAGGCCAAGATGATCTCTTGCGGCAGCAATATGCGTCAGTTGATCTTTGGCCTGGTGACCTATGCGGAGGACAACGATTCACGCTTGCCCCCCCACCCCTCTACGATTCAAGCTCCCGTGAATTACCATCGGCCCTTCGAGCTGAACTGGAATCGCAACAACGTAGGTCCCGTGGCAGATGTCGACAGCACGGATTACCACCACGCCGGCAGGTATTTGTATTCTTATCTGAAGGACGTTCGTGTTTTCAACTGCACCCTCTCAGCGATCAGAGACAACACGCCCTGGCCTCCGGCGAACTCCGGACAGCCCGCGCAGGGAACCTATGGCCAATTCTATTCGACCGGATCTTTTGCTCCTCTGCACTCAACCTACACGTTGTTGTGGAGCTATCAAGGGTATAATCACAAAACGTCTGGGAATGTGGATAAGGCACAGGGGCATTTCGAGGGTGCCAACCGGCTCGATTCCAGGACAAAACTGGTTGTGCAGGATGCACTTTTCTATCTCACAAACAACACTAATTTGCTCTGGCCAAGCCCACAGCAGACCTGGTGCTCATCTCACCCGTTCAGGAACGGTGCAAGAAGCCATCCGTACTGGGTTTTCAAGGATCCAGCTATGCAGAGACAGCCTAAGATTCGACTCAATGCAGGCTATCTTGATGGGCGTGTGGAGGCTTTCAGTGCATGGGACGCCAGGGGCGTGAAGAACTATGGCGCTCAGGCGTTTATTACGCCAAAGTACCGTTAGAAGAGACGTTATAATCCTGACATGGATTTTTCGGTAAACTTGATGATTTCGTTCATCATAAGGACCGACTGATACGGAAAACGGCCGACAGCAGTTTCCGCCGAAAGCATTACGAAGTCGGTACCGTCGATGATTGCATTAGCAACGTCAGTAACCTCGGCACGCGTCGGCTTGCTGTGCTCGGTCATATGTTCCAGCATCTGTGTGGCTGTAATTACGAACTTTCCCGCCGCATTAGACTTTTTTATTATACGCTTTTGGATTATGGGGACCTCATATATTGGAATGGCAATTCCCATATCCCCGCGAGCTATCATTATTCCATCGGCGGCTTCAATTATTCCATCTATGTTATCTATCGCTTGTCTATTCTCTATTTTTGCCACGAGCTGACATTTGGATAACCTCGGCTTTATCAGCGCAGCGGCCTGCCGAACATCATTTTCATCCCGTACAAACGATAAAGCGATGTAGTCGACTTTGTGTTTTATACCGAACTCGATGTCCCTTTTGTCTTTGGTGGTTATCCCTTCAAATCCAAGGTCCACATCAGGAATATTTACGCCCTTTCTTTCCTTAAGGATACCACCTTCGGCAACGACTGCTTTTATGCTATTGATGGAGGTACTCGTAACACGAAGTGAAAGATTTCCATCGTCAATATATATGAGTTGTCCCGGTTTTATCCTATTCAAATCGCCTTTGTAGTCAAATGGTATTGTTCGCGGCCCACATACCTCGGCGTCGTTGGTTAGCCACACTACTGTGTGGTTCTTTAAGAATCTGGTTTTGGCACCTTTGAATCGCCCGATTCTTATTCGGAAACCTTCCAGGTCCTGCATTATCCGAATGTGTCTTCTGTACTTTCTGTTTAGCCCACGGACAAGCCCTATAGATTCAAGATGTTGTTTACAGCTACCGTGTGAAAAATTCAGCCTGACTACATCCAGGCCGGCTGTAAACATTTTCCGCAGAACAGTGTAGTTGCTGCTGACAGGACCTAATGTGGCGATGATTTTTGTTTTGGGCATTCTATCAATTTCCGACTCGACTGAGCTCGCCGAAGTCTATCCGTATGAGATAGGCGCTACTTATCCAATGGGATTCCGCGCAGCACCAACCGGTCAAAACGATAAGGTGATTCCCCAGCCGCCCACGCCATACCGCGGAGTAACAGGATGCGGCAATATGGGTCATCAAATGTCCAGGTATAATGCCCAAGTATGCAGCTAAAAACACGCCCTTTGCCGCATTCGTAAGCGTAGAACATCGGTTCCGGCTTAGTCTGCTGGGAGTCTTCGCTGATTGTCTCATTGGAGCTCGCCAATACAGTGACCTTGCTGAGGTCCCCCTTCAAAGGCCAATAGGCCTCGTCCAGCAAATGAATTGTCTTGGGCAGACCTAAACAGATAGGGTGCTCCGGGGCAGCAATCTTCAAATCCATCGGACCGTGACGCCAGCGGGTATAATTATATTCCCACGCTAATCCTATTAGCTTTGCCGCCTGCTCTACGATATCCTTACCCTCCGGAATTATCACAGCCGGGTGCAGGATAACAAAACCTCCACCTCGCGACAAGAATTCTTCCAGGTCCTCGAGTTTCTGTTCGTCCCACTGGACGTAACAGAATGCGGCAATCAAATCGGCTGTTTTGAGCTGCTCCTTGCTCGGCCATCCGTTGGCCGTTGAGACTTGCACTTTCGGTGCACCGGCCAGAGTCCTTTTTTGTTTGGCCTTCGTGGCCGGACCATACAGGTTAACTTGTTGCTCTTGCCCTGCCTCTTTGCCTCCAAGCAAAACTGCCCATCGCTTCTGCCATAAGGGATAATCGTGCTCATTTGGGCCGTGGTCCTTCTTGAACGCAACAAGAACAACATTGAGCTCGCGAAGCTCCCGTCTTGCCGGCGGCTTTGGAGCCTTGGCAAGGACCGCTTCGACTTCGCTGCGGCTTCGCGGTTTTGGCGCCTCAGCCGCCCATAAACCTGATGCGATCTGTGAGCTAATAGCCGCTACAATCAATACATAGAAAACTGTTTTGCTTCTCATGATTTTTCCCTTTCACTTCACAACATCGATGGTAAAGGACAAGTACTGCTCAGCACGTGCATTGCCTTGTTGTCACTTACAAAACGATGATTACAAATCTCGCTATATTTTGCTACAATCAGACCAAATTGCAAGCCAAATATACGGGATAACCTACAACCGGCTCCCACCTTCACCTTGCCCACCTATGAAGAGCGAGAACAACTAAACAACTGAATATGATGACTGTTATGTTCGTTCCATATTGTGACACTGACGCTTTAATAATGTTCATTCTGCGTACATCAGATATTTCTTTCGGATTTTCAGAAACGATTTCAACTCCGCCTGCCAGTTTTTCCTGAGCTGTTCCAGCGATGAGCCGGTTATAATGGCCTGACGTATTGACGAAGTCCCGGATAAATGGTCGAAGTGTCCCGCCTTCCATTGGAAGGCATCCGGATACAACCTGAAAAGCTCATTAACAATCAGAATCCCACCATAATATGGTTCAAGCAAATCCCTGTCGGTTATGATGATTTTAACGCCGTGACATTTTTGGCCCTGGTATTTGGAGCTGGTTGGTGTGAAGCTGGCCGGCGCAAATCGCATACCCGGCAGATTCAACCGGTTAAGCCGCGTAGTGAGACTTTTTGAACTAATCCAGGGTGCGCCAAATTGTCTAAAAGGCATTTCGGTACCTCTGCCCTCCGAAACATTGATCCCCTCCAGGAGACACAGGCCAGGATAAACAGCGGCAGTCTGCAGGCCACTTATGTTAGGAGAAGGTTTTATGAACGCCAGATCCGTTTGGTCATACCACATTCTTCGGCGCCAATCCGTCATAGGTACAACGACAAGGTCGGCCCTGACACCATTTTTCAACCAACCTTGCTCATTGAACATAGTTGCCAGCTCTCCAATGGTCATGCCATGTCTTACAGGGACAGGATGCATTCCTACAAAGCTAACAAAGTTCGGTTCGAGAATATTGCCCTCGACTTTTAAGCCATTGATAGGATTTGGGCGATCCAAAACGACAAAGCGTTTGCCACATTCGGCTGCAGCCTCCATAGCCAGGGACATAGTGGAAATGTAAGTGTAGAAGCGAGCTCCGACATCCTGGATATCGAAGACAAGAACATCGATATTCTTCAGCATATCTTCGGTGGGCTTCTGTGTCTTTCCATACAGACTGTAAACAGGAAGATTGTAGCGTGTATTTGTCCTGTCCCCGATCGCCTCTCCTGCTTCCCGGGTACCATAGATACCATGTTCCGGGCTAAAAAGTGCCGTGACCTTCGCGCTATGAATATTGCGAAATATATCCAGTATGTATTGTTTGTTTCTATTGTAAGCGGTGTGGTTGGTTATGATTCCGATGCGCCTGGCGTCGAATAATCGCTTATACTCGGGGACATTGTCTAATCCGGTCTTAACTAAGTTTCCCGCCGGAGCTAACATTGCTAAAGTAATTGTAAGTGTCAGCCTTGCAAATTCCATCATTTGTCTCCTGCCGGTGGATGCCGGCATATACTCCGTTAATAAAGCGTCTCGAACCAACGGGTTTTATTATACTTGAAAAAAGCATGATATGGAAGCAAAGTTGATTATCCTGGATGAGCCCTGGCCCGGAAAAATATGAAACGACCGGCCTCTTAACCTGACAATGGTTGTTCCATATCGGGTTATAGGGACACCAATTCTTCATAAAAACCTCATCAACTATTGACGCTTATAGCCAAAACAGCCAAAATGGAGAGCGGTAAAATGGAATTTGGTCTTTTCTATGAAGATTTATATAAAGCTATTATTGACAGCACTATTCTGGGGAGGCACTTTTGTTGCAGGCAGGATTGTCTCCCAAAACGTGGGGCCTTTCTCAATCGCATTCCTAAGGTTTGCCATTGCTTCGATATTTCTCATACTGCTAACCTGGAAAATTGAAGGCAAGCTGCCCGCACTGAAGAAGTTTCAAATTGTACCTGTTATTCTGCTCGGAATGACGGGCATTTTCACGTACAACGTTATGTTCTTCAAAGGACTCAAAATAATCGAGGCGTCTCGAGCTTCACTTATAATTGCAACGTGTCCGGTATTCATCACAATCTTCTCGGCATTTTTCCTGAAAGAGAAGATCAATCCGGTAAAAGGGCTTGGAATTGCCGTCTCCGTATGCGGAGCAATAGTGGTCATCTCAAAAGGAAATATAAGCCAGATATCCGAGACAAGCCTGGGCTTAGGGGAACTTTACATTTTCTGTTGTGTCCTGAGCTGGGCAGCTTACTCCCTGATAGGCAAAGCCGTTATGAGAAACTTGTCTCCACTTGCTTCCGTGTCGTATTCGGCCATAGTTGGGGCCATCGCCTTGTCTATTCCTGCTTATTTTGAAGGACTGCTCCAAAATATAGGGGACCAATCCGTACTCGACTGGTCTTGTATTTCTTACCTTGGCATTTTCGGAACTGTAGTCGGATTTGTCTGGTATTATCAAGGCGTGGAACGTCTTGGCCCGACAAAAGCCGGTTTGTTCATAAATTTTGTTCCTATATTTGCTATTCTTTGCGCTTTCCTTATCCTCCAGGAACAAATCACCCCCTCACTTGTAGTCGGCACCGTGCTAGTCATCTCTGGTGTCTATCTAACGAACAGAACCTCCAAAGTTAGCGCGACACAATGTGCGCAAACAGGATAGTAGAGCATCTTTGGAGCATTCTTCTTTGACTTCCGGTTTTCTCTTTATTATTATCTTCTTAAACTTGAAACGTATATAACCGGGAATACCAATGAAATTGCCCAGACTTCAATTGTACACTAAGGTTTTGATAGGGTTGTTGTTGGGAGTGATTTTTGGTGTGCTCGCCAATCAGTGGGGATTTTCAGCCTTTGTCTTCAGCTATATCAAACCCATTGGTTCGGCTTTTATTAGATTAATTAGTATGGTTGTTGTACCTCTGGTCTTTGCTTCTCTATTAGTGGGAACAGCCAGTCTAAATGACATCCGGAAGCTCGGCCGGATTGGCGCCAAGACCGTAGCTTATTATCTGTGTACGACAATCATTGCAATTAGCATCGGCTTACTCCTGGCGAATACTCTCAGGCCCGGGGCGGGTCTTTCACAGGAAAAGCGAACACAGCTAACGGAAAGTGTCAGTGAAAAAGCAGGTGCACAAATTGAGACGGCCACGGAAAAACCAACAGTAACGGATATTCTCTTGAATATTATCCCAACAAATCCCGTTAAATCATTTGTGGAAGGCAAGATGCTGCAGATTATCTTCCTTGCTTTAATGGCCGGGATTTGCCTTAGTTTAATTCCATCCGAACGAAGCCAGCCCGTAATTAATTTCTTCGAGGGCATTAATGAGCTGATAATTCAAATGGTCCATATTATTATGAAGCTCGCTCCTTACGGTGTATTTGCCCTGATTTCAGCAGTTGTTGCCGATTTTGGATTAGGCATTTTATTTATTCTACTTAAGTACTCCCTGGTAGTGATTGTGGGGCTGATTCTTCACGTCACGATTGTTTACTCTTCGGCAATAAAGATTTTCAGTAAACAAAAAATCGGAACTTTTTTCAGAGGTATTCGTCCGGCCCAGTTGATTGCCTTTAGCTCTGCATCGAGCTCAGCCACTCTACCTGTCACTATGGAATGTACTGAAAAAAATTTAGGTGTCCCCGCGCAAATTGCCAGCTTTGCACTGCCGTTGGGAGCTACCATAAATATGGATGGCACTGCTCTTTACCAGGGAGTGTCCGCTGTTTTTATTGCCCAGTTTTATTATATGGATCTGACCGTAGCACAGCAGCTGACCATAGTTCTCACTGCTGTCCTGGCCTCCATTGGTACCGCCGGCACACCAATGGCAGGAGTAATTACTTTGGCAATCGTACTAAAAAGTGTTGGCGTGCCATTGGAGGGTATAGCCATCATCATGGGTGTGGAACGCATATTGGATATGTGCCGCAGCGTCGTAAACGTTACGGGTGATGCCTCCTGCGCCGTGGTTGTAGCTTCAAGCGAAAGTGAATTGTAAAAGTCATAACTTATTATAGTTTACTGATTTGAAAAGGAAATGAAAATGACTGTAAAGAAAACACTCGGCAGAATCCTGCCGGTTGCTGCTGTGTTTGTGTTGTGCCTGACAATATTCGCAGTACGATGTGAGGGATGTTTTTCGATAGTAGTTGGTAAGGAGGCCTCAGCCGACGGATATGTGATTATAGCTCACAACGAAGATGATTTCCCACCTCAAATTGTAAATCATCACAAAATCCCACGCCAAAAACACTCCCCCGGAGAAAAAGTAAATCTTTTAAACGGTGGCCGATTAGCTCAGGTCGAGCAAACCTGGGCTTACATTTGGTCGGAAATGCCTGGCATGCTTTTCTCAGACAGCTACATTAATGAATGGGGCGTCAGTGTCACATCGGATAACTGCCCTTCACGAGAGAACAAGCCCCAAATCACTGATGGCGGGATAGGCTATATGCTGCGGCGCCTGGTAGCTGAGCGAGCCAAGACTGCCCGCGAAGGTGTCTTATTGGCTGGAAAGCTCGTGGAACGCTTCGGCTATATAGACTCCGGCCGGACATACATCATTTGTGACCCTGACGAAGGATGGCTTTTCTGCGTCGTCAACGGCAAGCACTGGATGGCTCAACGGGTCAGCGAGAATGAAGTGGCAATGGTAGCCAATACCTACACTATACACCAGGTCGATCTTTCAGATAAGAAAAACTTCCTGGCCTCGAAAGATATTATCAAATATGCTGTTTCGAGAGGCTGGTATAATCCGAAAAAGGACGGGCCGTTCGACTTTGCTGCTGTTTATTCAAATCCTGATTCCGCTTCAAGTTTTTCCAACTTCGGGCGGCAGTGGAGCGGCCTCAGATATGTTTCTGCCGAACCGATTCCTCCCGGGCCGGAGCTGCCCTTTTCGGTCGTGCCACGACGCAAGGTAGGCGTATCTGAAATTATGCAGATTCTACGCCACGATTATAAAGGGACACAAACCCAATCCTTATCTTCGCTAACAAGCCCGCAGGAAAGTGGTTGCCCCATCTGTAGCGGCGCCACCCAGACCAGTTTTGTTGCTCAGTTGCGAAGGAATATGCCTCTGGATATCGGCATTGTTTACTGGACCTGCCTTGCCTCGCCTCGGACTTCGTTTTATATTCCTTTTCATTTCGGTATTTCTGAATTCCCCGCAGGATTTTCCTCAAAATCACAAAGACCATCGAAAATCTTCTATGATGAAAAGGTCGGTCGTCCTTTCCAGTCCGACCCACTCCAGGCTTTTTGGATGTCCTCCAATTTTTACAATAAGGTTTTTGGTGCTTCTGCTAATACAATCAGCCGGGTAAAAACTCTCGCTGAGGAAATCGAGAATAACGCTTTTACTCTACAGAAACCGCTTGAAAAAGCTGCTTGCCGGCTATACACAAAAGATAAAGAAGCAGCGATGCGAATGCTGGCCAACTATTCCAATGGAATCTACCTGTCCTCTGTAGAGGCGATGCATAGTGTGTTATCGGAAAAGTAACGTAGTAACTAAGCAGGTATTGTCGCCATTACAGACAATACTATGGAAGATTGTTATTCGTATGGCAGATAAGCTATGAACAAGAACAAAAAGATAATTCTGTGGATAGGTATTGTTGTATTGGCAGTATTGGTTATCGGTTGTCAACAACAAGCAAAAACTATGATGGATGCTGAACTCAGGAAAAAGGCCAATCAATTAGCTCAGAAATACATTATTGTTGATACTCACCAGGATGTACCCTATCGTCTCCTGAAAAAAATGGAGGATATTTCAAAGAGAACCGAAGGCGGAGAATTTGACTATCAAAGAGCGCTACAAGGAGGTCTTAATGCGGTATTTATGGCTGTTTATGTTCCTCCCGAATATGAAAAAGAAGGTGGAGCCAAAGCTTTAGCCGACAAAATAATTGATATGACAGAAGGTTTTGCTGAGACCTGGCCTGACAAGTTTGTTATGGCCAGGTCAGTCGAAGATGTCAAAGAACAGTACGATGATAGTAAAATATCTATTGCTATGGGAATGGAAAACGGCTCAGCTATTGAAGGCAATCCTGACAACCTAAAATACTTCTATGACCGCGGCATCCGTTATATCACCCTTGTACATTCGAAGAACAATCATATTTGTGATTCATCTTTTGACGAAGAACGGAAATGGAACGGCTTGAGTCCTTTTGGTATGGAAGTGGTTTCTCAAATGAATCGTTTGGGGATGCTCATAGATGTCTCACATGTTTCAGATAAAACATTCTACCAGATAATAGAGCTTTCAAAAGCGCCTGTGGTAGCCACACATTCATCTTGTCGCCGTTTTACACCCGGCTGGGAGCGTAATATGGACGACGAAATGATAAAACTATTAGCGGAAAAAGGAGGAGTAATTCAAATCAATTTCGGTTCTATGTTCGTTAATGAGCAAATCAACAGGGAATACGCAGACCGCAGAAAAAACATATTAGAATATATAGAAGCCCATAATTTGGAAGGTGACGAAAGGGAGAATTACTTCAAAGAATATACTCAAGAAAATCCACTTAGCGACGCTGACATCTCAGATGTTGTTGCAAATATTGACCACGTTGTAAAATTGGTTGGAATTGAACACGTCGGTCTGGGTTCCGACTTTGATGGTGTTGGAGGTAACCTCCCTGTTGGCTTAAAAGATGTTTCTTGCTATCCGAACCTGATATATGAGCTTTTGAAGAAGGATTATACTGAAGAGGAAATAAAGAATATTTGTTCCGACAACTTCCTCCGCGTCTGGTCGGATGCCGAAAGGACAGCTCGCGAACTACAGTCAAGTAAATAGCTTAAGAGCCTACCTTCGCTCACTCACACTTTCAAACCAGACAAATTCATTTCGAGTTTTTTATTCTCCCGGATAACCTCGTCCCAGGTGAGCTTGGTGTTTCTCATTGCGGCTTCCCGTCCCAGGATGGTCGTCAGGGTAGCGTTTACACTTGGTTCAACCGTCGGATTCTCATAGATACCGTTCGAGACACACTTATGGAAGGTATCAATATTCCGCTCTGCCCCGCGGGGATAGAGGTTTATCACTTCGCCTCCACGGTATCCGCCTCGATTGCCCAGTATCCGGACGCGTCCCGTATAGCCGGTTTCAAGATATCCATCCCGGCCCTGCGCAAAGCAATCGCAGCGAAACTCTGAGCGGTTCTTCAGATGCTCCCCTCGATGGTTGAGGATAAGACCATCTGCAAACTCAAAAGTGACCGAATAGACATCATGAGAATCCCCATGCGGCTCGCGTCGCGCAATGCGGGAGCTGCCCATGGCACTGACGGGCCTCTGACCGGCAATCCACAAGGCAACGTCAATCGCATGGATACCCGCATTCACAAGATAACTACCGCCCAATTCATTGTCATTGACCCATATCAGATGCTGGAGCCGACTTTCGATATTTGCCGTTTTTGGTGGGTCGCGAAAACTCTCATCATTATATTCCGAACTTAGCATTCCAACCCTGCCAATCATACCCTCTTGCACTCGCTTGACGCCCTCAATGTAAAATGGATCGATGCGGGTTTGGAAGTCCACAAGAAACACCATTTTGTTTGCAGTAGCTTTTTGAGCCATCCTGGCTATCTTTAAACAACCGGTTACATCACATCCCAGAGGCTTAGCGATATACACATGGCAGCCTGCCTCAACGGCTGCCTCCACATGCTCGCCAAAACAATAGGGTGGTGTCTCCAGAAACACTGCATCCACTTTACTGCTGATAAGTTTTTTGTAGCCTGACAGTCCGGAAAACCGACGTGCTTTGGGAACCTTAAGCTGTTCCCCGGCGGCCTCGGCCACGTGAGCAAAATAATCCGCCACAGCCGTAATTTGATACCCTCCATGCTCTTCTAACATTCCGGCAATCATTTTCCCACGATTACCCAGGCCTATACAACCGACCTCGATGCGAGAGTTGGTTCCTGTTCCTCTTACACTACCGGGTTTGACAATCGTAAAGGAAAGAGCAGCCGCGCCCGCACCCGACATAAAACTACGACGAGTCATACAATTAGTCCGTGTTATTTCCACCTTACTCATACTATGGTCCCTTTCATCGATTAGGATTCCTCGATTATTGTGCTTAACTACATAGCAAGCCCCCCTGACTACGCTCTATGCCACAATACCAAATATATAATGAAATTATAATGTTTTAGCCCGCATTTCCCAAGTAAACAGTGACAAACTAATTGAATTCTGATAGTATGAAGCTTATGGAGACCACTCAAGCCAGTTTAGACCATCTGACATGGGAGAACCCAATGGGTGAAGCACGCAAGGATGCTCTTAGGCTTAGAGCTTATCCAAATAACCCGCTCTATTGCGGCCAGCTGCAAAGCCCGATGCCTGCGTTGTCGGTGAAAAAATGTTCTCAACGTGGAGAAAACCACTTCTGGCGAGCCTTTTTGGCCTGCCGCCTTGGCCTCGAACTTTTCGCTCGGCCTCATAACGACCCGGTTATTCGGATAAGCTCTTAATTTTGACCGCAAGTTGAAGCTTGAATTTCATGGGACCAAGGTCACCAGTGACGCTGGGCTGCTGGCCTACCGTGAGCTTGATGAAGCACTCGGCCTGACCTCGGTGATCGATTCAGAACTTCGTGACAACCGAACGGGAAAGAACACTTGGCACAGCATTGCAGCATTGCTCAGGCAGTCGGATCTACAGCAGATTGGCTGGTTACGACGACACCAATGATGCAGAGCGTCTATGTGTTGATCCTGCGATGCGGCATATTGCAGGGGGCAGAGCAATAGAGCGCTCCGCCGCGTCAACCAGTGCAATGGGCAGATTTGAAACAGAAATACTGACTCAGTCCAAGAACCTGGAGCTATTGATGAACCTGGCAGGTGAATGGGTTGATCGAGTGCACCAGCGAAAATCACTCAAGCAGATTATCCTTGATATGGACAGTTCTGTCAGCCCGAACTATGGCAATCAGGAAGGCACTGCTTACAACGGTTATTTTCAATGTACCTGTTATCACCCATTGTTCTGTTTCAATCAGTATGGCGATTTGGAGCGAGCACTTCTTCGCAATGGAAATGTCCATAGTGCCGATGACTGGCGAAGTTTACTGGAGCCGATTGTTAATCGTTATCGAGGTTATGACATCCTCCGATTCTTTCGTGGCGATGCAGCCTTTGCTGACCCCAAGATGTATCGCTATCTCGAAGCAGAGGGATACTTCTATACGATACGACTGAAGGGTAACCAGATACTGCATAAGAAGATTGAACACATGTTGACTCGACCTGTAGGGCGCCCACCAAAGAAGCCTGTTGTTCTTTATCACAGTTTTCGGTATCAGGCGGCCAGTTGGGACATAGCTCGCAGAGTAGTCGCCAAGATCGAGTGGCATTTGGGAGAGCTTTTTCCAAGAGTCAACTTCATAGTCACGAATCTTCGGTGGAAATCCAGCAATGTTGTCAAATTCTATAACAAGCGAGGCACAGCGGAGCAGTGGATCAAGGAAGGTAAGGACTTGTAAATAAATTATCTTCCATTTTTGGCTGGCTGCGGCTTCGGCTGGCGGTGTCAGCAAAACTCGGACTACCAACCAGTAGGCCTGCATTTTGCTTCCTTGCCAGCCTTGTCCTCGCTCAGCCAAAAACGAAA
>DATKYR010000181.1:0-6955 GCA_035528395.1 Sedimentisphaerales bacterium
TTCAAAGATCAGACAAATCCTCGAAAGAACCGGTCTTCAACCATTATTTGAATTTGCTCATGACGAGTTTGCCGCCCTGCAATCTGTACGACGCCCCTCTCTATTTTGAGTCGAAACTGTGATTTTTAGCTGAAAAATGGGGTCGAGTAGACGTAAAGCTCTATCATTTAGGCATACTTTGTATTCTCTGTTTCTCCTCTCTTTCGATTGAGGAGTGCCACAATATTCAGCCTTGTAAAAGAGCTTTACGCCCCTCTCGGAACCGGACGTGAAGATTTCCTTCATCCGGCTCTTCAGCAAAACTCACTCATCGGACGACAGTGTATAAGTACACCATCCATGCCACTTGCTCAGTCCCTGCTGAGGCTATCGTAGCGGCAAAATGGGATCATTCAACCCGAGCGATTTGAAAAGAAATCCGCTGGCCGTCATGTCCGCTTCGGGGGAGATCGGCGCAGAAGCTGCAGGCAGGGGCAAACCATCCGCCTTCAGACGCAGCAGTGTGGCAAGCGTCAGGCCGCCGCCGGCAGAGGTACCAAAAAGGCCTGCATTCTCCGCTCCATACTCCTTGATGATGCCCTGGTAGGCCTTGACAAGATCATTGGGCCTCAACATCAATCCGGGTACAGGGGTCTCGACCGACAGCAAGTACCCCAGGTGTCGGCATCACGGCCCGGGATCGATCCGCGACCGGAAAGGCCTCCGGCGTTAAAAACCGACAGGAACAGAACAACGGACGAATCCAGATACAGGGGCTAAGGCCTGAGATCACTGAACTTATAAAGTTGTTTGATCCCGGCCAGTTGGCCCAACCTGAACGCCAGCCGCTATTATTACGGCGAGTTCCCGAACAAGCCGGAAGAGCTGTGGTTGATTTCTTTAAGGAGATGCGATCACAAATTAGTTTTACCGGAGAGCTTTTTGTAAAACTCTTAAGCACACTGTTCCATCCTGGTAGTCTGCGCTGGAAGGATACCTTCCTGGTTGCGGAAAAAAGTGGGGCTATCTTATTGCAAGGCAAAATGTGGCTTGTTTGACGGCAAAACAGGTATGTATTTTAAAAGATTCGGTATGTTGCGCTCTGCTATTTCCAGAAAGACAACATCCGGAGAGAGCGATTCAATTTCGGTATAGTCATAGGGAACTGCTCGGGTGTAATGGACCTTTGCACAGCGACTGGATATAAACGGTATCAGTGCGTTGGCAAAAGAGTCTCTAAACATAAATAGAGAAACGCTGTTTATATCGCGGGTGGTATTAATGTGCAGGGCTTCCGGATTACGTTGCGATCGGGGACGGCGGCCGTTTTCTTTCCAGGTATAATTCTCTGAGATATCATAAATCGCTTGTTCATCTTTGATGGCTAAAGCAGGGAGCAACATTTGGGAAAGATCTCCCAACCAAGTCTGCGCCAACTGATATCGGGCAGGGACAGGATCGCTCAACGCAATATCCGGTCTGATTTCCTGCACTCTGCTTAACAGGGTTTGGGCTGCTATTCGGGCACCGATATTGTTCCAATGGGTGTCTTTGGTATGGTAGACCTGGTGTTTATGCTTGGCTGCTCTCAAGGGCTCCAGCAGGTCCACATAGTGAATGGCTTCCTTTTCCAAGGCCTTGGAGAGTTTATGCAGATTGTTCTGCTGCAACTGAGGGCGGTAACGCGCGGGCATGTGTTCCGGGTATACACTGGATTTGTTGGGCGCGATCGTAAATAGAAAGGTGATTCCTAATGAGGATAAATAAGCCTCTTGTTGAACAAGTGTCTTGACGATACGATCGATTTGTAAATCTGTGAGTGTGTTGATGGCAGTATAGTCCTTGAGGGTTGGGCCAAAGAACAGCCAACCGTTTCTACCGGTCATGACCTGCTCGTTTACGCTGTCATTGAGCGTGTAATAGATGAGTGCGGTGTAGGCCGTCACACAGGTGGATCGCAATCCAAAGTGGTCTGAGAAATAGGCATTAAATTGCTTCGGAAAATTCAGATTCAGCCCATGGGGCGTAAAGAGAGCGGGCTTCTCTGCCAGGATACGTTTTTCCTGGTTGGGTGATTTTACGCCAAAGGCTATGGCCAAGAGGGGTGCCCAGCAAACGGCTAGAAATAAAAGGATATATGTAAGAAGCATGGCTTTTTTCATAGTCTCGATCTAAAACCTGAAGTAAATGAACGGATTGTAGGTTGAACTTGAAACATTAAGCACACACAGGATAAGAAGAACAAACGAGAGGGCGTAGCCCGTGTACTCCCAAACTAAGGCCCTTTTTCCATTCAGAGCTTTTTGATACAGGTCCTTGCCGACGGGCAAGGCTGCCACGATTGAAACGGCAAATACCAACATCACCTGGGGAGACAGCACCTGCCCGAGTAACGCAGCACTTTGCGCAGAGGACTTGAATCCCACAAACATATTACGGATAAAACAAAATGCCTGTGTGATACTCTCTGAACGAAACAGGGTAAAACCAATAGCGACCACCATAAGTGTATAGAAGTGCTTAAGGGCTTTTAAGCCAAATTTTTTCGTATCAATGATGCCGGTTGTCTCCAGCATCAAGAAAAGACCATGGAACATACCCCAGAGAATAAAGGTCCATGCGGCCCCATGCCAAAAACCGGTACAGAGAAACACGATCCACATATTGAGAAGTGTTCTAGCCCTACCTTTGCGGTTACCGCCCAAGGGGATGTAGAGATACGCTTTAAACCAGGTCGAAAGCGATATATGCCATCTGCGCCAGAAGTCCTTGATGCTGCTGGCCGTATAGGGGTAGTTGAAGTTCTCCTTGATGTCAAAGCCGAACATCTTTCCTAGACCAATGGCCATGTCTGAGTAACCGGAGAAGTCAAAATAGATCTGCATGCAGTAGGCCAGTGTAGCGATCCACGCTAGGGGAAAGTTGATGTCTCCAGCGGATAGGGTGACAGCATGCTCAGCAGGTGAGAAGATCTTGTCCACGACAACGGCCATGGTGTTGGCGATCAACAACTTTTTGGCCAAACCAACGATGAACCGGCGTATCCCAAGGGCTGTCTTTTCCAAGGTGGGCCGGCGCTGCTTGATCTGTTCAGCAATATCGTGGTAGCGTACAATCGGCCCGGCAAGCAGTTGAGGGAAAAAGGCAATGTATAGGGCAACATGGGTCAGTCTCTTCTGGGCTGGTGTAATCCCCCGGTAAACGTCTATGCCGTATGACATGGCCTTGAATGTGAAAAACGAAATTCCTACAATGGGCAATGCCAGCTTAGGTACAGGTATGGGTACACCAAGCAAGGCGTTGAGATTCTCCACTGCAAAAATGGAGTACTTAAACATGAAAAGCACACCCACATTAAAGATCACCATCAACACCAGAAAGCGTTTCCTGTGTTGCGGATTTTGGCCGATAGGCCCGATACCCAAGGCCAGACTGTAATTCACCAGAATGGATAGCAGCATCATACCAATGAATACGGGTTCACCCCAGGCATAAAAAATCAGGCTGGCACTTAGGAGTAGAACGTTGTGTGTTTTCCGGGGTAGACTGTAATAGAGAAGGAAAACAACGGGCAAGAAAATGAACAGGAATTCCGTTGAACTAAATACCATGACCTCTTATCCCGAAGCGTTAACATTCGCAGCACCGTAGTAGCCGATTTCTACGACCGCCCCCTCAAATACAAAGTACAACTGATAGGCCTTCAGGTTTTCAAGATCGTTGTTTTGGTAATAGGTGATCACCTCACCTTCGTCTTTATAGGTGGTACCATACGCGGCTTCTACCTCCGCTTTGGAACTGCCTATGGTGATCCCTTTGGCGGTCGCAAAATCCTTGCTGGTTAAAACGATACTATCGATCATATCCTTATCTTTGATGGGGTAGGTATCGATTTCAATGCCGGCTTTATACACAAACTGTCGATCCATACCCACGTAGGCACAGCTCTCGGCCTCCGACTGATAGTCGGGTTTGCCGAGAACGGCCAGGAGTTTGCCGGCATCTGAATGCAAAGGATATTCGACTCCGTTTAGCACAAAGACCAGGTCCTTTTCTAAAAAAACACCGGCGCTAGCTGTCTGGTTGTCTGTTTCGGAAGGATTGTCTTTGGAGTCACAGGCCGGCAGTGTAAGCAAAATGCCCAGGATTAGAATCGTTTGTCTTATTTTCACCTGTTTTTCCTATCCCGATTGTGACGGTAACTTGATTAGAGCTTCGGTTTATCCGGGTCGGTCGGATCCCATCTTGGGTATCGGGGATCTAGTGCGGGCTTGGTCGGATACGTCAGCCCGGACCCGTTATTTTTTACTTCAATGACCGTTCCTCGGGGACAGCGCGTATATATCCAATATGCGGCATAGTACGTGGTTCGCAGGCATCCACTGGTGGCGTTTGAACCAATCTCTCTATAAGTCCTGGGGAACATGGATCCGCGATCCTTATGGGATCGATAGATAGGGCCGTGAAGATAAAGACCATGTGCCGAAAAACAGGACGCATAAGGTACCCAATTGCGTGGGAAGCGGTGCCATGTGCACTTGCCGCCGATTCGAAATGTTCCGGTAGGCGTTTGGCGGCGGCGTCTACCCGTGGCAATGGGAAAAACCTCTACAAGCCGATCGTACTGACCGCTTTTACCCCTTTCATACACTCCCATCGCATGGGCCTCTTTGTCGACCACGATCGTATACTTCTCGCAAGGTTTGGTGGACGGGTACTGTTTAGAGGGATCGGTGGATTCGGATGAGGGCCTTAAAAATCGGGTGTACCCATACGCGACTAACGTATCATCTTCGATACCCTCCTGCCCCTGGTCGGCATGGGCGGTCACCAGAAATCGCGAACCGTCAAGCACGTCTGTTTTATAGGAATAATCGTCCCCCACCCAGAGTATCACGTTCAAGCACACGCTTTTACCATCCAACTGCCAAAGCACATAATAATGCGCGTCTTCAACAGGTTCCCAGGTGAAATGAGCTGTTTCTGCGGCCTCATCTATTCGAGTCTTAACCTTCAGATGTATTGCTTTTTCCAAACGACTCGGAACCTCCACGTCATCAAACATTTCAGCCTGCGGGAAGTACTGCATCGCCTGGACCTTGTGCTGCTCAGTTTTTGGCGGATCGGGCTTGGACGCTTCGTTTTGTGGAGTTTTTTCTAGCGCAGCCGCATAACTATTCAGTTCCTTCCCTGAAAGTAACATCATGAAAGATAGAAGTACATAGATTGTTGTTTTTACCATGCTAAAAGACTCCTTTGCCAATGCGGGATAGCTCAGCTCAACTCGGCATTCGCTCCGACTGCGGCGGAGCGAACAAGTTATTCAATAGTTTCTGTTGAGCTTTTGTTCTTATGTAAAAACCAAGAGCAGGCTTGCCAAGCAAAGCTATCCAAGTTTATATATGGGAAGAATGTCTTTTAATCCTTCTATTTCACCAGGTAATGCTTTAAGGTTTAAGCTCGGAGCGCAGTTCTAATAGCCTGTCAATTCTGGCAATGACGTTTGATTCATTTTCGAAACCATACCAACGGTCCGATACAAGGCCATTTTTATCAATTAGATAGTTTAACGGTACTGCACTCATTCCTGCGGTTTGATATTTTGTAAAGAAAACATTCTCTGCAGGTTCTGACGAGTCTACAATATTTGGGAATGTGATGGAAAGATCTTGTAAAAACTTCAAAGCAATCTTTTTCTCGTCAGCACAATTGAAACCCAGTACAATAAAACCAGCAGATTTGTATTTTTTAAATATTATATCTAATTGTGGCAATCCCTCCCTACATGGTGGACAACCTACACGCCAAAAAACAATTAACACACACTTACCTTGAAAATCTGAAAGTTTGAATTTGTTACCATTTGTTAGGAACAAATGAAAATCAGGTGCTTTGCACCCCGGCTCCAAGAGTCCATCTTCTAATTTAGGCAAAGTATATTCCACCCAACCTGGCGGTGGTTTCCAACAAAAAACATTGTTTGGAATATCCTTATTGATTCTAATATTCGACCAAATTTCGATTTTTCTCGGAGTACTATCTACACGAATGAGTTCAGTCAATTTACGTGGCAAAAAATCTGAGTTGGAAATCCAAAGACACCTAATACGTTGATGGTTCATGTAGCTAACTTCAATGATAGAGCATTCTTCATTTTTAATTGTTTCTCTACCTAAACTTCTAATACCATCTAAATAGCCTTCCATGGAATCAGTGCATTTATGAAAAATACTTGGATTAATTACTGGCATTGATATTCCTGTACCTAATAGTTGCGTTTGATGAGCAATGGAGTGTTTTCTTAAAGGAGCTGTTTTTTTTATGTAAGAATTGAAACGGGTTCTCTTAAATTCGTCATTATCCTCTCCTGAAAACCTAGGTCGCCCATATAGCTTATTTGGCCAAAAAAACCAAAAATGTTCTCCATCCAAAAGAAGGACGCTTTTAAATTTTCTATCAATAGACGATGACTCGAATTTTGCATAATTTGGCTTTTTAGCCCAAAATCGGTATGTACAGTGACTTTTTCTTTTACCACCTAATTCCCTCTGGTATTCGCTTTCGTAGTAAAGGGTTTCTGCTTTTCGTAGCGTTTCTATCATCTTATAGTATAATGCAGGTGCATTAGGTTCGTCTGCAACTATACTTTCATTTTTTTGTATTTCTTGTGCGATACTCCAATCCGTCACAGACTGAAATGTGAATAACCATATTAACAGTGTGATAAATGAAATTTTATTGCTTGTCTTTTTTGCTTCCATTCTTGTTACCCATTAATCTCTGATTCAGAGGGTGACATTCTTGCAGAATTTAAAAAGTACTCTACTATACATAAACTAGGCCTTATACAAGCGTGACATCTTGAATTTTATTTTGCATTGCTTGACAAAAATACTCGAAATGCCCTGCATCTTTGCTTATAAAGGACTTTAGTAAAATAAACCTAAAAAGCAATGTCAAGATGCAAGGAGGCATT
>DATKYR010000182.1:0-2889 GCA_035528395.1 Sedimentisphaerales bacterium
GTTATTTGAAAAAGATTGGGAAGGCGTAGCCACTGAAGTGTTTAAACATCACTTAGTACCCTGACCTTCAGCCGTCCTCTTTCTTCGGTTTGATCTCACGAAAGACCTTCTCGATTCGAGGATTGCTAGTATTACAATTGACCCTTACATAGTAGGTATGTCCGGTACTAAGGAAATGCTCGAAGAATATGATGTCAACATTTCCTCGATATCTGCTATGCTTGGAGATGACCTCATACTTGTATTTCCAAAGTCTCTGTACATTCAGAAGCTTGCTTGTGATTATCCGGATTGTGATGCGTTGACCGTTCATCTCAACGCTTCCTACGTCAACCGACTTATCAGTTGTCTTTCTTCTTACGCTCACATGAGTAAGGGGTTTATTGAAAGGCCGCCTGGCAGATGCTCGAGCGAGCCTGTTAGCGGCTTTGTTATGCTCGCTTTTTGAATGACCCTTCACCCACTTGATCTCCACTCTCATACCCATCTTCTGAAAGCACTTGACCAGCTCCTTCCACAGATCTGCATTGAGAACTGGTCTGCCCTTGCGTGTAACCCACCGGGTCTTTGGCCATTCGAACATGGCCTTCTTGTAGTTATCAACGATATAGCTCGAGTCGGAGTAGATCACAACGTTCGTTACATTTGTCGGCAGATCCAGCTTCATCGCTTCCTTTAGCGCCACAATACACGCGTGAAGCTCCATTTCGTTGTTAGTTGCGTTCTTGTATCCTGCAAACTCAAAGTCTTGGACTTGGTCTTCGCCGGAGGAGTCAATTAGGACGAATCTGACACCAATTCCTCCGGCTCTCGGGGAACCTAACGAAGATCCGTCAGTAAAGATATTCAGAGCGTTCTCTATCGTGAACAATGTCGGGATTCCTGTTGTCCAAGGCTACGGCCTACAGAGATGCTAACAACTCGAAGAATTAGGCATAAGCGGGCCATTTAACATAATAATATACAACACTGCATCCTCGTTGCCAAGTATATTCGGACCGGACCTTGTAGTACTTCAGGAAAAGGCCAAAGAAATAGCCGGAGCATGACACCTGCGTTATCGGCCACCCAGACCCCGACATAAAGATCTGATAGGTCGTATGTTCGAAACGCCCTTGCCGCGATTGGGCTGCACTGAATCTTCATCTTCTCTCTTTGTCTCTGTGAGAATTCCCGACCTATAACCAGAGTAACTAATACCGTTTTTAAACTTTTGGCTGTAATCCTGCGTGATGCAGTCACAGGGATCAAGGCCGGAGCCCACGCGGGCCAGTGGCTAGACCAAACTAACCCTAATAATCCGCGCCTGCTGGATAGTTTCGGTCCCGTATAAGCCCCGAATTGATGCAAATCTGATATATCAACGAATCAATTTTAATTACCAGGCAAATACCGGCTTACGGTGCCGGAGGATACAGACGTATATCGTCAAAGTACATTGTGCCTGAACCACCAGCCTGCGGATTGTCCTTGTTACCAAGACCAAGGGCAATCGTGTTGACATCTGCCAGGTTTATGCCGAACGCCTGCAGGTCGATATTCCATTGAGTCCACTCTTCTATCTGGGCAGCATCAAGATTATCGTAAGCGACTACTGCGCTGCCATTGAGGGCGACATACAACGTCTCGGCAGCGTTAGCCGAATCGCCCCTGAACCAAATCGTCAGTGTGGTGACACCTTTCTCGGTCCAGTCACGCGGGTAAGTCAACGTCAAAGTTGCCTCAGAGTACCCAACACTGTTGTCGTAGTAAAGCGGAATCGACTGTTTGCCGCTGTGAACGATAGTTTGCTCTGCAAAAGGAGGAGTTTCATAACCAACTAAAGAGCCGTTTGTAGGGTCGTCGTATCCGTCTATCCACGCATTAAATATTCTGTTGCTCTCGGGGTCGGCGGGGTCAAGGTCATTGTAGGACTCGAAATCGTCCACGATAATGAAGTTGGCTGTCGTAAAGCTCCAGACAGGTCCTATCCACGGACTGTCGGCGTTGGCATTATTGACCTCATCAATACGCCAATAATAAGTGACATCCCACTCGAGCTTTCCGGGGTCATAGGTCTCGGAACCAAGGTCCCTGGTGCCTTTATACTCCGGCGAACCTGTATCGGCATTGCGTACAACCTCTTTATCTGTACCGAAGTACACTTCATGCGAAGCGGCAAAATCTCCCGGCGACCAGGTAAGAATCTGTGTCTGCTTTACATCCACAGCTCCATTAGCCGGGGCCAGGCTCACAACAGCGCCCTCAGTAGTAAAACTCCAGACGTCGCCTTTATGCGTTTCGATGACATCAAACTCATCGACCCTCCAGTAGTAAATCTTACCCAATTTAAGTGTGCCGGGAGTATAGCTTGCAACTCCCTGAGGAAGAGCCCCAGCTGCATTGCTCACATCGTCAAAATTATCACCAAAGTATACATGGTGCAATTTTGAACCGAAACCTGCCGTCCAGCTAAGGTCTGCATCCGGGTCTACCTGCTCGGCAGCATCAGCCGGGTCTGGAAAGTATGCTGTCTTGGGAGGAATACTAAAGCTCCAGACAGGGCCCTTCCACGGGCTGTTCGGCTCGGTGTCATTGACTTCGTCGATGCGCCAGTAATAAGTTGTTCCAGGCACGAGACCGTCCGGATAAGGAAATCCGGGGAAGCCGGCAACAAGAAACGTTGCGGTCTGGTTCCCCTGGAATGTCTCGGCGGCACCGGCATCCACATCGTCAAAACTCTCGCCCAAATACACATCGTGCGAGACTGCGAAATCTCCCGCCCGCCAGGCAAGGTTAACCCATGTATCCTCATGTAGGGTACCATCAGCCGGAGTGGGATTCGAGGCAGTTGGATATGCGCCGATACCTTCCATGAGGGCCAGAATTTCGTCCGCCGTCAGTGCTCGG
>DATKYR010000183.1:0-21745 GCA_035528395.1 Sedimentisphaerales bacterium
TTGAATCGATCCGCTGTTTGCAAGCAGCGAGTTGGCTTTCAACTGCCAGTAACTTGGCAGCCAGTACCGCCCTGGAACAAAGGATAGCCCGCAGGAAAGTCAGACCATATCGAAACGTTTCACAAACGCAAACAAGAAGATGGCAGAGGTTTGTCAGAAGGTTTCTTAGTGTATCCATACTGTCAGAATAGTAGAATCAACTACATATGGCAAGTTTACGTAAGTCCTTTAATGATAAGGCGGACGAGGTTTTTCGGGGGGACAATTAATAGCAACGAAAATGTCCATAATCACTGACTTTTCTTAAACGCATTTTCCAAAACTTGAAGAAGCCGCCCCAAATGTGCGATGTCCCCGTGTTTTTTCCGCGTTTCTCAACAATTTTCTCAAGAACACCTACAAATACATAAATTAAAAATTTTCCTTGACGAAAAGTCGGCTAATGTGTTATAAAAGGTAATGTTGGAAGTTGTAGTTTTTGAATTTCTGGCGTATCAAATATCCATAGCTCTTGGGCAAATACCTAAAGAATTTTAAGTGTTGGACAGAGTTGGAGTGAGGTTGATAACTTGGAGGCAGAGTATCTTTATTTCAACTTACAGCTCAAAGATAGCTTCCTCACGGAGGCGGCTGAAAAGCCATCTCATACAATGAAGTCATTTTTTACAAGCACAGGATGTGGTGAAGGTTCTTCCTTGCCTGTGCAATGTTGTTCAAGACTGGTACAGCCAAGTGTGTAATCTTTGTTTATTTGCTTTTCGGAAACAACGAGTGTTTTGGTGTGTGGCCAAAACCTAATTATGTTAACTATTTAGAAGGAGTATTATTATGTCCCAAATTGATTTCTGCTGGTTTCTGTAGCGTTGTTGTTCTTTGAGAATTCTTAGTTTGGGAACTAAAAACTTTATTTGGAGGAAAGAATTATGTTTGAGAAAAAATTTCTAATGCCTTTACTCTGTCTGGTGGTAGTACTTAGTCTTTCGGCTACTGCAACCAGAGGGGCAAATATTCTATTTGTCTCCTCGATGACAGCAGTAGAGGACGATGCCCTCAAAGCCTTCATGGAAGGCCTTGGGCACACCGTAACGTATATCGATGACGATGAAGATGAAGCAACTACTGAGGCCGCCGCTGCTGCCGCGGATTTGGTCTTTATTTCCGAATCGGTGGGTTCCGGTGGGATCAAAAACGAGATTACAGAAATCGAAACTCCGATGATCGTTGGCGAGCCGTGGGCCTGGGATGAAATGGGTTTGACAGTTGGTGATGGCGGAGACGACCCTGCGGTCACTACAGACGCAGAGATCGTTGATCCTGGACACTATCTGGCCGCAGGTCTCAGCGGGACCGTGGCCATTCTCACTGACATTCTCGCCGGGGGCAATCTTGGCAAGGGCATCACAGGGCCAGAGGCTACCGTCATTGCCACAGCCACGCTAAGTGACACCGTGACCTACGATGTTATTTTTGTCTACGAGAAGGGAGCTGCTCTGCCTGTAGCTCCGGCAGACGGCAGTGCTCAGGTTGCAGCGGATATCCGTATCGGTTTCGGCTTTCACTCGATTTGCTACCCTGTGCTTAGTGACAACGCTTATGCACTGTTAGGAGCGGCGGTTGACTATGCGCTGGGTCTGACTGGGCCGGAGTTGGCTAATCCCGTTCACTCGTACACGTTCGAGGACGGGACGGCCAACGATAGTGTCGGCTCCGCCCATGGCACATTGATTGGGGATGCGGCCGTGGTCGGTGGAGCGCTCGTACTCGACGGCGATGGTGACTGGATGTCGATGCCCGGCGAAGTGATTGCGATGAACACCTACTCAGAGGTCACGGTCGAAACGTGGTTTACATCGGTAGCCGGTGGAAACACAGGGTTCCACATGCTGGCCGCTTTTGGTGAAGAAGGCACAGGGGCCAATCCCGGGTTTGGTTACAAATACTTATTTATCACGCCTGCCCGAGGAGATGACGTCAGTCGTGCCGCGATCCAAACCAGTTCGATGGATGATAGTCCCTGGGATGAAGAAACTGGTGTCAGTGCCACCGTCGAACATGATGACGGTATTGAGCATCACTTCGTTGCCACTGTAGATGCCACTAATATCACCTTCTACATCGACGGCGTATTGATTGGCAGTGAACCTCTGGCTGCCGGCAATGAAATCGCCGGTATTGGCCAGGCCGTTGCCTATCTTGGCAAGGGCGTCTATACTGTCGATCCGTTGTGGACCGGTTCGATTAATGAGCTCAACATCTACGACCGTGCACTCTCTCTGGGCCAGGTTGAGTCTAACTACGCGGCGGGTCCCGTCAAGCCGCTGGTTCACCGGTACACATTTGAGGACGGGACGGCCAACGATAGTGTCGGCTCCGCCCACGGCACATTGGTTGGGGACGCGGCCGTTGTCGATGGAGCGCTCGTACTCGACGGCGATGGTGACTGGATGGACATGCCCGGCGACGTTATTGCGATGAACACATTCGAAGGGCTGACTATCGAAATAATGTTTACATCAGTTGCCGGTGGAAACACAGGATTCCACATGGTCACGGCGTTTGGTGAAGAAGGCACGGGTGATAATCCCGGATACGGTTACAAGTATGTATGTATTACGCCTGCCCGAGGTAATGACGTCAGTCGTGGGATGATTCAAACCGTTTCGATGGATAATGACCCGTGGAGCGAAGAAACCGGTGTCAGTGACGTTATCGAACATGATGACGGCCTTCCGCATCATATGGTTTGCACAGTAGATAATACGGAGCTCGCCTTCTATGTTGACGGCGTACTGATTGGCACTGCAGCTCTGGATCCGCCCGGTAATTCAATCGCCGGCATCGGTACAGACGCTGCCCATATCGGCAAGGGCGTCTATGGTGTTGACCCGTTGTGGGCCGGTTCGGTTGAGGAGTTAAGTATCTACAACCGTGCCCTCTCTCTGGCCGAGGTTCAGACCAACTACGCGGCGGGTCCTCAAAAGGTAGGACCGGCACCGGTTGATCCCGGCACCGAAGGCCTAATGTTGCACCTTCCCTTAGATACTGCTTCACGCGGTGTTACTCAAGACAGCTCCGACAACGATCTCGACGGTACTCTGTTCGGCGATCCAACCTTTGTCGAAGGTGTTGTAATCATGGCGCTGGAATTTGACGGCGTTGATGACTACGTGGACTGCGGCAATTCGGACATCCTTAACTTCGGCACCGGTGATTGGACCGTATCTGCGTGGATAAAAACGGTGCAGTCCGGTACAGGCGATGAGAACAAAGGTACTATCTTCGCTAACGGAGGAGACCAAAGCGGCGGAATACGCTACACGTTGGCTGTGAGCGAAACAGAAGAAGGTATAGTGACCCTGACCACTGATGATGATGCTACTAAGGTACAAGCAACAAGCAGCGTCTTAGTCAACGATGACGCTTGGCATCACGTCGTCGGGATGAGAAGTGGAACCGACTTGATCGTGTACGTCGATGGCGTATTAGATGTAACCAATACTGTTCCTGACGGATACGACCTTTCGGGCACATCCCAGCACAATGCCTATGTCGGGGTCATAACGGACAACCGGGACGGCAGCCTGAGCAAGTCTTTTGCTGGCTTGATTGATGAGGTCCGGATCTACGACCGGGCCTTGTCTGCCCAAGAGGTCCTTTTCCTTGCTGGTATCTAACATCGCCGTTTTTGATTATGGACTGAGCTCTGCTGAATTACAGTTGAGCTGAATGAATTTGCACCTTTTCGGGGCCTATACTGGTCGATTCGGTATAGGCCCCATATTGCAGGGTAATAGGGTTACACAAACCCAGGCGACGAGAGTCTGAGTAATGACTATTGAATAAATAGTTGGACGAAACGGCTGGCGCCGTAGCGTTTTCGCGGGCTCGTACTAATACCTGGACACTTCACTATTATTCGCATTCGCACACATCTGAGTTCCCACACTCTGCCAGGACCCTACGTCTACTCAATTTCTAAAACCACTACCGACTTTGTTGGAAGCGTCGTTGTCAAGATGTTGCCTTCGAGTCTGAAGTTGTTAAAAGTCACGGGCTTTACGACCTGAGGATTCTCAAAGGTATTATGAGCAATCATAGCCTCAGCAGTCAAAACGCGCCCGGAGATTTCCTTGGGCTCTGCACCCTCAAGTGCACAAACAACTTCGGCTGTATTACCGGGGTCCAGATTGCAGAGCGATATGTGAATCCTGCCTGAATTGTCTTTTGATGCCGAAACGTTCAACGCCGAAATACTGTCATTTCCAAACCTATAATCACTGCACTCCAACTCAATTGGGAGCAATGTGGCGTCATGATGGACTTTGTACATTTCGAATACATGATAGGTGGGTGTAACAATCATCTTCTCGCCTTTGGTCAATATCATCGCCTGCAAAACATTGATAGTCTGAGCGATGTTTGCCATCCGGACACGATAACAGTACTTGTTGAAAGCGTTGAGGAATATGCCGGCTGAGACTGCATCCCGGAGGGTGTTTTGCTGGTACAGGAAGCTTGGGTTCGTGCCGGGTTCGGCGTCCCACCACGTACCCCACTCATCTACAAACAAACCGATACGTCCACGCGGATCGAACCGGTTCATGATCTCGATATTATTCTCCAGTAACGGGTAGATAGTTAGCGTGTTCTTCATCAGTGCAAACCACTCTGATTCATCGAACTTCGTCGCACTACCCTTTCGGGTCCAGTCGCCTGTCCCTCGGACATAGTGATGAAGACTAATTGCATCCATGTTTCGACGGGCACGTTCCATAACGGTTGTCATCCATGGGTAGTTCTCGCTACCGGGCCCACATGCAATTTTGACAATACGGTTGCCGGAGTAGCTGCGCACATAGGTTTGGAAGCGATTGTAGAGATCGGCGTAAGATCCAGGCGACATATTTCCACCACAGCCCCAGTTCTCATTGCCCACGCCGAAGTACCTGACCCGCCAGGGCTTGTCACGACCATTCATCCGACGAAGGTTGGCCATCTCACTGTCCCCGTCGAACGTCATGTATTCGACCCAGTCCTGCATTTCTTCGACAGTACCGGAACCAACGTTACCGGCAACGTACGCCTCACATCCAATTTGTTCACACAAATCCAGAAACTCATGGGTGCCGAAGGCGTTGGTTTCTCTGACCATGCCCCAGTGCGTGTTAATCATAGTAGGCCGCTTATCACGTGGGCCGATACCCTCTTTCCAGTGATACTCGTCGGCAAAGCACCCTCCGGGCCAGCGAAGAACCGGTATCTTGATCTTCTTTAACGCCTCGACCACATCGTTGCGGATACCGCGAGTGTTCGGAATCGGCGAATCCTCGCCAACCCAGAAACCGCCGTATATACATCCGCCCAGGTGCTCGGAGAAATGACCGTAAATGTTCCTGCTGATTCGCTCTGTGCCTTTATCGGTGTAAATAATCATTCTATTTACCCCCGATTCCTCCTGCACGGCGGCATTTGCAGCATATGCCGGTCCCCAACCAACAAGCAGTACTACGGTAACAACAGCGACTTCCTCAAACAACCATTTTCTGAACATTGTGAGTTTCATCTTTTTCTGTCCTTTCACTTTCTCTTTGCTCTTGGAAAATTTCACCAGGCAACAACCGTAGAATTCTATTTCAGCTCACTACGCCGGCCTTCTTAGCAGATAAAAACAATCCTGAAATGCCGATTCGTACCTTATAGTCAGGTTCTCCCTTCCCTGCTTCAGTGTCCACTTAATTGCTAAAATCACCATGTTCTTGTCGTTCAGCTGCTCATAGGGTAAGATTATCAGAATATCTTCAGATTTGGACCAACATTACCAATTATAATGCCGTACAAGATTCGTAAGTTTTAGATATCTCTTCTTCTACGGGAAAAACATCCTATCCTGCTCCGGATAGGCTGGGGTCCAATAGCACTCAACAGATCAATCCTACCAGAAGAAACCCGGAGTATTCCCAAAGCGAGGCACTGCGGCACCATTTTCAATATCCGGGTTGAATGCCCTCCATTCCACATGACCATCCAAAAAGCCAATATTTCCACCGGCAGGCTCTTCGTCGCTCTTCAAGTGGCTCGTTTGATCGTACACTTGAGATTCGGCCCAGATACCACCCGGAACCTGGCCGAAATTACGCCCATACTTTGCGTTGGTTTGAGGTACGCCCATTACCGAATCAATGCACAACTCTCGAGCGCCTGATTGCTTCTCCTGCGTTGTCTTTACCCAGATCTTTCGCGTGTCATCATTTTTATAGCGTACAATATCCGGCCGGTCTACCTGAGTAGTCTGCCATATGAAGCAATACCCAGACACAATAAAGTTACTCTCATTCTCGAATCTATTTAAGTGTTGATTCCATGTTTTATTGGAATAGGTCCAGAACAAGTCATTGAATTTCTGGTGGTTCGCGTTCGACGGACAGTAGAACATCTCTCGTGTCATGCCGCTCTTGAGCATGAAGTGCACCGTATTGACCGCAACATCCTGCAGCCAGTTTCCACCCATCTCAGGCAAGGGCAGCTTCGAGTCGTTTTCACCTGCATACATAATAATAGCAAGCAATTGCTGACGAATACGCGATGTGCATGATTGTCGTCTGGCTTGTTCTCTGACCATTCGCAGTGCCGGCATCAGAATGCCCATCAACAACGCAATAATGGCAATCACCACCAAAAGTTCTATTAACGTGAAACCTTGTCTTTTGTCCATGATTATACCCCATCATTTATTTAAAAAGGTTTCTGATGCATAATACACCGATTTTATACCTATCTCGGTCGCAAATCAATAAAAACCATTCATCAAGCCACTGATCGACTTGGACATAGTCCTTTATAACAACAGTACTGTCCTGATTCAAGTCTCCTTAAATCGAGAACGGCGATGTTACTTACCCGCAAGGTAAAGAACCTCATCCTCAGACAATGCCCGATTGTAAATGCGGAATTCATCCAGAGAGCCGAAATAGTAGGCATCCGCAGCATATTGTGACCTGCCCAGATAGTTCTCAGTAGTCTCACCGAGGTCGGATGGCAGCAGCAGCGTTGGGCCTTCTGCGACGAGCTTGCCATCCTGGTAAAGCTTCATGGTCATACTTGCGCTGTCTATTATAGCGGCTACATGGTGCCAGCCGGATGGAAGTGTTGCAGGCGCAGTAATATTCGTCTCCGTTACATTACCGGCTGCCGTGATGGCAAATCGAAATTCTCCAGCGGTACCGATGCGTGGTGTGACAAACATATTGATCTGCTCGTCGCTACCGAAATCCCAGAGACGCTGCCAGGCACCACCAAGGTTGGAGAAATTGGCCCATGTCGAGACAGTGATGTCGGTCATCGCAGCAATGGCCGAACCGATTGGCAATCTAACATAGTCACCAGTGCCGTCAAACTCCATCGCCATTCCGTAGCCGGTCGGCCCTGAGACATACTGTGGATTGCCGGATGTAGTAGCGTCGTAACCGTTGCCGGAACTATCCTTAGTATTATTCTCAAAAGCGTAATAAGCCACCAGATTATCGGTGCCGGGATCAACCGGTTCCGGCCCAGGTTCGGGCTCTTCCGGCAGTGACCGATACAGACGAATATCGTCGAAGAACACGTGGCCGGTACCACCACCAGCCTGAGGATCAGCCTTGTTGCCCAAACCGATGGACAACGTATTGACACTGGCAAGGTTCACGCCCTGGTCTGCAAATTCCTGAAGGGGGATATTCCATTGGATCCAATCATTAGCCAACACTGCTTTCGGGTCATCGTTAGTGACCACCGCGCTGCCATTGAGAGCAACATACATTGGTTCAATTGCATTACCAGCATCGCCATAGTAGAACAGCGTCAATGCGACAACATCATTCTGAGTCCAGTCAGCATTCAACGTCCTGGTCACCTCAGAGAGGCCTGCACTGTTGTCGTAGAACAGCGGCATGGACTGCTCGCCGCCGTGAACAATTGCAGTCTCCATGTAATGCTCTCCGATACCAAAAATCGGATTAGGATAACCTGAAGTGGAGCCGTTTGTCGGGTCGTCCCATCCATCTATCCACGTAAAATATACAGTGTAGGGCTCGAAGTCATTGTAGTCCTCAAAATCCTCTACGACAATAAAGTTGGCGGTTGTAAAGCTCCATACTTCGCCTTTCGCCGGGCCATTTGGATCAAGGCTGCTAACCTCATCAATGCGCCAGTAGTACGTCGTATTGTAATCAAGAGAGGCTGCATACTCGTTCGCATCTGTCACGGTTGCCGCAGGCACTGTCGCTGAGCTCACGTCGTTGAAGTCGGTTCCTATGTAAACGTGGTGTTCATTGTACAGCTCGATTGTTTCCTTGCTAACAATACCGGGATCCCAAATAAGCTTTTTATCGAGGAGCACATCAACCTCACCTTCAAGCGGTCTGGGCTCCCAGGCCTGTTGGAAATTCTCAATAGTGATGGTGCGAATCTCATTCGCCGACATGGCGTGGTTGTAGATTTGGAAATCATCCAAAGAGCCGACAAAGTATCCATCAGCAGCGTATTGCGACCTGCAGAGCCAGTTTTGCGTAGTTTCGCCGAGAGTGCTTGGCGAGTATCTGGCATCAGTGTTCTCAGCAACGAGTTCCCCGTCGAGGTACAGCCTGTGGGCGTTGTTATCTATGTCAATTATCACGGCCACATGATGCCACCCGCTGGCCAAAGTGGCCGGTGCGGTTGTTTGATCTTCATCCGCGTAACTGGTCTCCGTAATGGCGAAACGCATCGGGTCGCCCGTCCCAATGCGGGGCGTAAGGAACATGTTGATCTGTTCGCCACTGCCAAAATCCCAGATTCGCTGCCAGGCACCACCGGTATTTGCAAAGTTCGCCCATATTAAAAAGGTGGAGTTAGTCAGTGAACCAATCATCGAACCTATGGGCAAATCTACATAGTCATCGACGCCGTCGAATTGCAATGCCCCATCGAGCCAACCATCTATCCACTGTGGGTCACCATAGACAGTGGCGTCGTTGCCATTGCCGGACGAATCAACCGCGGTAGTGCCGGTTCCATCGTCGAATTTCCACCAGCCGACAAGTTCAGCACTGGCCGTATTTGTTAAAGTCAGGCCCAGCACGAAAATAAATGAAATTAGATAAATCAATTTTCTACACATAACAGTCCTCCTTCAAATTTTAGCTAAGATGAAAACAACTTAAAATAATTTTAAGCTTCCCTACACGGTATCGTATAACTCTCCAGAATAATGTTTTTATCCTGATACCACCTCGTTTCTTTAAAACTGACCATCAATTGAAAAGCGAAATAACACCACTCCGAAGATCTGTTTTTAGTGTGTTTTTCTATGTCTTTAGAAAACTTACTAATACTCGCAGGAAATTTGCCTGGGTGAAAACGAAAATCTATAGATGAGTCCCTTTGCAGGCACAATTATCCATACTTGTATTTATACTAAATATACACCTTACCGTCAAGAAAAACGTTCAATATTTTCGAAGAAGTTATCTCAATGTTCACCTAATCCCGGAAATCGGCGGGGCGATGAATTATCTGTCTTTTCTGGTTACCGCCTAATCACTCCTTTCATGAGGGTGAAGGAATGCGGCGGAAATGAATAATGGAAGCTTCCTCCTGAAGCGTTTATATCGGATTTTTGTATGGTTTTTACCTTCTCATTACCAAAATCATTCACGGCTTTAATGTCCGGCCCATTCACTTCATAGACTTTAAATTTGCCTGCAAACCGGCCTTCCTGAGAGATTATTTCCGTCGTAACGGCTTTATCCTTATTCCGATTAACGACGCAAATCATTAATTCTCCGTTATTATAGGCGGCTGATACATCGAGGTAGGGTACGTTCTTCTGAACGGTTGTCGTCTCCCCTAAGCCAAGAAAGAATCTCTCAGTGTCATAAGTGTCACAATCTACGAACACGTCCAGTGATGTACCATAAACATTTTGGGAGAAAAGTTGCAGAGGGTAATAGATAGTCTGTTTGAAAAGCGTTTTTTCATTTGTGAAAATGGGAGCTATTACGTTAACCAGCTGGGCCATGTTTGCCATTTTCACAATGTCTGCGTTTCGAACAAATACATTCAAGAACCCTGCAATTACCAAGGCGTCTTCCAGATTGTAGTGCTCCTCCAGAGCGCGCGTTCCTCTCATGGCACCTCCGGTCCTGGCGCGATACCATACGTTATACTCGTCCCAGGCGATGTATACAGGGTCACGGTTGCCACGACTGGCTTTGAGCATTTCTTCATAGATCATGCCCTTGACCACCTGGGTGCGTTCTTCACAAACAAGGGGGGTCGACAGGAAGTTGTAGTAGTTATTGTCAGGATTACCCACGTAAATATGAAGAGCTATATAATCCACCACGTCCCTCAATTCATGTAATATCGTGCTGTTCCATTCATCAGGGTCGGCATTAGGACGATAGTTTGACGACCCTGCGGCGACCAATTTGATGCCTGGCGAGGTAAGCCTCATTAGTTTTGCCGCCTCACGGGCCTTCTTACTGTAGTCTTCGTCATTCAGGTGACCCATCTGCCAGAATCCATCCATTTCATTTCCAAGGCTCCAGTACTTAATATTATGTGGTTCAGGATATCCGTGCTCGCGTCGGAGCTCAGCAAAGTATGGCCCTTCTTTGACGTTGCAGTATTCCACCCAGCGTTGTGCTTCTTCGATAGTGCCGGTGCCCATGTTCACTGCAAAATAGGGTTCAGTACCAATCTCTTTGGCAAATTCCATAAATTCGTTCGTTCCGAATTTGTTCGTTTCCAATCTGGCCCAGGCAAGCTCCATTCTTGGTGTCCTTTGAGGGCCTACCCCATCCAGCCAGTGGTAGTTAGAGACGAAATTGCCTCCCGGATAACGGGTAATAGAGACATTTAGGCCTTTTACCGCTTCTAATACGTCCTTGCGAAAACCTTTTTCATCGGCCTGTTCTGAATCGGGTTCAAAAATTCCGCCATAAACGCACCGTCCCAGGTGCTCAACGAAATTTCCGTATAAGTTTTTGTTGATTCGGCCGATTTTCCGGTCGATGTCGATTTTTATCCGGGCCTCTGCGTTAGCGGCTCGGGATGACTGGGCCGTGAGAGACCCAACAAACACACAGAGCATTGTAAGCACTAAGACTGTCATCTTTTTCGTCTCCATAATCTCTTCTCCTTTTCTTGATTGTGAATCCTTCTTGTTATTGTATTGTCGTAAACAGTTCGCCGTGGGGCACTACAGGCCTGACGCGGCGCAGCCTGGCAGCGAACTACGGCAGCTCACCGACTCGCGGCCAGCCGTCTTCCCACACCATGGTGGAGATCTGTAAATAAGACCTGCCGGTTTCGCCATGATAAGCGTGGAACAACAGAAAGTCCCCGCTGGGCTCCTGAAGCACAGCCTGGTGTCCGGGCCCGCGCCAGTTCGAAGTTGTAGCTTCAATTACCAGAGTCCCACCGCCCTCTGTCATTAGCTTGCCTGTCTTGTCCACATACGGGCCTGTAATATTGCGGGAGCGACCGACCACAACGTTATACGTGCTTTTGGCCCCTCGACAGCAGAAATCGAAGGATACAAACAGGTACCAATAACCATCGTGCCGGATGGTGAACGGTGCTTCAATGGCACCCTGTACCGGCGGAGTTTCATTAGGGCCGGCTCGCGGACGGCTTGCCAGAGAGTAAAGCGTTGTATCTGTCTTGGAAAGCTTCCCTGTCTTCGGGTCAAGTCGCCTCATCTTAATTCCGCCCCAGAAACTTCCCCAGCAAAGCCACACGTTGCGGTTGTCCTGAATGATGAGATTGGCGTCTATGGCATTCCAGTCGTCTTTGCCCTCATACGACCTGATGACGAGACCGTGATCGACCCACTTGTAATCGGGGCTATTCGGATCGAGTGTTTGGTTGGTGACCAGCCCAATGGCAGAATTATTCCTGCCAAAGGTGGAAACGGAGTAGTAGAGATGGTACTTGCCGTTGTAGAAGGAGATGTCGGGGGCCCATGCTCCCCTTGCTCCTGGAATCTCTTTCGTAGCCCACTCAGGGAGCTTGTCAAATACATGACCGCAGAGAGTCCAGTTGTACAGGTCTTTCGAGCAGCGGATGGGTATAATACCCGATCGCCGCCCGCCGCCGGTCGAGAACACGTAGTACGTATCTCCCTCTTTTATGATGACCGGGTCATGCACTCTTAAATCACCATCAAGCTCAAGAACTTGCGGTTCTGATTGGGCTGTTGTACGGTGACAGGATTCTACAACCGCAAGAGCCGCGAGCAGTATGGCGGAACAGATAACAGCAAATGTTTTTGTGTTGTTAACGTTAGATATGCTCCTGCTTATTGAGTATCGTCCTTGACTGCTATCTTCTCCTTTATTGTCTACAATTTTGAAAGACTGTTTCGTTACTTCCCTGTATTTCATTTCCTTTGCCCTTGCCATGAATTCCGATTCAGTAAGGTTCTCTTTAAGAGCTATTAGTTTAGCCGGCTTGCTATCCGCTACCTAAGTTTCTCTTTCTGAATTCTTCA
Organism: Sedimentisphaerales bacterium; assembly: GCA_035528395.1. Classification (GTDB taxonomy): domain Bacteria; phylum Planctomycetota; class Phycisphaerae; order Sedimentisphaerales; family Anaerobacaceae; genus NIOZ-UU13. The sequence continues at coordinate 12,515 of DATKYR010000183.1, forward strand.
ATTTCACTGTAGCCGCATTTAGGGCAGCGACCCGCAAGATCTCCAGGTACACTATTCTTGAGGAAAACTGTCCTGCAATCCGGCAAGCGGAGCGTAGCCTTTTATAACAACAGTACTGTCCTGATTCAAGTCTCCTTAAATCGGGAACGGCGATGTTACTTACCCGCAAGGTAAAGAACCTCACCCTCAGACAATGCCCGATTGTAGATGCGGAATTCATCCAGAGAGCCGAAATAGTAGGCGTCTGCAGCAAATTGTGACCTGCCCAGATAGTTCTCAGTAGTCTCACCGAGGTCGGATGGCAGCAGCGGCGTTGGGCCTTCTGCAACGAGCTTACCATCCTGGTAAAGTTTCATGGTCATACTTGAGCTATCTATCGAGGCGGCTACATGGTGCCAGCCGGATGGAAGTGTTGCAGGCGCAGTGATATTCGTCTCCGTTACATTACCGGCTGCCGTGACGGCAAATCGCAATTCTCCATCAGTACCGATGCGTGGTGTAACGAACATATATATCTGATCGCTGCTACCAAAATCCCAGAGACGCTGCCAGGCACCACCAAGGTTGGATAAATTGGCCCATGTCGAGACAGTGATGTTGTTCATCACTGCAATGGCCGAACCGATTGGCAATCTAACATAGTCACCAGTGCCGTCAAACTCCATCGCCATTCCGTAGCCGGTCGGCCCTGAGACATACTGTGGATTGCCGGATGTAGTAGCGTTGTAACCGTTGCCGGAACCGTCCTGAGTATTATTCTCAAAAGCGTAATAAGCCACCAGATTATCAGTGCCGGGATCAACCGGTTCCGGCCCAGGCTCGGGCTCTTCCGGCAGTGACCGATACAGACGAATATCGTCAAAGAATACATGACCGGTACCACCACCAGCTTGAGGATCAGCCTTGTTGCCCAAACCGATAGACAACGTATCGACATTGGCGAGGTTCACGCCCTGGTCTGCAAATTCCTGAAGGGGGATATTCCATTGGATCCAATCATTAGCCAACACTGCTTTCGGGTCATCGTTAGCGACCACCGCGCTGCCATTGACAGCAACATACATTGGTTCAATTGCATTGCTGGCATCGCCATAGTAGAACAGCGTCAATGTGACAACGTCATCCTGGGTCCAGTCGGCATTCAACGTCTTGGTCACCTCAGATAGCCCTGCACTGTTGTCGTAGAACAGCGGCATGGACTGCTCGCCGCCGTGAACAATCGTAGTCTCCATGTAATGCTCTCCGATACCAAAAATCGGATTAGGATAACCTGATGTGGCGCCGTTTGTCGGGTCGTTCCATCCGTCTATCCACGTAAAATATACAGTGTAGGGCTCGAAGTCATTGTAGTCCTCAAAATCTTCAACGACGATAAAGTTGGCCGTTGTAAAGCTCCATACCTTGCCTTTCACCGGGCTACTTGGATCAAGGCTGCTAACCTCGTCAGTGCGCCAGTAATACGCCGTATCGTAATCAAGAGAGGCCGCATACTCGTTCGCATCTGTCATGGTGGCCGTCGATACTGTCGCTGAACTCACGTCATTAAAGTCGGTTCCGATGTAAACGTGGTGTTCATTGTACAGCTCGAATGTCTCATCGCTAAGAATCCCCGGATTCCAGATAAGCCTTTGATTGAGGAGTACATCCATCTCACCATCAGCCGGTCCGGGCTTCCAGGCCTGTCTGAAATTCTCAACAGCGATAGCGTGAAGGTCAATCTCCGAAAGCACATGGTTGTAAATGCGGAAATCATCCAAGGAGCCGTTAAAGTATGGGTCTTCGTACTGTGACCTGCCGATCCAGTTTTGGGTCGTTTCGCCCAGGCCACTGATGGAGTTTGTCATATCTTCCATTGATCCGACAACCTCACCATCGAGGTACATGACCATAGTCCCGGAACTGACACTGACAGTCAATGCTATATGATGCCAGCCGGTGGCCAGTGTGCCCTCGCTTGAACTGAACTCATCCCATAAACTATTACCATTCGTAATTGACACGTGCAACGCGTCACCAAAGGCCCCGGCAATGGGAGTAACGTATATATAGCTCGATGTCCCTGTGCCTAAATCAATAATCCGCTGCCAGGCACCGCCCCCACCTGACCAGTTCACCCACAAAGTGAAGGTTGTTTCTTCCAGTGTAGGGATGAGTGGGCCGATGGGCAAATCGACATAGTCACCATTGCCGTCGAGTTCCAAAGCCCCGTCAATCCAGCCAGCCACCCACTGGGGATCTCCCATGAGGGCGCCGTCGTTGCCATTGCCGGATGAATCAACCGCAGTAGTGCCTGATCCATCGTCGAACTTCCACCAGCCGACGAGATTTGGGTCTGCTGCGTTGGCTGCATTCGTCTGAATAAGACCAAGCACCAAACCAAAATAGGTTAAATAAATCAATTTCTTATACATGACAACCCTCCTAATCACAAAAGTGAAAGTCAAAATAACCGTTAACAATTTTCTATCCTCACTACATGATAACATATATCTGCCCAGGATATTGTCTTTTTAACCTTATAAGACCTCCGTCCTTCAAAAAGCATCGATTAGTGAGTTAAAAATTGAAACTGCGGAACGTACCACTCCACCGGTCCTGCCTTAATTCTATGTCTTTCGAAGAACTCTTAAAAAAGATGCAGGAATTTCGCCTGCCTGAAGACTAAAATCCACAGATATCCTCCTACGAAAGCGTAAAACTACATCCTTATTTTTATACCATATTAGCCGCCATCTCGTCAATAAAAAATTGCCGGGATTTTTGAAGCATATTATACATACCTCGTAGGTCACATTTATTCATCCGAGCCGGCAGTCTTCCGAATTAAGTCTTGCCAAATCATACATTTATGCAATCCTCCGGGCTTAATGGATGCAAAGTTGAACTTGGAGGATGGTTATGCCCACGCAAATGCCTTCTGATCAACCAGCCAAATGGCTCGGCCTACCAGTGATTGCCACGATTGTCCGGATCTTATGCCGTGAGCTAACTCTCCAGAACCAGTAACTTCGTCACATTTTGCTTTTTGGGAATTGATGTGCTGCTGCAAGGTTAAGAGATCCGGAGAAGCATAGTAAAATAGATATAAAAACTGTAAAGAGTTACAGAAATTCGCGGCTCCTGTAAACCGACAACTCCGACATTCATTAAGGGATTGGCACTTTGACATTGAGAATAGATAGTTTCGGGAGTTTATGAACCCGGATAACGTTGTCAGCATGTACTCAAAAGAAGGACGGCAGATGATAAATACAACAAAAACCTTGTTGGTCATACTGAAGCTCGTCTGCAATTTTTGCAGGCGATGACCAGGAATCGGGCAAGGGCCGAAAAGGGCCCTTCATTTGTTCGGGCCTGCCCTGGTTATTATTCCGTTGCTCCGTGCTTAAGCAGCAGTTCGACGATTTCGGTGTGGCCTTTGTTGTTAGCCAAAGTCAGAGCAGTCCGACCACGCCGGCCCTTCGCGTTCACATCTGCTCCCTTACCGAGAAGGATTTCTACGATACTGGCATGGCCTGCCGCCGCTGCTTCGTGCAGGGGCGTATTGCCGGATTTCTCCTTGGCCTTCACCTCGGCACCGTTGGCTATCAGAAACTTCACAACATTCTTATGTCCACCTGCCGCCGCCCAGTGCAAGGGGGTGCTGTCATCCTCGTCCCGAGCATTCGAATCGACGCCTTTGGATATGAACAGTTCGACCAACTTGGCTGCTCCGGACCGGGCCGCTTGATGCAGAGATGTACTGTTGCTCTTTGTTCTAACATCGACATCGGCTCCTTTGCCGATAAGGAATTCCGCTACTTCCTCTTGAGCCGTCGACACCGCCCAATACAGGGGTGTCCAGCCAAGTTCATCCTTTGTATCGACGTACATGCCTTCTTCTACAAGACTCGTCACACTGTCCAGATCCCCCAGGAACGCAGCCAGATGAAATTCCGGGGCAGCAGCACCCTTGCTCACAAGAAATTCGACCAAGTCTCGATGTCCACTCGAAACGGCTATACGAAAAGCTGTCCGGCCACGCTTGTCTTTCACGTTGAGTTTGGCTCCATGGGCAAGGAGAAGCTCTACGAGCTCCCGGTCGTTGTTCAACACCACATAGTGAAGGAACGGCCAGTCATCTTCAGCCACGAAGTTAACATCGGTCCCCTTGGTCACAAGGAGCTTTATCATATCCCGGTCTTCATTCCAAACAGCCCAGGACAGAGGGGGATAGTCCCAGGTCTTAGCATTGACATCGGCCCCTTTGGCGATGAGTAATTCCGCGATCTCCTTGTGGCCTTTAGCCGCCGCAGCGTGAAGCGGTGTCTCTTCCCTTTCTTCGGCGTTAACATCAGCCCCGTTTTCAATTAAGCTCTTTACTCTGGCCAAATCTCCAAGGCGAGCAACAACATGTAAGGAAACATCAGCCCCGTTCTCAATGAGTAATTCCACTATCTCCTTGTGCCCCTTATCCGCTGCAAATTTAAGCGGTGTCTCGCCTTGCCTGTTTTCGGCGTTGACATCAGCTCCCTTGGCAATGAGTAGTTCCGCCATCTCTGAATGGCCTGTAGCGGCCGCAGTGTGAAGCGGCGTCTCGCCACTTATGTTTTCGGCGTTGACATCAGCCCCGTCTTCGATCAAGCTCTTAACTCTGGCCATATCTCCAAGGCGAGTGACAATATCTAAGGAAACATCAGCCCCGTTTTCAATGAGTAGTTCCGCTACATCTTTGTGATCCTGACTTGCTGCAAGTTGAAGCGGTGTCTCACCCCTTATGTCTTCGGCGTGAACATCAGCTCCTTGGGCTATCAGGTACTCCACTACATCTGTTTGCCCGGCTTGAGCGGCAAAATGCAGAGGTGTCCAGTCATACCAATCTGCTTTATCCTGATCGGTAATGACACAGAAGGCTATCTCATCATATGAAGGACTTTCGAGAAGAGCTGGCATTTCCCGGATACTCAGAATATTGTTATTCGGATCGACGAAGACATTTTTTGGCCTATTGGTTGTCCGGAACTCAAACTCGGTCTCTCTGTCTTCCAGCCAGAATATTTTTTGCTCTTTTTTCTCCTCGGTTTCAAGCACAAGCTCAAGAGGTAGGCGAAACAGTGACTTGTTCGCCTGGCGTATATTTCCACGAACATGCCAGCCCGTCCCATTCTCTGATATCTTTACTGCGTCCAATTGTAGTTGTGGCAGTTCGGTGTACCCGACCCATTGTGTGAAGAACCAACCAAGAGGTTGGCCATAAATGTCTTCAGCAATCTTTTGAAAGTGAGTTGTTGATACTGGCTCACCAGATTTCACACGCAGATTCGTGTAGGTTTCAACGATGTCAAAGAATCTCTTATCCCCCACGACTTTGCGTAGCATGTGACAGATAAATGCTTCATGCTCGTACCGGGCCTTGTGTTCTTTCCTGTAAGCCTGTGCCAAAGCTCCGATTTTATCTGTATGTTCTCGCGTATTTTGATCAAGCCATCTTAGTGCACGTTTTCGATACAGGGCAATATTCTTCTCGGCTTCAGGTTCTGGATAGAGCTTGGCCGCATATTCAGCCAAGGCATCAGCCGGGAATGGATCTGGATGGTGGAGTTGTTCTGTCTTTACGCTTTGGATGGTGGCAGCATGAAAGACTCCCGACATCATACCCTCTGCTCTGCCATCATGAAGAAAACCCCAGATCGCTCGATATCTTCCAGTTCCCTCGTGCACAGCATTTGGGTCGATCTGAATATCGCGTCCCTTAGTAATTATGACAGCCCTATTGTTGACATTTGAACAGCCGAGCTTTCCGAATGTTGGATCCACAGGGACCCAACCATAGTTAGGCAGGTAAATCTCCGCCCATACATGGCCCCAAAGCCCCAGCCTACGAGTAACAGCTAATCCGTGGAACGACGCCTTCCGGAAGTCAACGGTGGGTTCAGGATTCTCAGGAGTTGGCCGAACCCAGGGGCGGCTATCCCAGAATGCCACTACGCTCCTTGCCGGTATTCCTACAGCTCGGCACAATGCAATGAAAACCATGCTTTGATCGTTACAGATTCCAAGGTAATACTCTTGACCAGTCTTTGGGTCAATCACAAGACTGTCCAATAGGGCTTCGACGCTACGTATTTCTCCTTGGATACTGGGCTCTCTATAGCACATCTTTTTTCTGACCAGATCATAAATGAGTTTCGCTTGCAGGTACGGATTCTTTTCATCGCCAACTGCAGTCTTTGCGAGTCTTCGCACCTTATCTGTGATAGTGACCGTGTTAGTGCTCCGCGTGTAAAGTGCATAATCTTTGCTTGTCTTGTCATAGGGGCCTACCCGATTAGGGTCGATATTTGAGTGAACGTCATACTGCTCCGAGCGGTATTTCAGTTTGACTTTGTACGAAGGCTTTTCAGGCTCTCTTCCGAAGTCCCAGAACAGCATCGGGTTTCCATACTCGGGATCCACGTATTTGCCGTGAGGTTCTGGTTCAACTGAGACAATCTTGACCGCTTTCTGAGAATCCCACTCGCGTGGTATCGGCACCCACAACTTCAGATCCTTGCTTCGATCAACCTTGTTGGGATCGGGAAACAACTCAAAGGAGTATTCAACGTTGTACACCCGCGGATTCCTGTAGATCACCCCGCTATGCACCGAGCTGTTTGTCTCTGTCGGGGCGTTTGCAGCAGACATGCAGATCAGGGCTGCAAAACTCATAGTAACTCGAAAGAGCACGTGAAAGGTCTTGCTTCGAATCAACATATCTAAACCTCCGTCAGAATTGCCGGGAGTTAAATCTGTTCTGGCACACTATTATAGACTGAAGGTGTCAGATTGAGAAGAGAGAAATCCGTCGATTCTATCCCACAAATCGCCTCCCGGCACTCGCGGGTCGGGGTGGTTGGAGAGTGGTTACCGTTTGGCAGTGTGCCCAACGAAACGTCGCTGCAGCTAAGGCTGCAGGCCGCTCAGAGGTCTCGGTCAATGGTCACTACTGCCGCCAACGTTGCCTGCACGGTCATGGCCGCGTTCTCAATGTCGCACGTTTCCGGGATGTCTCCTTCGGCGTGGTAGTTTGGGTCACCGTAGGGTAGGGAACCGATATTGATGACGGCGGCGGGGTAGCCGGCCAGGACAAACGAGCCATCGTCGTCACCGGGTCGTGGCCTCTCTGCAGTCCGCTGTTCCAGACCGATGGAATATCGAGCGTTCACCTCGCCCATCAGTTCAGCAAGATGCTTGCCCTCGGGCTTTGTATACGCAGTCACGTTGGTCTTCTTTCCTGCGGCAGTTTCCTCTGCCGTCTTGGCTCCAATGCCATCCATGTTGAAGACGGCAACAATATTATCTCCACGCGATTTCGCCTTTTGCGCTGCGGTCTTGCTGGTCCACGGTGTGTGTTCCTCGTTACAGAAGAGAAACCGGATGGTGCTCTCGGAGGTGTACTCTGCGAGGATGCGGGCCATCTCCATTACACCGACGGTTCCAATTGCGTTGTCGTTTGCCCCTGGGGAATCGATCCAGCTTTGTGAGTCCTTGTGTGCCAGCACTACGATGATCCTTTCGGGATGCGAGCGGCCTTTTCTCTCGGCGTAGAGGTTGTACGCCGTGTACCAGGGATCTTCGGGCTTAGGCGGAGAGTACTGAGCGTGCTTTGGCTTGCTTGTATCCCGACGAAATGCCTGTACCCGAACGCCTTCTCGCTCGACGCGATATCCCCACGCCTCCAACTTGCCAGCAAGGTAGTCGTCGGCCTCGTAAAGTGTGTTCTTCTGATGGCCCGGCAAGGTCAGGTTCAACTTGCGATAGGGCAATGGATCCTTTGCGAGATAGAAAAGGTGCTTCGATATTCGCTCGGAGTCAACAGCGCTGATAAGGCGGCGTATGCTCGCATCGACATTGTTGCTGTCGTTGCTTGTTTCCTGGCGCGCCTCGACCGTGTCGAGAAGGCCAGCGGAGAAAAGCAACAGAAGTCCAATCGTATAAATTCTCACACGTTTCATTTCGTTTGCTCCTTGATTTTGCGCGCGGCCACAATGGTGTCAACGGCTGCCGGGAGTGGCTGACCTCTGACGCCACTAAAGGAGAGTACCTTCCCACCAAGAATCGATAGATAGAGCCGCCCATGGATAGCGAATCTACCTCTCATGCTATATCCTCCCATATATTGAGCCATCCTTTCGCAACAACACGGTAGTCAAGCACGGCTTGCCGCTATGCATTATACCATCAGAGGCAGGTTCCTGCAATTGGAATAAGAGCGACCGCCGCCAAATCAAAAGGCTACGGATAACCGGGAACAACCTTCGCCCATCCAGGGCTACGGGTGCGGGTCTCTCCAAACAGGCCGCCTCCCGGCTGTCGCGGGTCGGGGTGGGTGTGGTTATTCCTCGAACACAGCGGTTGTGGAGATTTAGGAGTACCTTCCAGCCGTATGTCTCGAAGGAATGGAATCACATGAGTTTAATGGATTACCGAATGGGCAATCACGTTGTTGACTTTTTGTATGACGGCGGTGAGTGGAATATCCGCTACAAATCCGGCGCCGGTCCGCTTCAGTTGACAGTAGTTATTGATACAAAGAAGACGAGTGTCGCGCTTGCCGTGGGTAAGGAGCTGACACTGTGATGTATATTTGCATGTCTATGGACGGATGTATTTTTTGTACTCGAACACCTATGAAGTGCTCACAGTCGGATAATGAAACCTCTTGGAAAATGGGCTCAGTCTCGGCGCGCCGGGGTAGCTGAATAAGGAGATATGGTGCTTTGTGGAAAATCTCGGTAAAATACGAAAGGGCCAAAAAGGACAAGAAATGATCCGTGGATGTAGAAAACTAAACAGGGCTGGTTGCTGCCGGCGTGATGTTATCAGAAAGGCAGGGCTGGGCGCAGCGTCGCTTATATTTGCAGGCCATCTAAGGGGAGCCGAGCGCAAGGAGCCGCCGAACATATTGATGCTGGTGGCCGATGATATGGGATTTTCGGATGTGGGCTGTTTTGGAGGAGAAATTCATACGCCGAACATAGATAGACTGGCCGCCAACGGAAGATTAACCAGTTGTTACAACATATTGAGAGGACATGGGAGAAGGTTAGCTCTGATGAGTGTGATAGAACCAACAATGCTACTGAGCGGATTATAGGATTGGATTATAAAATACGAGTTAAGACGATGCGTGGTTCCAAGAACGATGATAAAATATTAGGTCGTTGCTACTTGTCGGAATATTTACGAGGCGCCAATGGGATATGTGATTTG
>DATKYR010000184.1:0-29565 GCA_035528395.1 Sedimentisphaerales bacterium
CTACGTTTGGTTTCCTCGATCAAAGGATTCAAGTCGGCTTTCACCTGCTCTTGGGTGTGGAATGCGCTAATCTGTTTGCCAAGCAGTTCATTGCTCGTCTTGTATCCATGCATCTTTGCCCACGGCACATTGACAAAGCAAGTGGTTCCATTCGGGTCGATAATAGCTATTCCCTGGTCCAGTTGCTGAGTGATCATTCCCAGATGCCGTAGCAGTTGCTCGACCTGCTTATGGTCACCAATAGTAATCTTGCGTTTATTTGATCTTCGAAACAAATTGAATATCTCCATGATTGAATTTTAGAGTTTAATCTCAAGCTGTCGTTTCCAGTTAGATACAGTAGATCTGATTGAATTTCTTATATTAATCAATCTTTGAGTAAGTGGGATTCGCAAATTTTTTACATGTTTTGTGTAGCTTTCTCCGTCCTTCTCAAACTCAACTATGTCTCTATGTATTTTAACGACCTTGTAACCGTCTACCATATCTCCATTGTGGACGATTATATTCGAAATCACAGCGGATGCATTCTGCTCGCTGTACACTATCGACGTTACTAATACTTCTTCTTTATTAGTAGGCGAAGATTCCAAATTAGATGATGTTAGATCGGCAGTCCAAAGATAGTAGACTGCTATACCTAAAATCACTATGACCATCAAGAAAAGCCTGAATTTCACGCTTTTTTTAGATGACGGTCTATTCCTTTTTGGCTGCACATCTTTTCTCCTTGGTTGCAAAACTTCCTTTTCCGGCTTTTTTATTAATTCGCCCTTTACCAAATCAGTATCTGAGACCATATATCTTAAGACCATCTTCTTACTCCGCAGTTATGTTCGTTCTAAATAAAGTCGTTGTCAGCCCTTCGTCGGCAACACATTGTGCAGTAATATCTGAGGTGGTTAGTGTGGAAAAGATGCGACTATCCAGACCCAGACTGAGCAGTCCTGAGCCCATTCCAAGAAGTATTAAAAGCGCAACTACAGCCAGCGGTATGGCAGAGCCACGCTTTTTTGCTTGTAGCAGCTTTTTCATATTCCCCCCACTCTCTTTTTAGCCATCTTGCTGCCTTAATTTGATTCTTGAGAAGCTGCCGTCAACAGGTCAAACGAGCTTTTTCAAAAATCCAAAGTCGGCAAACTTATTCCTGTGCTATAGACACCCCCATGTCTTGACTTACATACATATTATACCCCAACGACGATTTCAATTCAACCAAGAAACTGCAAAAAGGCATTTGAGAAGTGATTTGCGGGCATTACGCAAAGATATTAACAATGTTATCGGCCCGCACCAAAATAATTTTGAGAACCAAAATCGCTTAGGATTTCCACCTCACCATCAACGCACCTCAGCCGAGCAGACAATCTACACTATAAGCCAACCATTTGTCTGGAGTATGGTATGCGGGAGTAACGCCCGCCAATGCCAAACATTCTGTGGCCAGGAAGATGGTCTCGATAATGTCAGCCATGTGGAAGACAGACAGTAAATTCGATGAGAAGCTTCTTTAGAATGTAACCCTGAACAGGCAATGTCCGGCTTTTGGCAGGATGCAATATATATGATATCCGGTAGACTTTTAACGCTCTGAGTTCCAATCGGACAATGAACCCGAGATAACGTGGAGTTCCAATTCAATGAATGAACAGGAGCGAATATTTTGCTATGTCTCAATAATCTGCATGAACTGTCTTGATATTCGGCAAGTTCCAGATAGGTGTTTGGTAACGTTTTACGACGATTGACCATGACATAAGCAGATTCACGATGTCCTTTATGATTGCATCGTGAAGCCGAAAAGCTGTTCAGATAAGCCATGAACGTTGGCTGATATGTCATAACGAGGATGCCTCAAAATAAAAAAATTGAGGCAACAGAGATTTTATTATTTGACTTTGAGCTCTTCATAGGTGTCCAGTTTTGGTGCCACACATATAAAAGGGCTGACAGTGTCTCAAGTTGCCAGTCCCTTGAATATTCTGTGCGTTTTGTCTCTTTAGTAGGTGGTCTATCGCCTTCTGCTCCCTCCAGCTTTTGGTATGCTATCTATTCAACAGGTTCGACCGGGGGAATTTCCTCAAACAAATGCTCAGCAAGCACGATCAGGTCCTGGACATCTACGATGCCGTCTCCATAAGGTGGCGGGGCAATATCACAGGATGGCTCGTCTGTGTGCCAGTAGTCAACCATGATGCACATGTCTGCACTGTCAACTACTCCGTCACTATTGAAGTCAGGAATTGCCCATACACCAGTTATAAAAGCGGCAACGATTTGCGCCCTTAATTCTATCCTGTTAAAAGTTCTGGTCGTTGACATAGTTGGTTAAGGGTAATATATTATATCTCTTTAATTTAGCTGCATAATTTTCTATGGACGTTAAATATGGAGGAAAAATATGAGCAATCCAACAAGAAGAGAATTTCTCAAGAGCGTAGGATTTGCTGCCGGTTCGTTTGTTATGCCGCAGTTGGTATTCGGCCGACAGAAACGCACAGGCAAGCCGAACATCATCGTTATTATGTCCGATGAGCACAATGCGGGTGTGCTTGGAAGTTATGGCAACGATATTATTCGCACCCCGAATCTGGACGGCCTGAGCCGGCAGGGTGTCACCTTCGAGAGCTGCTACTGCAACTCGCCGTTGTGTGTGCCCTCACGTCTCTCGTTCACATCGGGCAAATACGTTTCCCGCATAGGCGCCTGGAGCAATAGTTGCTGGCTTCCCGGTGCAAATTATCCGTCACTGCCGCGGATAATGAACGACTCAGGTTATGAATCGATTCTTTGTGGCAAGATGCACTACGACCGCACCCGCCGCTACGGATTTACGGAAATCGGCGGTAATATGAACACCAGCTACAAGACGGGGAAAGGAAAACGCCGCGAAGCAGATAACCTCACTCCCCAGTCCGGCATCAGCAATAGATTTAAAGATTTTCATACCGGAGACGATTCAAGTATATTAAAGCACGACCGAAAGGTAACGGCTGCGACAATGGAATTTCTTAGTAATCGCAGAGCTACCGACAGGCCGTTTTTCATGCTGGTCGGTTATCTTGCCCCGCATTTTCCTTTGATTGTGCCTCAGAAGTACTGGCAATATTACGAAGGTAAAGTCCCAATGTCCGAAATTCCTCAAGGCCATCTCGAATCCCAGGCGAGAAACTATAAACATTTGCGCATAGGCTTTAACGTCGAGAATGTCTCGGACAAGATTGTACGTAAAGGCCGTGAGCTTTACTATGGCCTGACAGAGTGGTTTGATAACGAAGTCGGCAAAGTTCTCGGGGCGTTGGGCAATAGTCAAGTCGCAGATAATACCATTATAGTCTACACCACCGACCACGGCGAGAACATGGGCGAGCACGGCCTGTGGTGGAAGAACTGCCTCTACGAGCACGCCAGCCGGGTGCCGATGATTGTTAGCTGGCCTGCGCGGTGGAAAGGTGGACAATGGCGGACGCAGGCCTGCTCATTAGTGGATGTAGTGCAGACCATTGCCGAGCTTGGCGCCGCTGACGTGCCCGATGACTGGAATGGCGAGTCTATGGTTCGGTGGCTGGATAATCCGGACAGCGAGTGGAGGGACATCGCCGTCAGCGAATATTACGGCCACAATATTGCCTCCGGCAATGCGATGATTCGTATGGGTGATTACAAGTATATTTACCATACTCCGGCCGACGCGGACCACCCGGCTGAACGGGAATTATACGACCTCCGGAGTGACCCGGGCGAATTCAAAAATCTCGCGGGCCTGAAAGAGTACAGCGGGCGTGTCCGAGCGATGCACGCCGCCCTTGTCAATGAAATCGGTGAGCACCCCGATAAGACCGAGATACGCTGTCGTGCCGACTACACCCGCGGATACTCACGCCCCGACAAAAAGTAAAAATAAAGACTACCTTTATCCGTTCAGTACCCATCCTTTCCGGTATGTCTTGCGGATATATTGGTCAGCTTCGGGGCAATTGGTTGCCTTCATATTGTCGGTGTCTCACTCGAGTTTCTTGCCCACGCGGTATGCAACCAGTGCAAGCATGTTATTCTCGATGAGCGCGCCGGAATAATCGAAGTTGCAGAGCGTCGGCTTACCCGTCTTGCAGCCGATGATCCACTCATTATGATGACCGGGTGACGGCGGAATCAGCTCATCGGGCTCTGGCGATTTATAATGCGTCATATCCCCTCTTAACATCACAATTCTATAGTCGTAATCAGCCAGGAGCCAGCCATCGTCTCCTTTGAACAGCACACCCTTGAAAAGCCATTCACGGTCAAATGCCTTAGACGGCATTCCGGGTTTCTTACCGCCGTCGTACCAGTAAACCTTGACGGCAGGACGCCAGTCGTTGGCCGGATGGTCCCACTCGGCTGTGAGCCACTGCGGACAGGTGTCAGTGTTAACGGGCGTGCCGGCGGCTTCGCAGGTCGTGGGAAGTTTCAGGTCAAGCGCCCAGTACGGCATGTCCATCATATGGCTGCCCATGTCTCCTATTTGTCCGCTGCCGAAGTCCCAGTAGAGGTTCCATGCCAGGCATCCACCGAAGTACCCGGGATTGTATGGATGCATCGGTGATGGGCCGACCCACAGGTCCCAGTGGATGTTATCCGGGACAGGTGTGCCCCCCGGCAAATAGCTGCCTCCTTCCGGAGTCCTGCTGCACCAGACACGGGCTTCACTCACGGTTCCAATCGCACCGTTCTTCACCAGCTCGACCATACGCCGGTAGTTGTCCGAGGCGTGTATTTGTGTGCCCATCTGCGTTGCAAGCCTGCCCTTGTTCTTGAGGTACGTCTTGCGGACCATCTGGGCCTCTTCTACGGAATTGGCTAAGGGCTTTTCGCAATAGACGTGCTTCCCGCGGTTCATCGCCCAGATGTTGACAAAGGCATGGGTGTGGTCCGTCGTCGAGCAGACAACCGCATCGATGTCTTTCTGTTCGAGACACTTGCGCCAGTCGATATATGTTTTCGCTCTGGGGAATTTTTCGGCGGCCGCTGCAAGATTATTCTCGTTTACATCACACAGCGCCACGATGTTCTCGCTCTTGACGTTGTTCAGATTAGAGCCCCCTCGCCCGCTAACGCCGATAACAGCAATATTCAGCTTTTCGTTCGGCGAATTGCCGGCCCTGAGAATGCCCGACTTCAGGACTACCAGCCCCGCTCCAGCCATTGCGCTTTGTTTAAGAAATGTACGACGTTTCATTCGAAGCTTCATAAGTTACCTCCTTCATATAAGGTCACACTTGAACATTATTAATCGAACAGATTTTACGATGTAGTCGATTCGCTGTCAGTATATAAGACTGTTCAAAAAGAATCCACCTTTTTTCCTGAGTCTTCTGTTTTTTAATAACATAAGACCTATTAACTTCCTATTGCGGAAACATTACACCTGTTAGAAGCGTATGTATCAATATTTGTCATTCCCGCGAAAGCGGGAATCCAGCTTTTTCGCTCTGGACCCCTGCTTTCGCAGGGGTGACATCGTTAGCTTTTGTTTTTCTCAACATTTATTGAGGTGGATATTGACTTGAGTGGGCCGGCTTATAATGTGATTAACTTCTTTACACTAAAATTCCTTATTATCGACTACGAGTTCTTCTGTTTCCATCGACTCGCTTTTTCTCAAGGGGGCACGAGCAACTCTGAATTTCCTACCCAGAGAGCAAAATAGGGATTCTTCGCTTCGCTACGTTTTAACAGAATCAAGAACGGTTTGTCGAAAATGAGTTGTCCTCCCGATGCAGGAACGGGTATGAGAGACTCGGATAAAAGAATGGCTCCCGTCTCATCCAATCGGAATCTCACCATTTGAGCTGCATAACCGATAGGTAAACCGTTAATGCGTTCGTTGGATGTCCTCATTCGGTGATTGTGAAGCTCCGAATACTCCCGTAAAATCTCGAAGTTCAACACCGGAACATAAAGGTCTGCATATTTACGCATTTTTATAGGTTTTGTATTTACAATTCGGCGTTCAACTGTAGACAAAGTATCCCCAAGTGTAACTTGTGGTGGGACTTTGGCGAGTATGAGTCTGTCATCTTTCGCTTTTGTTTTAAGTTCGATAATAAAGTCGTCGCTATTGAGATAGTTGAGGATTATGACCTGACTCGCCATATCTTCCTCATCTTCCATAAACTGACATATTCCAAAGGAATCTACATAGTACCCCTCAAATTGTAAGTTGCTATGAAAGCGGGTGAAAGTCCACTCGAATGGTAAAGCTTTGAACATATAAGCATATGCAACCGCAATCCAGTCCGTTTTTGGCAAAGACTCAAAAAGTTCAGGACTTGCCTGCCCTTTGAACTTTACGTTCAACTGTTCCCTAATCTTATCGTATATGCCTTCTCTGGCCAGTCCTGCCATTGCTACATAACTGGCTTCATCAAGGTCATCTTTGGTTGCTGTTTTCTTGTTGAGTATGGCAACCATGGGCGGAGCGGATTCCATAGTAAGTGGACCGCCTGCGAGCTCGCAGAGTTCATTCCAGGCCAGTTGAAAGGTATTGCACCAGAGGATGTTCTTGCCTGGCTCGATCTTGGCATATAAATGAGGTGTCACAATTGTATTTATTAAATCATCCGCCCTTGTCTTGAGATCGGCATTGCCAGCCAGCTCAGAATGTGTTAACTTTTTTATTCTCTTGTACATGGATGGATCATTTACCAGCAGTGAATCCAATCTGTCACCAGGTTCACAGTATCGGGGTATAGGTACGCCGCCCCGTCGAATATCTCCGCCGTCCCAGAAGGTATAAATGTTGTCATCGTAAATCCCACAGGCGGGGCTTTCTTCGAAGCTTACATGGCCGTCAACAAACAGAACATTCTGCCCTTCATTTTTGTGTGCAACCGCATTGCCGGCCTTTACAGCTTCTCTGCCCCCATCAGGATTGAAGAATCTTATGTCCTTGGCTTCCGCAGCGGGAGAGTCAATCCATGGATTCCGGTCGGCCGCCACCGCCATACCCGGCTTGCTTGATGTGGTCAGAGCATATAGACCATAAGGCATCTGGTAGGCATAGCTGCAATGCTTAGATGGTAAGGGACCGAAGTCCCAGAGGTCAATAAGTTCTCTGTCGCCTGCTCCGTAATCGACGTGTTTGAATTCGCTCGTTCCTACATCGCCCGGACAAACAAAGTACTTAGGCATAACCTCGGTGTATTTGACTAGAAGATACAAGCTTGAACTGATTGTAGCCTGTCCGCCACTGCCGTCGGGGCTTAAACCGTAAGCAGTGAATCGGTTATCCGCCAGCCACATAGGTATGCGGCTGCTCCATACACTGTTTCTGCCGCCGGCGCGTGGAAACTCATCATCGTAGTCGTTGGAATAGACCAGCATCGCCTTGCCGATATGGGACAGATTCTTTAAACACGTCATGCG
The DNA here is from genome assembly GCA_035528395.1 of Sedimentisphaerales bacterium. Classification (GTDB taxonomy): domain Bacteria; phylum Planctomycetota; class Phycisphaerae; order Sedimentisphaerales; family Anaerobacaceae; genus NIOZ-UU13. The sequence continues at coordinate 7,408 of DATKYR010000184.1, forward strand.
CATAGCATCGGAGCGTGGTATTTGGAAAGCAGGCACTACGACGGCCATAAGAAACAGGCACACTAATACGACAGTCAGAACCTCAACGAACGTCAAATTTTTCGATTTGTTTTGCCCGGTCATCTTTGTTCTCCCTCCAAAGATTTTCTTTAGCTAAGATAGAATTATATCAAAATCCCGCATTTCTGTAACCAAAAAACTACAAAATTTATTTTTTTGAAGATGCGCAGGCCGGCCTTATTTCGCCCATTATCGAGCTATCGGCTCACCTAAGGCATTTAAAGGCTCTTCGATGGTTAGTTTATCTCTCAAAGTAGAAGCTAAGTCGGGCAAATCATAAACGGTTAATGCTCCGTGCACTGTATTTACCAGTTGATTCAATGACCGGCCTGATTCGATTACGTTCGACCAGGACACCAGCCCTCGTATAAGTTTCACCGAGCCGAACATATCTGGTTCGAGCGCTGCGGTGTGCAGGGCCGGTACGCTGACGTGACCGACCGCGACCAAATCCACCGGACCATCCTGTTGCTGTTTCAAGTACCCCGCACAAACCATAATATCTTCGGCACGCATTCCAACATAGGAGCGCCCTAACAGGTAGGCCGTATATAGGTTCTTCCAATCGAACCCAATCGCCTCTCCAAAGTTCTTCTGACCGGTCTGCTGAGTTTCGCCCGTACCGCGCAGGTCAACTGCTAACACCGACCGACCGGCTTTGACCAGCTTTTCGATTGCCCCGCCCGGCCCGGCTTCCTTATCTTTGCCGTTTTCGTGTATATAAAGCACCGCCCCCACGGACAGTATTTGCCTGGGCATAAACATCAGGGCTGGCAGATAGATACCTTCTTCCGTCTTTATAATGAGCTTTTCAATCTTGTAGTCAGAGCGGTCTTCAATGCCTATGCTTTCGACTATAGGTTTTGGCAGCTCTGTTAACCTGCTGACACCTGCAAGCTCACGCACCCGGTTCAGCATTTCCGTTCGGGTTTTCGTCTTCCAAAGCTCCCTGCGCTGTTTGGCCAGTTTCTTTTCATAATCCCGGTTCAGGTCGTAAGTTGACCGTGCTTCTTTTAAGGCCATTACCTGACCTTCGGGAGTACATTTAATTTCTTCTTCACTGAGCAGTTCGATAGCCGGCTCAGTTATCGGTTCATCTTTTTTAAGCAGCCATCGTGACATCCATCTTACGACGCTTTGTCGCTGTAACTTATTGTAATTGTGCTCTGCATCGTTCTCTAACAGTTCGATGCGCTCTGCAAATTCCATGCGCGAGTATAAGCGCTTGGCATAGCGGAAAGATTCCCATGTCCCCTGGATATCAAAAAAGTCTTTGGTTGCGGCACAGATGAGAATCGATGTTGGCGCCCGCATCATAAGATAGTCTGCGTGGTCCATCCCGAAAGCAAGCTGGCCGTAAATGTTTTGTTCTGCATCCTGTGGTCCGATGGTTGATAGGAGGCGTTCGAAGCTCGTAATGTAACAGCTCGGGGCTGCTGCAATGATGCGGTCGTCAAGTGACATCAGGTATGAGGTTTGCGTCCCCCCGCCGCTGTTGCCCGTGCAGCCGATACGACTTGGGTCCACCTCAGGACGCGATTGCAGATAGTCTATACCCCTCATGCCGTCCCATATCTCAAACCAGGCTGTGTTACGGCCGAGCAGAATACTGCCGACTCCGAGCATGGTGTGAGCCTTTGTTCCCTGCAGCTCGGGCAGATGCGAAAGCAATTGGTTGCGCTCACCCTGGTCGATAGGGTCAAAGACCAGTGCCGCCATGCCGTTAAGCGCCAGCAGCGCCCCCATAGTCTGATAGGACTCATACGCCTTGCCGTTCTGGCTGTGGCCGCAGGGTACAAGCACAGCGGGGTACGGTGGTTTGTGCTTCGCAGAATCGGGTAAAAACAACACTGCGCTAACATAGTGCTTCGGCTGGCTCTCGAAGATGACTTTTTCTACTTTGTAGCCCTTGCGTTGAACTACGCCCGTTATTTGTGGCTTCAGTGGTGTTCGCTGCGGAAATTCCCCGACAGCTTCGAGGAATTTACTGCGAAGGCGCTTCTGATACTCAGCTATCTGCTCCGGCGTCGTTCGCTGCTCATACTCGGCCTTCCATTTCTCGAATCGTTCCTGGGCCTGACCCCGCAGGTAATGATTCATCATATCACCTGCCTTAACACCATTGATTGTTTCGGACAAAACCCGAAGATTTTCGTCCGCCAATGTCACGGCGTTAACCAAAAGTGACAGGCATACGACCACCATAGATATTTTACGTCGATTCATAATTTACCTCCTGTTTTCTGACATTTCCTATACCATATTTAGCTGTAGAGGCAGCTTAGCTTTATTTCACCGGTAGCAGGTACAACGATATGCTCAATGCTGGTGCCTCAAGTTTGCTCGATATGTTATCAATTGTCTTTTCAACAATCTTAACACGGGGTTTTTTACCAGGTTCGTTGTAGGCCATAGGGTCTTCGTTAGCAATCAGCCACAACCTTCCCCTTCCGCTCAGCCGGACGCCTTCCAGATCCACCGGCAGCTCATGTTCCTGCTCCGTTGGGTTGACGATGGCAACGGTCAGGGCTTTGTGGTCGCTGGTCCAGGCGGCTGCCACATCGAGCGGATAAGCGTCACCGGTGACAGCGACCGGCACAGTTCCAAAATGGTTACGGTAAAGTTTCAAGGCCAATCCAGTCGTCTCGAAGGCAGCGTCGGTCTTGGTGGTCTTAATGCAGCCGATGACATTGACTGTCTGGGCATAATTGGCCAGGAAGATTATATCCGAATGACGAAAGTATTCGTGCAGGCCTTTTGCGATTCCCAGTGCGTCTTTGTGGAAATACCTGGTTCCTAATTCGCCGAATAGATAGGGACCATACCAGTAGTTCCATTCAGTCATAGCGATTCGGATATCTTTGCCTTTCAGAGAATCCAATTTTTGACGGAGTTGCTGATGGAATTCAACCTTTTGTTTGATATTGTTGGCGATTTGGGATGTATGTTCTACCAGGCTGGATTTTTCCCGACAATAAAAATGCTCCGCAATCATATCAATATGATTCGAGCAGTCCTTTAGTAATCCTTCGCTCCAGGAGCCGGCGTTTCCGGAGGCAATCGGGATGATATCCGGGTCAACTTCGCGCATTTTGTCCACGACCCAGTTATGCTTTTGGACATAATGTTCGAGTTTCATATAACCGAGCTGCCAGTCACCGAACATTTCGTTTCCGATAGCCCAGTAGCGAATATTAAAAGGTCCCGGCTCGCCGTTTTGGGCCCGTAAAGAGCCCATCAGTGTATCGGCTGAGCCGTTGGAGTATTCCAGTTGAGCAGCCGCGGAGTAGGCATCCCCAAAACCAGTGTTGACGGTCACCAGCGGTTCGGTGTCGAGCAGCCGGCAAAAGCGAACAAATTCGTTGAAGCCGAAGTCGTTATGCTCCACTCCGGTCCAGGCGGGATTTTTACGGGGTTCTCGACGGTCCCTGTCACCGATGCCGTCGCGCCAGTCGTAGCCGCTGACGAAATTACCGCCAGGCCAGCGATACATCGGTGAGTTTAGTTCTTTCAGCAGTCCCAGCGTATCGGCCCGCATACCATCGATGTTGTCCGCAGGCATCAGCGAGACCGTGCCCACAAGGCATGGCCCCATGGCTATTTTGTCCACCTCGATTTCCAGCTTGCCGTTTGAAGTGTCGGCCCCGGCTGTAAACTTAAATGGATATTTGCCATACCGGCCCGCAACAACCAGAGTGTGAATGGATTCTTGTTCCTGGGGTTTGTCTCCCCAGAGAAGTGATATCTTAACATTTGTACTTTGCTGTTGTGGTTTGAGGTATATATAACCGACGTATTGCTTATTTTTAACCAACCCCAGGTCAAGCTGTCGGATACCGCTGCCGCGTTGAATAAGCGGAGTGTGTTCGCCGACAAAGGAATCTTCTTTGACCATTGCCACCGAATCGGCAGGGCCGATGATTTGCCAGGGTGATGCGCCTACTATCGCAAACGGATTATCTTGAGGGACCCCGCGGGTTCGGCGGTAGGGATCGTAATTCGGCGTGATGGGAAAATAGAACTTTCGGTCTTCGAGCATCTCAGCCCAGATACCGCCGTAAATACATCGGCCGAGGTGCTCGATAAATTGACCGTAGATATACTTAGAGATTGGCTCTGCGGTCTTGTTCGCATCAATTTTAACAGCCGGGTTTATCATTTTAGTGGAAAGCAGCTCAAGACCCAGGTCGTCAAACCATGCTTTGCCTGTGGCCAATCCCCAGCCGCCAAACAGACAGTTAATTTGCACAGCGGCATTATCTCCCGAGTCGAACACAAGCTCAACCTGCGTCCAGTCTTTGGTTCCCGCAACCGCCGGTGTTTGTAGAGGCTGAATGTTATGCAGATTCAAGAGAGCGCCTTTGCCTGACCCGGCAACCAGATTTTCCGTCTTAATCCAGGCGGATAACCTGTATTGTGAATGCGGCTTGACGATTACCGTAGTCAGCCAGCCGGCGTCGGCACCTTCTTCGGAAGCTATCATAACGCTCCGCTTACCTGAGCGACTATCTGTTGAATATTTGAAATCGGCTTTTCCACCGTATGTTTGTGTTTTCCATCCGGCTGGTTCGTTACCGAGTGCTTTTTCGAATGAAGGATTTCGTATCATTCCCGCCGGCGTCACAGGCTCCGCCGCTGAGGCGTTACGTGCTAACCAGACCGCCATCTCTCCTGCGCCGCGGTGTGCCCAGGCGTAATAGGGAATCGCCACAAAATCCTGTGGCTTCTTCAATGCAGTTTTGGAGTCTTTGGCATAACTTAAGCCGACAGCTTTAGCGCGAACTATTGTAACGCCATTGAACATTTCCTTACGATATTCACTGGTTAGCCTTGCCTCGTCCGGCAGAACAACATTAAGCACATGGCCGTTATTGTCCGGCCATTCGGCACAATATACGATTGGCCCGCGCTCCAGCGCCACTTTTCCAACGTTGTCTGCTACGTCCTCGTGACAGAGCGCCCGCCGTACAGGCATCGGAAGATTCAATTCAATTATATCGCCTTTACTCCACTTTCGATTAATACGAGCAAAGCCTTTTTCCATCTTCAAAGGAATTGTTTCGCCGTTAAGTTTCAGACTCACTTTTTCATCGCTGATCTCCTTGTAGCGATACAAGTCACTCGGCATGCACTTATTCTGTGCCCAGCCGGGAATGCGAACACAAATTGTAAGCTTCGCCGGTTGTTTGGGTTCAACCGTCATCTTTACAGCCCCGTCCCACGGGTATCGGGTCTGCTGTCTTATCTGCACCGGGTTCTTTTTCATCGTGACAGTGCCGGTGCCCCCGGCGAATAAGTTAACGTACAGATTGTCTCCCTCTTGTGCGTAAATATATCCGGGAACCGAAGACACAAAACGCGTTATGTTCCCCGGACAACAGGCGCAAGGAAACCACGGACTACGCTTGTGCTGGCCTTGCGAAGCAAGTGGATTAGGATAGAAAAAACTGTCTCCTTCTAAGGACACACCCGAAATCAAACCGTTGTACAAAGTTCGCTCCAATACATCGACGTACTTTGCATCGCCGTGGAACAGAAACATCCGGTGGTTCCACATAACGTTGCCGATGGCCGCACAGGTCTCGCAGTAGGCGGTTGCATTGGGCAATTCATAGTTTTTAGCGAAGGCCTCACCGGAACCTGTGGCCCCGATACCGCCGGTCAGATACAGTTTCTTCGTTACAACGTTCTCCCATATCCGGTCGATTGCTTCAAGGTAACTGCGGTCTCCCGTCAATGCCGCGACATCTGCCATACCGCAGTACATATATGAGGCGCGGACGGCATGACCAACGGCTTCGCTTTGCTCAATAGCCTTCTCGTGTGACTGATTATATTCACTTCCGCCGGGGCCGCGAGTATCGAGGTAGAACTTGGCAAGATTCAAATATTTTTCGTTGCCGGTGGCTCGATAAAGTCTCGCCAGACCCATCTCAATTATCTGGTGACCGGGCGCGGTTTCATTCCTGCCCGGACCGAATACCGTATCCAGAAAGTCGGCATTCTTAATCGCAACATCCAGCAGGGTACGTTTGCCGGTGGCCTCGTAATGTGCCACTGCCGCCTCATAAAGATGGCCCATGTTATACAATTCGTGACTGCCTCCGAGTTTTGACCAGCGTTTTTCGCCGTACCAATTGAACAAATTCTTCGCCTTGTTCGTCCGGCAGGTGAACAGGTAACCGTCGTCCTCCTGTGCAGCCGCAATCTTGACAATCAGCTCATCCAGGAATTTGTCAAGCTTCGGGTCGGGATGAACGCTCAACGAGTATGCGGCACCTTCGAGAATCTTGTACGGGTCCGTGTCATCAAAAGGAAAATTGGCTCGGTGCTCACCTTCCATCAGACCGCCGGCTATGGCAAAATTATCAATACGGCCGGTCTCTTCACACTTTCCGAAAGCGTAAGGAATCGAGACCTTTCGGTTCGTCTCAATCCGGGGCGCCCAGAATTCGTCCGTAAGCTCCACATCAGTGAAAGGTACCGGTCCAATAGGGTAATCCTTTGGGATATTACCCTTTGCGTCGGCATCAAATTCCTGAAGTACTGCTGACAGACAAATCCCAAGTATTACTACACTTATCTTTTTTACCCTCATGATATGCTCCTTTCTATTTTTGCAGTATGCTTTACTCGACTGGAAAACTGTTGGAGAATCTTCATTCTATTCGTGCCGATAGACATCCCAGCCCATATAGTTATCAAGAGCTTCTGCTATTGCGTCGGCTTTTTCTGTCCGGTTCACAGCAACGTGGTGTTCGAAGCCCATCTTGCATACATATTGCAGGAGCCTCTGAAGATTCGCGATTTTCATCACGCCATATCCACCGAATGTATCGAGTTTGTCGTTTGTAAATTCACCTTCGCCGACATAAACGCTGATAATACCGGCGGTATCATCAGTAGCGGTTCTGCAAAAAGTTGCCTTGCCCGGTGCTATCCTGCCGACAACGGTTCCGTAAGTGTTCTCTTTTCCTACAGTCCCTGCAATTATCTCCTGGTAGTCCATTTTAGAATTCTTAAAGAATGATTTTGGCAGATTGCTGCAGTGGAATAAAACAGCTTTATCAGGGTCGGGGCCGTAGTTATTGTTCCAGTCTAAAAGGGCGCTGGGTGTACCGCCGGCCAATTGGAGAATGTACATCCCCAACAATCCCGTAATATCAACCTCGCACGCGCTCGGAACCAACGACTCGCTCATTATGCTCATAAGAGTGCAGGGCACTATCCCAAAGAACTCCTCAAGAGCGGTCCAGCACTGAATTGCCGTGCCGTTAAGCTCGGTTTCTTTTATCCACTGGTCCACCACGTAACCGAATTTTGCCATCTTCAAAAGCTTCTCAGCAGGAATTGATTTGGTCGGAACGTATTTCTCGATAGCATTCAATTTTCTCTTAACCCCCCTGTCGTTATCAGCAAGCAGTGCAGCTCTTCCAAGGATTTCAGACAAATCTATCGTCTCAACCGAGATGCCTGAGAGTTCGAGGATTTTTTCACTGTAGCGAACGGTATTAAAAGCCCCGGTGCGCGCGCCGATTGCACCGAACCTTGCGTTCTTAAGGCCATTAACAATCCTGCAAACCGAGGCAAAATCACCCAAATCTTTCTTGAATTCAGCCGAAGTGACACTGACTGTGTGTGAGTTTGTCAGCGTATATGGAATACCCGCTTGTCTGAGGTTATTGCAAACACTTATCTTGCCGCAGAAAGAATCCCGCCTGTTAGCTATACTCATTTTATCTTGTGCATCCGGCTCAGCATGAATCAGAATCGGCACATTAAGCCCTGAGCGTTTTATTGTCTCGGCCACTCCCTTTTCATCACCGAAGTTCGGCAGTGTTACGATTACCCCGTCAATCTTCTCACTCTTTTCTGCAAAAAGTGCAGCGCATTTCTTAGCATCCTCAAAGGTCTCAACCGCGCCGTACTTTGTCTGCTGCATTGACAGGGCAACCGAGTTGAAGCCGTTTTTCTGAAGCATCTCGAGTATATTCTTTCGTCCTTCTTTCGCCAACGCATCCGGGAAGAATCCTCGATTTCCAATGATTACTCCAAACATTGTTTTTTTCATTTTCGTCTCTCCTAAAAAAGCCTCAAGACATAAGGCTAAAGTTGACCGTAATAAGCGTTCTTGCCATGCTTTCGCAGGTAGTGCTTGTCAAGAAGGGCTTTGCTAATCGGCTTTTGTTCGGGATTTATATTTATAGTCCCAAGGGCCATTGTCGCTGTTTGCTCCAATACAACCATAGATTCAACGGCCGCTGCGGCATTGTTCCCCCAGGTGAAAGGGGCATGGTTGGCGACAAGCACCGCCGGCATTTTTGTTGGGTCAATACCGGTGAATCTCCTGACTATACACTTGCCCGTGTTTAGCTCATAATCACTTCGTATTTCATCCTCAGTCATCACTTCCGTGACAGGTATCGAGCCATAGAAATAATCTGCGCTCGTAGTACCAAAGCAGGGAATTTCCCGACAGGCCTGTGCCCACATAGTTGCATTGGGCGGATGAGCGTGGCATATACCGCCGATAGCTTTTAAGTTTCTGTAAAGTTCAAGATGTGTCGGCGTATCCGACGAGGGATTGAGAGTCCCTTCGATAATGTTACCATCCAAATCAAGTAATACTATTTTGTCGGGCGTAAGCTCATCGTAAATAACACCGCTTGGTTTGATGGCAATCACACCGTTTGAACGGTCTATTCCGCTAACATTGCCCCAACTATAAATGACGAGCTTCTGCTTTTGCAGTTCGACATTTGCATCATAGACAGCTTTTCTTAATTCTTCGTACACAATAAATCCTTGTAAGAATCTGCTTAAATGGTGAATAGCGAATTAGCTGCTCACCGCTCACCAATTAACCATTCACCAATCAACCACTCACCAATCAAACGCTGTCTTTGATATCTAAAAGCTCTTTCATAACGTTGGCCAATTTGCCGGACCAATTCGATAAACCAAAGGCATCGTGCAATTGCTTATAAAGGGCGTACAACTGTTGATAGACCTTATGATTTTCCGGCGCAGGTTGGTATGTGACATCTTTAATTCCACACATAGCGACCTGGGCATCGGAGAAATTATCATAGCCGTCAGCGTTTTTACCCGCCACTACGGCACCGGCGATACAGGCGCCCAGCGCACAGCTCTGGGCGGAACGTGATATCTTCATCTCCCTTCCGGTTACATCAGCGTAAATCTGCATAAGCAATGGGTTCTTTTCAGCGATTCCGCCGCAGTTTATTATTTCTGAAACTTTAACTCCGTATTCCTCAAATCTATTGATAATGGTAAGGGCCCCGAAAGCGGTCGCCTCTATCAGCGCCCTGTAAATCTCTTCCGGTCTTGTGTGTAACGTCTGCCCTACCAGTAATCCGGTCAATCTCTGGTCAACGAGTATTGTCCTGTTGCCGTTGTTCCAGTCCAGGGCCAACAAGCCGGACTGGCCCGGTTTGAGCTTTGACGCCTTTTCGGTCAGAGCTTCGTGAGAGCCCGCCGTTTTGCCGCCTGCCTGGATGTAATTGACGAACCAGTTAAAGATGTCACCTACTGCTGACTGGCCCGCCTCAAGTCCAAAGTAACCCGGCAGGATGGAACCGTCAACTATACCGCAAATTCCGGGTATATCCGCCAGTTTCCGGCCCGACTCGGACACGAGCATATCACATGTACTTGTGCCGATTATTTTAATCAGTTTACCCGGAGCAATACCGGAACCAACGGCACCCAAGTGAGCATCGAAGGCCCCTACCGCTACGGGGATACCGGCAGGTAATCCGAGTTTTTGCGCCCATTGTTTTGTAAGACTTCCTGCCTGAGTTTTTACGGTGAAGGTTTTTTTGTAAAGACGGTCGTAAAGCTCACCGAGTTTAGGGTCAAGCTTGGCAAGAAAGTCTTTAGCGGGCAGCCCCCCCCACTGCTCACCGAACATAGCTTTATGGCCGGCGGCGCAGCGGCTTCGTTTAACCATATCCGGCTGTGTAGTGTTCGTTAAAACCGCCGGGATATAATCGCAGCATTCAACCCAGCTATATGCCGCATCGAAGACCGCCGGGTCCCTTCGCAAACAGTGAAGTACCTTGCTGAAAAACCATTCCGATGAATATGTCCCGCCGCATTTGGCGAGGTATTCTGGATGTTCTTTTTGAGCTAATTCTGTTATCTCGGCTGCCTCAGCGTGTCCGGTATGGTCTTTCCACAGCCACGCACAGGCGTTTGGATTATCTTTGAATTCCTCTAACATACTCAATGGCGTGCCGTTTTCATCCACAGGGATTGGTGTCGAGCCGGTCGTGTCGATACCGATGCCTATAATCTGGTTGGTGTCAAAATCTTTATCGGCTTTCCTGGCTTCTGCGATTGCTGCTTTTATAGTGACCTCGATACCCTCTAAGTAATCAGCGGGGTTCTGCCTTGCCAGATTATGGTCAGCCGAATCAAGAATAATGCCGGCTTCGCCCGTTTCATATTCATATACTGCCGTTCCTGATTCATTGCCGTTACTAACATCAACCAATAGTGACCTCACAGAGTTGGTCCCGTAATCCAGCCCGATTGTATATGCCATAATTCGCCCTCTTAATTGATAATTTTATCCGCTGCTGATGGTAAGTGCTTTTACCTTATCTGTCAAGTGTTCAATCTAACTTTGAAAAACTCCGAATTTTACGAAACAATTCAGCTCACTATCTGCAATAAATGGCACGTAACAAACGTCTATTAGGACAGAGAGAATGCTAAATAATACGAAGGAATAGAACAATGAAAGATAATCGTTACTTAAAACCAGCATGGACACATAATGGCTCCGTAAAAACAGACCTTCCCTTAACGGTAATCGGAAAGAAACGAAGAAAAATAATAGATGCCTTAGGCGCAGGCCAGCTCTTTTGTGTCGGCAAAGTTTATATACGGACCCACAACGGCTCAGTAAGGATAAGGTGACGGTTTGAGTTAATTAATGTTAACTGAAGTCTACATACCCCATTTAATGGCTTATTTTGTTAGGATGTCACCTTTTAAATATAGGAAATGTTAGCAGATTTTCACCGAATTTTCAGCGGACCGGACAGTGGAGATTGCATGCAATGATTGCGCTCTATTTGCCACCCTCAGTTTAGTTCCTCAGCTCTTGGGCTACGGTCAGATAGTAATTCCGTCTCGTTGCCGTTAGCAACTGCTCAGCAAGAGCTTCCAGGGCGTGTGCATGATATGAAAGAGAGCCTCTTTATATACTCTCCGACATTACCTCACGTCACAACGAGAGATCGCCCAAAAGGCCAGCACGGCTAAAATCAGATTCCACAGTGAGAGCCCGGCCAGATCCAGCAACGCCTCCTGCGTATTGTGAGGGAGGTTGGGACTGCTTTCGGCAAAGTGGGGAAAGTCGGATTTGTCGCCCTCGTACTCTTGCGGACGGGGGGAGCTGATGTCGAAGTATTTCTCATTGACCGTGACACTTCTGCCGAAACTCCAGTGGGAGGTCCCAACGAGCCGTCCGACTTTCTCTAATATGTAGCTGTCGTAGATAGCGGAATACGCTTCGGCATCCTTCAGAAATCTCTCCTCACGCCTCGGACCGGTATCGGCCAGACTCTCAGAGGCAAACTGAAACAGGGCCGTAGGAGAAAGTCGGGACAGGTTTCTTGCTACATTGGCCCGATGCTTCATTGCGTTCTCGTAAACTGCATAGTGATTTCGTACGTCCTCTTGACCTTCCTCAAAGGCTTTGTCCGTTTCTCTCTTGACAGCCTCGTCGGTGGTCAGTTCTCCACGCTCTATTCGTTCCGTGACTTTATCAATTCTGGCCCAGACCTGTTCCTGAAGGATGGGCCCTACTTGTCTGGTGGTTTGGAACTCGCTCGGAGCGCTGGTCAGCTTATTCGACAGGATTCCCGAGACGTTCGGAACGACGACCACGAAGAGAATCCATACCGAAAGCAGGATCAGAAGGACCACGGATGAACGCCCAACCAGGGATGAGACAAACAAGCCCAGGAATGCAAAAATGGAAAGGTAGAAGAAGGCCAGGAGGATCATCAGGCCGATACGTGGGATTACAGACAGGCTCAACGCCTGGGGTAAAAAGATGCTGACAATAGACAGACTTACCAGACCTCCTAAGATTAGAGGAATACCGGTCGTGAGTATGATCGAAATATATTTTGCAATCAACAACTGATTTCGCCTTAGAACATTGGACAATACCAGGCGCAGCGTACCGATTTCTTTTTCACCGGAGATACCTCGAAAAGCCAGCAGCAAGACATATAGACTGAAAACAACTTTGATGATGAACGCCCAATCCAGTTCGGGGACAAATGGCATCTTGAAGTTCTTCGGGCCGGCCGGCAAAGGGGTCAATTTGCCTTTTGGCCCAAGCGAGTAGCCGGGAGGCTGGTATTTCGACCCTCCATCAGCCAGAAGTACTAAGGGATTGGGGTGCATGTACAAGGAAGTCTGTACTGTGCTCGGGTTCTGTGCAATCCCCGTCACTCCATCGCTATATCGGGTCATCTGCTCACGGTGCTTCTTCACAGAGACCCATCCATTCATGCCGAAAAGCAATATGCTTAGGATGATCAACATGAGGAACTGCAAACTCTGCAGGTGTTCCTGGATTTCCCGTCTTATGATGGCGGTCATGGGTTTATCCTATATCTTTTTTCATGAAGACCGTATGGGCCGCAACAAAGAAAACAACGCTAAGTAAAAACAGAATGCTCCACTGCGGCATTGTGCTCACGATACTCTCGGCTGTTGATTTTGTTGTATAAGTAAATTCCGGAAGTTTGAATTTCTTGAAGGCCTCAACATCCGTGTAGCGCAGTTCCCATCGCTCTAAATACCTGTACCAATACCGTTCGACACCTTCCATTAAGCTGTCGAATTCTCGAATATCCGTTCGGGCCAGACGCTGCATGATGCTGTCATACAGTACCGAAGGAGACAACAGACCGATTTTCTGAGCAAGGTGAATCTGGCGTGTTAGTTCCTGGCTGTATTCGCTGTTGACGCGGCTGAAAAGCTCTGTGCGTTTGGCATCGAGTTCGAAGTTTTTATGGCTAAGCTCTTTGTCACGTCCACCTGCTTCGACCATCTTGATAAATGCCTCTTCAGTCTTTTTGTACTCCTGCTCATAGGGCTCGAAAATGGCTCTTCTGCGGTCGGCAAGCTCTTCTTCACTGGGTAGTTTTATTAAGTGCTGGGATAAGATGGCGCTTAGGTTGGGGTAAATTACAATGACAACTATCCAGATTTGCAGAAGCACTAACAGCGCAACCGAAGGCCGGTTGATGATTGTGGAGACCATGAGGCTGAGTGTGAAGAAGGTCCCGAGATAGAGGGCTGATACCACCCACATTCCCAAAATACGCACCGATGATTCACTGTCCAGTGAGATGGCCGGATGTAAAATCATAATAAGCACGGCGGTAAGGGTGGCGATTGTCAGGGAACCGAAAATGACGAAAAGGCCCCCAAGAAATTTCCCAAAGAGAAGTTTACCTCTGGGCAGAGCATTAGCCAGGGCCAGCTTCAGTGTCCCCTGGGTCCTCTCTTCAGCAATGCTGTTATAGGCTAAGAAGATGACCATCAGGCTCAACACGACACGAACCACAAAGGCGAAATCCACCGATGCAAAACCGGAAATATACCGGTGATGTTGACTGAAAGATTCGCCCATATATCCCGTGGCCTGAATGGGACGATACGTGAAGCTGATTTGGATCCGGCTGCCCAATTCCCTGTCTTTGCCTTGAACGAGAGTGCAGAGAAGCTGTGGTTTGCGGAAAATATCGACGGCGATGCTTTGTATTTTCAAGCTCTGTTGGGCATCCAGATAATCCTGCTGCCTCTGCCGGTAATCGCCGATGTTGATAAATGTGCTGATGCCAACTAAGACCACCGTCAGACAGAGTCCGATGAGGAACTTGGAGGATTTGAGGTACTCTAATATTTCGCGTTGTACGATCGCCTTCAGCATCTGCTCTCTGCCAATAAAGGGCACGTGTCAACCGACATATCTAATATACATTGCATTGAAACAGTCCTGCACGCCATAAATCCCATAATACCAGAATTTCATTTGAATTTCGACAATCTAATCGGCCGGTGCAACGCCTCAAGCTGTCCCAAAATATCGAGAACTGTAGAGCGTTAATTTAGCCGGAAACTAAAGTACAAATAAAGACCAGGCACCAGACCTAAAACCACGACAGTCAACGGAATAAGGTATATGCTGAGAAGCAAGATCAATAATTTGTTGCGTATAGTCATCTTTTGTCTCGATAACGTACAGGATGAATCGACTGGAAACTTGTTATACAAATGGTGTATTCAGCTCGCGCGCCGTCGTTTGTGTGTCTTACGATATGTCAAAAACCTTTGTTAGTTGCGTAATTTCAAAGACCTTTCGGAGGCTGGGCTCCAGATTACATAGTCTAAGCTGACCGCCGTGTTCGGTTATCCTCTTGTGGACTCTTATCAAAAGACCTAACATGGCGGATGTCATGAATCTCACATTGGCAAAATTCATAACCATTTGCTTATCCTTATTTTTCTCAATTATCGGCTCTAAAGATTCTTGAAGTTCCCTAATCTGTTCTTCGTTGAGGATATTCTCGTCGTTAAATGTCACAATGGTGAATTCCGAGCCATACTCGACTTTTATTCTTGTCTGTTCATCTTCCATCGCATCTCCTTATAATGGAATTGTTTGAACTGTTGGTATCGTTTTTTCCATGGATTTTGCTATTGGGCAGAAATTATCAGAGCGTTAGTTTAACCAGAAACTAAAGTACAGATACAGACCGAGCACAAGACCTAAAACCACGACAGTCATCAGAACCTCTACAAGGCCCCAGCTTTCGCGGCGTTCTTTCTTTTGTTCAGGTGTAATAGTGGCGTAGGTCAGACCGACAATTTGTTCGTATTTCGGCGGAGCAGTCAATAGTGAGACTCCGACTATCACCACAATACTTATTAACAAAAGCCAGCCTGAAGCAAAAAGGAAGTTGTATTGTCCAATACCGACAAGCCAGTCAGGCGATGTAATCACGGGATCATTGCCACCTGTAAGGGCCTGCAGGGCCAGCTTGCCCATCCCCGCGACAAAACCAATCGCCAGACCTGCCACCGCACCTTGGCCGTTAATCCGCTTAAAGAAAAGACCAAGCAGGAAGACCGCCGTAATTGGCGGTCCAAGATAGCTTTGAACATCCTGTAGATACCTGTATAATCCCCCCTGGGAAACGCGCTGCATCACGGGAATCCAGATTATCCCCATCACGACCACGACCACCGTTGCGATTCGACCTACCGTAACGAGATGCCGTTCGGAAGCCTTCGGATTTATCTTTTCATAAATATCAATGGTAAACAAAGATGCACAGGAATTAAAAAGTGATGACAGAGAGCTCATCAATGCTGCTAACAGCCCCCCCACCACCAGGCCGCGCAAACCCGCCGGCAATAAAGAGCTTACCATAACCGCGAAGACCTTATCCCCATCAAGTACTTCCTGGCCGTTGGTCATTTTCATGGGAATTGGAATAAGTCCTTTTTGATGCAGAGCATAACCGATAAGGCCCGGAACAAGAAAAATCATCACAGGCCAAACCTTCAGGAAGCTGCCCCAAAGAGCGCCACGGCGGGCATTCTTAAGGTCTTTGGCCGATAGCGCCCTTTGTACAATATACTGGTCCGTACACCAGTACCATATCCCGATTATAGGTGAAGCGATTAATATACCCAGCCATGGGAAATTCGGGTCTGAATTTGGCCGCCATAGCGCAAAATTCTCAGCATTCGCGCGGCATATTGTCTGCAGCTCGCCCCAGCCGCCGAGCTTACTCAGGCCAAAAATTGTAATAAAGACTGAACCGAGTATTAAAATAAACGTTTGGATAGTGTCGGTATAAACCACGGCACGCAGACCGCCCGCAACGGTATAGATACCCGTAAGGACAACCGTTAATAGTGCCCCTATCCAGAACGCATCAAGAACGAAGTTTTCCGTAATCGGTACTTGAATCTCCGGCAAAAGTACATTGAACACTACACCTCCTGCGTAAACTGTCACTGATACCTTTGTAAAAACATACGCCACAAGTGAGACGATTGTTAATATCCAGCGGGCCGTCGCATTAAATCGCTTCTCAAGAAACTCCGGCATGGTAAATACCTTCGAGCGGTAATAAAAAGGCACAAATACCCAGGCCAACATTACCACTACCCAGGCGTGCAATTCCCAATGGGCCATCCCCATACCGCTGGTGGAGCCTTGGCCGGCTAATCCGACAATATGCTCTGAGCCGATATTTGAGGCAAAGATTGATGCCCCAACCACAAACCACGGCATATTTCTGCCCGCAAGGAAGTAATCCGTCGATGTCCTTTGTTTCTGCAGAACCACCCACCAGACAATTACTAACATAATACCGAAATAACCTGCAATTGCAATCCAATCTAATGCCTCAAAACCGCCCATAACTTACTCCTTTTAAGTATGTGTTAAAATGTTTCTTGACGCAATTCTCGAACAGGAAGTCTTCCATATAAGCTCAAGTACAGAAAATTTCAAGATTTTTCCATTTTTCTTTAATAAAAGCCGACACAATGTACTTCTAAACTTATGAACGTTCCGTGAGCCGGTTTTAGCAGCTCTTGGTGGGCAACAAAAAGGGCTGCAAGTGTTATACTCACAGCCCTTCAGTTCGGTGATACGAATTGTACTTTATGTCCTGCGTTTTCCCGCCGCTGCTGCCGTCTATCACCGCCAGCTTGGTTTATTACTCCACTGTTGGTGGGCCGTTGTAGTTCCAGCAACTGATGTAGTACTTCCAGGAACCATCAGCCTGTCTCTTGAGGACTTCCAGGCCTTTGCCGTCGAACGTAGTTGTCTGGCCGCCCTCCTTGGGCGTCAAAGATAGGGACCAGTCACACCAACCAAATACCCAGTTGCCGATTACCTTAGCTTCCTGGGGATAGATGGGGCACACGATGTTGAACTGAGTCAAGACGGGTTCTATTGCTGCCCGGATCTGCTCTGATCCGATGCGTGTGGGGGCATCGGGGGGTATTTGCACCCCGTCATCGGTGTAATTGGCCACGTAGAGATCAACATCTCCCGTCTCAACGGCGAGCGTGTACAGGTCACACATATCCTTGTAAATGGCGTCGGCGTCGACAATACCGTCGCCGTTGAAGTCGACAACAGGAAGGGTGACAAGTTTATAGTTTTTAAAGAAATTCCAGATTTCTACACTGGCATTAATATCTTGGTTTGTATTACCAGCTGAGTAACCAGGTGGACCAGCACCAGGCCAGGTATGCCCTCCATTGATCACCTTGTAATAGACTACGTTACTATTGTCGGAACAGTTTGTATAAGTAATCTTTTCGACCGTACAGCCATCTGTCGGATCTAAATCCGGCAATATGCTGGCCTCAGCCTGATTGCAATCATTGAAACTAGTCCAGTAACTTAAAGTCTGATCTACTGAAAACCAGCCCGTACTGCCATTTATGGGCACCCACGGATCACTTGTGCCATGGATCTGAAGAACCGGAACTGTACGAATCGGATTGCAAGACTCTGCAGTAGATGTTGAAATAACCCCGCCGACAGATGCTATGGCTGCAATACGATGACTCAGTTGGCAGGCCAGTTTATATGACATAATACCACCGTTGGAATAACCACAGGCATAAACCCTTCCAAGATCAATGCTGTAATCATTACTCATGGTGTCAATCAAAGCATTGATAAATCCAACATCATCGACATTGGGAGTCGGCCAACTAGGATTGTCTCCAATTCCGCTATTCCAGTTAGGGATCGCACTGGGGTAAACAACTATAAAATCAGAGGCATCAGCGACTTGATTCAGCTTCGTATAATTCATTCCCTGCTGAGCAGTCCATCCATAGCAGTGCAGATAAATCACCAGGGGAAGATTTATGCTGCCAGTATAGTTGTTGGGCAAGTACACCATATAGTTTCTGAGACGCCCCTCAAAGTCAAAGCTGCCTGTTTGAATTTGAGCATGTAAGATTGATTGGGAAGCGAATAAAAGAATTACAAAAACAAAGATCATTCGCCGTGAGGAAATACGTAATGAAGAACATTGAATATTGTGTATCATTTTACCATCCTTTCAAAAATTGTTAATATTTTTCATGTCGCACACTGTGTGCAGCTTTGTTCATAGCGGTTCTTTTGCTGAAAAACCGACTCTTTGAACTCGCGGGTTCTACTATTAAAAACGGGAAATAGACGAGAACATGCCGATTTGCTTGAAATTTTTTCGAAAATTGGTATAATCTATTATAAAATCTTTCAACTGTGGAGGTTAGCAAAGGTTGATGTGCAATTTCGACCAAAAGACGCAGGAATTGGTTATTCTGGCCAAGGATGGTGATGACTCTGCTTTAGAGCAGTTGTGTAGGGTTTACGGCGAGCGGGTACGGCGAATAATTCGGCTTCGCATGGGCAAGGAGATTCGCCCCAGGATGGATTCGATGGATTTGGTCCAGGATGCTCTTATTCTGGCTTTGGGGGGTTTAGGAGACTTCACATATAAGAACGAGGGTGATTTTCTGCGGTGGTTATCGAGAATAACCCAAAACACACTCCGCGACAATTTAGACAAACTATATACTGAAAAGCGTGATATTCGCAAAGAAGTTCGACTTGAAAACTATGGGCCAACTACCGGTGGCGGATTCGTTGGAAATCCCGGCCCCATCGAGGCTACCACGCCGAGCGTAATTATGTCCAAAAAGGAAGATTTGGATAAGCTCGAAAAAGCAATAGACCAACTGAAACCCGACTATAGAGAAGTGATAGTCTTATCGAAGATCGATGGACTATCCTACAAAGAGATAGGAGATAGACTTGACAAAAGTATAGATTCGGTGGGACACCTGCTCTCGCGAGCGATGGTGGCGCTCACCGAGGCCTTCTGGGCGATTTGATGACGACTATGGACGACAATAACAAAGAGAGTAGTTTTAAAGAGGCTGTTCGGCAGTTCGTCGAGATGCATTTGCAAGGTACCGCACCCGACATAGAAGAACTCGTTAGCAAATACCCGGAGTTTGAGCATCAAATTAGACAGAAGGTAAAAGAGTTCCATAAAGTTGACTCTTTATTTGATTCTCTTGTCCAGGCGGGCGAGACCGACTTTGAAGATACAGAAACCGAGCCCGATCTTGTCGGACAAAAAGTCGGAAGCTTTGAAATAATAGAGATGATTGGTCGTGGAGGAATGGGTGTGGTCTATCTGGCTCGTGATACCAAGCTCGACCGCTCTGTTGCCATCAAGAGCATTCCCCCAAAACTTATAGGAGATTCGACTACGCGGACACGTTTCAGGCGTGAGGCCAGACTCTTAGCCTCGTTGAATCACCCGAATATCGGTGCTATTCACGACATCATTGAGCAGGATGAGGGTGTCGATTATTTAGTTCTCGAATATGTCCCGGGCCAGACTTTGGCCCAACGTATAGCTTGTGAACCGCTCAAATTGGAGGAGGCCTTTTCAATTGGTCAGCAAATCGCCGAGGCAGTCTCAGTGGCGCACGAGAAAGGTGTCATCCATCGTGACCTCAAGCCCGGCAATATCAAGATCACTCCGGAAGGAAAGGTCAAAGTGCTGGACTTCGGCCTGGCCAAGGCCTCCGGCAGTCAGGACAAAAATCAAAGTACTGACATCACTCAGCCCGGCCGTGTAATAGGCACGCCGGCCTATATGTCTCCGGAACAGGCACGCGGCAATCAAGTCGATCACCGCAGCGATATATGGTCCTTCGCTTGTATATTGTACGAGATGCTGACCGGTCACTCGCCATTTGAGAGTGACACTGCCACAGACACCCTGGCACGCATCATCGAACGCCAGCCCAATTGGCAGGCTCTGCCGCAGCAAACCCCTGCAAATATCAGGGTCATTCTTCGCCGCTGCCTGGAGAAGGATCCGCGCTGGCGACTTCAGCACATCAAAGATGCAGCTATTGAAATCAGAGAAACACTGAACTTACTGGCGGCCGGAATAGAGGCGCCAGTCCGAACCCGGTGGCCGGAGAAATTGCTGGCCGGCCCCGGCCGGATAAAGTCGCTGGCTGTACTGCCGCTGCAGAACCTGACCGGCGACCCGGAGCAGGAGTACTTCGCCGACGGCATGACAGAGGCGCTGATCGCCAACCTGGGAAAGATCGGGGCGCTGCAGGTAAGGTCGAGGACATCGATCATGCAGTACAAGGATGTCAAGAAGCAGCTGCCGGAGATTGCGAGAGAATTGAATGTAGATGCGGTGGTGGAAGGTTCAGTGATGCGTGTCGCCGAGCAGGTGCGGATCACGGCGCAGTTGATACATGCGCCGACAGACACGCACCTCTGGGTTGACAGCTACGAGCGAGACCTGCGCGACATCCTGACCTTGCTAAGCGAGGTGGCACGAACCATTGCCCGCCAAATCGAGATTACAGTAACACCCGACCAGGAAGCGCGACTGGCGGCAAGGCGCCCGGTCAACCCCGATATGTATGTTGCATATCTCAAGGGGATGTTCCACTTGAACAAAATGACACCGGAAGGAACCAAAAAAGGCCTGGACTATCTCCGCCAGGCAATCGAAAAAGACCCGGAGTATCCCCTGGCGTACGGCGGGCTGGCGCTCGGTTACGCCGCGAGTGCTCATGCCCCTGGAGCTCCACCGGACGCCTTCACACGAGCTGAGGCGGCAGCACTCAAGGCGTTGGAGCTGGACGACACTTTGGTCGAAGCCCACGCCGCTCTCGCCCAAATCAAGTTATACAGAGATTGGGACTGGGAGGCTGCGGGACAGGCATTACAGCTTGCCCTGAAACTCAACCCCAGCCTGACCCTGACTCGCGCCCAATATTCGTACTATCTCCTGCTCTTCGGACGCACGGATGAAGCTTTGGCAGAATTGAGACGAGTCCAGGAGGTGGATCCGCTCGTACCCCTCTGGCCTGCGTGGCAAGGATGGCAGTATTGGTGGGCAGGGCAATACGAGGAGGCGATCAACGAAGCCCGGAAGTCACTCGAACTGGATTCCGATTTCGTGGTCGGGCTGTATGTCCTGGGAAACGCCTATGCAGCAAAGGGGATGTATGAGGAGGCTATCAAAGCACACCAGAGGGCGGGTGTGCTCAGCCGTGATTGGAAATCTGGTCTCGGGCTTACCTATGCGCTGGCTGGCCGGCGGGATGAGGCGCGGCTGGTATTGGCTGAATTGGAAGCCGATTCCACGACTTGGGATACCTGGTTTATGGCTCAGATCTATGCCGTCCTGGGCGAGAAGGATGAGGCATTCCGATGGCTCGAAGCGGCCTACGGCCCACCCCACCATCCATACCTGCCTTGGATCAGTCACCCTCCTGCTTTCAAGCCCTTGCACGATGACTCGCGCTTCGGCGACCTGCTGCGCCGCATGAACTTGCCGGAGTAGATAGGTTCGAGCCCAAAGGCCCGGATTTCAAACACGGGCGGTCAAAAAAAGTTCTTTTTTGTCCATTTTTTTGTTGACATTGTTTGTAAATACGTTAAAATACGCCTATGTTAGCCAGCAAGCTAACATAAACCGCCAGTAGGCGAAGATGATATTTCAGTTTGCATGTCGTAAGCCACCGAGTGGCAAGGACTTAGAGCCAGCCAGCCCAGCCAATGAACCAATGTCGCAGATCCGCCGTCGTATGGCGGAACCAATTAACCATGAACTATGAACAATGTACTACGAAATACGCTTCAAAGCCTGTCTTCTGTCATCTGTCTTCTGTCATCTGTCGTCTGTCAATTGCCCTCTACATCTGTCGAGAACCCTCTACAAATCAGCTCTTTTTATGCAAAACAAACCCAATCTTGTCCACCGTAGGCGGATTGCAAATGAACGTAAGCTCATTATTAACAAGTGATTATGAAAATAAACGCAATTGGACACTTGGTCAAAACAAACCCAATTCAAACCCAATCAAACCCAATTTAAAAAGAGCCAAAATGAATATAAACTCACTTATAACAAAGGATTACAGAAAAAAAGATGATTTCGAAGTCCGAATAAACAAACCCAA
>DATKYR010000185.1:0-17777 GCA_035528395.1 Sedimentisphaerales bacterium
TGGATTCGAGAATATAGAGCAAAGCTTACAGAATTACTTTTAGCTGAAAAAACCTTTTGGAATCTGCTCAATGGATTCAAGAATGAAGCGCAAGATGATATCTCCATTCCTCATTCCTATGCGAGTTATCGCATAGTGAGTAACTTAATTTACGAGTTGACTCAAGAGCAAGGAGCAAAGCCCTTCCAAACTTTCAGTTTTGAAGATTATTCAAAAGAAAGGCTTAAGGATGCGATGGAACACATTCTCGGCAAGAATACCAAGTCCTTGGAAGCAAAGTAACCATAGTTGACACGTCCAATAGAGCAATAATGGCGAACAAAGGGATGGAGCGTACCTGCTAACGCGGTCCGCTCATCCCTCACGTTACGCGCGGTTCAACGGAATTCAATAGAATACACGAAGTTCCCTGTTGATTAGGGGAAAGAGCAAAAATTTGCGGGAAAACTACCATCCACTTCGCTCACTACGTTCGCTCAGTGGCTGCCACCCGTCGTTAGTGAGTAGTGAGCTAAAGTGAACTAAATCCGCCTCGGCGGATAAAGTGCCTAAAGTGAGCTAAAGTGAACTAAAGTGCCTAAAGTGAGCTAAAGTTGGATGCTCGATTCTGAATGTGCGTAGAGCTACCATCCACTTCGTTCACTGCGTTTGCTCAGTGGCTGCCACACGTCGCATGATGATTACCGGGAAAGAGAATTGCTTGCAATCTCAATGGAATTTTGGTATTATTGGACTTGTGGCAAGCAGGAATGTTTCTGTGAGGTGTAAATGGGAAGTCCCGGATTATAAGGAGGATAAAAGTCATAAAAGCGCTGCCAAATTGTGGCACGTGCAAAATGCCAGCCTGAAAAAATTATCGATTTAACCTTAGAGCCTATCCGAATAACCCGCTCTATTGCCCCCGACAGACAAGCAAGTGAGCTAACATCGGGGGTAAA
The DNA here is from genome assembly GCA_035528395.1 of Sedimentisphaerales bacterium. GTDB lineage: Bacteria > Planctomycetota > Phycisphaerae > Sedimentisphaerales > Anaerobacaceae > NIOZ-UU13. The sequence continues at coordinate 939 of DATKYR010000185.1, forward strand.
CTCGGGGCCGGCTGCAAAGCCCGATGCCTGCGTTGTCGGCCAAAAACGTTCTCAACGTGGAGAAAACCACGCCTGCGAGCATTTTTGGCCTGCCGCCTTGGCCTCGAACTCCGCCATAGGCGGACAAGTTTTCGCTTGGCCTCATAACGACCCGGTTATTCGGATAAGCTCTTACACAAAACTATGAAAGGAAAAACGATGAATTACAGAGAAAAACGCATTAGGCACAAGGCAAGAGCGTTTACGTTAATAGAACTATTGGTGGTGATTGCTATCATTGCTTTATTGTTGGCGATCCTGATGCCCGCCATGCGCAAGATCAAGGAGATGGGACGGGAACAAGTCTGCAAATCGAATTTACGGAATATTGGAATAGCCGTGTCAATGTACCTCGACGACTACAACCGCACATTGCCTAATACCGAGAGTGCCAACGAATTTCTGTGGTACGAGTCAGACGGCGTTACTTATCGAAGACCCGGTTCCAGCAGTAGTTATTGGGGTCTCTACTTCAAAGACTACCTGAAAGAGACGAAGATATTCGGCTGTCCGAGCTTGCAACGTGTTCCCGAAGGATTAATATACCAATATAGTGATTTTCCCGACCCTTCTAAACTAATTCAGCACGCAGCGTTTGGTCTGAATTTTCGTCCCGAAGCCCAAGGCCGGAATACAAATACTATATATCGTCTTGATGAATTCATTTTTTGCAAGGACCACGCTGAACCAAGACCGGGATGTACCACCAGAGATGGGTTTCATAATGATGACAGACCTGGCGCCATGAATCTAACGCAATATCGAAAAAGTGTAGGGGGCAGTCGCTGGATCAACTATCGGCAAATTTTCAGACATAATATAAGGCGTGTTGAAGACGAGAGAACCGGGGGACGAGCCAATATCTTATGGCTGGACGGACATGTCAGTGCCATCGAAGAAACTACGGGAGACGATGTGGAACTAAGGTGGTATACAGGCGGTAAGCCTTTAAATCGTTTCTGAATAATCCGTTGCCAATGGTCGTCAAGACGGAAATCTTCCGCCCCCAGCCACATTCACAGTCAAATGACTACGAGCTTTTTCATGCTCCGGCCAGAGAACGAAAACTATATGCAATTAGTTTGTCGAATTGCCCAAAATTAAGTGATAATCCAAGGATTAAAACGGTTGAGTACACCGTTGCCTAAGTCAGATCACTGTATTAAGAGCCTATCCAAATAATCCGCTCTATTGCCCCCGACAGAAAAGCAAGTGAGCTAACATCGGGGGTAAACTCGGGTCCGGCTGCAAAGCCCGATGCCTGCGTTGTCGGTGAAAAAACGTTCTCAACGTGGAGAAAACCACGCCTCCGAGCATTTTTGTCCTGCCGCCTTGGCCTCGAACTTTTCGCTCGGCCTCATAACGACCCGGATATTCGGATAAGCTCTAAGAGAGGAAGGTGGAAGCAGACTGCAAACGAATCGCCCGGATGTGAAGAGCTCCATAACTATTGCACAAGAAGAGCTTGTTCACTCTGCAGCTTGTGTTCATAAGCACATCTTGTACCAATTGTAATTAAAAGTTGCGCTTAACATAAAAAGCAGTGAGCCATCCCCATCCCGATAAACGACATCGGGATGAGGCTGCCACCCTTTTGTGACATCCTTTTGTGCCAAACACAAGAAGCGCAGTAATTAAAAGCAATTGGTATTATACAATCTCAATTGACAACAATTCTCTGCAAATACCTTGTGATTTTCAGAGGCAATATTGTATAATAATATCTGCTCCGGCAGTTTAGTCAGAGGTGAGCAAACAGGAGAAAATACCATGCAAGGAAAACACACACCATCATTTTGTCCCAAGAGCGGTAAATATCCCGGAGGTAAAAAGAAATGTTATTGGGTGAGATGGATGCTTCCAATCACGGGGTTATCGGCGCTTATCTGGTTTCTGATCCGTGTCGTGCCGAAACCTTCCCGTGCGACGTATCCGTGTCAACGCGTTGCAATGCCGCTTGCCTCGGGCTTTGTCACCTGGCTTGTGGGGCTGGTGGTCTCGGTTACCGCGTTTAAGAAAGCCAAGCAGCTTCTGAAAGAGTCTCGAGCAGCGTTGGCGTGTCTGTGCTTAGTCATAGCAGGGGTGATGGTTGTAGTTATGCTCGCCAATCTTCCGGAGCGGCCGGCCAATGCGCAAGGGCGACGGGGGCCTCACGGGCCAATAGGTGAGGCTCAAGGGATTTATCCGGGGCGGGTTGTCTGGGTCCACGACCCAAACGCAACTGACTGGGACGGCTATAATTCACCGGAACACTGGTGGCAAAGCGACCATACCGACCCAGCGGTGGTAGAGAAAATGGTCTCGCAGGCAATTCGGGGCGTGGCCGGTAAAAACTCCGATGCGGCAGCGTGGGTCGCGATATTCAAATATTTCAACAACAGCCAAGGCAATGGAAACGTGGGGTATCAGGCAGGGGAAAAAATTGCCATTAAAATTAACCTTACCACCTGTAATGCCACATGGGGACAAGTTGACCCGATTACGTATAACAAAAAATCCAGCGTCATGAATACCATCGACAACTCTCCGCAGATGATTCTCTCGCTATTGCGCCAATTAGTAAACACCGTGGGAGTTGCCCAGAATGATATCACTATCGGTGACCCAACCGGGATGATACCGAATTATTACTGGAATATGCTGCATCCGGAGTTTCCGAACGTACACTATCTGGATAATTACGGCGGTCGCGGCAGGAGACGAACAGAGTTTTCGGATGTTCCATTTCACTGGAGCACGAGTGAGGCGAACGGAAAAGTACAGGATTATATACCGGTCTTGTTTGCCGAGGCAGACTATATGATTAACTTTGCTATTTTGAAGGGTCATTCCTCAGGCGTGACACTTTGTGCAAAGAACCACTATGGCTCGCTTGTGAGGACCCCGCACGGGCATCTAAGGCCGGAGCTTCCAGGCCTGCCGGTGGATGGTGAATTCCTTGATTATTACAATATGCATTATAGCTTGCCGAACGCAGGCCAGAGCCCACCGTGGAGCCCGGGGAGGAACCACTACCGGGCTCTGGTAGACCTGATGGGGCATTCTGAGCTTGGCGGTAAGACAGTCCTTTACCTGATTGACGGACTTTATGGAGGTTACTATGCGGACGCACATCCATACAAGTGGGATACGCGGCCCTTCAACGGTGATTGGCCTTCAAGTATTTTTGCCTCTCAGGACCCAGTGGCTATTGACTCGGTGGGGTACGACTTTGTGAAGGAGGAATGGCCGGATGTTGTTCGGTACGGGCGCTCCCCGGAGCCGAGATATGATATGCAGGGTGGAGCAGAGGATTATCTGCATGAGGCGGCTTTGGCGAATGACCCTTGTTCGGGGACGTTCTATGACCCCGACCATGCCGGTGACGTGGTTCGTCTGGAGAGCTTAGGTATTCACGAACATTGGAACAATGCTACCGACAAGCAGTATTCAAGGAATCTCAAAACCGGGGACGGCATTGAGTTAATCCTGTTACATAGTGATGCGATTAAGGCAGACATAGACAGCGATGGGGATGTGGATATGCGCGATGCGTTTGCGCTGTCTGAAAATTGGCTGGAATACGGTGACCCGAACGATCTGGATGCAGACCTTAATATGGACCACATAGTGGATTTTAAGGACTTCGCGATTTTGGGTAAGGACTGGGGGACAGTCACGACCCAGCAATAGCCTGGTCGCAGCTTTAAGCCCTGGAGTTCCGATTTTCTGTATTGCCTTCGGAAAAAGGGGCCTATACCTAATCAATAAGTATAGGCCCCGAGTTAATACAAATCTGCAATATCAACGACACAATTAATTGTAACTTGCTACTTACGGTGCTGCAGGCTCCGGAGCATACAGACGAATATCATCGAAGTACATTGTACCTGAACCACCAGCCTGCGGATTGTTCTTATTACCTAACCCAAGGGCAATCGTATTAACATCGAGGAGGTTCACACCCTGGTCGGCAAATGCCTGCAGTTCGATATTCCATTGAGTCCAGGTGTCTACCTGTGCTGCATTTGGATTATCATGAGTTACTACCGCATTGCCATTGAGAACAACATACATCGGCTCAGCAGCGTTAGCTGAATCACCTCTGAACCAAATCGTCAGCGTGCTAACACCATTCTCGGTCCAGTCACGCGGAAAACTTAACGTCATCTCCGCCTCCGAATACCTGAGAATGCTGTTGTCGTAGAAGAACGGTATCGATTTGCTGCCTCCGTGAACGATAGTTTCCTCAGTATAAGAAGGAGTGGTGTCAACACCTACCGCCGAGCCGGTCCCGTTACCGCCAGAGTAGGGTTCAGTCCCCGGCGTACCATAACCAAGCCCATCATGCCACGCAAACCATATCTGGTTCTCGTAAGCGTCATAATCCTCGAAATCATCCACGATCAGGAAGTCCGCCGTGGTGAAGCTCCAGACCGAGCCCTTCCAGGGACTGTCGGGATTGAGGTTATTGACCTCATCGATGCGCCAATGGTAGGTCGTGTTCCAATCAAGCTTTGCAGGTGAGATGCTCGTTGTAGTTTGGCGACCCCGGTAGATGTCCGGCGTGCCAGTGTCTGCGCCGGTAACAGCAACTTCGTCCGTACCGAGATATACATCGTGTTCGGCCGCATGACCGCCGGCTGTCCACTTGAGGACAGGTGCCTGGGTTACATTCACAGCCTTATTCGCCGGATTGGGCAGACCGGCCCGTATTGGCGGTGAGAAGGCTGCCGCTGGAATGATCTGAAGCGGAAATAAATCATGCGCCCAGCGCAGCTCGGCTTTGGCATTGCCTGTGGTGGCAAAGTACAACATCTTGATTGATGCGAATTCGCCCGCTACAAGTTCAATCGTGCCCGACTGCAGGGTCGTCTCGTCACGCCAGGCACGCAGTATCTCTACGCCGTTGATCCAGAGCAGCACGCCACCGTCGGGGCTGACCTCGAAGGTATGTTTGCCGCTCAACGGCACCTCTAATTCACCCGTCCAGCGCACGGCGAAGTCGTCCGGATTGACCACGTCAGGTTCGGGCGAACCACTACTCCAGTTGAAGTTGATGCCGGGATCAATGCGGGTCAGAGCGATTTTCTGGAAGGGTGATTCAGGCGGGTCCGGTACGCCGCCGGAATAGTTGGCATATTCGCCCACGAGGCCGCCCCCCGGTCTTGTCGTGGTGAAGCTCCATACGTTACCCTTACGCCACTGGGTGCCATCAAACGCGTCTACCCGCCAGTAATAGGACGAATCGAGCTCAAGGGGACCCGGGTCGAAGGTCATGTTCCCGCTGGGTGCAGCCCCTGTGGCATCTGCCACCTCTGCCTGGTCGGTGCCGAAGTACACGCTGAACAGGGCGGCGTTCCACTTGGCGGTCCAGTTCAAATCCACATCCGTATCGACAAACTTCATAGTGTCGGGTGGAAACGGATTGTATGCCGTACGCGGAGGCAGGCTGAAGCTCCAAACCACGCCCTTCCATGGGCTGTCCGGATTGTCCGGGTTGACCTCGTCCACCCGCCAGTAGTATGTAGTGCCCGGCTGAAAGCCGTCCGGGACAGGGAATCCCGGAAGCCCTATCAACTGGAAGACGGACGCCGTATTACCTATAAACGTGCCCTCGGCAGATTGGTCTACAGCGTCAAAATCCGAACTAAAGTACACATCGTGGGACACTGCCCACGTTCCAGGTTTCCAGGCCAGGTTATACCAGTCCTGCTCGATTATGGCGCCATCCGGTGGATCCGGCCCGGCTGCCAACGGGGCCGGCGGCCCAAGCATGACTTCCTCTATCTCCTCTACACTCAGGGCCCTGGTGTAGATGCGCACGTCATCCATCACTCCGTCAAAGGGCCTGTTCTCTGCCCCAACGGGCTGGTTGCCAAAAGCGGCCCCCACCGACGGATCGACAGCTACAGAATTGCCACCTTTGGACGTGCTGCCGACCTCCACGCCGTTCTTGTAGATACGCATTGTGCTGCCATCCCATGTGACAGCGGCGTGGATCCACTCGTTGAGCTGGATGACCCTGGTCTGGGGGTCGCCATCGTCGCCCCAAAGCTCGGTCGTAGCGGCACCATCGTCGGTTTTCAGACGGAACCTGAGCCGCTTCTCACCGCTGCGACGGCTGGAGCTTATCATCCAAATGTGTTCATTGTTTCCGCCGCCAAACGCCTTCGAGACCATGCGGGGGTCGTTGCCGGGCGTATCCAGATTGCTCGCATTGAACCAGCAGGTTATGGTAATGGCCCCCGATGCAACATCGAGGTTTCCAAGCGACACTCGCTCACCGCCCCGGCCATCAAACAACAGGCCACTCCCGAACTTGCCGGCAACCCACTCGGGGTCTCCCACAAATGTGCCGTCGTTGCCGTTACCGCTCGAATCAGCGGCAACGGTACCTGTGCCATCGTCAAGCATCCACCAGCCCAGGAGATCCGGGTCCTGTGCCTGTGCGCAGACTGCTGCGGCAAGCAGTACTATGAAAGTCAAAAAGACATGTGTTCGTCGCATAATAGTCCTCCTTATAAAATCGTTAGAATAAATGCCTTGGCCACTCACCAAAGCGGCCAACAAGAATACCCAACCTGACCAAATTCTGTCAGCGCTGGTCCAAGACAATTCTTTTGCGACTTGATATTACCTCCTTCCTTCAAAAGTCTATGATGAGCCGCTAATTGAAAAGTGAGTATCTGAAATAGGCCGTTGAAACTCCGGCTGCTTCGATATCGGGCTTCCACAGACTCTAATCATCTTTCTTATATCAGATAAGCCCCCTTTCCGTCAAGATAAATCTTTGAGGCGATTACCCGTTTTGAAGGGGCCAGCACAGAAAGCCTCCTTGTGCTCGATTAGGAACTGAAAGAAACTATGTAGTATCTGTTGCGGAAAACGAAAATCGACGATGTCACCATCGTTGTTGCTTTCGCAAGAAAGCACGGGGGTGCAGGCAGGTATAAGTAATGCAAATCCACTATTTCAATCATATAAACTTGTTTGCTAACTAACATAAATATGGTATTATACGATGAAATTAAAATGCAGGACACCGGCAGCATTGGTGGTTAATGGGAAATTAACACCTGATATCAAAACGGAGTTGAAGGGCATAGAGCTTTCCATAAAAATATTGAACAGAAAATGTCATTTAGAAAGGAGCGGCCCAGATGTTTATGTCACTCGCCATAAAACGGCAAAGTATCTCTATCATGCTAATCGGCGGTCTTATTCTAACGAGTGCAGCATACGCTGCCGACCAGGACGCCTTCTGGCCCCAATTTCACGGGCCGAACAGAGACAATCTCTCCACTGAAAAAGGTCTTTTGAAGAAGTGGCCCGAGAAAGGGCCTGCCCTACTATGGACGGCTAAGGGGCTGGGATATGGATATTCAAGCGTATCGATTGCCTCTGGAATGCTCTACACGGCCGGCAGCATCGAAAAGGATACAGTCATCACCGCTGTGAACTTAGACGGCAAGGTCTTGTGGCAAGTGAAAAACGGCAAAGCCTGGACTGGAGACCGTCCCGGCACGCGTGCAACCCCGACCATCGACGGGGATCGGCTGTTTCACCAGAGCCCTCTTGGAAACCTTGTCTGCCTTCAAGCCAAAACCGGAGACAGGATTTGGGAGGTCAACATCATCGAGAAGTTCAAAAGTAAAACTGCAACCTGGGCTCTGGCTGAATCCCTGCTGGTCGATGGAGACCATCTGATTTGTTGCCCGGGAGGACCGCAGACCTGTATGGTTGCACTTAACAAAAAGACGGGATCGGTTGTTTGGAAAGCGCCCAGTACGGGTGAGCTGGCCGGCTATGCCTCTCCAACTCTGGCTGAATATCAGGGGCTGAGAATCATCAGCACGCTGACCTCCAAAGGCATGATCGGCGTGAATGCCGATACCGGCGAACTACTATGGCACGTCAAACACGAATCCTATGCGGACGAAAACGTGATGATGCCTATCTATCACGATGGTCACGTCTTTATCAGCACCTTACAGACAGGCTCCGTCAAGTGGAAGATTAATGTCAAAGACGGCAAGGCCTCGCTCGAAGAGATATGGCGTACGCAGGAGTTCGATAGTCACCACGGTGGTGTCCTGTTGGTCAACGGAAATCTCTACGGCACAAGCACCTTCCGTAACAGCAACTTATGGATTTGTCTGGACTGGGAAACCGGCCGGAACAAGCATATGGACAAGGGTGTAGGCAAGGGCTCGCTCACATACGCCGACGGAATGCTGTACACGCTAAGTGAGAACAGCGTCATGGGACTTGTCCGACCAACTGCAATGGGCCATGAGCTGGTCAGCTCATTCAAGATTCCCGAAGGCGGAAAAGGTAACAGCTGGGCTCATCCCGTGGTCTGCGGAGGCAGGCTGTACATCCGCCACGGTGAGTTCCTTTATGCATACAGCCTGAGGTAAAAAAAAGCATGCATAGCTCAAGAGATTATACTTGACGGGAATGTGGGTGATTTGGTATAAAAAATAGTGAAGCTTGTGCCAACGGAGGCAAGCGAATCTTTGGTCTTCCGGAGGACACAGTTTTTGCGGTTTTTTGATAGAGGAGGAGTTATGATGTATCATGCGAGGCACAGAGTTGCAGCGAGAATTTTGTGTTTCGCAGGTGGAGGTTTTCACATCAGGCAGTTAGCGATTCAAAATAGTATCATTCTATTATGGCTGTTGCTCTCTGTACGAGTTGTTGCGGGACAGACCGAGCCCGTGGTTGGCCTTCATGAAAATACCCCAAGGATATATGCCCTGACCAACGCGCGGATTGTCACTAAGCCCGGTAATGTATTAGACAACGCGACCCTTTTGGTTCGTGACGGCCATATCGAGCAGGTGACTACCAAGGCAGATATACCTTCCGATGCGGTTATTCGTGACTTAAGCGGGAAGACTATCTACCCGGGTTTCATTGATTTGTACACGAATTATGCTATTGGACCTGAGGCAGATGAAAACGTTTCCAGCGGCGCCAAGCATTGGAATCGTTTTGTACTTGCCCAAAGACGGGCCTCGGCAATGTTGGGACAGGATGGAACAGCCGCTGAAAATCTGCGTAAATGTGGATTTTGCGCGGTCCTGACCTTCCCAAAAGGCGGCATTTTTAGAGGAACGGGAGCCCTTGTTCTTCTCGGTAAGAAGCCAACCAGTCAAGCGATCCTGGGCGAGGACCTCGCTCAGGCGATGTCACTGCAACGTGGAGGCCGTGGACAGTATCCGGGCTCGTTGATGGGTACTATTGCCTTGATTCGCCAGACTTTACTGGATGCCCAATGGTACAACGAGGCCTGGACGAAGTTCAGACAAGTCAGCTCAGGTCAAACCGCTCCGGAAACGAATCTCGCACTGGCCGCCTTGCAGCCGTATGTCAGCAGGCGCAAGCCGGTCGTAATGCAAGTTTCCGACGAGCTTGATATCCTGCGTGCCTCAAAGCTCGCCCAGGAATTTGGCCTGGATATGTGGATTGTCGGCTCGGGCTACGAATATCGTCGTTTGCAGGCGGTAAAAGGAACCGGCCTTAGATTGATTATTCCAGTCAACTTCCCAAAGGCCCCTGATGTCTCCTCGCTCGAACGAGAGCTTCACCTGAGTCTACAACAACTGCGACACTGGGATTTTGCTCCGGAAAATCCAGGCCTGCTGGCGAAGGAGAATATTGATTTTGTGCTGACGACGGCCCACCTGAAATCAGAAGCTGAGTTTCTCAAAAAAGTGAGGACTGCCGTCCAGCAAGGACTCCCGGCTGAAACAGCGCTTGAGGCGTTGACAACGAGACCGGCACAGTGGTTAGGCATGTCGCATTTGCTGGGAACGCTGGAGAAGGGTAAGCTCGCCAATTTTGTCGTCACAGACGGTGACGTGTTCGACAGCAAGACCCGAATACTCGATACCTGGGTAGCCGGTGAACGCTTTGTCATTACCAAAGAACCCGATATCGATATCCGCGGCCAGTGGACATTTACCGCTGAGACAAAAGAAAAGCAATACAGTGGGATAATGAAAATCACCGGGGCCGCTTCCAAGCTAAGTGTCTCTTTGACTCTTCAGGACAAAGAGGCAAAGGCACAGAAAGTCGCACGTCAAAACCGTGTGCTGATGTTGTCCTTCTCAAGTGATATATTTGACCGTGAGGGCTGGGTGAGAATGACAGGTGTTATCGAAGAGGAGACCATCAGGGGGCATGGTCTTTTGGACGACGGAAGCGGCTTTAGCTGGTATGCGGAATTAGCCGGGCCCCAGGAGGACAAGGCCGAGGGCGATGAATCATCAGAGCCGGTTCAAATGGCTGAGCTCCCAATAGTTTATCCTGACGGGGCCTTTGGAAGAACAAGTCCGCCGGAACAACCAGCCGTCCTGTTTGTCAAGAATGCCTCAATCTGGACCTGCGGCCCTGACGGTATCCTCAGCCCCGGAGATTTGCTCGTCAGGAATGGCAAGATAACCCAGGTCGGCAGGAATCTCACAGAGCCCGAAGGGGCAGTCGTGGTCGACGCTACCGGCAAGCACATCACGCCGGGACTTATTGACGCCCATTCTCACATCGCCATTAAAGGCGGCGTCAATGAGGCAACCCATGCTGTCACCTCGGAGGTTCGCATTAAAGACGTTATTAACAGCGATGATATCAGCATCTATCGACAGTTGGCCGGCGGCCTGACGACGACGTGTACACTGCACGGTTCGGCCAATCCCATCGGAGGGACATACGCAGTTATCAAGCTGCGGTGGGGTGCTTTGCCGGATGAATTGCTTGTACCCGACGCCAGGCCCGGTATAAAACTCGCCCTCGGTGAAAATGTCAAGCGAGCTTCAGAACGTTATCCAAACACGCGTATGGGGGTGGTCGAAATCATACGCGATGCCTTTTCGGCGGCTAAGGATTACCGCAGGCAATGGCAGATTTACAATGAGCAGAGCAAGAAGAACAGGAGCCTCATTCCGCCGCGTACAAACCTGAGGCTTGAACAACTATTAAATGTCCTCGATGGAAAGATGATTATTCACTGCCATTCTTATCGTCAGGATGAGATTAATGCGATGATATGTTTGGCAGAGGAAATAGGTTTCAAATTCGATGTTTTTATTCACGTTCTCGAAGCCTACAAGGTCGCGGAAGAAATAAAACAACACGGAGCTATGGCGACTATTTTTACCGACTGGTGGGCTTATAAAGTCGAGGCCTATGATGCTATTCCCTACAATGGGGCCATCTTGTATGAACAAGGTGTAGTTGTGAGTTTCAATTCGGACAGTGCCGAGCTGGCTCGTCGCATGAACACAGAGGCGGCCAAGGCCGTCAAATATGGTAACGTACCGCCCGAGGAAGCCCTGAAATTTGTTACTTTGAATCCTGCCAAGCAGCTGCATCTCGACCACCGCATCGGCAGCCTGGAAGTGGGAAAGGACGCAGATTTTGTGATATGGAACGATTTGCCGCTTTCCACTTATAGTCTCTGTGAACAGACCTGGATTGACGGCTGCAAGTACTTCGACATTGAAGAAGACAAGCACCTGCGTGAACAAGTCGCTGCCCAGCGAACGAAGCTGGTCCAAAAAATCCTGAACAAAGCCAAGAAGGACAAAGATGATACGTCCAGGGAGAACACTGACCCGAATAAGGAAGCCGAACCCAATCAAACAGACGAACAAGACATTATTGATTGAACCTGAGAAGGAATTGAGAACGATGCCGAAGACACAGCATATTGGAAGAACTGCCTTTCTGCTAATCCATATTGCAGCGATTCTAACATACGGCCAGATCCCTGCTCCGCCTCAGCAGCAGCCGATCGCGCTGGTCAACGGCACAATCCATCCTGTCACCAGTGAGCCCATCGAGAAAGCATCTATTGTGTTTGACAAAGGAAAAATCGTTAACATAGGAACAGATATTGAAATTCCATCCGATGCGATAAAGATAGACTTGAGAGGCAAACACGTCTACCCGGGCTTGATAGAAAGCCATTCACAACTTGGATTGACCGAAATTGGCTCCGTTGGTGTCACCAGCGATTACGTTGAGCGTGGTGACATCAATCCCAATGTCAGGGCTGAGGTCGCAATAAATCCTGAGTCTGAGCATATTCCCGTAGCTCGAGCGAACGGGATAGCCTTAGCCGCAGCCGTGCCAAGAGGCGGTCTTATTTCGGGCCGGTCCACGCTAATTATGACCGACGGCTGGACGTGGAAAGAGATGACCTTCAAAGCACCTCTGAGTATGATTATCAATTGGCCATACATGAGGTTGGCCGATGAGGATGACGAAGCATCCAAGAAACGGCTGGAATATACCAAAAAACAAATAGAGACCCTGGACAAGGCAATCGAAGACGCAAGGGCCTATATGACAGCGAAAGAATCTCAAAAAACAAGCGAGTCTTTCTCAAAAACAGATGTTCGCTGGGAGGCGATGCTCCCCGTACTTAAAGGTAATCTTCCTGTCTGGATTGGGGCCAACTCGCTGCTGGAAATCGAATCGGCTGTGAGCTGGGCTGATAAGCACAACCTGAGAGTTGTTTTGGTCGGGGGAATTGAAGCCCACCATTATGCCGACCTGCTTAAACGAAGAGACATTCCGGTTGTTATAACTTCGGTCTTGCGCTTGCCGAGCCGGCGGGATGCCGATTTCGACGAGCCTTTTGCATTGCCTCTGCGACTCCATCAAGCCGGAGTCAAATTCTGTATCGCCTGCGGCGGCGCCTCGAGTATTCGCAATCTACCCTATCACGCCGCCAAGGCCGCTGCCTATGGTTTGCCTAAGGATGAGGCTCTAAAAGCAATAACCTTATATCCCGCCCAAATCATGGGAGTGGCGGACCGCGTCGGGAGCCTGGAAAAGGGCAAAGACGCCACGTTGATAGTAACCGACGGTGACCCGCTCGAGATTACAACACGCATAGACAAACTTTTCATACAGGGCAGGAGAATTGACCTGAGCAATAAACACAGGCGACTTTATGATAAATACCGGCAGCGATATCGCCAGCTCGACGTCCAAAAATAGCAATCCCGATGTTCCACTGTGTTTTCACCGCCCGTCTCAGCTAAAAAAAACAGACAGAGTCACATTTTCCCGCTGCTCCCCTATTTCCATCCCTTGAGTATTTTCTGCATAATCTCAAAGATTTCTATTGTTAATTTCTGTCGATATTAAGACGATATAGAAATATGAACGCGGCAATACAGCTACTGCAAGAAAAGGCAAATTAACGTATTCGGATTATTGTGAGCAAACTAATCGGACAGTAGAAATGCCTGAGTGAATCCTATGGGTATTCTACACGGGAGGTTTTTTATGAAAACTATGTTAGTCGAAGCGGATGAGCAGATAGAAGTTACTAAGAAATGTCCTTTTTGCGCCGAGCAAATCCAGAAAGAGGCTATAAAGTGCCGTTTTTGCGGTGAGTTCCTCGACAAACCCATTACGTCAAAAACAAAATGGTATTTTTCCACATCCGCCATCGTAATTGCCCTGTTGTGCTTAGGTCCGCTTGCCCTGCCACTTGTATGGCTGAACCGACGCTATAGAATAGTTACAAAACTCGCAGTCACGGTTATTGTTATTGCGCTTACTATTTTCCTTTCTTATCTCACAGTGAACATATACATTCGATTGATAGAACAAGTAGAGGCACTCGGGTAGGGTTGAAGCCAAGATTTCCTGAACAGATAAAACGCAGAGAATGGAATGACAGATATAAAAGAACGGTTTTTATATTTTCATCGTCTTGTCTTACACCATCAGTCGCTAATTGGTCTTGCAGGCCATCTTATAGCATTCAGAATTATTTGGGAGATATTCTTGTTCTGGTAGTCCGACACGGCATGTCCCGGCATAAAATAGACTATGGTTCCCTTGCCTTGTCTCTTGAGCCACGCTCCTCTATCCTGCATATAGGTCTTGTGGTTTTGGGTATCATGATAGACTATTCCACACAGAACAACCTTTTCCCTGCCATCGGTAAATTTATGATTAATGAAAACTTCCGAATCGCGTCCAAGAGTAATGCTCGGATATAATCCCTCTGTGCTTGGATAGTCCGATGGGGTATAAGCAACTTTTCCATCCCAGTTGACATCGGAATTTGTGATAAAGTGCTGCGAGTTTAGGTTGACTAATGACCAACTGGAGCCTTTCCATTGATACCCACCCGTTTCCATTGGTCCCTCGTCCAGTCGCACGCCCAGGAAATCAAAATAGAACTTGTTTTCGGCCTTTATGCTGCTTATGGAGTGATGTAAACATATCAGCTTTCCACCATTTTTGGTGTAGTTGATAATTGATTTTTCCGTCTTCTCCTGAAGGCCCTTATGGATAAAAACAATGACCGCATCATACCCGGACAGATCTTCAGGTAAAGCCTGTTGCTCTGTAATATCCACGGACAGGTTGCCCTTCTCCCGCAGGAATTTTGCCAGCACTTTCATTTGAGGCACTTCATCCTGGACTATGATTATTTTAGACTGTTCCGGGATAGACAAACCAAGGACAAATACAGAACAAATGGTCACGAATAGCAGATACATTAATGCTCTCAGTCTCAATGTCCGGTCCTTCATGGTAAACATACCTTTCTTGACTATAGTTCACATCCGATATTTTTTACCTGTACTCGCGTTACCCCCTTTGCTGTCTGCGACAGCAGACGCCTTTGAAATTGGGTTTGTTTGGGTTTGTTTTTTTGGGCCGGAAGGTGGTTCATTTTCATAATCCTTTGTGATAAAGATATTTGTGTTCATTTTGGGTTTTTCGGGAATTGGGTTTGTTTTGCATAAAAAGGGCTGATTTGTAGAGCGTTCTCGACAGATGTAGAGGTGCCTTATAGGCACGTAAATAATTGGATTCTCGATTCTCGTATAGCGTATTGCGTATTTCACGGTACGTTGTTCATGGTTCATGGTTCATAGTTCATTGGTTAATTGTCTGGGCCTTCTGGACCGAACGGCCGTGCCACGCTGTGGCTTACAGATATGAAATCTATCGCCTACTGGCGGTTTATGTTAGCCTGCTGGCTAACATAGGCGTATTATACCAAATTTTGAGTTTGATTTCAAGAAGATTTTAAATAAATGTCCGAGACACGGCACTGGCTACGAGAGACAAAAGACTCCAGACAAAAGACGCAGGAGGAGATTAGAGATTAGGGATTGGCTTCTGCGGTTTGCCGGCCAGAGATAAGCAACTTAGATGCAATTGGTTTGTCGAATTGCCCAAAATTAAGTGATAATGCAAGGATTAAAACGGTTGCGTACACCGTTGCCTAAGTCAAATCACTGTATTAAGCGAAAAGAAACCACCTATTTGGTTATCAATTCTTTCTTGACAGATCAGAATTTTTTTGTATTTTAGGAGGGTGCAACAGCGGCTGGGGTTCTTCTGAGCAACGAGAAGTTCGGGATGTTATACGGAAACCGCATAAGATGCTTGATAAGAAAGCGAGTTGGCGTAAGTGTTTTTGAGAAATGCGCTTAAGTGTTGAGAAACAACGCATGTTATGCGGACAGTGAGACAGCTATGGCTTCTTATACGGAAACCATATAATCAGTAGTTATTAAATATGATTGACTTTTTAAATGATATTCACTGGTTGGACGGCATAGCAGAAGATGCTGCTGAAGAAATGGTCAAGTACCGCGATCTCATCGAGAAGCATGTCAACACTAAAAAAAATAGAAAGCATCCTTATACGCATTTCGCCTTATTTAGTTTCATACCGAAAGTAGAAAGCATAAGATATGGGATGTTTGAAGTCGCAAAAAAAGAAGAAACTTATTCATATAGAATATTGCAGCGATCATTAATTGAGCACTACTGTAAGTTTAACTATATATGGATGCGTTATGCTGAAGAGCGAAGCGACGAAGTCGGAAAAGAGTACTTAATTTTCGGTGGGGCCAAAGAAAGCCTTGATTATATCAAGGCTCTTAAAGATAGTTCTGAAATGATTGGTGGAATGTTATCCCGGTCACCAATTGATATTCTTAACGAACTCAAACCATCGCTGGAAAATGTTAGTGCATCCCAACTAAGAAAAGCATCCGCCCGCTATACGTATAAAAACATTGCAAAATATATTCATCAGAGAATAGACAAGCCAGAGTATACACAATCTGGACTAATGACAACGATCCTTCCATTGTATTCTGAACTATCCTCTTTCGTACATGGAGGTCCATCTTCGCTAAACTTTTGCAGGGAGCTAGAAAATCCAGCTATAATACGTAGCGATATAGTCGAAAGCTTGTCTGTCACCCAAATGATGGCCTTCCACGTTCAAGCAATGACATTTCTCATGTACTACCAACAAGACAAGAAGTTTGGTGAACCATATCACGTTATGACCAAATATATAGCCAAAATATCTAACAAAAGCGAATCATAACAGGCGGGTGCAGCTGACTCGCTACGCTCGGAGCTGACCCGGATAAAATTAAGGGGTACGCCTGCCCCATAGGGGGTACATTTTTCGATGAGTTGTGCTTGCTAATGATAGGTTTTGATAGAGGACAGCGGCTGGGCTGAATTACTGCGAAGCTTTGGGACGCAGAGGACGGCTGGAATTAAGTATGGTGTCCCCGGAATTAGTAAGTCGTTTCCAAGGAATTACTTATGGACTTTGGGCAAAGGGGTGTTATACTGACACTCGGAGAGGTAAGGAGTTTTATACGGAAACCATATAAACGTAGTTAGAAAATTATTATTTGCAGGCTCCGCTATGAACAACACACTGTATATGAAATACGAGTCACAAAATTAGAAAAGTGTTTATAGGCCCTACACAACTCATTGGAGCTTTGCTTTTTGCGTTCG
>DATKYR010000186.1:0-25263 GCA_035528395.1 Sedimentisphaerales bacterium
GGGTTGGGTTATATGACCCCTGCGGCTTTCGCGGCGAGTTGCAATCCGCCAGGCTCCGCTACGCTCCGCCTGCCGGATTGCAGGATAAAGAACGTGGATAACTCTCTAATCAAGGTTGGTACATAATTTGGGGTCAGATCACTGGAATGATTCGTACGTGATTTTCTTAATCCTGCCTATTATATTGACCATCCTTGTTCCTTTGGGAGGACTACCTTATTTATGCGGGAGATTAAACCTTCACATGGGTCTTGTTATTTGTATGCTATATCCAGCAATAGGTATTTTCATTATTATTTGCTTTTTGGGAGGTGTTATAAGATTATTTCGTGATTGGAAAAAACGCAACAAGAAGAGAAAACTTATAATAGTTAACCAATTTGTCATCCCGATAGTGTTTGTTGCGTTGTTTATCATACCTTTCTTTATTCCTGTTGAATCAGACTTATGGCCTCCCGGTAAAGCGTTCACGTATGGCTTTAGAGACCGAATAAGAAGTAAAGCAGATATCGTAGCCATACGGGCTTGGTTAAGAACACTTGATAAAGAGGATTATGATGAGTTTAGCGTTCGAGGGCCTCGGGATGAATGGCCGAAATCATTGAAAATATTAAATCCCGAAGGCGTTAGTATTTTAGCGGACGAAAATGGTAATCCTCAGGTCAGAATGATATGGGGTGGTGCCTTTTTTCATTGGGGCGTTGTGATAGGTATGGAGGATATGGCAGCTCCTCCATCGAATATCAGTGAATGGACTGAGTGTTGGTTGCCTGTGGAGGCCGGGGTCTATGTCTGGGATTATTAGTAAAAATTGGTAGTTTTCAGTCTTTGTTATCTTTTAGTAAATCGGGTCGCTATTTTTATTTGGCTGATTCGGTAATGTTTAATAGACAATGGAAATATGCCTCGGCATCGAGGCCGAGGCATATCCGCTTATAACAATCCTGTTATTCGGTGTGGGTCAAATTACTTTATTTTTTTTCGCCGTTCTGTGGCGGTTTTTCAGGTGTTACGGCCGAGGATTCCTTATCGGTCGGATTCTGGGTGCTTAAGCGGTTTTCAGCCGCGGACAGGATCGCCCCCAACATTTCCGAATAAGACATTCCGGCCAACTTAGCCATCTTTGCCAGATGGCCGTCCCAGCACCATCCGGGATTGGGATTTACCTCGAGCAATTTGGGAGTGCCATTCGAGTCCAGTCTCCAGTCCAGCCTGCAGTAGTCCCTGCAGTCCAGTCTCTCGAAGAGCTTCAAACAACATTCGACAAGAAACTTTTCGGTATCTTCCGGTAAATTAGCCGGAATAGACCTGAGGTTCCAGTACGGCGAGTCGGGCATCCACTTGGCCTCGTAGCCACATACTCTCGGCAGCTCCGGAGGGAGGACCGAGTAGTCTTCTTCGATGATGGGCAGAACAGTATAGGACTCGGGCGTGTTTCCTATGATGCCGATCGTCAGGTCTTTGCCGGTGAGGAATTCTTCCACGAGGATGGGTTTTTCGTAGCCGAATTTTTCCCTTATTTCCGAGATGGCGTTTACAAGCTCTTCGATAGAACTGGCAACGCTTCTCTGGGTTATACCAAAACTGGAATCTCCATAGTTGGGTTTTACAATCACAGGAAAAGCGAACTGGAGCTCGAAAGTGTCGTCCTGGGGTTTTATGAAGAAGGCATCGGGAACGGGGATTTGCATTTCCATCGCAATTCCGCGAACAAGTGACTTGTCATAACAGAAAGCCAGGCACTGAGGACCGCCGCCGGTGTATTGGCAGTCAAGGATTTCCAGCATCGACGGGATATGGAGCTCTTTGCGGGCGTCGTTATAGTAACCTTCGTCACACAGATTCAGGAACATGTCCGATTTTGGTTTTAATTTGACCAGGTCGTTATACAAGCTGTCGTGATTATTGAGATAGGTGACGTTGTATTTATTCAGCTCTCTTAAAGCGTTTTTCATTTGGTCAATTGTGTAGAAATCATCGTCATCAAAAACGCAAAGGGGTTTTAACGGGTCGGGCTTTGCGGGGTCGCCTAAAATTACGACCAGATTATGAGTGAGCTCTTTGGTTTTTTTCCGGGGCGTCCAGTCTTTTCGGACAATGGCCGTTAAGGTGATGCGTCTTTCCATCATGCCGAGGTCCTGGTTGCGTTTGGAGTCCGCGGATATTTCGCTGTGTACAGTAATATCTCTGAAACCCGCCGAAGCAAAAAGCTCGTCCAGGTTTTTCCGGGTGTAAAGGCGCTCGGCGTAAAACTGGTCGGCGATGACTCCTTTGTTGACGTGGGTCACCACTTCTCTCGAGATTAAACGCTGTTTGTCCTTGGAGAGAGAACGTTCTCTGCATACGAAGTAATTTTTATCGATCCATTCCCATGACCTGGGTTTGAAACGTCTCCTCTGATACTCGCCGTCGGCAACGTCTATGAGAATTTTACCCCAGGGTTTTAAGACCCTGAAGACCTCTTTGAGGACCCTGACGTCATCCTGTGGTGTTTCGAAATAGCCGAAACTATTTCCGAGAATCATAACCATATCAAAGGTATCCGGCTGATAAGGAAGTTTTCTGGCGTCTCCTTCTCTGAACTTTATATTCAGATTTTCCTTTTTGTTCTGGGCCTTTGCTTTTTGAATCAGATAGCGGGAGCGGTCGAGCCCCTCAACGTTGCTGAATCCCCGTCTTGCCAGCTCGAGGGCGATGCGTCCCTGTCCGCAGCAAAGGTCGAGGATTTTATCCTGCGGCGACAATTTCAAGATGTCTGAGAACAGGTCAACCTCCTTGGCGGTTATTTGCGCATCGTCGATAACATCTCCATCTGTTTTCAGGTAGGTTGAGTTGAAAATCCTCCTCCACCAGTCGGGCTGGACGTACTCTTCGAGGTCGGGGACCGGCCCGAGTGATTTAAAGCTGACCACCGGTGTTTTACTATGTGAGTTTGATTTTGAGTTTGTGGATTCCGACTTCACTTTCATTTTTTCTTTTCCTCTTGGCCCCTCTCTGCTTCCAACAAATCGGGTCGCCATTTTTTTGTTCTTTCAAGTGTCTGTTGTTTTCGCCATTGGGCGATTTTGGCGTGGTCGCCGCTTAAGAGTATGTCAGGTACCTTCATATCACGGAAGACCTCCGGCCTTGTATATTGCGGATATTCCAGAAGACCTTCGCTGAACGAATCATCTTTGGTTGAGTCCTCATCGCCGAGAGCGCCGGGCAATAATCTTACGACCGCATCTACGATTACCATAGCTGCAAGTTCGCCGCCGTTTAAGATATAATCTCCTATCGATATTTGCTCGGCGTCAAGGCCGATGCGAATCCGCTCATCGAATCCTTCATATTTACCGGCAATTAGGATTAGCCGTTTTTCTTTGCTTAGCTCGACGGCTTTTTTCTGGTCGAATCTTTGGCCCTGCGGGGTAAGGAGGATGACGCGGCCTTCTTCGGGTGACAATTTTTGGACGTGCTCGACGCAATCGAAGACGGGGCCGGGCATCAACACCATACCCGGCCCGCCGCCGTAAGGTTTATCATCAACCTTTCTATAGCTGTCGGCGGCGAAGTCCCTTATATCGGTAAGAGCTATTTCGACCAGGGACGCCTCTTGTGCCCTCTTTAATATCGAGCAGCCCAGGGGCGACTCAAACATCTGGGGAAAAAGTGTAAGAATATCCACACGCATCGGCTTTTGGGTCAAACCCCCAGTAAAACTGGGGGCTAAATATGCGTCGCCCCTTCGACTGCGCTCAGGGCAGGCTTACCGGCGACGGCTAAACGACCCCCCAATAAATTGGGGGGCTAAATATGAGATCTATTCTTCTTTTGCTTTTGGTTCGGCTTTGGCTTCATCAGCCTTGGTTTCGGTTTCGGCTTCTGCTTTTTCCTCTACGGCTTCGGTTTTGGATTCGGTTTTTTCCTCAGCCGTTTCAGTCTCAGGCTTTGCTTCGGTTTCGGCTTCTGCTTTTTCCTCTACGGCTTCGGTTTTAGATTCGGTTTTTTCCTCAGCCGTTTCAGTCTCAGGCTTTGCTTCGGCTTTGGCTTTGTCAGCCTTGACTTCGGCTTCGGCCTCGACCTTTTCCTCAGCCGTTTCAGTCTCAGGCTTTGCTTCGGCCTCGGCTTCTTCTTTAGCCTTGGCTTCGGTTTCTTCTTCGGCTGCTGGTTCGGGGCCGGCCTGTTCTTCTACTGCTTCAGTTTTGGCCTCGACCTTTTCATCAGCCGTTTCAGTCTCAGGCTTTGCCTCGGGTTCGGGCTGGGCTTCGGCCTCGGCCTTGATTTTTTCTTCGGCTTCAGCTTTAGCTTCGGCTTCTACTTCGGCCTTTTCTTCGGCGGCTTCGGCTTTGGCTTTTTCTTCGGCTTCTTTGGTCTTGGCATCTTCTTCAGCTTTTGCCTTTTCGGCTGCTGCCTCGGCCTTGATTTTTTCTTCAGCTTTAGCTTTTTCTTCGGCTTCTTTGGTCTTGGCTTCAGCTTCAGTTTTTATCTTTTCGGCTGCTGCCTCAACTTCTTTCTTTGCTGCAATTCTTTGAGCTTTGTTGAAGAGCTTTCCTTTGGCGCCGGCTATGGCCCTGGCCTTTGCTTGGCGCGCAGCCTTTTGTTCGGCGTATTTGTGTTTGATACCCTGGCGAAGCAGAATTTGCGAGACCGTATCGGATGGTATTGCTCCTTTATCGAGCCAATATTCTGTACGTTCACGATTGAGGACAATCTGCCTGGCAGGGTCCTTTTCAATCGGGTCGTAGTGGCCCAGTTTTTCAAGTACTCTTCCGTCGCGCGGCGTGCGGGATTCGACCGCATTGATTCTAAAGAACGGCCGATGCCGCCTGCCTATCCTCGTCATTCTTAATTTTACTGCCATAATTTTTCCTTTCTTTAATTTATGATCAATTTCCGTGACCTGCCCTGTGCAAATCACGAAACACGTTTGCAATGTAATGCGTAGCCGTTTATGAAAATCGCGAAGTTTGCAGAGTCAATTTGTGCATCTACTGCAATTCTTTGAATTTGTTCGTCGGTCAGGCTATCAGCGTTAATTTTTTCGCCCGGCGTCATTATCGCTACTGCTTTTCTCAAATGCTCTAACTCCTCTACGCTCGGTGCCGCAAGCATACCCAGCTCGCTGGCGCCCTTGATATCCTTGAACTGGTTTCTTATCATCATACCATAGTCGCTGTTGGAAAAACGGGCAACTTTTTTTAGGTACTGCTCAATTGAAATTTTATTTATTATCGCCATTTTAATTTTATCGTCGCTTCTGCTTTAATCCATACTTTTTCAAGGACTTACATTGAATAAGTCCTACATTCTATTTCCTCCGCCGACATATAAAACCTGGCCGGTAATCCAGTTGGCCTGCTCAGAGGCAAGAAAAATGATTGCATTTGCAATATCTTCCGGCTTGCCCATTCTTTTTAGGGGGTAGCTTTCATTAATTTGTTTTTCCAGTTCGGGTTTTATCCAGCCGGTTTGCACAGCACCCGGTGATATTACATTAACTGTGATTCCGTAAGGCCCTAATTCAGTTGCGGCGGCCCTCGTGTAGCTTTCCGTGGCGTATTTACTGGCTCCGTATGAGACCGCTGAAGGGTGTGCGAAAGCACCGTCCGAGCTGATGTTGATGATTCGCCCCAAACGAGCCTTTCTGGAAACGAATCGTTTGGCATATTCAGCCATCATAAGAGCAACGGCACGACTATTGACTGAGAAGTGTTCATCATGGGAACTTGCGCTTATCGCAGCTATCGGGAATACATCAACGAATGGCTCTTTTTCATTCAATTCTTCGGGGGGTATGAACGTGTCACACTTACCATAAGCAGCATTGTTCACTAATATATCTACCTGTCCTAATTCCTCCCGGGCTTTATCAAAAAGCTTTGGGATGTTGTCGGGTCCTGATAAGTCTGCTTCCCAGGCATAACAAATGCCACCGAAATCGTTGATAGCTTTTACAACTTCGTCCGCAGATTGTGTTTGCATTTTGTAATAATAGGCCCTGCCCGGTTCGGTTGCATTGTGTGCCTGTTCTTCGGTGAGACAGCCCTGGGCTTCCGCCGAGGGGCGGAAGTAGTTGATAAAAACCTTGGCCTCTTGTTTTGCAAAAGCTATTGCAGTTGCTGCTCCGATACCGTGATTTGCGCCGGTAACAATTACGACTTTATCTTTGAGTTTAGGGTCTATCAAAAATACTTTTCCTTACTTTTGTTTTTGAAGTTAGTATTTAGAAATCTGTTTGATTTCGTCTTTATCGCCGCTTAGTTTTGCCCTTTCGCTTTACGATTCTTTTTCTTTTCGAGCGCTGCTTTATTTTTCTTCCACCGGCCATCATCTGGTTCAGCGCGCCCATGTTAAACCCGCCCGAGAGCATGCTCTTCAGCCCGCCGAGGCTTCCGCCGCTGATTGCCTTCATCATATCTCTGCTGCGTTTGAATGTTTTTACCAGGCCGGAAACATCCTGAGCTTCAGCGCCCGCGCCTGTGGCAATGCGTCTTCGTCTGGAGGCATCAATAATGTCCGGGTCGCGACGTTCCGTGGGCGTCATCGAATAGACAATCGCTTCGGTTTGATTGAGCTCGGCGCCGTCGAAGTCCAGCTCCTTTAGCTGCCCACCCATTCCGGGAATCATTTTGAGCATATCTTTCATGCCGCCCATTTTTTTGACGGCCTGCATCTGCTTTAGGAAATCGTCAAATCCGAAACTTCCTTTGGCCATTTTCTTTTGCAGCTTCTCGGCTTCATCCGCTTTGAAATGTTCCTGAGCCTTCTCGACGAGCGTTACGACGTCGCCCATCCCGAGGATTCTGCCGGCCATACGGTCGGGGTGAAATTCTTCGAGCTTGTCCAGCTTTTCGCCTACGCCGATGAACTTGATAGGCTTTCCGGTAACGGCTTTTACGCTGAGTGCGGCTCCGCCGCGGGCATCGCCGTCGAGTTTTGTAAGTATGACGCCGTCGAGCTCGAGACGCTCGTTGAACTCTTTGGTTGAAGTAACGGCATCCTGGCCGGTCATCGCATCGCAGACCAAATAAATCTGGTGCGGATTGACCGCCTTTGCGACGTCGGCTATCTCCGTCATCATTTCCTGGTCTATGTGGAGTCGGCCTGCGGTGTCGAGCACGACCACATCGTGGTTGTTTTTACGGGCGTGCTTTACGGCATTTTTCGCGACCTTTAGGGCGCTTTTGCTGTCTTCGCTGTAAACGTCAACATTTATCTGCCGACCGAGGACAATCAATTGCTCGATGGCAGCGGGTCTCTGGAGGTCGTCGGCCACTAAGAGCGGTTTTTTACCTTTTGCGACGAGGTATTTCGCGAGCTTGGCGGCCGTGGTGGTCTTGCCGCAGCCCTGGAGGCCGGCTAACATAATTACGGTAGGGCCGGGTGAGACAAAATAGATATGGGTATCGACCGGCCCCATCAACTTTGTAAGCTCGTCGCTGACGATCTTTACCATAACCTGGCCGGGATGAAGACTCTTTATCACCTCAGCGCCGATGGCCGCCTGCGTAACGTCCTTGCAAAACTGCTTTACAACATCGTAGCTGACGTCCGCCTCCAGAAGGGCCTTGCGTACATCCCGCATAGCATCCGAGATGCTTGCCTGGGTAATGCGTCCCCGGCCGGCCAGCGACCTGAAAACAGAGTTAAATTTCTCGGTTAACGATTCAAACATAACTCGATACTCGATACTCGATGCCCGATTCTCGATACTCGACGTTGTCGCCCCTTCGGCAAGCTCAGGGCAGGCTTGCCGGCGACGGCTAAACAACCCCCAAATTTGGGGGGGTTGACCGCAACGTCGAACTTTAAACATTCCGTCAAAGTGGGGATTGTAAGTTCGCCGAGGCGATTCTGCAAGAACAAAATCCGCCAATTACCGCCTCGAAGGGTGTAAGTCCGGACCCTTTGAGTATCTTCACAGCGATGCAGAGTTATTATTATATTTGAAATATGGTGGATTTCGGCTGGTATTGAATTGCGATAAGTCCAGCTATTACAGGATATAACAAAGATGCAGGATGTTGCGAAGGTTCGAGAGGTTGCTTTTTATTAAAAGTTTATTGAAAAATATGCTTGCAGATACGAGAAGCCTGAAGTATACTATTGTGCTTAATTTCGGGTTCATAATGTCGGGCTTCTGCATGACGGCCGATCGGAGGAGAAGTCAAACGAAAATGAACCAATAAAGCATAGTATTATAAGTATCTGTATATTGCAGTGTTCTAAGTTTTTTCGGAGGAGTAGTATGTCCAAAAACTATTTTTTATGTTTTCTGTTTTGCTGATGGTCGGTCTTTCCGTCGGCAAAGCCGGATACCTTAGCCGGCCTGTTTTTTTAAGAAATTTCTTTTAGAAACAGTAAATTTCACTCGGAGGAACAATTATGTTAGAGACAAAGTTTTTGAAACACATACTCTGTCTGGTGGTGCTTCTTAGTATTTCGGTCATTATCGCTGATGCGACTGAAGGTGAAGGCGTGATGACGGAAGAGGATACACCGGTGTCTATCACGTTACTTGGTAGCGACCCGGATGGTGACACGCTGACCTACAATGTTGTAACCGGGCCTTCTCATGGGCGCCTGAGCGGGACAGCACCAAAGCTGACCTATACGCCCCAGCCGAATTTTAACGGGACAGACAGCTTTACCTTCAATGTCAACGACGGGACGGTGGACGGCATTCCTGTAACCGTGTTAATCATGGTAAAGGCAGTCAATGACCCCCCAACAGCTAATGATGACAGTGTAATGACGCAGGAGGACACGCTGGCGTCGATTACCTTAACCGGCTGTGACCCTGACGGTGATGCGCTGAGCTACAGCGTAGTACAAGAGCCATCCCACGGGACTCTGAGCGGGACCGGGCCAAATCTGATCTATACGCCAAATGAGAATTTCAACGGGTCGGACAGCTTTCTCTTCAAGGTCAACGACGGGACGGTGGACAGCGCTGCTGCAACCGTGTCGATACATTTGAAGTCGGTCAACGACCCGCCGAAAGCCAGCTATGTCGGTGCAAAGGTACAGAAGAATCCGCCGGTAGCAAAGGATGACAGTGTAACAACGGAGGAAGACACACCGGTATCGATTACCTTAGAGGGCAGTGACCCCGAAGAAGATGCGCTGAGCTACACTATAGTAGAATACCCGTCCCATGGAAGTCTGAGCGGGACAGCGCCAGACGTGAAATATACGCCAAACCCGAATTTCCACGGGACAGACAGCTTTACTTTCAAGGTCAGCGATGAGACGGCGGACAGCGATGCCGCAACCGTATCAATTACAGTAACGGCGGTCAACGACACGCCAACCGCCAAGGATGACAGTGCGAGGACGCAGGAGGACACGCCGATAGAAGCGATTGATGTGCTGATGAACGATACCGACGCCGATGACGACCAGCTCACGACTTCTGCTGTTACTCAGGGCACGAACGGTTCGGTTACCATCAACGCTGATAACACGCTGAGCTATAGTCCGAAGGCAAACTTTTGCGGCACCGACTCTTTCACCTATACTGTCAGTGACGGCAAAGGCGGAACCGATACAGCTACGGTGAATGTTATGGTCAAGGCGGTCAATGATGCGCCGACGGCCAATGATGAGAGGGTGACGACGCAGGAAGATAAATCGGTGTCGATTACTTTAGTGGGCAATGACCCCGACGGAGATTCCCTGAGCTACAGTATTGTCAAAGGGCCATCTCATGGGAGCTTAAAAGGGACAGCGCCAAACCTTAGATATTCGCCAAAGGTGAATTTCAACGGGTCAGACAGCTTTACCTTCAAGGTCAGCGACAAGATGGTGGACAGCGCCACTGCAACCGTTTCAATAACTGTCAAGGCAGTCAATGATGCACCGATGGCCTATGACGACAATGTGACGACGCAGGAGGACGAGCCGGTGTCGATTACCTTGGCGGGTGGCGATGCCGACGGAGATTTGCTGACCTATAGTGTTGTAAAAGGGCCGTCTAACGGGAGATTAAGAGGAACAGCGCCAAATCTGAGATATTCACCAAAGGCGAATTTCAACGGGTCGGACAGTTTTACCTTCAAGATCAACGACAAGAGGACGGTCAGCGAGGCTGCAACCGTCTCAATAACTGTCAAGGCGGTCAATGATGCACCGACGGCCAATGACGACAGTGCGATAACGCAGGAGGACGAGCCGGTGTCGATTCGCTTGGCGGGAAATGACCCTGACGGAGATTCGCTGAGCTACAGTGTGGTAAAAGAGCCATCTCATGGGAGCTTGAGCGGTACAGCGCCAAACCTGAGATATTCGCCAATGGCAAATTTCAACGGGTCGGACAGTTTTACCTTTAAGGTCAGTGACAAGACGGTGGACAGCGCTGCTGCGACCGTGTCAATTACTGTCAAGGTGGTCAATGATGCGCCGACGGCCAATGATGACAGTGCGATAACGCAGGAGGACAGACCGATAGTACGTATTGATGTGTTAGCAAACGACACCGACGTGGATGATGACTCGCTTAAAATAAGCACTGTTACTCAGGGCACCAACGGCTCGGTTACCATCAACGCTGATAATACGCTGAGCTATGCCCCCAAGGCGGACTTTTACGGCAGCGATGCGTTCACCTATACGGCCTGTGACAGCAAAGGTGAAATCGACACCGCAAAGGTGAATGTTAAGGTCAGGGCGGTCAACGATGCGCCGAGTTTTACTTCAACACCTGTAACCACAGCTACAGTGGGCGCGTTATATACTTATGATGTTGATTCTACGGACCCGGATGCAGGAGACACCTTAGCTTACTCCTTAACCATCAAACCGGCAGGTATGACCATAGATGCAGCTACCGGCTTGATAGAGTGGACACCGACGAGTGACCAGGCGGGGGTTAATGATGTGGCGGTCAAGGTCACAGATAACGGTAGCGCTCCTGCTTCCCAGACCCAACCATTTACCATTACAGTAGCCCTGCCAAGCACCCCGGTGACAATTGCCTTGACCACAGTGGACGGCTGCAAAACCAAAAAATGCAAAACAATATTACCGGCAGCCTGCAAAAGCGGTATTGTCCAGGCCAGCAACAACAACCGGCGGGAAACCGACTCCGGCTTACACACATCCTATGATTTTTCAGATGTATCCGTTCCAGCAGGTGTTAAAATAGCATCGGTCGTTGTTTATGTGGAACACTTCGAGCAAGAAGGATTTCCCGCGGGAAAATTAGAATGGGCAGCCGGCACAGGCTGGCCGAGTAAACCGGAGATCTGGGCCTCTATAAATGCTCCTGTGTACGAAGGAGAACCAAATGAGGCGACAGACTTATGGGACGTAACAAGCCTCGTGGACACGCCCGAAAAGGTAAATTCCCTTCAGCTGCTGGTTAAAAACAACGACGACGTTGCCAAGAGAAAAACATTGGTAGATTACATCTATGCAGTAGTTGAATGGAACTGAGTTCTGCGCGATTCTCGATCCTCGATTCCGGATTCTCGACGAGCACCTGGTATCAAGTATCAAGATTTAGAGCTTATCCGAATAACCGGGTCGTTATGAGGCCGAGCGAAAAGTTCGAGGCCAAGGCGGCAGGCCAAAAATGCTCGCCAGGCGTGGTTTTCTCCACGTTGAGAACATTTTTGGCTGACAACGCAGGCATCGGGCTTTGCAGCCGGCCGCAATAGAGCGGGTTATTTGGATAGGCTCTTAATGCGGAATTGTAAAAATATCGAAAATTGAATTTGGCATTTAGTCAAATATCGAGTATAATATATATAGAGCGAGCAGCATAAGCGAGGGAAAATCAGGCAGGGGGCCTTAAAGAATCCAATATTTTTTCGCTTATGCTTGTTATTTGTGAGATATAAGTGGATAGATTCTAAAACGAGTTTGAGTGATTGCCCGTTTAATTGCTAACATAATACTACTCCTTTCTTCTATTTGGGGGGCTGGTCACCACACGGTCAGCTCCCATTTTTTTTTGCCGGCCATATCCCTTCTGCAAACAAACCGAACATCTCTATAGTTTCCTTCTATACTCCAATCCCTCCATCTTGTCGCTTTTCGGTTATCCCTCTTATCCGTAAAACCACTTTTATCGTTGAGCCAAAAAACGCGATTCCTTCGACCCATTCGACTGTGCTCAGGGCAGGCCCACTCGGCTGCGCTTCCCGCACCAAATGACGGCAGGAGCCTATCCTTCGATTGCACTCAGGACAGGTTTGGTACGGGACAGGCAGAGCAGGCTTTTTTGGTTCAGGACAGGCTTAGCGTAAAAATCCGGAGCTAATTACCGGTCTAATGGCTGTTAAGTCCTAAAACTATTTTGTTTTTGGTCAGGCAGGGAACACTCCAATAAAAATTCATCCATCCGGCGGTATTGATGCTAAAAACTCTTGACTTTTGTGTACAAATAAGATAGAATTATTTTTGTAATAAGTAGTTCCGGGGGGTGATCAAAATCGGAATGGGGGGTTCTCAAATTTCCCCAATTGAGCACCCAAGTTAATTAGTTAAATGGTGAGTAGTGAGTGGTGAGCAGAGTAGTCGAGTCACCAATTAACCACTCACCGATTAATTAGTTCTTGTTGCGGAAACAGTATTTGTCATTCCCGTTCTGCATCGTGTGCGGGATAAACTCCAGCGGGAATCCAGCTTTTTCGCCCTGGACCCCTGCTCCCCGTTTCCGCGGGGACAAGTTTATACCTGCGAAAGCAGGTGCAGAGGTGACATCTTAGAATTTTGCTTTCTGCAACAGATACTAACTAATTGAGGGAGGATAATGATGAAGTTGAAGTTGGTAATATCAGTAGTTTTCTGTGCAGCGGTTGTTCTGGTTCTTCCGAGCGCAACAAAAGCCACCACTGTTGGTACTGTGGATATAGCATTTAACGGTCATGGTGCCAGTGATTTAATTGAGGCCTGGGTAGCCGGCCAGGAAAATGCTTTAGGCTACGCCGGAGTTTATATGCTCGAGAAGAGCTACGGTACGAATGAAGGAAAAACCTGGTCCGACGGGCCGATTGGCGTTTTCTGCATTGAATGGGCGGAAATAGTCTCAAGCAACACATTGACATACGATGTGATTATGCCGCAAGACGGACCTGTGCCAACGACACTTTTAGAAGGTACAATGGGGCTGACCAAGGCCAAATATCTTCAGGAGCTTTGGGGCAGGTACTTCGACCCATCCTGGGTGGGCAGCGGTTCATTTACCTACCAGCAAAATACCAAGGCCGAGGCTTTTGGTGCAGCCGTATGGGAGATAGTCCACGAGGACCTTCCGAATACCTCGTTAGGTTGGGACGTTACTGTCGATGGCTCACCGGGCGACCGTGGTTTCCGTGCCGCGTATCTTGATGCAGATTTGGCCAATTATATGCTGCACTCTCTGGATGGTACCGGTCCAAGGGCGGACCTGCGAGTCTTTAGTTACAACGGACAACAGGACTATCTTGTGGAAGTACCGGAACCAACAACAATAGCGCTGCTTGGTTTCGGAGGTGTGCTAAGCCTGGTGCGTAAGAAAAGGACCCCTACGTAAACGAATATGCAGGAGGGCTGAGCCGGTCTTCTCAACGGCCAGGCCCCTGGCTTTTACGACCCGGTAAGAAATTTTTGGAAGGTAAAAAAGATTATTGTCAAACTATTAACAAGACTAACCAAGAACAAAAAGCCGACGGCAGTGATCGGCAGAAAGGAGGGCACTTATAAAGCAAAATCGCTACTGAACAAAGGGAGTAACTCGAAACCGACGGATTGAGAAAAAAATCAATGCTGCTGCAAGTAGTCCGCAGCACAAAGATAAAACGGACAGAAATTTAAGTATATAAAATTTCGGAGGGGACAAAAAATGAAAAGGTTAGTAATAATGATTCTCGCACTGCTGATTTGTGCCGGCACGCCTGCGTTGGCGACACCGACGGTCGAATTCAGTCCTAATCCAAGCACCGGAGGAAGCTGGGAATACGACGGGGCCAGCATACTTAGCTTTAACCAGAATATCGCTGTTGATGCAGGAATGGGCAGTAATTACGATGCCCTGGTTGGCTCACTGGTGCATATTCCCACTCTCATAGTAGGCGCAGGAGCAGGTGGTACCTATGAAGTCAAACCAATCGGCAGCCCAACCATCTCGATTACGAGTGCAGATAATAGCGCGGTTTACTTAATGGGCACTCTTGCCGGCGGCGACCTGGTTCCAATCGGAACGACAGCAGGAGGCTACACGAATTTTAAGGCGGACATTAGCAACCTCCTTGTAACGGACGCCGGCAAGGCGCTTGGTTCTGCCGCGTTGAACATGATCCTTTACACGCAAACCCCCGGACTTGATTTTGAACTGTCATTACAGGGGGGAAGTGGAACAAACTATCTCAGCTTTGCCCAGATGTTGGCGGGCGGTTATGCCGGCGGCAATGGTTTCAGTGGCGCCATGTCGATTCCCGAGCCGACTACGATAGCTCTGCTGGGTTTTGGTTCTTTGACCTTATTAAGAAAAAGAAAACGCAAGGCGTAAGACAGTCCCGCCTTTTACAACTGCTGGGGCTGTGAGTACTAAGCTTGCAGCCCTTCTTTACCGTACGTTGAGGGCTGTGCGCTGACTTTCGCCGTGGGCCGATAAAAAGGCCCGCTGCTTTACGCAGAATGCTTTGATACGTTTTTTAAACAGCATCATTTCAATTTTTTACTTGTGCTGAAACACCTTTTGTGGTATAATATTTTTAGCATTTGGAAGGAAGTGTTGTATGTTTATATTTGGATTTATATGGAAATGTTTACGTCAATTGCGGCGATCAAGCGGAATTCCGCAAGCCGGGATTGATTACCATAGATGGGAAAGCAAGACCGAGTCTTTTAGAAGTTTGTCGAGAGAGCAATATTTAGTTCCAGAGTTAAAAGACAGGTACCGTGAGTAGTCCGGACTACCGGTACTTGTTCTGCTTAGCTTTGGGGGCAAAGTCATATAAAAAACACTGATTCTTCTGCACACAAATCTTTTCAGCCCCGCTTCTTCGCTTTGCGAGTATGTCTTTAGCCGTTGTTAATTTCTTGGTGGCACGGCCATCTTGGCCGTGTTTTCATTCCACAGGACGCCTTACGTCGGGGCTGGAAGCCCGTGCCACATCTTTTGTGTAGGGTGGGGCTTGCCCCACCAAAATTAAATAAATCGTCATGTTCGGTGGGCTAAATCCTACCCTACCTGATTGGCTTAACACATACTTTTGCGAAGCAAAACTGCGGGGTGGTAATTTGCACAGGCATACTCAATATGCGCCCAGGTAATGGTTGTTGTGAGCGAATCACCGGTGAGTGGTTATTGGTGAGTGGTTATTGGTGAGTGGTTATTATTTAGTATCTGTTGCGGAAAACGAAAATCGACGATGTCACCCCTGCGAAAGCAGGGGTCCAGAGCGAAAAACTGGATTCCCGCTGGAGTTTATCCCGCACACGATGCGGGGCGGGAATGACAAATACTGTTTCCGCAACAGGAACTATTTAACCATTTAACCAATCAACCATTTAACCAATCAACCATTTAACCAATTAACCAATCAACCATTTAACCAATTAACTAATTAACCAAAAGGTTACATGTCCCAGTCTTTAGAGTCTTTTACGAATTTGTTCTGCAGGATTACGCCTATTAATGTCGGTGCCATCAGGACAGTTGGCAGAAACCATTTTTTGGTAAATATTATTTCTTCTAATCGCTCAGAGGTTTGCGGATAAATGTATAAAATCGCCAGAGATCCAACCGCGATTAAACAGCTTCCACCGAGGCTGGAAAAGAGTATGACAGCGATTTTGAAAACGATAAATGATATCATACCACCGGCGACCATCCCAATAAGCGCCCCGGCCAGGATATATCTTTCAGTCAAGCCGGAAGCATACCATATCCCTGACGATAATATTCCGCCGGCTACGGCACCTAATAAACAAACAGCCCATTTCATCAAGGGCACGGAAAGAACCGCAAGCAGGACCATGCCTATCAGTCCGCCCCAGAGCTGACTGTTCAGGCCGACAATTTTGTCGGTTACTGAAAAACCAAGAAACAGACCCAAAAGGGCAAAGCTGATCACGACCAATACTTTGAAGACACGCCAGCCGTATAAAAGACAGACCACACCGAAAGAGATGAAAGTTACCGCTTCAACCAGATTGAGAGAAGTAATATATGACCAAAAGGTTTCCATTGGGACAACTGCTTCTTCTGCGGCCTGAGGGGAGGTAGTTTCAACCGCCTGTGCAAGGATGGTAATACAATCCATTATTTTTCTCCTTAAATTTTCTTTGTAGCTTTTTTTTACAAAACGCCGGAGCTGTTATGACGTCCGCCAACCTTCCTTTGTTTGACCGGATTCTTCCTTATTCTTACCAATTCGTCTTCTTCGTGCCGTGTGTGTTTTTGGATGTTTACAAAGTAATAGCTGCTCAATCGTGCCGAAAGCTATCATTGCTATAAAGGCAGTGGCATAATATGATGACTTACTGCAAATGATGCTGACAGGCACAGCCCCTTTATGCAACAACAGTAAAATCATACCGGCGAAAATAAGTATCGTTCCCAGAACCGAACAGCATAAAGCCATGGCCAAGCGCCACAGGAAAACTCCCGCCACTAAAAAAATTAGTGCCAACACCATTATTATCGCCCAGTGATGCATGGACATTTGTAAACCAGCGTGTTTTATCTTTTGGCCGGCATCGATTATATAATCTTTCATTATATCCGCACTTTTACGAACACTGATAGCTTTGCCCTGAGCTGACATTTCGGCCGGCCTTAATGCAGCTGCTTTTTGTGCATATTCAATGTGGGGTCCGGCTAAAACGACAAAGGCAACCGCCGCAGCTAATGCGGCTGTAAGGATTGCGATAAATAACCTTTCAAGTATTGTTGCGATACCTGCGGCAACAGCCGCCGAGAACACGACCGAGATGAGGTTTTGGCCGATTATAAAAAAACCACAAACAGCCCCGGTAATCGCGCCTGCGGTTGGGAGTAAAAGTTTCCTAAAACCCAGGCCGCCGAGCCAGATAAATAAACCGGCTATAACGCAAACCAAGCCCGGCCCGACCAAAACTACAGGGCTGAGCCCTGCCGTTCCGCCAATGGCGGATTCTAAATCTTGTAAAATTTGAAGCATAGCTTTCTTATAAGCTGCGCGAACCTATTGCCCGCCCCCGTGAAAACGGGGGTTAGTTTATTCTTTATTTATCGGCCGATTTGGACAATTTTCGTTAAATCGCGTCCCGCGTGCGAGATATTAGGCCAAAAAGGCCGGTTTTGGACGATTAGGGTGGGTTTAGAGCTTATCCGAATAACCGGGTCGTTATGAGGCCGAGCGAAAAGTTCGAGGCCAAGGCGGAAGGCCAAAAATGCTCGGAGGCGTGGTTTTCTCCACGTTGAGAACGTTTTTTCACCGACAACGCAGGCATCGGGCTTTGCAGCCGGCCGCAATAGAGCGGGCTATTTGGATAGGCTCTTAATGCGGATGAGAGGAGTCGAACCTCCACGGGCCGAAGCCCACAGGCACCTGAAGCCTGCGCGTCTGCCAATTCCGCCACATCCGCAAGGTTTTCTATTTGCGCACTTCCCGGACAACAATGTCCAAAGTGATACCAATATTAACGATTCCTGCCGTTTCGTCAAGAATTTTAATATAAACCATTTTAGAAATTACTTCACATAGTGGATTGTCAGGCTTTCAGCACTGATTTCTCCCGAAGGAATGCCCTTTCGTAATAACGGGGCTGATGCCTAATCGGTGCTGACCAAACCGTCCGATAAACCATAAAAGACTTTATAAAAGCAGCCTCGATACTCGATACTTGATTCTCGACGAGAATCGAGCATCCGGCATCGAACATCAAGCAACCTAACGCTTTTATGAACAAGGGTTTACATCGCATTTTTAAATCGTGTTAATCCTGCCTGAATGCAAGGATTTTCAACGTCCTGCAGCATTGAATTACAAGATAGGGCTTAATCACTTCTGCAGATTGTCCGAAAAAGTATTAAATTCGATTATTTACTATCGCCAAGAAACCAAAACAAAGGCGGTTTTTTGTCTTTGCTGGTTTTTATTTTATATTTAAACATAAGGAGTCTGGTGAGTAGTGAGTGGTGAATATTTTTTTCACCAATTAGAGTCGATAAACATAGAGTCGATAAACAGCAGTGTGCCTATTAGTAGAGGCGTATGTATCCGTATTTGAAGTGGAGGTAACATTAATCGGATGGGCTCGGCACAAAGCATCTCCAAGATTTTTAGATCAAAGCAAACCATCTCCAAAACTCCTGAAGCGGAATTGGAAGCCAATCTTCCTTTCGGCGAACTGCTTATTTCAAAAGGTCTGATAAGCCGCGAAGAATTGGAGAAAGTTCTAAACGAGCAAAGCAAGCAAGGCGGTCGGCTGGGTGAGATACTGCTTCGACTTGAGAAGCTAAATCATGAGGAGGTTACTCTCGCCCTGGCTGAGCATCTCTCGATGGAGTATATCCGTTTAGATGATACGAGCAAGATGGACAAGATAGATATGGATATCGCTCGTAAGTTGCCCGAGAGCCTCGCCAAGCGATTCTGTCTTGTGGCTATAGGTGAGGCTGATGACAAAGTTGTCGTTGTGATGGCTGACCCGCTCAACGTTATCGCCATAGATACAGTTGCCCTGAAAATGAAGCGTCAGATTAAGCCGGCAATTAGCTCTCCTCGGGAAATTCTCCGGGTGATAGAGTTGATTTATCACGGTTCGGATGTTGAAGAACAACAGCTTCGCAGCATTGTTGAGGGTGAAGGCGACGAAGAAAGGACAATAGAGGAAGATGCATTTTCAGAGGAACAGGAAACCAGCGGCGAAGAAGATGCAAATAAAGCGCCGGTGATTCGGTTCGTCGACCTGCTCCTGAGCCAGGCGGTCAAAAGCAGAGCAAGTGACATTCATATAGAGCCACAGGAAAAAACAACGATAGTTCGCATGCGAATTGATGGTGTGCTCCGTGATATGGTACCCCCGGCCAAGAAGATGCAGGCAGCGGTAATCGCAAGAATTAAGATTGTCTCGCGGATGGATATTGCCGAGCGCAGGCTCCCCCAGGACGGACGATTCAAAATGAAGACATCCGGTCGAAGTATAGACGTTCGAGTATCGGTAATTCCGACAATATATGGTGAAAAGGTAGTGATGCGAATCCTGGATGCATCGGCGGTAAAGCACGACCTGGTACAACTTGGGCTTAAGCCTAAACTTCTCGAAGAGTTTAAAGACATGCTGGCAAGACCCCACGGAATAATGATTGTTACCGGGCCGACCGGCAGTGGTAAAAGTACTACGTTATACTCTGCTCTGAATTACGTCAAGGACCCGGCGAAGAATATTACAACGGTCGAGGACCCCGTCGAATACCGTCTTGCCGGAATCAACCAGATTCAGGTTAAGCCGGAAATTGACCTGGATTTTGCAAAGTGCCTGCGAGCAATTTTGAGACAGGACCCTGACATAATTCTAATAGGCGAGATTCGGGACAAGGAAACGGTCGAAATTGCAATAAAGGCTTCATTGACAGGCCATCTTGTTTTGAGCACGTTTCACACCAACGATGCACCCAGTGCGATAAGCAGATTGCTCTATATGGGGGTTGAGCGGTATCTGCTGGCTTCGTCGTTGAATTTAATTATTGCCCAGCGATTGGTTAGAAAAATCTGTGAACACTGCAAAGAGCCTGTAACCTTAAGTGAGGAAGTCTTTAAGCGTATGAAGATTGACCTCAAGCAAGCCAAGAATACAGCCTTCTACCACGGTCGAGGCTGTACAGCGTGCGGAGGAACAGGTTATTTAGGCAGATTGCCCATATTTGAGTTTTTGGTTGTGGATGATGAAATAAGAGAACTGATAATTGCCAACAGCAGCGAGGCGCAGATAAGAGAAGCATCACGTAAAAAAGGTTATGGTGGTTTACTTGAAAGCGGCGCAAATAAGGCATTGGAGGGTTTAACAACCGCCGAAGAGGTCATTAGTGTAGCTTTTACAGGATGAGTTGAGTAGCCGGTGGCAGTTATGGGGGTAAGAGCCTTTGGAAGTGATGAGTAGTGAGTAGTGATTAGTCAATTAACCACTCACCAATTAACCACTTACTAAATTAACCATATAGGATGGGATTTTTACTAAACTCAAGGTTTTCAGACACCGATAAAATATAGACGTGAAATGGTAAGAAATGTGCGCTTTTGCCGCTTTGCTGAACGGGTGGGCAAAGCCTAACTGCGCAAGTTACTCTGACATAGAACAGGATTAGAGACAACCGGATAGATAGATGTGCTTTTGAGAAGGTTTGGTAAATGAAAAGCTACAAATATATCGCTCGAGATTCAAAAGGGACCCAGAAGAAAGGTCTTGTGCAGGCAGCTTCATCAAATGACGTACTTGGTCATCTTCGAGAGCAAGGTCTTACACCTATTTCTGTCGATGAGACATCCGCAAGAGTACCAAAAAGCCGGCGAGTAAAACTTCGCAAAAGAATCAAATCAGCGGACCTTGCAGCGCTTTGCTGGCAGTTGTCCACTATGCTCGAGGGAGGAATTCCTATTACGGTAGCTTTAGACACGATTGCCGAAGATGCAGAAAATTCAAATCTTGGGCCGATTCTGCGGGGTATATCGGAAAAGGTGAAGAGAGGTGAGTCTTTCTCGGAAGGTATTGCGGAATTTCCCAAGGCTTTCAACAACTTGTCTTGCGCTTTGATCTTAGCCGGTGAAACCAGCGGTAATCTGGGAGGCTCGCTGGGTAAGCTGGCAGAGTATTTTGACAACCGTGATAAATTGGCCAGAAAGATTAAAAAGGCAACGGCTTATCCTATCTTTGTAATGTCTTTTATTACCCTGATAGTGATATTTATAATGGCTTTTATTGTCCCGCGGTTCGTGACGATATTTGACCAGCTCGGAGGAAAGCTGCCGGCCTTTACACGGGGATTTATGGGCGTTTACGATATTCTCCGCTACAATATTATTTATATGATCGGCTTTGTTTTTGTCCTGATAATTTTCTGTGTTGTCTTCAACAAGACCAAAAAAGGACATTATTTTTTTAGCAGAGCTACTCTGGGCATACCTTTGTTTGGCAATGTATTCAGCCAGGCCTTCATTTCAATGTTTTGCAAAACAATGTCAACTTTATTGTCCTCGGGTGTTTCCGTGCTTGAGGTGTTCGATGTTCTCAGTGGGATGACTGCTAACGATATTATGAAGTCCGCGGTAGTACAAGCCAGAGAAAATATTGTCGAAGGCTCAAACATCTCTTCGAGTATGTCGATAACAGGTTTTTTCCCCAATATGGTTATCAAAATGATACAGGTCGGGGAAGAAAGCGGGTCTTTGCCAATAGTGCTCGGAAAGACCAGCGAGCATTATGAACGAAAGATCGATTCCACAGTAAACACTTTGACGAGCCTGCTTGAGCCAATAATGATTGTATCGGTTGGTGCCGTTGTATCGGTGGTAGTTATTGCACTGTACCTGCCGATTTTCACAATGACGGACGTGATAAAATAGTTCAATCTCGGAGCATAGGGGGTGAGTAGTGAGGATTCAGCTCACCAATTAACTACTCACCAATTAACCAATTAACCAATTAACCAATTAACCAATTAACTACTAACCATTTGCTTTTTGGCTTTTTTGTGCTATACTTTAAGTATCAAATATAGTGGAGGATGAGTCTTGTACACCTGATATTACGCTTCCAGCCCTTGATGAAATAAGCGGTAAAAAACTCGAAAAACTCATATAGTTATTAGTGATTTTAGTCGATAGAGAATTTAAGGATTGAGCGTGTGTATTGCGTAATGCGTATCGTACAAATGGAAAACGCAATATGAGAATATCGGAAACAGGGTAATTTTCAAAACATTTTTTAGGAGATCGAAGATGAGAAAGAAAAGAGAGAGAAGGGGCTTCACGCTGATTGAGCTGATGGTCGTTATTTTGATTGTCGGCATCTTGGCTGCGGTGGCGGTCCCGATTCTTCGCGGCAAAATCGACGCGGCAAAATGGTCGGAAGCTGCTGCGACGGCCGGCGCCATCCGTTCAGCCGTACGCGCCGCCTACGCAGAGGACCCGTCAGCTACCTTGACGGGTGTCTGTACTGAGGGAGGTACTCTCGCTACGCTTTTAGGTTTTAGAGATGGTGACCTTACCGGAAGGTACTTTAACGGCGGACATTTCACAGTTTCATTTACGGCTGGCGATCCTCCTGGAGTCGCTACTGTCGCAGTAGGGACCCCTACCGGCATGACCGGCACAGGGTTACTTGACAATACCGGCTGGACATATACTCCTTAAGAATTTTGCGGATTCTGCGAGGCAGGGGTTGGCAGATTTGCCGGCTTTCGGAGGCGGGTTTGACTGTTAAGCGACCCGCATTTGCCCCCGCCGTTTTGCTTCGCAAAGCCAGGAAGCGGAGGCAATTAGTTCAATTGAGCTAATGGTGGCTATGGCTGTAGTGGCCATAGCCACCTTTGTGCGCATCAAGCTGTGATTATCATATTCGATATGTGCGGACACGCCCAAAATGGCACATCTGCAAATGATTGTTTTGTGCACGCGATGGACAGTTACTGCTTGAAGACAAGCAAAAGCACAGGCCGGCCGGCAAGATTATCGAGCAGGCAACTAAACAAATCTTTCACATAATCTTCTTACTGGGCTAATAACAGCAGCAAGCAGAGTCGATTCACAAATCGTGCTATGTAGCGATTCATCCTTTACAGTTCCGATTTTTTGGGGACGGAGAATGGAACTATATTGCAGAGTAGTAACCGCCCCTGCTTGCAGGCCATTTTGTGTTTATTCGCACGGCCGATAACCACCCCAAAGCACCTCTTAACTCTTCTCATAATTGATTATTAATCGTGGATTACCGACAACTGCCGAAACTATCAAAAATAATCAACAGAAAATAATCGATATCCGATTATTTATAGGACCGGACATCCTAAAATCACGCACATCAGCCTATACACAATGATTGTAATTTCTAAGTAAAACGCTTTCCTTTTTAAGCCGATAAAAGATGAAATGAAAATTGATAAAAAAAAACGCAGAGGTGGACTTCCAATTTGAAAGTCGAAACTTTTTGTAAGGATTTATAGGCTTGGACTGGAAACGAATGCTTAGTTTTACCAAGACAGAACTTCTGGGACTGGACATCGGTTCGTCTGCAGTGAAGGTAGTCCGGTTGCGCAAAGATGATGCCGGCTATACAGTAACCGCAGCCGGCATCGCCGAGATTGCAGTAAGTGAAGAGGATAATAATCATCAAAAAATAAACACGGTCAAAGCAATTCGCGAATGCCTTGAATCGACCGGGCGCAAGATGAAATTCGCTGTTTGCGGCCTGAGCGGTCCGGAAGTTGCCGTGCGGGACTTTGAGTTTCCGTCATTATCGACTTCAGAGATAGATGGGGCTGTTTTGTTTGAGGCCTCGCAGGTTTGTCCGTTCAATGCGGCAGATGGCGCTGTTGATTATCACTTGATACCAAACGGCGATGATAAGACAAGAGGCATCTTAGTGGCGGCGACGAATGCGCTGATAAAAAACAAGGTACAACTCACTAAAGAAGCCGCCCTTAAGTGCGTGCTGATGGATGTTGAGGGATTGGCACTTTTGAACTGCTTCAATGGTCTGGCCAACGATTCTGAAAAGTCCACAACAGCAATCCTGAACGTTGGCGGCTCACACACAACTGTGGCAATTATGGGTAATAACGGCCGGCCGTTCATTCGCGATATGACCTTTGCCGGTGATGATATTATAAAGCAGATTGCAACTGATAAAGGTATGTCAACAGAAGACGTCAAGGGGATTTTGTCCGGCGATTCGACGGCATCTCATATAGACATTAATGATAGTCTTGAAAAAGCCTGTCAGAAACTGACAGTCGATGTTTCCAAAACGTTGCGCTACTATGCGACCCAGGAGCAATCGAGGCCTGTTGAGAAGATATTTGTTTGCGGCGGTTTTGCTCTTACCAAGGGTTTCATCGAGTTATTGAACAGCCGGCTCGGAGCCGAAACGGTTTTGTGGAATCCGTTTGAGAAAATACGCTGCGATACAGCTCAGCGGTTCGGAGATATTTGCAACAAGAAAGGACCTGCACTGGCAGTGGCTGCCGGCCTTGCTATGAGGTCGGTTTAATTGATTATTGGAAAAGAATAAACGTTATACAAGCAGTGAGATAGGAAATCATGTTCACGATAGATTTATTAAAGGGACAAGGCATCCCGATGAAGAGCAGTCCCGGGGGCATAGCCATTGCCGCGGTAACCGTTGCAGTACCTATGACCATCGCAATAATAATGTTCGGCTTCTATCTGAACAACAGAACACAAGCATCAATAAAGGAGCAGGAAATAGTCAGATGCCAGGCAGAGATTGATAAATTGTCGGGTGCTGTGGAGCTGCAAAATTCATTAGAGAAAGAGAAAATCGTTTACCGTAATTACCTGTCGGAAGTCAATTCCTCTATCAGCAGATATATCCAATGGTCGCCCGTGCTGGTAACACTGGTGGAGAATATGCCCGACTCGGTAATGTTGACCAAGCTTGAGGTAAAGCAGCATTCTGTGAGAAAAAAGGTTCCCAACAAAGACAATCCACAAGAAATGATTGAAAAGAATGTCCCTGTAAGAATATTACAGATGAGCGTTAGTGGTAGTCCGCAGCAAGACTGCGACAAAGCAGTCAGGGATTTTCGGAACCGGCTTCGCTCTTCAGCTTTCCTTGAGTCGAAGCTTGAGAACATCGGAGTTTCGCAGGAATCTGAGACGCTTGAAGGCCGGGATGTGGCCTCCTACGAGATAGAGTGTGTTTTTAAGACGGGGTTGTAAAATGCCTTTCATGAAGACCCATAAAAAATATCTTACGACAACAGGAGTCATATGGGCAGCTTGCTTTGTAGCATTCCTGCTTGCCTATATACTTGTTTTAGGACCCCAAAAGAACCACGAAAAACGTATTGAAAGCAAGCTCAATGAGAGTAAACAGGTGTACGAGTCTGCATTAAGAGCAGCACAAAAGGAAACCAAAATCCGTTTGAATGAACAAATCGAACGTTTACAAAGCAGGCTGCAGGATTTTGTTATTGATTTCGAGGACTCGGCTAATTTGACGTTTGATATAAGTCAAATTGCCAACGAGAAGAACGTCGCTTCGTTCAGCATCAAAAGTAAAGACAGCCGGGAACTCTCAACAATACCTGATTGTAAGTACATTTGTGAGAACCACATTGTTATCAGC
>DATKYR010000187.1:0-20967 GCA_035528395.1 Sedimentisphaerales bacterium
GGTACATACGCATACTGGCAAGCTGGCACCGGCTGGACGAACTATACGACGGCAGTTACGATTAAGTCTGCTGATAATGATATTATAGGTATTATGTTCCGCTATCAGGATGAGAATAACTACTACAGGTTCAGCTGGGACCAGGAGCGGAGCTATCGTCGGCTGGTCAAATGTGTAAACGGTCAATTTACCCTCCTGGCGGAAGATTCAGTTCCATATGTTATTGGTCAGAATTATCAGGTTAAGATTGTTGCCCAGGGCAGCACATTGCAGGTGTCTATTGATGGCAGCCCGGTTTTCTCAGTAAATGACAGCAGCCTGTCATCTGGTACTATAGCGTTGTACAGCTGGGGTAATACCGGCAGTTACTTTGATAATATCCGGGTAACGTAGAAAACCGTGCCGACACGCAAACAAGGAGTAATTTTAATGTTTTTGTGGTTCCACAGGTGTTCAAGAGCGACATCTGTGGAACTGCCACGTAAAAACAAGTGGATTTTTAATTTTTTTGGAGGACTAAATCATGAATGGTTGTAAGTTAAAATGGGCACTGGCATGTATTCTGGGAATCCTGCTATGTGCTGGGCATGTTGCGAAAGGTCTGCCGCCAGGTAATGATAACTGTTATAGCGCAACACAAATCGGAGGGGTGGTGAACCTGGCCTTCGATACCAGAAACGCGACCTTCGATGGTCCCGGTCTCTGCATGACGAGCTCGAACATCTGGTACGCCTATACCGCTGCTTACACGGGCAACGTCACCTTCAGCCTCTGCGGCAGCGGCTTCGACACAGTGCTGGCAGTCTATAGCGGATGGGAGTGTTATCCACAGCAGCACGATGTGATCGGGTGCAATGACGATGCCTGCGGCCAGCAATCTGAGCTTTCCATCGACGTTGTCGCCGGTAACCAGTACCTGATTGAGGTGGGAGGCTTCGGAGGTAATACTGGCCAGGGTGTGTTGAATATCAGCAGCGAGGGAGAGCCCCCCAGTCCACCACCCTCGGGGTCAAACGACAACTGCAATAATGCAAGGCCCATCAGTAATGTAACTGACCTGCCCTTTAACACCACCAACGCGACGTTCGATGGCCCCGGTCACTGTATGGCCAGCCCAAACATCTGGTACCGCTATACCGCTGTAGGCACAGGTAACGTAACCGTCAGCTTGTGCGGCAGCAGCTACGACACAAAGCTTGCCGTCTATGCGGGAGTCAATTGCCCTCCGAGGTCAAGTGACCTGATCGAATGCAATGATGACTTCTGTGGTTGGCAGTCAGAGATTACCTTCGCCGCGACCGCCGGCAGACAGTATCTCATCGAGGTTGGCGGGTTCGGCTCCAGCAAAGGTCAGGGTTTGATTAGCATTAGTTCCGAGGGATACCCTCCCAGTCCGCCACCATCGGAGCCCGGTGAGCCGTCCAACAACAAC
Organism: Sedimentisphaerales bacterium; assembly: GCA_035528395.1. Taxonomy (GTDB): domain Bacteria; phylum Planctomycetota; class Phycisphaerae; order Sedimentisphaerales; family Anaerobacaceae; genus NIOZ-UU13. Next base: position 1,433 of record DATKYR010000187.1, read on the forward strand.
TGTTATAATGCAACGCCCGTCGGTAACGTAACAAACCTGCCGTTCAGCACCCACAATGCGACATTCGATGGTCCCGGCCACTATAATACCACCGACAACGTCTGGTACCGCTATACCGCTCCGTACACGTGTGATGTCACCGTCAGCCTGTGCGGCAGCAGCTACGACACCAGGCTCGTCGTCTATAACGGCTGGGATTGCTACCCGGCATATACGGACATGATCACACGCAACGACGACTCCTGTGGTCTGCAGTCTAAGGTCACATTCGAAGCAATTGCCGGCCACCGCTACCTCATCGAGGTCGGGGGCGCCACCGACTCAGATCACGGTCCAGGTGTGATGACTATCAGTTGCGAGGGATACCCCCCCAGTCCGCCACCATGGGGATCAAACGATAATTGTAATAATGCAAAGCCCATCAGCAACGTGACTGACCTGCCCTTTAACACCACCAACGCGACGTTCGATGGCCCCGGTCACTGTATGTCCAGCCCAAACATCTGGTACCGTTATACCGCTACAGGCACAGGTAACGTCACAGTCAGCTTGTGCGGCAGCAGCTACGACACAAAGCTCGCCGTGTATAATGGAGTTAATTGCCCTCCGAGGCTTAGTGACTTGATCGAATGCAATGATGACTTCTGTGGCTGGCAGTCAGAGATTACCTTTGCCGCAACCGCCGGCAGACAGTACCTCATCGAGGTTGGCGGGTTCGGCTCCACCACCGGTCAGGGTATGATAAGCGTTAGTTTTGGCGGAGGAGTACCTCCAACAAAAGCATTAGACCTCGGTGATGCACCGGACAGCACTAACAATTCCAGTAGAAACATGACAGCATATCCCAAGGGAGGACCTTCAGGAGTGAGAGCATATTACCCCACTGTCTTCAACGATGCCAGTGGTGCCGGGCCTTATGGGCCGGTTCATTTAAATCCTCAGGCAGTGGCTCACTTAGGCAGCACTATTACTAATGAAGCCGAAGCTGACGTGGGCCAGGATCAGGATGGCATCAACAATATCGGTCCCCAATCCAACTCACCGGACAGGGACAAAGGCGATGATGGTGTTATCTTCCCGGTCAATATGCCCACATGTCGCTGGACAACATTTGACTATTTTGTCAACATTATCAACCCAAGTACCAGCCTTTGGGTCAATGTCTGGTGTGACTGGAACCGTGATGGCGACTGGGACGACGACGGAAACACTAATCCCACTCTCGCCTGCTCCAAAGGATTTGTATCAGAATGGGTTGTAAGGAATCAATATCTTTTCAATCTCCCGGCCGGATTCAACCAACTCACAACACCGGCATTCCTGTCCTGGCATCCGAAGAGTGGTCGCAAGGAAATATGGATGAGGATTACTCTTTCTGAGAAGCCCTGGAAGGGCGGCAGTAATCCCGGATCCAGAGGCAACGGCGGTTCCGGCCCACAGACCGGATACGAGTATGGTGAAACGGAAGATTACTACTTCATTCCAAAGACAAGCTACACGGCATGCGAGGATTTTAACGGTGATGGGAAAATTAACCTTGCAGACCTGGCAACTTTCACTGCCGATTGGCTTGAGAACTGTCCGCAGTAACTTTGTGGAATATCTGATTTACGCAAAGAAAGGCTGTGAGTGAAAATCACTCACAGCCTTTCTTTTTTGTGCCCAGCCCCGGCCTGCACCTTCAACTACGTTCAGGGCAAGCTCTGAGCCCATTCGGCTTCGCTCAGGGCAAGTTGTATCGAAGGGTCAGTTTTCGGATTTCAACACGTATCCGGCTGACATATTCTTTGCCTCTATATTACAGTGCGAAATTTGGGCCTCAAAATTCCACAAAATATAGAATATTTTTTAAGAAAAATCATTCAACATGGCTACCGGCGTGGATTAAGGCGTGGATTAAGGCGTGGATTAAAGAGATTGGCCGCCGAACTCGCAGATTTCTCACGGCCGTCATTTTCAGTCCTCCTTCCCCCCGACTTTAGACAACTGGTAACCAGCTACGTTGGCAGTTAACCCATCGTACGAATTGGCAAGAAGTCAGCTCCGCGGCTACCGAAAAATTAGTACGCCAGATAGTCACCATCTGCGTCAAGCACAGTGGTCATTTTGGAGTGGCGAAATGTCTCTTCCAGCCTCAAACTTGAAATAACGACCCCCCTCAAGGCCATGTCTCAGTGGAGGGCATTTCTCGGCAGGAAAAATATGCCCGGACCCACACCGTCAGGGTATGGGACAGTACCATCGGCAGTAATGGAAACCTTCATAGGTACGACGTCCGAGGACGAATAGGTCTCAACGTGTCCGTCAGTGTATCCGGCCTTGAGCTTGATTTCAGGAGAATCATCAGCAGCGCTCTTGCAAGACCAATAGGATGAAAGCAAATAGGTTTCGGGAGTAATACCAGCTCCATCGAAAGGTTCGCAGCAGCTGAACGAGCCGGGATTTCTCCAGTGGTCATAGCCAAAATAGTCACTAACAAGCAGCTTGCTGTATCTTCCACTACTTGCCGGACCTTGCGGTCCTCTGAAAACGACCCTGCGTCCGCCAAGAAATCCTCTGTAGTTCCAATAGAAACAATATGAACCACCAACCGGATCAGCCGGAAAAGCGGTCCTGGGATTGTCCCAATTGTCACCGGCGTCCCAAGCCTGCTGTAAATACTCGTATTTCTGCGGCGCATTTGGGCAAAACATGATACTTGCGTCGGGTATGTATCTCCGCAGATATTCGCTCATGGCTCGGTGTACTTGTGGGCTACGCCGTCTGTTACCGGTTAACCTGGTTGAGTCTGACCAGTTCCAGGTATTCCCAAATCCTATAGTGGCAACCGATTCGGGGTATCTATCATTGTTCTCCGAGGCAAAGAGGTTTATTGTAGACGTGATCTGTCTCTGGTTACTCATGCTCAGCATATCCCGGGCCTGATGCCGCACCCGATGGAACACCGGCAGAGTAATACCCATCATTAGGGAGATGATGGAAATAACCACAAGCAGTTCGACCAGCGTAAAGCCCTGCTTGGATATATTATCTAACTTCATGTGTCTGTATCGGGATCGGATTTTTCTATCCTCCTACCGTGCTCAGACCATTCTATTTGCGCAAACATTGCTCATCAAATATATTATTCTATTATACTCGACATTCAATCCCCTGTCAAGCCAAAAAATTATAGTTTTTATCGGGTGCAAAAAAAATTTTTTAGCGGTTTGGGTTCAATACGCTGCAGTTTTGTGAACAGTTTCCTGTTGACCACGAGAGTTTGCCTCCTTGTTGTTGCCCAGTCGCTGCTCTGCCGGCAACGCTAACTCCTTCATTGAAAAGGATTTAAGACATCACGATTGATAATCACCATGACGGGCCGCTCTTGCTTGCATACGGCGTTCCACCATAAGCACCCATATTCAATCTACCGCCGTGAGGCTTCTGCTCACGTCCGATGTGCATGCTGCGATCACCACTATCGATACAAGGACTTGTTTGCGAGTCCGTTACCCACATATTCGTTGGTAAATATCTGCCGTATTCGGACTGCAAATGGTAATCGCCATTGACAGGATCAGCGAACATGGGGTCTTTGCTTATATTGCCGCGTTCTTGATCACCGGGCTCCAATTTTCCCAGGCAACTGTAGCGAGCATAGCATTGTTCTAAGTCGCCAAATTCGTTGTTCCAAAGGATGCAGTTGGTTATGCTTGGATTAGACCCTTCATAAGCAATAATCCCAAACTGGTTATTAACTATAGTCAGATTAGTTAGCTCAGGTGAGGCGCTATGGCAAATGATAGCTGCTTGACCACAATTCTTAATAACAAAATTACGCAGGACACACCTTAAATTCTCAGCGAACTGAAAAGTAAATGCATAATCATTAGCCGGTGCCATAATCACCGCTGCATCGTCCGCGCTCTGAATGGTTATTGCTTTGCCGTCCACAAATACAGCTTCACGATAGGTTCCCGGCCAGACCATTATAGTATCGCCATCCATAGCCCAGTCAACTGCTTCCTGGATTTTTGCAAATGCTTCATTCCTACTCAGGCCCGAGTTGAATTTTCTGCCCCTTGAAGCATCAACGTGAAAAATAAGAGGCCCGATACTTTTGCTTGCCTCAGGGGTTCCGCCGTATGCTCCCATGTTGATACGATTGCCATTTGGGAAGGGCTCTGAGCCAACCGGGTCCTGGGGGTCACCGGCATCTATACAAGGGCTATTATCCTGGTCTGTGACCCATTGGCCATTGTAATAACGGCCTAAGACTGACCGAAGGTGATAATCAGTTCCTGCTGCTGAGGCGAACAGAGGGTTTGTATCGATGTTACCTTGTCCTGGATAATATCCCTCGATATTTGAATATAGAACGGGACTGTTCGAGGCCGGGTTATTGAGCAAAACGGCTTTGCCATCATTATACCACACAATACTGTTCCTGATGGCAATGTTGCTGCCGGCCGAGTGAATCCCTCCCCCAATTGACATCTGGGAACTTGACAGGCTGTTGTCAGCAATCGTGCAATTTGTCACGCGTACATAGGCAGGCGAGCTCGCGAAGATGCCGCCGCCGGCCTCTGCAGTGTTATTCGAGATTATGCATTGCTCCAATACGACGTTTGTAGAAGACCCGCCGCAGTAGATACCGCCGCCATTGTTATTTCCCTGTGCATTGTTAAAGGAAATGTCGCAATTCGCTAACAGAGCTCTGCTTTGCCAACAATATACACCTGCCCCGTAACTATTATAATAACCGACGTTCCTGTTGACAGTACAATTGACGATTTTGGCGTCGGAGCCCCTTATCAAGCCGATGCCGGCCCCATATCCACCGGATACGGCTGTTCCGAGACCTCCGGCCTGGCACTGTTCGATTGTACAGTCGATGATCTCCGGTGCACCGCCAACAGCCCCGATGCCCCCTCCCAGCTCCGCTGAACACTGTTTAATTACACAGTTAATGATACTTGGACTGCTGAACTCGCAGTATATGCCGCCACCGACCGGATTTGTAGGACTTGAGCTCCAGCTCCCAGAGTCCAGCGAAATCTCGGAGCCCGGCACGACAGCTCCGATGATCGTAAAGCCGCGCAGAACGGAACTCGGTCTTTCTCCTCGGTGGAAGTAGAAGCCTCTGTGGCCCTCGTGGCCTGTACAGTCGATAGTCGTACGATTTGGCCCAGCTTCACTGCGCACGGTGATTGCCTTGCCCTGGAAGTCGATATCCAAGTTGCCATCGCCCGTGTAAGTACCTGCAGAGACCTCCACGATGTCACCGTTAGACGCAGAATCGATCGCTCCCTGGATCGTGGCAAAGTCACGCGGCACACGAATCGTAGCAGAGGGCGAGCTCAAACGCACTACGATATTATCAATCAGGACCTCAGTTCCCCGGAATTTGACGTAACAGGTACCCTGGAGCGACTCGATCGGGATGTTATGGCTTCCCTGCCTCAGTTGCCGTGCGGATGACCAAACGACACCATCGTCCGAGAGCGAGTATTCTAAAGAGCCTGACACCAGGTCGGTGCTTTCAAGAAATCGTACGTCAATCTGCAGGTATCCGCTAACGGCCCCCTGCGCCTGAACCGAGCCGACCGGGAAGCAATAACCCAGAAGGGCCGGGTCATTGTTGTAGTCTCCGAAGCCTAATTCTCGCTGCGATCCCGTATCAAGATAGTACAGATGCGTTTGGGGAGGGGGAAAGGCCCCTTGGGGCCAAAAAACCGAGTGGAGGAAGCTGTCTCTTTCCACGCTGTTGGTGCTGAAATCTTCCCGATATTCGTAGGTCCAATCAGCCTTGACTACACTTGGGGCCAGGCAAACTACTGCGCTCACAAAAATAGTAGTCCAAAGAACCCAACCTCTTCTTAGCAGTTTCATTTACTTTGCCCCTGTTGGACAAAATGTAATACATCATGTCCATTAATGCCGTCCTCCTTGGTTCGGGATAACCTTGTGTGCGTACAATCCCGCCGGTTTACCCCAGTGAACCTTCCACCAACTGCGCAAGCCATAACAGACCCGGACTGCTATTAGAGGCCCTCTGTCGTTTTGGTCTTGGAGGCTTAAACTCATCACTAACTCCAGCTCCTTCAATAGACTGAAGATATGAGAACTTCAGATTCCCCTTATTGCCTTGGTCAGTTGAGAAGGTAATTTCGTCAATAACGTCCTTTTCCAGATCGATCTTGTAGATTAGTCTGAGATCTTTATCGATTAGCTCCACCTGCGCAAACTGGCTGCCCGGGGTATGTTTTGTCTCAAACGAAATACGCTGTTCGGCCGCGTCGCGGCGCACCGTATCGATTGTATGAAGTCCCATCCAAGGTCTGGTTAGCCCCTTGAAGAAGCTGCCGCCGGCGTATGTCTCAAACTGTTCGGATTGTAAACGGTTCAGATAAGCTTCCTTGTACGTATCAACTATCATCAGGGAACCCACCTGCAGTTTCAGCCAGGGGCTGTATTGTTCACTGGTGGCGTAAACAAATGGTATTCTCCCCGTCCCAAAAACGTTCTGGCCGTTTACTTTACCACTGACTCTAAAGTAAGTCCATCCGCGTCTATGCATAGCATCACGGTTATCGAAGACCTTGGCTGTGGCTGGCCAGTCAGACTGAAAGTAATCCTCTTCCAATGCGTTGTTATGACGCATGACCAGGGGCCGACTGTTCTGTTCGGCTTCATCGCGGGCGGCTATAATCAGCAGATTCTTACCTTTAGTGGCTACAGACTGGACGGTCCTTGTGCCAGGCTGGATCTTACGGAGAAAATCGCTCAGTCCGGGATCGTCCGTGGGCAGCATAGGCACACTAAGGTCTTCAGCCCACATGCGGTAGTTGTTAATATGGACACTATTGTCGTGGAAGTCATAATTTGCCTGGTCGTCTTGCAGTATCTGTCGCTCGGAGTTTCCACCGACCGCACCCGAGTTTGCCCGCAGCATCATTGGTCTTGCCGGACCTTCCGGGAAATAGTACCAATACTGTTCGTCCGCGTTGCTGTTCCGGCCGAACTGACTAACAGTCTGGGAACTGGCGACCGAGGGGGCAAGGCCTTCGGTACCCTGCTTCGAGAGCATTGATGGCGCCACTATCGTCCCGGCAGTCAAGGCGGTAGCCGCAGTGAACGATACAATCGCCGTTTTCGTGGTTGCCAGCCCGACGATTCCGGTCAGTAACCCAACCTTCATTGTGGAGGCCGCGACTGTCACCTGTGCAGCAGCGGCCTTACTTGGGGCTGTCATCTTTCCGAACAGCACGAGAGCGGCTAACAAAGAGCCCTTGCCGAAGCCGTTACGCGAAAGCTCTCGCTGCAAGGCCTTTTTCGCACGCAAAAACAGCATACGCGTACTAAACTCGCTACAGCCCATCGATTCGGCAATCTCCGAATGAGTCATCCCATCATAGCATCGCATGATCAGGATGGCTTTGTGCCGCGTCCTGAGCTTTTGCATTGCCGCCGAGATAATTTGTTTCAACTCTTCGCTGACGAGGTTCTCCAGCCCATCCTGCCGTTCTTTCAGTGTGCCCCTGCGTTCTGCACTGGAGACCGCCAGTCTTTGTTGTTTCTGCTCGGTTCGATAGTGACGCCGCAGCTTGTTAATGGCTATGCCGTAGAGCCAGGGCCAGAATCGATCGGCTTTTTTCAGCTTACCTAACACTTTACACATCTCCAACAAACTCTCCTGTACGATTTCTTGCGCCAAGTCGTCCCGTTGAGTAAGACGGTAGACATACGTGCGCAGGCGTTCTCTTGCCTGCTGAGCCAACTGACCGAGGCATTCCTTATCGCCGAGCTGGGCCCGCCTGATCAGTTCGATTTGACACAACTGCTGATCCATACAGGGATCCTGTTATCATTACAAATCAAAACTATAATTAAGTGCCACCAAAGACACCAAATATAACGTTTTTTCCACAATTTTACCAGCAAGTCACTGTCTTTAGAGCCTCGCGGGCTTTTACCTGGCCCTACACGTGGCCTGCAGCAATTCTTAGGCTTATCTCGCTATATCATAAACACTTATCAACAAAAGAGTTAGCGGAATGCTTCCAGGTGGCAGGTCTTTTCACAAAGGGCATCCGAGTCACAGCGCCAGTAAGAATATTATCTTACGCAATCGGCGGGAGCCTATTTAGTTGAGAATGACTTCCTAATAGTACTACTTTCCACTGCTCCTTTCTTCTTTTGGAATCTTCGGCACCTGATAATATAGGTGCACAAGCAAAAAATGGGCACTACTACATCGCCCGTCTCGGCTCGCTTGGCGTTGCCAAGCCTCGACAGGTGCCCAACTGAAGTCCGTCAGAGCCTACAAGGAACATGCAAGTAATACCCCTTAAGCCCACAGGCAAAGAGACTCTTTGCCTGTAGAAACGGAGGTCTCAGTTAGGACGTTATTGCCTGAATACATAGCAAAGGACAAAAACATAGAGACACCACATTATATTGGATGACTCTTTTCCTATTGTTGTACTCTGGTACTTCCGGGGACTATTTAGTGATTGTAGCATTTACCCAGGCGCAAATCAAGAAAAACTTTTGCAGATTTTTGGAAAAATTCATCGATAAGACGTGTTCCTGCCGAAAAGCGGATTTAGAAAAAGCCCCTGCTTTGTAGAGAGTAGATTGAACAAAGCAGAGGCTTAAGCGATAGTGTATATTCCATACACTGTACCACCTCCCTCATTGTAAAACTAATCAGCAAAGACTAAAGACTATAGTTATGTGCCACCGTTGATACCAGATGTAACGTTTTTTCTGCTTTATCAAAGAACATATTGCCAATACATACCCCAGAGATTTTGCTTGACGGGAAAGTGGCTAATTTGGTATAAATAAAATTGGTGTAGTTTATGCCTGCATAGAACCTGCCCTGAGCAAATAAGAGCTTGCCCTGAATTAGCCGTAAGCCCTGAGCCCATTCGGCTGCGCTCAGGGTAAACTCCGTCGAAGGGGTAGCCAAAGGGTCGCATAAGTAAGTACTGTGGATTTTGGCCCTTTAAGGTGTGGAATCTTTGTGTTTTTTCGGTAGAGGAGGAGTTATTATGCAGGACACAGAGTTGCAGCGAAAGTCTCGTGTTTCACGGTTATTTTTTTACATTTCAATTAACAACCTATATTAAAATTTTTTGAAGGAGGATTGTTATGTGTAAAAGATTGATTTACCTGGTTTCTTTTGTTTTGGTGCTTAGCGTAGCAAGTAGAGTTCAGGCCACACCTTTTAGTTTAGTGCCAACGTTCGATGGGCATGTCAGCAATGACGCACAGGAAGGGCCGGACTCGAGCCCCGGTGGCTCAGGTATGCACATGCGCGATATTGGCGGCAGACGCCGTGTAGGATTTGTTACATACGATCTTTCTGAGGTGAAAGCTCAAGGCGCTGTTTTTTCAAATATGAGCTTCAGTAATTACGGGCATGACACTGGGACGGTTAATGTGTTTGGAGTTCTTGAGGAACATGAGGACCTCGTCGCCGAGGGAATCACATGGAATACGGCTCCCGGTGTTCAGAATAATCCCACACCAGGGCTCGATTCGGCGGTTGCCCTGGATCTGGCTGACGTAACCGATATCCTGCTGACGTTTAATGCACCCTCTCGTGGAGCAAGGGAATCAACTGAAACAAGTCAGGCCTTGGCTGATTTGCTCAACAGCGATACTAATGGATTTGTAGCGTTCATGTTGGCGCCGGCCGAGGGAGGTAATGCAATTGTTCGAACCGTAGAGATGGGAGAAAATGGCGGAATGTGGCTTGAGGGCGATATTGGGGGACTTCCACAAATGGCTCAGAAGCCGAATCCTGCTGACCAGGCAACAGATGTGCCACGCGATGTGGTTTTGAGCTGGATGCCGGGAGGTTTTTCTGACAAGCATGATGTGTACCTCGGAACAAATTTCGATGATGTGAACGATGCAACTGCAACTGTTGATCAGAGTGGTGTATATATGAATCGCCAGGATCCTAACATCTATCCTTTCGGTGGAACCATTCGTTTAGATTTTAGCCAAACCTATTACTGGCGGATTGATCAGGTAAGTGCCCCGCCGGACAACACTATATACAAAGGCAATGTCTGGCAATTTACAGTCGAGCCTCTTGCTTACCAGATTCCCGGTGAGAATATATCAACCTCAGCTTCCAGCGGCGAACCGGATAAAGGACCCGAAAATACCATCAATGGTTCGGGACTGGATGAAAGTGGTTTATTACATGGTAATATAAGTGTTGACGCGATGTGGCTGAGCAGCCAAATTGGTGATCAGCCGACCTGGATAGAATATGAGTTCGACAAAGTTTACAAACTTCATGAGATGTGGGTCTGGAATTCTAATGATAGTCTGGAACAAGTTGTAGGCTTCGGATTCAAAGATGTTACTATTGAATATTCTGTCAACGGTTTTGACTATACCACATTGGAAACCGTTCATGAGTTTGCCAGGGCGCCCGGTTCGGCCAATTATGCACACAATACTACGGTGGATTTTAACGATACAGCAGTAAAGTACATCAGGCTTACAGCCAATAGCAACTGGGAAGAAATCTTTAACCAATTTGGTCTTAGCGAGGTTCGTTTCTTCCACATACCTGTCCATGCAGGAGAGCCCGGGCCGGATTCCGGGGCAGTAGATATTGCTCTGGATGTGACCCTGAACTGGAGAGCTGGGAGAGAGGCTGCTGAATATAATCTCTACTTTAGCAACGATGAGCAGGCCGTAATAGATGGTACAGCCCCTGTTACTACCTTAAGCCAGACTATCTATGGTCCCATGTCTCTCGATTTGGGTAAGACTTACTACTGGCGTGTTGATGAGGTCAATAATGTCAATCCCGACAGCGTGTGGGTGGGTGATATCTGGAGTTTTACGACAGCCGACTTCCTTGTTGTGGACGACTTTGAGTCCTACAATGACCTTAATCCGGACGACCCCGAGAGCAACAGGATATTTAATGTCTGGTTGGACGGATTCGAGAACCCGGCAAACGGCTCTGTTGTTGGTTATGAAAATCCTCCTTTTGCCGAGCAGACTAATGTTAACAACGGCAGACAGTCAATGCCGCTTTTCTACGATAACAGTGTAGGGTACTCTGAGGCACAGAAGACATTGGATTCGATGCGGGATTGGACCAGACAAGGTGTTGGAGTACTGACGATTTGGTTTATGGGTGATGCAGCTAACGCTGCTGAGCAGATTTATGTTGCCCTCAACGGCAGCGCGGTGGTCTCGCATGATAATCCTAATGCAGCACAGATAGTAACCTGGACACAATGGAATATCGACCTGCAGGCATTTGCAGACCAGGGCGTGAACCTTGCCAATGTTAATACAATTGCTATTGGTCTTGGTAACAGGAACAATCCGTTAGCTGGTGGTTCAGGTACGATGTACTTCGACGATATTCGGCTGTATCCTCCGCCACCGCCGGAGCCTTAAGTCGGGATTTAAGTGTTCCCCATTGCTTCTGCCGTAAGGCATCCTGTGGACTTCGGATTGCGAAGCAAGATATGGCGGTGCGGTTGACCCAGTTAGATAACTTCGTATTTTTCATATCTAACGGGATAGATTCGCGTTAATTCGGGGCCTATATCAGTTTGGTATAGGCCCCTGTTGCTTTTAGCGCCACATCCGGCGAACTTGGCGAGAGCCAGAATAACCCCCAAAAGGCAAGTTTCGCGCGTGCGCACTGGTTTAAATATACTGGCAGGACCGGCCCAAGAAATTTCAAGGTGTCCAGAACGGATCGCCGGCTGGAATGAACTTGATTTGTACCTCGTTCACAAATGACTTGAGCCATTCGCTACAGTATTTCATGCCGGCTTCTTCGGAAATGCAGTGCCCCAGAAGAATCACGGCCTTTTTCCGGAACATATCTTTGGCATCCCGGACATATTCTACTGTCTCCCACTCTCGTGTCTCACCTGCAACCAGCACCTCAACGTCATCCCGCTGTAGCATCTTCATTTGCTTAATCGACCCCGAAGCACCCACAGCAAGGCCAAACTTCGTGAACTGCATCTGAGGATTACCAATGACCCGGATGGCTGAATGGGCATATTTCTTCTTTAGGCCGGTAACAAACTGCTGTAATGAAATCGGCTTCGGAAACTCAAAGTACAGCTCCTCTTCTTGTTTTTGGAAGTCTTTCCATCCAAGCATGTCGACCATACCGGTAACAATGCCATCGGGCTCGGTTCGATGAATATGGTCGTGAAAACGCCACACAATCAAGTGGTTGTCCCTGATGAGCTTTCGCTTGGCCTCGATGATAGGGTCCGGGTCGAGCTGACTCGTATCATCCTGCCCATGATAGAATGTCGGCTCGTGTGTTATCACAAAATTGCATCCCTGCTGAGCCGCTCGCTTGAGTACATCATACGTGGCCATGAACGTCACCGCCACTCCGGTCACCGGCGCATCCGGATCCCCCGCCTTGAACGTATCGACAGTCTGCTCCTGCCAGGGACAGGTCACGTGCAGCTTGATCCTGTCTACGATCTGTTGAGCCGTAAGAATATTCGACTCTTTCTTAGCCTCAGCTTCCATTGAAGCATCAACTGCGTTGAGGGAAACCACTGCGAGGCCAAGCGCCAGTGATCCCATAATAATGGGAAGAACAGCTCTTCGGGTTCTCTTCGCTTTCATAGCTATCTCCTCATATGAGTTTCTGTACCACACGGGCAGACAACTTACTTGCTTGATTTAAGGTCACCGGACAGCACGGGGCATTTATTTATTTTTCTTTTCTTTTTTTAATTTTCGTTTTTCCTTTGGATTAAGCTTGGCCTTTTTCTGTTTTTCCTTTTTGCCTATATCTCTTTTTCCCTTATCGCCCATATCTGTTTCTCCTTGCTTAAAAATGACTTGTATTTCTTAACCTGTCCTCGGATGAAGCCATTTTGTCATTCATCGAACCTTTTTTGCGAAAATCATTATTAATGATTAGCACAATACAGCATACGGTGGACAGATGTCAATTTCGAATTTTCGGATTTCGGCGAAAACCTTTCCTCGCCGGTAGATAGATAGAGCAAAGAAAATCGTAACCCTCCTAATTTTGAGGTTGTTTCTCATACTGTTGGAGAATGAATCGATATAATTAAAGTGGTGCGAAATCCGCCTTCGCCAAGGCTTCGGCGGACAAGTATTTTTGGATTCGACACTTCGACCCATTCGGCCCTTTCGGCTACCTTTTCGACTACCTTTTCGACTACGCTCCCTCCTTCGCTAAAGCTACGGAGGGCAGGCAGAGCTACGGCTAATTCAGGGCAAGCTTTTGTTCGCTCAGGGCAGGTTCTATGCTGGCATAAACTACACCAATTTTGTTTATAAAAAATTAGCAACCTTCCCGTCAAGCAAAATCTCTGGGGTACGTATTGGCAATATGTTCTTTGATAAAGCGGAAAAAACGTTACATCTGGTATCAACGGTGGCACTTAGCTATAGTCCTCACTGATTAGTTTTCCAGGGAAGGATGTATTACAATGTATTGATGGTAAAAACCTATCAGCATTTGAGATGAGGGTCGTGATATGAGAGTGCTGAAATTTTTATGGAGATGTTGGCGCGGATTGTGGGGGTCGGGCCAAAGTCCGCCGACCGGGATTAATTCACATAAATGGGAAAGCAAAATCGAGATTTTGAGACATTTGTCAAGGAGGCGTTATTGAATTCTTGAGCTTAAAAGCTGTATGTTGTGAATAATGTGAACCATCCAAACTTCCCCTGCTCAGCTTTTCCCACGACTTTTGTTTTTCTCACGATGCTTTTTCCAATTTTCTGTTTTTCCGACTAAGCAGGGACTGATTGGTTGATATACTCCAACATAATTTTCATTTAGTATTTTTGCTATTTCGGAAGCTGATATATCCGAGGGAGAAGACTTCAAGAATTTACCGACTTGCTTATTCAATACTCCCTGAGGACGTTTCTCTACTGTTTCTGCTTGCTTTGGAGCCGCTAAATATTCTCTTGTCTGTTCCGCTAAATGTCGAAGGCGTTCTACCGTTGGGGTCGCTGCTGTGTCGAAAAAATTGGCACACCAATATTCAAGGTCATGATTATCCTCTACCCTGTTCTTAACATGTTGAATTTGTCGCATAAATTGGGCGCAGTTTAAGAAATTGTGCCCTATCTCCTTCAGCGACTCAGCGATATCAGGCATATACAAGTGGAACGTATCTACGATATCACCAAAATGTTTTTTGTGTACCTTGTCCCTGAACAATTCCATAATGAAAAAATCTGAGAACCAACGTGAAATCCACTTTTTGGGGAAAGCTATCGTGGTGCACTTAAATCTATCCCTTTGTTGCCCAATCCACTCGTCCATATCATTGGCAATCTGCTCCAATGATTCGGCTGCACGTGCTAATTTAATATCAGATTTTACTTTGGCCTTTTCTATATCTTTTATAATTCCGAGCATCATCGTTCCTCCGCACTGCCAAAAGGACGATAGCAATTGTTCCTGCACCCGTAAAAAGTCAGCATAAGAGATTCTGTCAGACTCATAGTTCCCAATTAAATTTTACGAAACGTAATGAAAGAATGCAAAAATACGGCGTTATAAAAGTTGTTAAGACCGATAAGGCTTCTGCCGGCCTTCATCTCATTAATGTCCTTGATAGCCCCCACTTGGATTCGCCAATTGTGATGGACTAAAAACCCTCTCAGTGGGGGAGTCCATATAAAATTTTGTGTGGATTCCCGGCATCCTTATGCCTGCCGGTTTGTGGCAGAATAATCCCCATTTAATAATCGTAAAAGGCAATGCCTTCACTATCTTTGCCGGTCCAGTTAATCTTAAACTCGCCGGTTTCTTTCTTGTATAACCATCCACCGGAGGTGCCGTCCACCGCTGCAGAAAAGTCGGTCGCTTCGTCTACATAGGTGATATTGGATAACTTGTTGTAGGGATTTCCGGGTAGTTTCTTAACATAAGGGCCATGTAGGAAAGGGGCGGAAGGCACTATGGATAAAGAAGCCACGCCTGCTTCATCGGTGGTGGTAGTAAATTGCAATTCCAGCATTGCCGCCCCTATGGGGATCTCATCCGCATATCCCGGTGGAATTCCCTTATGCTGCAGCTTATACAACTCAATCTGGTTTCGCATTACTCTGAGATTGTCTTTGGCCGCTGACTCCCGAGCTTTCGCAATATGCCCCTGAAATGTGGGCATAACAATTGCAGCAAGGATGCCCAGGATGGTCACAACTAATATCATTTCGACGAGTGTAAAAGCCTTTTCTTTCATCTCTTCAGCCAAAAAATATAAAATTTGGGAAATACATCTCCTATATCGGCCATCAAGAAGCGGTACTTTGCCGGACGATTACGTTTTTTATACAATACGTTGATTGAAGATTTCGTTTTCTTAAAAAAGTGGCGGAAATAATATGTTTAGACCGATAATATCTCTGCCTGGTATCCTATACAGTAAGGGCAAAATTTAGAGAAAGTCTGTGGGCCTCAGTAATGATAAAAGGGCTGCAAGCATAATGCTCACAGCCCTTTAATAGTTTTGTAGTTAGAGGATTTTGCAGCGTCAATCTGCCGGTTATAAACCGGTAAATCTATTTTTTCTTCTTCTGTGGCTTGATGCACACTTCGTCGGTTCCTTGTATTACTACCTCTCCATCAGTTGTCTCTCTCGACCCAATCAACGTAGCCGTCAATGTAGCCTCTGTGCTGCCCTCATCAAGACCATCCGGATTCTTCTCATTCTTCAGAAGCTCCTGCGTCTTGAAATGAAACAGCATATCCAGATCGCCATCGCCATCTACATCGCATAGCTTCCAACGCACGGGCGAAGCTCCTGCTAATTTCACGGTGTCAGTGTCAGGGTCAGTGTCAATGGTGCTGGCATCGAAGTCCTCGGTCGTTAGCACTGCCACTGGCACGACTCCCTTGGACTTGAGATTTATGTTGTTGAGATCGCTGCCGGGCTTGATGTCAATCTGGATTTCAACCTCAGAGACAGCAGGAGGTTCTAAAAGAATGGGAATGGGTACAATGCTTATAAACTTCAGCTCAATGGACTCAAGATTTCCGTAGATCCCTGTCAATATACCTCCGAAGATCCCATTCGATAAACTATCGATTACTATTGGACCGTAACTGACCGAATCACCATCGACCTTAAAGTCCTTGCCATAAACCGTCACAACTGCTTCTGGTTCTGACGAACCTGTTGCCATAGCCGGTTTAACAAGAACATACCATTCAACGTTGCCGGAATAGATATTCAAAATGCTGCCAGGATATGCATATACGTACAGTTTAACAGAGGCACAACGAAGATTCACTGTCGTACCAGCCCCCACTTCCAGCCAATACAGGTCCTCCGTGACATCGTATATCTCCCCATCATCTAAATCGTATATCTCCCCACCATCATATAATTTGTAGCTACCGTCAGCCCAGCCACGCGGTGCGGCGCATAACACAATCGCCAAACAGCAAAATAAAAGTGTCGAGAATCTCATTTTAATATGATTTTTCTTTTTCATTGCTTTCCTCCTTAAAAAATTGAGTTTCTTGGTTCCCCAATTAAGGAGTTGTTATCGAGATCCATCTACACTCCGGTGACCAGTTTTGCTAATACTGACCTCCGTGCTCGCGAAGTAATTCGACAACATCTTTGCAAACACCTTCCTTACTGACCCTAATGGACGCCCAGTACAGAGGAGTACGAGACAACAAATCTCTTGCATTCACATCTGCTCCCTGGACAAGTAAGAGCTCAGCGACGTCCTTGTGGTCCTGTTGAGCCGCATAATGGAGGGGAGTACGACTTGGACTTTTATCTTTTGCATTAACATCCGCTCCCTGGGCGAGCAGAACCTCGACCACATCCACATAACCGTCTCTGGCTGCAAAGTGTAAAGGAGTTCGTTCCATTCGATTTATTGAATTAACATTCGCTCCCCCGGCAAGAAGAACCATGACTACATCCTTGTGGCCTCCTAAGACCGCTGCGTGCAAAGGGGTTTCACCCATCATATCTATTGCATTTGGATTGGCTCCCTTGGCAATGAGAAGCTCGGTAATCTCTGCATGGCCTTGCTGGGCCGCGCAGTGCAGGGGAGAAAAGCATTGTTCTTTAACGTTTACATCAACGCCGCTGTCAATTAGAAGCAAAACCATTTGCTTCTGCTCCTCCCGAAGTGCCTCGAACAGGAGAGCCTGGCCACCTGCTTCGGTATCCACCAGTGTCGGCTCCTCTGCCAACAAGGCTTCAGCCGTTTCAAGATCTCCTGACTGCACCGCTTGATGAAATTCCGCGACAGAAGAATTTCCACATCCGGTGAGTATTAAACTTGTTGCAAATACAACCATCACATCGATAACCATTCTTCTCTTATTGGCCATGATAAGCCCCCTTAATTAAGAAAAATTGATATTGATTAGCAAGTCGCACAGCGCGGCTCGCTTCCTGACAATTACCTGTTTTTTCATTTAATCGCTATTAGCACTATCGCAATAGTTCCTATCAACAAAATAATCAACCCGATTATTAGCTCGGTCCGACTCATAGTTACCCCTGATTAAAATAATAGTTACCCCTGATTAAAATATAAGAAATGGTTTGAGAGATGCAAACTCACCAGAATAATAAATCATAGAAATTTGCCTTTGGATTCACTTAGAACGTCCGCCGTATGGCCTGATTTTCTCGACCTTACAACATACGATATGTCCTATAATATATGGTGCTTTAAGGTGCCCCTCCTGCTGCTTTTTTCCTCCTCCAGATAAAGAAAATAGCCTTTTTTGCTCTCGGCGGATGTATTTACTATATTATTAAGGGGGCCCTGCATTGTTTTAAGAGGGGCCCTGCAGAAAGCTCGTACTGGGTTGGTGCATATAAGACAATTTTGCTGAAAATTTAGGGGGAGACGTTATGGGAGCAGTAAAAGGATTTTGGCAGCATACGAACGGCAAAATTTACGCTGTGGAAAGCGATACGTTCGGAAAAATCGTCGGCGGTGTGGGACCTTTGGACCCTGATGACCTACGCGACCTCAATGATTACGATTACAAGCCCGCCATAACAGGATGGCTGGTAGAGGCAGTAGCCCAACATAAGCTGCATAGAATCAATCCCTGTATAGCCTAATTGCCTGGACATCGCTAACGAGAAAAGTCCTCTGATACATGGTGTGTGAAAGCGTTTCTGCTTTCCTCCTCCAGTTTTACGTGCTGATTACCAGCTCTAATGGGCCCGCCCAGATAATACCTAAATAGTAGGGGTTTGGGGGCACTTACAGTGCCCCCAAACCCCGTCAACGTCATCATACCGGGCCATACATATTAGCCCGGTCTAACATTTCTTCAACTACTCGAATGTAGCCTGGCTCTCAATTACTGAACCGAGACATAGTCCACATCGAACGCCGTGATGCCTCCGGTTCCGGCGGAGCCGATAAGAAGGGAGCTGGTATCGTTTTCAAGATCAGTGCCCACGGTTACCTCAAATGACTCTGCCGGCCCGCCATTGACGGACACACTCACAATATGTGTGCCCGCACCACCGGCGGCAATGTCAATTGTAAAGGTATTCCACTGGGCAGCGTCATCAACGGCGATCATGTTTACAGCCACTGCTGCTGCTGCATTCTCGGTGTCCACGTCGCCCGAAGCTTCAGTGCCCACCAGGTTGTTCATCACCAGCACATCAGTTGCTACATCCTCAAACATAGGTTCACCAGGCTGGGCCAGGGAGAACGAGATTATCCCCACGCCGGCCTCGCCGGCCTCACCTATGCCAATCATACCCTTGCCATTATCCCTGATGTGGTAGCCAATACCTTCAGCCGGCCAGGGTTCACCAGTTACCAGATCATCCAGAGGAGCCGAGGTCGCAATTCGAATCCGGAACTCAAGTCTCGCCCCATCCAGGCTAATATCCATTGGGCGTTGAAAATAGACCTTGCGGTTACTCGGGTCATCGATACCTAAGCTCCTGGGATCGCCGGTATCCTGGATACGCAGGAACGTAACTCCGTCCTCAGTGAGCGCTGCTGCTCCACCGGGATTGCCTTCGCCGGGCCCCGTACCATCCCACGCGTCGGAACCGTTGTCGTGGCTCCACGTGTCATCCAGAGCGTCGCCATCATACACATAGCCGGACGGACCTGCAAGCTCACTAAGCTCAGCCGCAGACAACGCCCTGTCGTAAATACGTACATCGTCAAGTAGGCCGTCAAATAAACGTCCGAGCGCTTCCGGGTTCTCGCCTAATAGAAGAGGCATTTCATTACCAGCAACTCCATCAGGATCCGGATTTACAGTCTCTGCAACTCCGTCGACATAGTTGGTGCCACCGACACTTTTATCATACGTTGCAGCGATATGGTGCCATTCATCCAGGGGCAGCTCAGTCACCGAGTTTGCTGCCTGCCAGCCCCTGTCACCACCTGTGAATCCCCAGTGAATGCCTGTGGTATCGCCGTTGACACCAAGCCTCCAGGCGGTTTCACCTTTCATAACAATACCCATCCACGTAGTAGTGACCGACCTGATATTTACCCAGGCC